>NZ_CFHRBF010000002.1:0-585999 GCF_984380535.1 Thalassoroseus sp.
ACGACATACGAACCGTGCAGGAACTCCTTGGGCACAAGGATGTTAGAACGACAATAATCTATACCCATGTTCTGAACCGTGGTGGCCGTGGCGTTCGCAGCCCTGCGGATTTCGATTGTTTCCATTCCTAATAACGTGCGCATGTTATTAGGAATCGTTCCTAATAAACACTAGTTACCCGAACAAACTGATGGAACGCCTTCACCACGATCGTGAATTTACGGTGGATGCGGTCGCCGGTTCGCAGCTGTCGAATCTGATTGCAATCTCCGATGCGTCAAACGATGCGATGCACCCGATCGTGTTCTACGCGAAGTTCAACTGCGCGCCGGGTTGGCACAAATTTTTCCTTGACCTGGGTGCTGCGTTTTGGGATCTGGTCTCAGACGAAGACGTTGCTGAGGACCTACAAGATGAATGCTACAACTCCATTCGCCTGCTCGAAGAAATGACGGGGCAAACTGTGGCGGAGGCGTTCGCGTTCGTGCCTGATGGTACTGAATGCGCCTCGATTAACGTTGTGTTTGCTGACGATCGACGCCTCGCGATACAATGTGTCCATGATGTCGATGGGCACCACACCGAAGCGCATCTAATCGGGTAACCATGCCATGCACCGGAGCGGCGTCAGCGCGATTTCTGATGGTTAGTTTCACACTCGCCGCCCGGTGACGGCGGACGTTATCCCGCTCTGGAGAATCAAAGTGCTCGGTTTCGGTTGGTGCCATCTTCGATCGGATCGTGCGCCACTCGCCGATGCCACACTCGATAGCGTTGAACGAGTTGACTCCGAAATTGACGAGGCCGACAAACTTCTTTGGGAAAGTTTCCGAATTTGGATGCAGAATAACGCTGACCCATTTATGCAATGGCAGCTCCATGAGAATCTCAACAATCACCACGGCCTGCTGACGTACTGCCTATCACGAAATCATAGGTCCTCCAACGTATGGGAAATGCTCGAATGGATCGCAAAGAACGGTCCGGGCAGCTATGGGCTGTTCTACTGCCACGATGACGAAGACACGATGGATCGAAATGCCTACAACAGAAGCCCACTAATGGACTACAATAATGTGTTTCGTGTTCATCGGCTGTTGAATGGAAATATTGACGAACTTGATGACCCGTTCTTCGGTTTAATCGACGGTGGCATCGACCCAGTCCATCCATACGATCGAGCTGATCACTGAACGCGGGATAACAAAGCAATGCACCGGAGCCGCGAAGTCCGGGCGTTTTGACAATGGACAATCCCTCGTCGCGGCCCGGTGATTGCAGTCGTTATGTGGCTAAACCCATGTCAATGGAGCACAGAGCGTATGAGTTCGACTGGGCCACGTTTGATACTGATCTGCGCCCAATCCTGGCTGATGCTCTCGGATCCAATGACACGTCTCAGCTCTTGTCCTACATTGACACCAATATCAGCGAACTGACGGATCCGTATGAAGGGCTTCCGCTCACAAGCGATTGGCAATCGCAGGTCGAACACATTGACGAAGTTCACACGCTCGGCGATTTCGCGCTAACTCGATTCTACAATCCAGTGGACGATTTCGGGGTGGGCGATGCGTGGACCGAAATCAGCGACGCACTTAACGAGTCATGCCAAGTCGCGATGCTCGGCCAGACCGTTGGGCCAACAGACAACCCATTTGACCCGGGACGCATGGGATCGTACTTCCAGTCGCCCAACACTGTCGTACAATCGATTGTTGAGCTTGCTGCCGTCAATGATCCGAAACTCGCTGATTACTTGTCATTGCTCAATGCCTGTCGATCCAAGAATCGTGGCGTTTACGTAACGTTCTAAGCGCTACATAACGAATCGCTCAACCGGAGCGGCGATTAAGCGCGAAATCCAAATCAACATTGCTGACCGCCACCCGGTTAGCTTAGCCGTTATGTGCCAATGAGCGAACCTGAGCTTAAGTACGAGCCTTCAGTGAGAATTCCCGGTGGCACTCTTCTTAGAGCACAACTCGTCGGGACTCACTCTCCTGACGGATACAATCTCGAGTTTGATTGGATTGACCCTCCACCGGATAACATTACTCCGGCAATCGGCGTATTTGCGCAAGACGACTATTTTGAGGCATTCTTGGCTGTCCGGCGTCACCTAGAAGATGATGGATGCGAACTCCTATGCAAAGGATGCGCAGTCGACGTGTGGCCGTCGGGTATGAGTCGTGACATGGGTGGCGGGATCAAGGCCTATCAGATGCATCTCGGCGAGCCCGCAAGCACTTCCAGCCTCGTGGACATATTTGAGCCCGACTCAAAGATTCAGTATTCTCGGGTCTCAACCCAAGAAAAGTACTTCCAAGAGTGGCTGAAATTACTGGGTCACTAACTTGCCCGGCCAATCCACAACGGGCGCATAACAAAGCCGTGAACCGGAGCACTCAATCACGCGGCAACTGAAATCAAAGCCTTCCGTTCGTGCCCGGTTACGGCAGGCGTTATGCGGCAAAGGCAACTGATTCGAATGGGTAGTCGCACGATCGTTCAAACCGCAATCGGAACGCTGTGGGGACGCGACTGCATTTTCCTTGACCGGCTATCGATGCCCGATACATCCACACTCGTTCTGAAGGGAACGATCAACACCGGTATCGTGAGGCAGTTCGTTCCACCAGAACAAATGCCCACATCGGAAGAACTGCCATACGTCCTCAGATTCAATGGCGTACTAGCAACTCATATCCTCGAACTTGACACATGGCAGTCTCAACACGACAGCGAAGACAATGCATTCATGGGCTCGTCGTTTGAAGAACTCGTTGATTCTCGATGGCTTTCCTCATTGGCTGGCAAGGTTACGCCCAACCATCGGCACTTTGCAGTGTTGACGTATGATGATGTCATAGACGTCATCTGTCGGGATTACACTCTGTCGTTTAACCCCAAAACCGCATAACAATACAATGCACCGGAGTTGCCGTCCGGGCCGAATCTGAATTCCGCGTCACCGGCGGCAACCCGGTGATTGTGGTCGTTATCCCGCTGTAGAATCTGCGTCGTATTCCAATGACACAAAAACCAAATCTTCTACAGGTCGTCGAACGAAATACTCGCGCATTTTCTGTAGATTCTGGTGGACCTGATATTTTAGGAGGTCCATGTTTATTTTGCGTGGTCGCGATAATGCAAAACCGAATGAAACGCGACGACGCATTACGTGCTACTCATTGGGTATGCTTGGATGATTTCAATCCATATCCCGGTGCGAAGTGCCCCAGCTATTCAGCCCCGGTTAGAATCGCATGCGAAACCGCTTCACGAGAATGTCGTGATCTTGAACTTGGCGAATTATGGAACGCATTGCATTCGAATGATCCGTTGAAGTTTGCCGAGCTTTGCAATCATTATTCAATATTGTGATCGCTTAACATGTCGAACAAAATCGATGCGGGATAACAATGCGTTGGACCGAAGCCGTTACAATAAACCCAAACTCGCGGGATAGGCTGCGCCCATTTTATCCCGCTCAAACACTTGCAAGTCGATCGTCGGCTCGGTCAACTTGGGCGTTCTGTCGCAGAGACTCACATGCAACCTGCCGACTCACCATTCTCGAACGAAGCAGACATCAAGGAGCTTGCACATGTTCTTGACGGTACGTTCGCATGGCTGACCGAAACACCGACGCACGATGAATGGGCGATCGGTGACGAACGCGCCGGCGACCTTCCAACGCAAATTGACGCTGCAATCGCATCCGCCGCAGAAAACGGACTCAAACTACCGCCAGAATTCGTCACCTTCATTCGCACACCGGAATGGCACAAACATCTGCGCTCGGTAACGGCGTGCTACCTGAATCTCGCTGAAACCGTGCTGCCGTTCGCCAAAGGATTCCTGCTCCGATTCCTGCACGATCAGCAAGACTGCGCCCTCTGGTACTTGTACGTCAACGCGGACGGTTCAGATCACTGTGTTGTCTCGTCTTACGAGTACTTCGACGCCGACGACATGGACTACGAAATAGACGAACTCAAAGAAACAGACTTTCACATTTGGGAGACGTCATTCGAGAGGTTCATGTCGCGCTTTTGGATCGAAAACGAAATCCTATTCGCGAAATATGATGATACGGTTCCCCCTGACGTTGATGCGAAGTTTCTCCAAATGTACGCTCAATAGCGACAGTACAAACCGTTGCACACGGAGCCGCGGGCCGCGCGGTTTGGTGAGTTCATCGTCGTTCGCCGCGGCCCGGTGAACGGGGGCGTTAGGCGGCAAAGGTGAGAATGGGGCCCAGCGAAACTGACGTCCGGCAGTCAATCGATTATCTGCTCGGCACCGACACAACCGAGCGTTGGCCTGTCACCGATCCTCCTGTGCCCACCTCACCAGAGGACTACGGCGTCGTTTCAGCGATGACTCTTGCGAAAATGGCACACCCGACGACGGAATCGATGGCAGCACTAATTCACGGTGCCCTCAAGTTCGATGACGACTATGTAAAGGCGGCATGCAGTGAAGCGATAGCTGAAATCGACTCGGAGTTGGCAAAGTCGATTTTTCTGGCCCAAACAATGGATAGTGAACCAGACGTCCGCGACAATGCTTTCGAACGTCTTTGGCAAGTTGACGGTCCAGACTTCACGCTTGCTCGTGCCGTTCGCGACCGACTACTCCACGACTCAGATGAATCAGTTCGCGCGACAGCGGAAGCCTACAGAGAATCGGAAGAGAAGTCTTCAGAATCCATGACTGCATAACAATCCGTTGCACACGGAGCGGCCGTCGGGTGCTGAATCTGAAATCCACGTCGCTGGCGGCCGCCCGGTGATGTAGGTCGTTATCGGACTAGGTGAAACGCAATGATGGGCAAGCATTACACCTGTTCGGCATGCAACTTTGATTTTGCGTCCGGATGGTCACATCATGCTGGCGGGCAATTCATAGCCTGCTCAAAGTGCGGTGCCCAATTTGTTCTGGGCAATGGCGAATCTCAATGGGGCGCGAAAGACAATGAAACACTTTCACTGCGCCGGCTCCTAACTGATGAACACATTGACACAGCAGTCGTCGTCAAGAATGCGACGATTGCGGACGACGAAGAATGGGATGGTGTATCATTCCTTCAATTCAATGAATTCACGTGCCCCGACTGCAATGCTGCTGGGATAGTTCAGGCGTTCGATGATGATTCCCTGTGCCCAGCGTGCAAGAATGGACGGATCAATCAGGGTGGGTCATGCATCTATTGAATTGTCCGATAACAAGAAAATGCACCCGAGTGGCGAAGACGTGCGTTTTGACAATTGAGAATCTCTCGTCGCGACCGGGAGATTTTGGACGTTAATAGTTTGGCCTGATCGAGGTGCTTTCTTGCCTGAGCATCTCAACAAGTTGATTGCGTTCGTTCTCTGAGAGGTGTTGGCGGATTGTAGATGCCAGTTGATGCAAAGAGACCCGTCTTGCGTCGGATTTTGCGTCGCCGTTTCGCGAATTCGCGGTTTGTCCTGGGGCTTTTTGGGATCGTTCGAGTCCCTCTACTGACATCGGCACAGATGGCGTGAAGTGCCCTGGATGGTCAAACTCTGACTTTTCTAGGGCTTTCGCGTTTGTCTCTCTGCCTGACCGCCTTCGACGTGCATTGACGGTGTCGGATTTTTGATCCGCTCGTACGCCGTGTGAAGTCGGTATTCCTCGGCCAAATCCGTCTTTCGCGGGAACGCCAGTTCGAATACGCGTGGCAATCCCGGATGATGCTGTGAACAGCTCCCTCAAGAGCCTGTCGGCACAACACTGTTAGTCCGCGGTTGGCTTCTTTGTGGGTGACGAACAATACCGATCCTCATTCGGTCTCACGGTCACTTTGGGATCCGAGAATGGATTTTGACTGATCCGTTTTGCTGCACCGGCGTCTTGAGGAACAATTTCGCAGCTAGAGTAGATTTGCGGACGGCGCTTTCGCTTAGACCTCCGCTGGCTAGTAGTAACTGCCGTTTGAGCCAATGCCATTGAGCATCATTGTTAACAACTCGACTCCCCTCCCGACTGACAGCCATCTAACCAATAAGACTTGATGTGGGTTTTGTGAAAAAGCTCGCAATAAACCGCAAAGTCTTTTTTGAAATCGTAAATCCAGTATCCATTGAATTCTAGCGAGATTTCAGGCACGCTAGGCAGGTACGAATAGACTAGCCGGCATCGACTACCGAATCTCTGTTGTTATTTCAGCAACTGGCTAAGTTTTTATTGGACCATTATGCTAGCTGGCTGCTGATGGGTTTCTAACTAGTTTTCGTGTCAGGTAAGGTGACAAAGTCGCGTGTGTTAAGCCGATACAGACAAGCTTTTCGTTTTAGCTATCAACACGAGTTTGCTTCTAGAACTCAGATGACGATCTTGGAAACAAAGTGTAACGAGACGTCAGGAACTATAGATGACTCACGTCGTTTTCATTCGCAAGACACCGCAATTGACAATGCTTCATTTATACTAACCGTGACCGGAGCTCGACGCGGTACAACTTTCTTGCCGGCCAAATTCGAAAAGCCTGGGTCGAGGGCAATACAACATGAGTAGCTTTCATCCGACTAACTTTTTTTGACTGTTACTGGCCAGACTTTATCTAGGAGTGTGGAAGATGTTTCGAGTTCATGTCTACTTGCTAGTTGCATTGAGTTTGCTTAGCACGGCAAACTCGCTTTGGGCCGACCAGAAACAGGATGTTCAGGAGATTGAATCTCGCACGAAAGCTTTCGCGGCGGCTCTTTCTAAGGCCGATGCAACGGCCATTGCTCAGTTTTGGACCGATGGCGGCGAATACATTCAAGGTCATCTTTCGATTCGCGGGCGGGAGGCGATTCAAGAAGCCTTCACGAGTGCGAGCAAAGATCGTTCAAAGCTTAAAGTCGTGGCCGAAAGCGATGAGATTCGTTTTCTCTCGGCAAGTACTGCGATTGAGGAAGGTCGATTTCATATTGAAAGCGATGAAGAAAATTCTGGCAGCACTGGTTACAGCCTGCTATACACGAAGGAAGACGGGCAATGGTCTATCGCGTTGCTTCGCGAGTTTGCGGATAGTCCCTCATTGCGTGATCTCGCTTGGCTTGTCGGCACATGGCAAGTCGACGCAAACGGCACAAAGGTGACAACAACTTACGAATGGACTCTCTCCAAAAAGTTTCTAAGAATGGAGTATTCGACAGAGTCCGAGGAGGGCGAAAGCAGTGGTAGCCAGATGATCGGTATGGATTCCGAGACGGGTTTGCCAAAGTCTTGGTTGTTCACGGACGAAGGTGGCACGGGAGAATCGTTGTGGACCAGAGACGGGAAAAAATGGTTAGTTCTTGCTACCGGTCGACAATCAGATGGCACCGAAGTGACAGCGACAAATGTCCTCATACCAGTCGACCGGGATTCCTTCACCTTTCAGTCTACAAAACGAACTATTGATGGCGAATCGGTTCCGGACACTGATGTGATTACCGTTAAACGCGTGAAATAGAATCGTGATCGAATCCGTACTTTGGAGACTTTTTCTATGCGTTATTTGTATTTAATGTGTCTCGGGGCTTCGATTCTCCTCGTTGATACGCACGCTTCGCATGCGGTGATTCGTGCGGGGATGCAGCGATCCGCTGCGGCGATTGGTCCCTATGGAGCGGCCACCGCACATTCCGCTCGCGGAGTAGCCGCGGGACCTTTGGGTGATGTTCGCTCGGGAGCCGCCCAGACTGGAAGCATGACGACTCGCGGTGGAACGACGGTGCAGTATGGTTCGGCGGCCGCCGCGAGGTCGGGTCCATTCGGTCGCACAGAAGCTGGAAGAGCCAGCGGTGTGCGAGTGACAACACCGGCCGGCCAAACGTATTCCCGTGGATCGTCAACCAGGGTCAATGCGGGACCTTTCGGGGCCAGTGGCGTGCACCGATCACGAAGTTCAACGATTGGTCCCTATGGAGCAGCCGCAAGCCGACGAACCGCAGTCGGGATACGCCGATAAACCCCGAGCAAGACGCGAGCGTCATTGAATTCAGTTCATTGCAATGATCGAGGCAACCTAAGAATTTGCATGCGTTGATCCGTCTGCATACCAGATTGTGCGCGAGCTTTACCGGCTGGGCAGCCTGATCTACATACAGTGCGGCTTGGTCTACTTAACGCGGTTAGTGCGATAAACCGTGAATGCGACATCAATCTTCGCCATCTTTTTAAGACTTCCGACGGGCGAATAGCGGGGGAACTTAGTTTTTCCTAAAAACTTAACGTGGACATTCCGCCGCCAACCCGCTATTCTCTGGGTCCTCGCCCGGATTCCAACCAGACACTGTAACTCTCCGATGTATTTCGCCGTAACTAAGCTCTCACCACCGTGATCCTTTCTTCACTTGTTTTGGGAATGATCATTTCAGGATGTGTGCGACCGACTTTCAATCAGTCGGCCGATTGGCGTCTGTTCGGATAGGTCTTCCGGAACATCTGCTCCCTTGTGTTTGTACTCATGACTGTGACATGGGCTTTCGCCCGTGGTTCGCTTCGTGAACGTGCTATTCATACGCCGATGGTGCGCACCGTTGGCTGACTCTCTTGTTGGAAGTTGTCGTTCGATGTTTGATTTGTCCGCAGCCCGCGAAGCGGGTGTCAAAGATGAGATTCTATCTGGCCTGACCGTGGCTTTGGCATTGGTTCCCGAGGCGGTCGCCTTCGCTTTGATCGCAGGTGTTCCGCCTTTGACTGGTCTGTATGCGGCATTCACAGTCGGGTTGATTACTTCAATCTTCGGGGGTCGCCCCGGCATGATCTCCGGTGCAACGGGTGCGATGGCCGTTGTCGTTGTCAGCTTGGTTAAAGATCATGGCATCGATTATCTGTTTCCGGCCGTCGTGTTGGCAGGTCTCATCCAGATCGGGGTAGGCTTGGCACGACTGGGAAAATTCGTGCGGTTAGTCCCTCACTCGGTCATGTTAGGATTCGTCAACGGATTGGCCATTGTCATTTTTATGGCCCAGTTGCCGAACTTTCAGGTTGCGACTCCTGTACTCACAGAAGGTGGGCAAACGGCTGTGCAAACGTCTTGGATGACGGGCACTCCACTTGCGATCATGCTGAGTCTTGTTGGCCTTACGATGCTAATCATTTATGGATTGCCACGATTGACTCGTGCGGTACCGGCCTCACTCGCGGCGATTCTCGTTGTATCAGCGATCGCCGGATTTGCATTGCCGATGTTCGGCTTAGAAACGTCGACTGTGCGCGATCTTGCCGGTTCGATCAAAGGCGGCTTTCCGAGTTTTCAGTTTCCTAGTGGCGATATGACGTGGGCCACTGTACTAAGCCGAGAAACACTGCTCATCATTCTGCCGTACTCACTGATTTTAGCAGGTGTCGGCTTGATTGAATCTTTGATGACATTGACCTTGATCGATGAAATCACCGAAACCCGTGGTCGAGGAAACCGAGAGTGCATGGGGCAGGGGTTAGCGAATGTTGTGACCGGAATGTTCGGTGGTATGGGTGGCTGTGCGATGATTGGTCAAAGTTTAATTAACGTCAATTCCGGCGGTCGGAGACGACTCTCAGGGATTGTTGCCGCTGTTTGCTTGTTAATGTTTGTGATGTTTCTTTCGCCTTTGATTGAACGTATTCCGATGGCTGCCCTCGTGGGTGTGATGTTTGCTGTGGCGATTGGAACTTTCGAATGGGCCACCGTCCGCACTTGGCGAAAGATTCCTGCGAGCGATGTGTTAGTCATGGTGATTGTGGCGGGAGTGACTGTGTTTGCACATAACCTCGCGCTTGCTGTATTGATTGGTGTGATTGTCTCCGCCCTTGTATTTGCTTGGCAACATGCAACACACCTAAGCGCCGCGGTGCAAACACTAGAAACTGGCGAGAAACAATACCAATTGCATGGACCATTGTTCTTTGCTTCCGTGTCTAGCTTTCGCGACCTGTTCGATCCCGCGAATGATCCTGACGAAGTGATCATCGACTTCTATTTCACGCGGGTCTATGATCAGTCTGCACTCGAAGCCATTCACGCCGTTGCCGAGCGTTACGATCGCTTGAACAAGAAACTTCGTCTGCAACATCTCAGCCCAGAATGTCGAACATTGTTGCAACGCGTGCAGAAGTTTATCGAAGTCAACGTCTCCGAAGACCCACACTATCATGTCTCAACAGACCACGCGGTCTAAGTTTGCTAGACTCGCTCACAACAAATGCCGGGCTTTGATGTCTAAGTATTGATTGACAAGGCTCGAAGAAAGGTCTTCGGGCAGGCAATCGATAACTTTGAGCCCGGCGTGTTCGAGACGGGCGACTTGTTGAGATTGGGCGGCAATCATTTCCGCAGCGGCGGCAATCTGGAAGGCTTCCACGCCGGTTTCGGGTTGTTGACTGAGACGCTCATAGAGTGGCACGTTCCGCAAAAACGCACCGAGCACTAGATGCGGCGTTTTAAGTTGCCTAAGAGCCGTCGCGACGGATTGCATATGGACTTCATCGAGTGAGTGAGTCAGCAACACGACTAACGCGCGACGTCGATGTCGCAACCGGAGTTGTTGCACCATTTGTGTGTAGTCGGTGGCGTCGAGTGTGGGCGTAAGATCGTAAGTTTGCCGGACGAGGGACTGTATTCCCGCCGCCCCGCGCAACAATGGCACCCAACGATCGGGTTTGCGTCCACACACTAGCATGCCGACCGAGTCGCCTTGGCGTAATGCGACATAACTTAGCAGAATGGCAGCGTTCAACGCGCGGTCGAAATGCGTGATGCCGTCGGCTTCATTGCACATCGAACGACCGCTGTCGAGTAGAAAAATGATTGTTTGATTCTTCTCGACAACATACTCGCGACTAATTAGTTCCCGTTGCTTCGAAGTGGCTTTCCAATCAATCGAACGGTACTCGTCACCACGTCGGTATTCACGAAGGCGATCAAAGTCGTTGCCACGACCGCGTAAGCGGGAAAGTCGGACACCGGCTTGGGACAGTCGATTCTGACGAGCCAACAGTTCCACACTATGCACAGCTCGAATATCCGGGAAGATTCGCACAGCCTGGGGGAGTTCGCGTTCTTCTTGAATGGTCCACAAACGCAACTGACTACGAAGCCGAAGAAAAACCGAACCAAATTCATTCCGACCACGACGATGCGGACGGATATGGTACACCACGCTTTGTGTGCGGTTGGGTTGCAATCGAACTGAAAACGGCAAATCGATGGTATTACACGGAGCAGGGGGTTCGTCGTGGACTTCGAGATACACCGAAAAGCGATTCGAATTACGAAACCAGATTGTCACGGCATTCGTGGCACCGACACTAAAGACCTCAGCGGCTTCGCGTTCCACAGTGATGCGATTCAGCCGGGGCGAAATCAGTAAGTCGACGACCGCGATCGCGAGTACTGTCATCGTAAGCAGCACACCCGCCGAAATTAGCACGGGTTGAAAGATGCCGACAATTAACGGAACCCCCGCGAGTGCAAACAGCGCCAGTAAGAATCCGCGAGGCATCATGGGAAGAGTCGGGGTTAGGGATTCGGCTTTAGGGGGTTCGGGTTTAAGATTCGTTCGTAGGTTTCTATCTGCCCTATTCTCGACATCCTAATTCTTAATCCCTGTTCACTTCCTTGGTGCTTCGACGCTGTCGAGGATTTCTTGAATCACGTCGTCGATGTTGACGCCTTCAATTTCCACATCGGGACGGAGACGCAATCGATGCCGAAGAACCCAGGGAGCTAGCTGCTTGATGTCGTCGGGAACAACAAAATCGCGACCGCGACACGCTGCCAACGCTCGCCCGGCAACCAGCATATTCACACCGGCACGGGGACTGGCACCGACCTCGACGGCGTGCCAACGTCGCGTCCGGCTGACTAACGCCGTGATGTACCGAATGATCGACGGTTCGACAATGACTTCCCGACAGACCGCCTGCACCTCAGGAATGTCGGCGGCTTGCAGAATGGCCGAAACGTCGAACAGATCGAGGTTTCGCGTGTCACGTCCGGCTGCGTAATGGCCGAGGATGTCCGCCTCTTGGTCTTCCGTCGGGTAGTCGACCACCAATTTGAACATGAACCGGTCAAGCTGGGCTTCCGGCAACGGATAGGTGCCTTCCTGCTCCAACGGATTCTGCGTGGCGATTGTGATGAAGGGCGGTGCAAGCCGATATGTTTGCCCATCGACCGTGACTTGCCGTTCTTGCATTGCTTCAAGCAAGGCGGACTGCGTTTTCGCCGGTGCTCGGTTGATCTCGTCTGCGAGCAGCAGATTCGTAAAGATCGGCCCGCGGTTGAAATGGAACTCGCCCGAGTTCATCTCATATACCGAATGCCCCGTGATATCCGAGGGCATCAGGTCCGGTGTGAACTGGATTCTGCGAAACTCACAGGAGAGAACACGACTCAACGTGTTGACGAGTAACGTTTTTCCCAGACCGGGCACGCCTTCGATCAGGATGTTCCCCTCGCAAAACAATCCGACGAGGGTGGCTTCGATCAGTTCATCCTGACCGACCATGACCTTTCCCACTTCAGCCAATGCGCGGTCGAAAGTGGTTTCAATCTGTCCAATATGCATCGGCCAACCAAGTGGATTTATTGTGAGGTACGACGAATCAGTCGGGTTGGGTTACGCCACAAAATGCGTTTCCCAACCACCTTCTACCCACAACGAACCACTCGAATCAACCGTGATACAAAATATCCCGCGGTCGCTGAACGGTAAGCCGCTCGTAAGAGATTACGAACTCAACTTCCCCCAGCCGCAAACGGTCTCCCGGGAGCAAAGGAGCTTCGCAAACTTTCTGATCGTTGACGAAGGTTCCGCCCATCGATTCCAAGTCACGAACTCGGACGGTATCGTCTTCAATCGCCATCTCGCAGTGGTGCTTGTCCAACGCATCTCCTAAGTGACAAGCATCCTCAGAGCTCCCCAATACAGCGGGGAAGCGATCTAGAACCACGCGATGAAACTGGCGGGAACCGTTTTGTCGAAATAGACGTACTCGCATAGGTCAAGAATTTGATAGCGGGATTAGATGTGAGCGCGATCGAAATAAACTGACCAAAAATTCAAACATCCGCACTGTAACAAGCCGGCCAGCGTTTTTTCCCCGATGCGGTATCAACAATCCATTCCTTGACCATCTCATTAGGGGGCTAACTGAATAGCAAAACAGAAAATCCCGCGCAATTCAACGACAAAATCGGCATTCCTAGGGGATTTCCCGACATTTTCTGCGAGAATCTACCCGCCCAATTGGAGTGGTGATGCAGGTTTCGCTGATTTCGCCGTTGGAAAAATTGCATGGTTCAACAAGCAGGAATTCGTTGATGTGATCTTGCTACGGCTATTTCCATTGATTTCCCATCAAAAACCGGCCGATGGTAAGAGTGATGAAATCAATCGGATGACGCACCCAACTGACGTGGGCCAATCCAGATGCGAGCCATTGCTTATCTTAACTTGCTTCTAGTCGTGTGTTCACTCTCGACGGGATGCCAACTTCATTCCCGCCAAAATGCGTTACGAGCGCATTCCGAGCTTGAAGACAGCTATGCCGACGTGGTTGATGCAATCGGACAGCTAAGTCCGGTCGCTCGCCCTTGGCACGATGACGCCCGGCTTGCGTACTATTCGCGTCCCAAGTATTTCCGTACTGCGGCGATGGAAGTCGATCATTCGTACGTCGTCGAACCATCGGAATCTTCGATTACAGCCCCAGCAGCGTCGGCACCTTCTCCCGCAATAGGGCCATCTCCTGGTGTGTTTCACCCAGGTAGGTGAGCAATTGCAAGTCGTCCCGATTGACCGTCCCGCCGTGCATTAGCCAAGCCCGCACACGCAGTAGCTTATAGAGCTTGACGAGCTTCCGGTCGCTGATGAACAGTCGATCTTCCCGCACCAGCGTTTTCACGAGACGCTGATATTCGCGGAATACGTCGTCAGGGAAAAACAACTGACGATCGTTGCGTTCTTCGCCTTGGCTCGCATGTTCCCGTTTCCCAAAAAGATAGGTCAAATACCGACCTGCTTTGAGGATGTCTTCGAGAGATGCATGGCCCTCGATCCAAGGACGTTGATTCAGCGAACGATGAACTTCGCTGTCTAATCCCGCGTCGATCAATGCGGTAAAGTGGTCATCCGCCACCGATAGACTTTCCGCTTTCAGGACGAAACGGTCCTTCAACGCCGACAATTCGCCATGCTCGGGCACTTCGTTGGTGGCTGCGAAGAGAACTCGTAAGTTCACCGGCTGTGGTTTGCCGTCTTGATAGAATTTCTTTTCGTTGATGATCGTCAGCAGGATATTCAAGATCGCCGAGTTCGATTTGAAGATCTCATCCAAAAACGCCAACCGAGCCGTCGGCAACTTCCCCTGTTCGCGACGGATGTAACGCCCCTCGCGGAGCTTGTTGATATCGATCGGCCCCACGATTTCACTCGGTTCGGTGAACCGGGTGAGCATATACTCGAAGTAGTCGTCTTCGGGCAGACCAATGGCGTCTTTGAACTTCAAAATCAAATCGCTTTTCGCGGTTCCCGGCGGACCGACAATCAGCAGTGGCTCCTGCGCGACGGCGGAAATCACCATTAAGTCGATCAGCGATTGCTTTTGAACCAGAAACCGTCCCAGACTGGTCCGCAAGCGATTGAGTCGCCCGCGAATCTCCTCGGCTTGTTCGCGAAGTTCCTCAAAGGTCCATTCCTCGGTCGACGCTGCTGTACTCATGATATTCCGTGAAGTCGATGACCTGAAATCAATCAATCAACAATCAAATCCCGGCGGCGTTCCGGGCGTGTTCCACGTCGCGGTGAATTCGACGACGGATAAAATACTCGTGCTCTTCCAACAACTGCCGACCTTTGCGATCGAGCGTGAAGTCATCGCTGATCATCGCTAACACAACTGCCTCCACAACATCGAGCAACGCCGGAGAATAGTACCGTTCACAGGCATCCATCGCACCGCGAATCATATTTCCACCGGCTTTCGGTTGAGCGATTTGATCAAGCCGTTCGAAGATTTCTTCAAATCGTGGCAACGCGAACTCGATTGGTGCTTGCTCCAAGGTGGCAACATACACATGTAACAGCCCCAACCGTTCCAACGGTTTCAGCGTTTTTTCTTGAAACAGGAATGTCCGTGCATCGTCGACAACCGCTTCCGCTTCCGTGTGCTGTCCGAGATAGAACCAACCGGCGGCGACGTTGAGCATCAAAAAGTGGCGGCGTTTTTGATTGAGCAATTGGCGTTCACCGTCGGCGACCTCCAGTTTGTCTTTCGGGCCGACTTTGGACTTGCCTTTGCTCTTCAATGGTTCTTCCGCTTGGTCGAACTTGTTCTCGCGAACTAGCCGATTGATCTGGTCGAGCATCTCGGCGACTTCCGAGCGCATCCCCAGTTTTCGCAATCCATGCACCGCTCGTTTGATGAGTGCTCCGAAAGTTTCCGCCGTTTCCGACTGGCTGGCTGACTCGAACAAGTGTTGCAATCGATTCCAAAATGTCTGCACCGGCCCGCTTAGGCCGAAATGAGCAGCGACCTCGATCGATTGCTCCAAGAGAACGGCCTGCTGATTCGCGTCGGAAAGTTCGTCGAGTGTTGGCAGGGTGCGTTCCAGCAACTCGCGGGCATGAGATTCGCCCAAGCGGGGGGCAAACTCTAAGGCCGATGTCAGAAGAACTTTCCCCCCCAATGGATCGAAGTCCAACGGGGCAGTGTTGCCATGTTCGTCGAGCAAGTCGAGCAGCTTTGTTGCCAACGCATCGCGATCGTGCAAATCGATCAATTGTTCCAATTGACCGGCCAACCCAGCCTCTGCGGACGATTTGCTTCCCTGATAGAATCTTGCCCAGGCGTTGACTTGTTCATGCGGGTGCAAAATTCGCGATTGTCGTCGTAGCTTGTTTAGATAGTAACCCGCCTCCCGACGGGATTTTTTCTCCGTCACCGACAAGCCGTCGTTCGGCTCGAAAAACGTCAGCAACTCATCTGACAGCCGACTCCCTGCCGCTTGCCCTTCGAGGGCTTGTTCGATCCGTTGCCCGAACGCATCTGCAACCCATTGATGGACCGTATCGTGTGTCTCTTGGGAGTCAAACAATTCGCTCTGCACTCGCTCGAGCAACTCCCGACTTTCCTCGCTGCGATTCATCCGAGCCAAACCGTAAGCCGTGATGAGATTCGCGTAAGCAGCGGTCTTGGCGTTCTTCAGCGTTGGACGGGTTTGGCTTTCGTCTTCGACCCATTTTCGAATGACCGGTTGCAAGTCGATCAGACGCTGACCAATGGCACGATAGCGGTCGCCTGTTCGATTGCTGGTCGTCCGCAGGAACGCTGGTAAATCGAGTTCCGGGGTGAGTCCCTGGGAATACAAACGTTCCAGAATGCGATCCCGTGCCCGGGCGATTGCCAACACATCGTGATCGGCCAACTGGGAAAACGCGAGCCACGCCAACCAAGCCACGCGAACCGGCAACAGCGATTCCGAACGCTCTAACAACGTCTGCACTTGAGGCAAGTGCGTGGTGTTCTCGATGGAAGAACCGGAACTCGCGGCTGCAATCACGTGAGCCGCAAGTTGATTGACTTCCGTGGGACTCAATCGGTTTTTTGAGACCAACGCTTCCAAGTCATCACCACCACATGCCGGCTCCCCGCTGGATTTCGTTTCTAGATCGAACCACGCACCGGCGACTTCCGCATTCAGCGTCGGGTCTTCCCAGACCGCGTTCGCCCAGCAAAGTTCCGCATCGTTGACTTGAGAAAGACCGGCGTACGTCGCTGCCAACTCCTCCCACAACTCACGACGTTCGGAAGAATCGAATGCAGCCTCCGATTCGCGAAATGTCTGTTGCAACTCTTTGAGCCGAACTTCCAATTCCGACGGTTTGGTTTCCGCACGCACACGTCGAGAACTTTTCGGAGTCTGCGAGGGCGACGGCACAACGACCGACTTCTGGACATTCTTCGACGTTCCCGACGGTCGATTGACTTTCGCTTCGCTCATCCGCGGTTCGTTGGGCGTCGGCGCGCGTTCCTCCGGCCCTGGAGTGCGTTCGCGTTCGGGGCGACCGTCGCTGCAAACGAACTTTTCAAATTCGAACTGCATCGACTGCGTCCACTCGTCGAGGGCAACGCGGTCGGTGTCGAGAACATAATCGACCCAATCGGCCAACGGTCGAAACGCTGAATCCGGGAGGCTCTGTGGTTGGAAGCCGACACCTTCACTGGGCATTAACCAGGTGACTTCTGTTGCGTCCGCTGCGAGCAAATTTTTGACGGCATCCCGGCGGAGTGGGGGATGAATCCGCCGACCAACCGGCACGAACAAGTTCGGCAACTTCAAATACGGTCGGCACGCGACACCGTCGAGCACCAACACCGGCGGAGCCAAATTTCCAGGCCGTGCTCGCACAACGACCGTTCGCGTTCCGCTGGTTGACTCCGAATCACCAACGGCAAACGCCAATCGAGAAATCAACCGGTCATCGGAGTTGCGAACCAATTCGTCGAGTTGCTCGATGCCTTTCTCGGTTAGCACCCATAACTCGGCTGCGTCGTCCGCTTGTCCCTCCACCAAACGCAACGAGACATGCAAACGGTCTTCCAACTCAACAGCCGGCAACGCTCGCGGATCGTTGGGCAACTCCAAGTCAAGTAGTTCATAAACCTCGCGAAACCGGCCTTCTTGAAGCGTCGTCCAAGTTCCATCGGACGAAATCAACAGGACTTGCCCCGGCGGAGCTGTGATTTGCGAAGCCAACGGATGCCGAAATCCGAATTCAACCCACACCCGCGACCCCGCATCGAGAAACGCCCGCGGTCGCGTCTCCGTCTCACTCGCCTGATCCAATGCCCGCAACAGTGTGTAATACGGCGGCCCAACGACATGCAACAATGCCGTCTCACCAGCTTCCGAACGCACTCGGCGGAAACTCTGGCGATCGTTTTCGAGCCGCAACATCTCAATGGCAATTTCGGCCAGTTGTGATGGTTCCGAAATCAGAAAGAGGACCGGTGTGCGGTCGGCAAGTTCCGGTGCTGCCGACATGGGTTGTAACGGGATCACTTGCAACCAGCACGAAACCGTCGTCGGTGAACCACCCGAGCCGCGAAAACTCTTCCGGGAGACAATGCCCAGTTCCTGCAAGGCATTGAAGTCAAACTCGGCGTTCTCGGCCAAAGTCCTCACCCACACGCGGCCGTCGTCTGCAGTCGCGGTTTCCGCGGGACGCGCACTGACCTCCGATGGGATGACGCCAGACGTCAACGCCAACGAGAGCACATCGAGATTGGGAAACAGCAGAATCATGGGCGACCGGTCAGAACAGTTCCATCAACAAGACTGCGAACGGACAGTATATAGGACCAGAGTCGAGGGGCTAGGGGCCAGAGCCGGAAAAGTTGCATGTCTGCCCCTGGTCCCTGGTCCACTTGGCCTTTAGACCGGGTTCTGCCGTCAAGCACCTTCGGAACGTTCCTCGCGTTTCTCGCCTTGCGAACCGATTGGGATTTCCGGAATCTCGGATTCCTCTTCACGTTCGACGATCAACTTGCCCGCTTCGCCTTCGGAGAGCAATCCGCCTTCAATCAACCGATCGACCATTTGCCGATGCAGTTGCTCATGTTCGTGCGGCAACGAATCCGCATCGGACGCCAGCGTCACGACAATATCTTTCTTATTCGTCTGCGGATCGACTCGCAGAGTAATGGTCATCTCAGCCATAGTTATTTCTCGCTGGTTTCTTCGCCGGAAGGGTCACGGCCGGTGATCTCGCCAAGTGTTTTCGCATCGATCACCTTCTTCTCTAATAGCAGATCTCGCAAGGTCTCGACGAGCGATTGGTTGTCTTTCAAGAATTGTGACGCCCGCGTACACGCCTCCGCGAGCAATTCTCTCACGCTGTTGTCGAGCCGTTCGAGTTGGGTCGGCGAGAGCGAACGATACCGCCCCGGGAAGCGTTCGTCATCCGATTCATACCGCACGATGCCCACGTCATCCCCGCCCATGCCGAACTCTTCGACAAGCGCCCGCGCAATTTGCGTCGCCCGCCGGAGATCATCCGCCGAACCAATCGAGAGATCATCGCACAACAGCCGCTCGGCTTCCCGGCCGCCCATCAAAATGCACAAGTCATCCAACAACTGCCCACGCGTGACGACGTATTTGTTGGTCGGGTCTTGATACTTCACAAACCCGAGTGCCCCGGCGGCATCGCCTTGGATCGAAATCCGTTCGATCGGCGTGGCGTGTTCGCAGAACAATGAGCAGATCGCGTGACCCGCTTCGTGCGTGGCGACCACGGTTTCCTCGCGTTTGGTCATCTGTGGTCGATCGACCCATTCGGTGAGAGCACGTTCGATGTCTTCCGGTGTTGTCGGCCGGTCGATTTCTTCTCGTAAGCGAATCCGCGCCAGTGCCCGACAGAGAGCATTGATATGGTCCCCACTGAATCGTGTCCCCAACACCGCTCCCTCGACGAAATCGCCGGTGCGTTTGACAGCGTATTCGAGCGTGATCTCGGTCATGCCGAGATTCATCGAGCGATTGTAAATCTCCAAAATCGCCCGGCGATCATCGCGGTTCGGATAGGGGATGTGCAAATGAAATTCAAACCGCCCCGGTCGCAAAAGAGCCGGATCGAGACTTTCCACGAAGTTCGTGGTCCCAACCACGAACACCAATTCCTCCGAGTGGAACCCGTCCATCTCGGTCAGCAATTGGTTGACCATCGAGTGCTCCACGCCCGACCCGGTGTAAGTCCCGCGGGCGGCAGCGAAGGAATCGAGTTCGTCGAACACAATGATCGACGGCGCACTTTGTCGAGCACGATGAAAAATCAACCGCAGGTTTTCTTCACTCTCACCGACCCACCGACTTTTCAATTCCGGTCCCGAGACGACCGTGATCGCCGCCCCGAGTGCCGTCGCCATGCCCTTCGCGAACAGTGTTTTTCCCGTTCCCGGCGGTCCCCAGAAGATCATCCCTCGCGGAATCAGCGATTCCATCTTCTTGATTTGGTCGGGATCGGTTTGTTTGTCCTTCGCTTGCAGCACATCCAGAATTTCCGCCCGCAAGCGTTTCTTGACTTTCGCATATCCGCCGACGTCGTCATCGAGATCCACATTCGGCACTTCCAACGTCCCGCCGAGTGTGGCTTGCCGGACTTGTTCGATGGCGTGTCGCGGGTTGTCCGGGTAGTCCTCACCTTCAAGCGTCGAGAGCATCTTCCGCAACCGGGCGGCGTTCATCCCGGAGACGTGTTTATAGAGTGCCCACGGATTGAAGTCCTTGCCGAACTTGCGGGCTTCCTTCTGCGTGATGAGATGCTGCAACCGCTCACGCCCGATGCCCAGCAAACTGTACCGCTTCGGAAACAGATTCTCGATCACCTGCGGCAACGGGAACGATGGGTCTTTGAATCCCAGCCACACGAGTTCCGGGTTTTCGTAGAGCAGGGGAATAACCTCGCGGGCTTCGGATGTGAGTCCGCCTTGGCTCGTCGTCAGCAAATCCAAGTGCGGCAACACGACGACGCGTTTCTCGACCGCACCGCGGACGGCGTTTCGCAATTGCGAGATCAGCGTACCCACAAACGATGGCGGTCCCATCGCCCCGGCTTGCTCATTCGGATTCGGTCGCCCATCGAGAAACAAACATTTCAAATCATGTTCCCGCAACCGCCCCCGCACTGACATAAACACGAACGGAGCCAAATCCTTCTCACACTCCACCAACGCCGGCAACCCCCGCACCAAATCCCCCGCCATCCCCGCCAGTTCGTTCGGATACGCGAGATCTACCGCTTGCGGCGTGGAGAGTTCTTGAGGAAGGGAAGATTCAGGAACTAGTGTCGACATGAAAACGTTATCTTTCAAGGTGCGACTGCATGGTAGGTCAGGCTGTGCCTGACATGTCTTATCAAATCGTCAGGCACAGCCTGACCTACTTGGCTTGCATTCATGTAGGCTGGGACGAGTCCCAGCATGAGAAACTATGATCGCGGAATTGCTGGGACTTGTCCCAGCCTACGACTAACCTCGTTTGTATTGCACGTTGCGGTCCCAAGTCGGTTCGAGCCAATCTCGGATACCCACATCAAGAGAATTGAACGCAGCTTCGGTTCGGCACGATACTAGTATCCAATTTGATGATCTATCGAAGTGATAGAGGACATCGTCAGCCTCGTAGAACTCAAGCGTTTCAGTAAACCAGTATTTGCCTGTATCCTGACACCGGGTCATTGTGTTCTGAGCAGCATTGTTCCACACTGTGAATTCTTCATCTGATAACTCTGCCCAAGCGGAGTATCGTTGAAACGCTCGTTCTATTAGCAAACTCGTGATCGCAGAATTCGAGAACTCGTTACTCTCCATTCTGGTAGTGTCTCCAAATGACCAAACGGGAGGGTCGGGGTGGGCGTCTACGATATCTTTCTTCAGCACTCCCCAGCTTACGCACGCTTGGTTTTCATCTCGGAAGATCAGCGCATTTCGTTTTCTGTCAAACGAGAGACCTTCGTGAGAACGCCACGAGTCTTGTTTGTTCCAGACATGCCTAATTTGGCTGAAACGTGTATACCAACTTCGCAAAGATTGGGGTAACTCGAATCCTAACCATGCCTCCGTTCCATGTAGTTCTCGGTCATCAACCATTTCGTTGGAATCGAAAAAATCAAGGTCATGCCAGATTTCAATGGACTCCTGGATCAATCGGAATCGGTTCTCGTAGCCCTCGGGGATTCTTGAAAACATCGGCCGGTGAATGATCTGATAATTCAAGGTCTTCAACCACTCGGTATCACACTCGAATCGCAGTTGATTGCGTCGTGGTTTGAGGGCTTGGTATTGATTGCTCCAAACTTCGCAGGTTTTCATCTCCTCTTGCAATCGAAGGAGTTCGCCACGCGGATCACCACATTCATCAAGCCAGTCGGCATAGACTAGCCGAGCCGTCAAATCCTTCGGATCGGCTCGAATGGCTTTGAGAAATGTGGTTTCGTTAGACATGAGAATGTAGGCTGGGACAAGTCCCAGCAATTCCGCTATCAAAGTCTCTCATGCTGGGACTTGTCCCAGCCTACGACTATATAGTTTATTCGGCCTTCACCCTGTCTGGTGCGTTGCGCTTCGCTGCACGCCCCCTACGACTGACGACTAACAACGGACCACAAACAACCCATAAAACAATCAAACCTCTAACACGATCGTTAGCGAGCCGCTTTCGCGGTCTTCGGTGAGTTCTTTGATTTGGCCTAGTTGGGCGGCTTTTTCTTTCAGGGCGTCGGCAGTGACGCGGTTGACGGCTTGGTCGAGGTCGCCTTTGAGGTCTCGCAGCTCGGCTTCCAAACGGTCTGTGAGTTCCTTTTGGAGTTTGCGTTCCTCTTTGTCGGCTTGACGATTCATTTCGTCGACGGCTTGTTCCCGGAGCGATGCTTCCACGTTCTCGCGGGTTTGAGCGCCCCAGTCGTCGTAGACGTTGCCGGATTTCTCGGCTTCCAATGTGACTTCGTTCTCGGATTCGATACGAGCCGTCACGGTGGCGGTTTTCGGATCGACTTCAACGACCACGCCGTTCTGTTCCCGTTTGAGCACGTCGCCGTCACGCTCGAAACCGAGGTTCACTAACTCGGCTTCCAAGAGTTCCGCCATCCGTTCGCAGGGAAGGATTTCGAGCAGTTCGAGTTGAGTGCTGACGTGGTCGCTGGCCCGGATCACGCGTTGCAGCGATTCGCTGACTTGAATGCGGTAGGCACGACTCATGAGTTCATCCTTTGAAGAAGTTTTTGATCCATTGATCCAGCGATCCAGCATGTCCGATCAGTTTCCGATTTCCGCCTGCGACGCCAACCGACGCGAGCGAGTGGTGACGGTGTCCCCATCCCGTTGTTCCCAGTCGAGTTTCCAATGCTGGGCGATCTCGTACTCTTCATCATAGTAACCGATGCCGCGAGCCCAGTCGTTCCAATTCGAAAATCGCTCCGCGAGCGAAAAAGTGCCAAGCGCCTGCTGGTACAGTTCCGCACGTTCACTCAGGCGAAGATCATCGACGATCACCGCCTCCAACCAGGGAGCCCGAGCGGTTTCGTCATCGGGGAGCAGCCGATGCCAAACGTCGAACAGGAATCTCGCTAAATCTCGTCGCTGAATCGTCTCGACTGCCGACAAGAAACCGCCCAACAATTCCGCATGAAACCGCGAAGCTCTGAGCAATTGCTCTGGTGAACGTAACGCTCGCTTGGCTTGTTCGGTCTCGACCCAGGCATCTGTGAGACGCGACTGCAGTACCTCGAACATTCCCAACCCCGCGGGATCGCGCAACCAAGATTGCATGTCGGCCGGTTGTTTCGGCGGAGCATCGAGGAAGTCGCGTGCATGGAGAAGTTGCACCAGCAGATTATCCCGCACGATCGGCCACGTCTGCATCTCCTTCTCGAATCCCGAGCCACGCAGGGCATCGTACACGGCAAAATGTAGCCAACGGTCGCCGAGCGTCAAGTTCTTGGACGGTCGTTTCCGGTAGAATGAATGACCGGCCGGAAATGCGGTCATTCCGACAAGAAACTGAGCAGTCCGAGTGGAAAAATTCAGCCCCAACTGGGTGCTCGGCGTCCGATTCCAGAGTCGTCCGGTCACCGAGCGTTCGCCCCGCAGAAATCGTTCGCGACGCCAACCACCCGAGCGAGCCAATTTCG
The DNA here is from genome assembly GCF_984380535.1 of Thalassoroseus sp. Classification (NCBI taxonomy): domain Bacteria; kingdom Pseudomonadati; phylum Planctomycetota; class Planctomycetia; order Planctomycetales; family Planctomycetaceae; genus Thalassoroseus; species Thalassoroseus sp. The sequence goes on from NZ_CFHRBF010000002.1 coordinate 23,679, forward strand.
CGACGCTGCCTTTGGCGAGGATATCTTGGATAACGATAACGACATCACGCCCCAAACACTTCGGTGCGTCGGCCTCGCGGAGCACGTTCTTGATTGCCCGGTCTTTTGCACCGCGACCGAAGACCGCCTGCAAAATTTGCAGCAAGCTGTTCTCGAATCGGTTGACGACACGCATGGATTTTTCTCGGGATGAAGGATTCCAGATCGAGGATAGCAAATGACAAAGAAACCCGCATCGGCCGTCCCGGATTCATTCGCATCAAGAATTACCGCGATGGCTTGATACGTCGCCAGACACCGACGGCGGATTGAGCCGGGAACCCGTTCACGGTCACCTCGCCATTTTGCAGACGAATTTCGAGGGTATCCGATTCCTTCCATGTCGCGTCACTGGGCTTGTAACGATCCGTAAGAAAATGAATCTGCTGGTTCTTTGATCCAATCCAGCGACGCGTCGTGTCGGGCTGATCGTGGAGAAAAGGCCCATCCACGAGCAAATCCGTCTCGGCCAACAATTCATGGACGTGGGTTTCAGATTGCGATTTTAACTGGTCGAGCGTGAACCCGCTGAAGATCATTACGCTTCCGCCGATAAGGCGAACCTCGCGAGCAAAATGTTCGACACCAGGATGAGCAAAGGGTTCGCCCCCGAGCAGCGTGACACCTTCCACTTTCGAATTCGCTGCGACGGCCTTCCGATATCGCGTTATGAGTTCAGACACGCGAGTTGGCTGCCCCCCAGAGAAGGGCAACATCTCGGGATTGCAACAACCCGGGCAGCGCAGCGGGCACCCCTGCAACCACACGGCGAATCGGTGTCCCGGACCTTCCGCCTGGGTATCGTCGATAATTTGCGCCACAGAGAGTATCGGCGACGATGGGATTTGTTCGTCCTTCATGACGTCATTTTACCGCAGTTCGGAGAAATGCAACAAGTGTCCATTCTCGGTACTGGGGCTGTCGTTCCCTCAGCAGAGGTGTAACGGGTTTCTAAATCTCAAGTCGAAGACTGGCGGTAGGGAAAATGCCGTTTCAGTTTGAGGACGGGACGCTCGACGAGAAGATAAAGTACCGTCGAAATGATTCCACTGATCAGAACCGTGAACACAAACAAAACGACCCAAGCTGGAATCCCAAATTGACTAGCAACTCGGACCATTTGACTCTTATGACTAGTAACTAGCAATATGAAAACAATGTAGTGAGAGATATAGAGTCCATAACTGATTTTTGCGATCGGTCGAAACCCTTTCCACGAGAGCACTCGCACTAGCACTGAGTTGGGATTCTCGATGAGAACCTGCAGAAGTGTTGGGACTGTGAGAGCAAAGAAACTAGTCAGAAAACAGACTGTAAACTTGTCAAACGTAACTAAGTTCTGAAACCCTCGCAGTCGAAACAGTAGAAGCAACGCTAAAACACCAGCGACAACAATAAGTCGGTATACAGACTTCGTTTTCGCGGCTGAGGGATGTCGAATTAACCACGCCACGAATCCACCACCTAGCAATGCGTCGGCACGTAGCGGGGTCGCTGTATAGAGTGCCATTCCATGAATGCTCGAACCGAAATAGAGATATGTCTTCAATGCGATCGACGAACAAATTCCTAGCAGGCAGACGGTTCCGATCAAGCGTGATGGTAATGCAAAAACGATGATCGGCCAGACAAGATAGAACTGCTCTTCAACGGCTAGTGACCAGAAATGATTGATCGTTACAGGCTCTGGGAAGGTATTCTTCACCCAAATGTAGCAATTGAAGGTATACGTCCAGCACCACGGTTCAGCGTTTGGTGGGGAAAGCGAGGTCTCCAGAAACCTGGGCAATACCCAAAAGACGATAACCAGCCACAGGTAATAGAGCGGAAACACACGCAGTGTGCGACGTGCGATGAAATTCATCCAACGGTTTGGTTCATTTCGTGTGTCTAAAAGGATTCCGGTAATCAAGAATCCTGATAGGACAAAAAAGATGTCCACGCCCGACCACATGACCGACACCGCGCGATGGAGCCAAACGGTGCTACCACTCGCAGGAACCGCAAGACAGTGAAAGAGCAGCACAAAGGTGATTGCGATCGCCCGGAGCCCATCGAGTTCCGGGCGATAGTTCGCGGACGGACGTGCCCCCTCATGCAATTGATCCGACATTCCCGACGCCTCATGAAGCCATGCTAACAACCCGAGTTACGAATTCGACCGCTCGACACTTCCGGCCGTTCTTCGCGATTGCTTGGCATTCATGGTTGGCACATGGGATGAAGAATGGTGAAAGTCGCCCTGGTATTGACCATTCTAAAAGCGTGAAATAGGCAGACACAAGAGGCAAAGGACCAACGTCGGAATCAACGATGTGATTCTAACACTGGTCCTTTGATCGACTCTTCACGTTCAAAATCAGTCTTGCAGTTCGACCGTCCAATACGCTTCGCTGATGAACTTACTCCAACTGTCGATGCGTTCGCCACGGGTGGCATAGAACGGTCGCCAGTTTGGACGTACCGGTTTCTTCAAAAGTGGCATGCCCGCCTGCAGGGGCGTCATGTTCGCTTTGCGACTGTTACAGTCGACACATGCGAGCACACAGTTTTCCCAGCTCGACGAACCACCTTCGGAACGAGGAAGCACGTGGTCGATGGTCAATTCCTCTTTGCCCGGTTGCTCGCCACAGTATTGGCAAGTAAACCGGTCACGTTTGAAGATGTTCCGTCGACTGAATGTGACCGTATTCGTCGGCACACGATCGTACCGTGTGAGCGAAATCACCTCGGGCACGCGAAGCTGCATGCTGACGGTGCGAACGACCGGTTCGTCATCTTGTGGAGCGAGTTTTGCCCAATCGCTCCAGCTATAAAGTTGATAGTCGAGCGGATCGACAATCCGAGCCGATCCGTTCCAAACCATCACTAAAGATCGCGAGACCGTCGCCACACCGACCGGCTGCCAGTTCCGGTTGAGCATCAGCGTTGGTCGTTGCAACACCGCCGAGACCATCACGTCCTCCTGGAAATTCGCCGAACCCATTTCGACCGCTCCCGGACGAATTGGCTCAGTGTCCTCAAGGAAATTGACTGAAACCTAGTTGAAGATATCCACAAAAAAACCCGATGCCGAAACGACACCGGGGTATGCTCATGCGGACAGGCCGCTTGATACAATACTCGTTTGCCGCCGCCCTTCGTGTACACCACAGACTCGTGTTCTCAAGAGAACTTGCGAACCCGTCGGGATGCATGGAAAAGAGGAGATGGCGTGTCGTGTGATCATCGTCTTCGTTAATGGTTTGTGGGTATAGACCCGTCTCGCACCGGAAGGTTCGCGTGCGGTAGTTCCGTATATCTTAGCGAATCGACCCGGAAAGTGCCCGTTCGGAAGTGCGAATTCTTATTCATATATTGTTGACATCCCCTCCACGGTCGGCAAGTCCGCCGCCCGTTTTCCGCTGAGAAATCTCGTCTGCGGAGAAAATGCTTGTCCGTAACTTTCGACTTTTCGACCTGTCTGTAGATACAATTCAGCGAGTCATATTGGGTCGGCGGAAGAAAGGATTTCCGATGAAAACATTGCTGTGGATGATTCTGGGCTGTTTGGCCCTCATATCACCGGCTTGGTCTGCTTCACCGATTTTTACCGAATTCTCGACAGACCAACGCGTTGCCATCGATCAGCAAACGCAGCCGGATCAGGAGAACGAAACCGGGGCAAAACCGTTTTACGGCGGCTTAGCCGGTTGGGCGTTGGTGCGAACTCCGTATCCTTTGGAGAAGCAATTCGCCGAGGCTACCCGGCAACACGAATTGATTTTGCAGCAGTCGATCGTTGTTCCGACTCCACCACTTGCCCGCAACGTACTCAAACGCCTGACAGCTGAGCTGCCGGCGACTTGGGCTGACCACGAATACGAACTGATCGTAGTCGACCGTCCCGGTTGGCACGCTTGGACCGTCGGCGGACGGTGGTTGTACATTTCTCACGACTACCTCTTGGCGTTGACGATCGAACCAGACTCGGCCGACTCCCGTTTGGCCTTCGTTCTCGCCCGAGAACTGGGACACATGGTTCGCGGACATTGCCGACGCGGTTACAAACTGTTGGAACTACAGAACCAAACAAAGGAAGGGATCAAAGATTCCATCGATCGTGTGGCTCTCGCCCAAACGGCACAAGCGGCGGTGAAGATGGCGGGCGGGTTGCTGGAATTCATTTACTCCGAACAGCAAGTTCGGCAAGCCGATCTCTTTGCGTTACACCTGCTTCGCAATGCAGGGTACGACTACGAAGCCGGTTTGGATGTCCTCCGCATGTTGATTGCGGTCGCAGGGAACGACGACATCGATGCTGCGACGCACTCGCTCGCGGTCACTCCGACACCTAGTGACCGACTCCATAACCTTCGAAATGAGTGGGACGGCGTTTACGAGGACGAAGTTCATGGGCTGTTCCGATACGACTTCGCCAAAGAAGCCTGGAATCCGTTGGTCTCGAATTCACTTCCTGCAAAGAGCAGACCGATCGTGCTGATTCATGGCATGGAAACACGACTCGAAACTTGGACTGAAGTTCTGGCATTGATCGCAGCGGATCCCGAACTGGCGAAACGCCCGGTGATCGGTTTTCACTATCCCGGTGATGGCAGCCTGACACGGGCGGCTCATGCACTTCATCGCCTCGTACAGGAAAAGAAGACCCCGATCAGCCAAGCCGATTTCATCTGCCACTCCGCAGGGGGACTGGTTTTCCGATATTACGCGGAAGTGCTTGATGGCCCTTATCGCCGGGCCATTCTGGTTGCGACACCGCACCAGGGTTCAAATTTGGCCAAGTTGCGTCCGTTATTGGAAGTCGCTCAGTTCGCTTATGACTTGCGATTGGGGTACTCTGAAGCTCTGCGTCGCACGCTTCTCGACGGTGACGAACAAATCACCTTCGACCTGGAACCGGGGAGTTTGTTTCTACGATATCTCACAGAGCAGGGCGGTGATCACTCCCGATACCTGCTCATCCGCGGGCAAGTTCTGGGGCCGGTTGCATCGTTCGCCGTCACCCAAGCCGCCAATCAAATGCGAAGTCGTATCGTTCGAATGTTGGCAAAGTCCGACGTGAATGATCCTTTGCAATCTCACATGAACGCGACGATTCGGCAACTCACGCTTCCCCCTGAGATTCTCGACGGCGACCTGATCGTCGCTACCCCAAGTGCCACGCTGCCTGATGTGCGTGAAGACGTCACTTTGAAATTTAGCCACGACGACCTGATCCACAAACCCGAGGCTGTCGAGACAATCGTGGAAATGTTGATCGGCGGGTAAGTCGGAATATGGTGATGCCAGATTCCGGCGACTCGCGTCGGAATTGACATGCTTTCATTTCATGCCGATGATACTATGTGTCTCTTTGAATAGTGTCCCAAACTCGTTCACCGACGAATTCTTTGGAACGCAAAGTAAACCAGAGGGCTCATACGCCATGCGGTCTCACCAAGTCTTGCTGCTCGCGGCCGTTGTTATGACCAGTCTTTCGCAGCTGTGTTTCTCGCAAAGTGAGGAACGACGCAAGCGGGCATTCATTGAACGCACGCTTGCCGAAGCCGGGACGATCGAAGGGGCCATTTGGGTTTACGAACTGACGCCAGCACCGAAGAGCCCGAAACGACCGTCCTCGATTCGTGGAGCCTACCGAGTGCACGATCTCAAAATCTATCAGGCGGAGGAACCGCGTGGCGAGATGACAAAACTGATCGGCGTTTGCCAACCTGGTGAGAAGGGCAAACGGACCCGCATCGATTTCACCGCACTCCGTGGCCGACTCGGTCCCAGTGAACGGGTTAAACCGATGAAAGGCAAAGCGTTTCTGGCGGCGCAGAAATTCGGAGACGGAAAAGGCTTCTTCATCGACCAAGACGGACTCCGGTGGCAAATGCGAACCCTCCGAATCCGAGAATAACAGCACCGACATTGGAAGGCTTCGAAAACCCGGCTTTGTCTACGGCTGCTCACGTAAGACGATCGCATGGAAGAATGCGAGCAAGTCGTCGTTGTCAAAGGCTCCCGAAATCTTCGCTTCTTGACTGATTGTGGCTCGGATGATGGGAGCGCTGACGACTTTGCCATTCAACATAATCGTGAGCAACTTGCCATGATTCTGAGACGTGATGGACTCCATTTTCTTTGCGCCGTTGTCCGTGAATTCAAGACCCATAACTGGATCGCCCTGCGGACGACTGTAAAAACTCACCTTTCTGACATCGCTGCCATCCAATGACACGTCATTCGAGACAAAGATCGGTCGATCGCTGCCACGCACCTTCATTTTCTGCCAACCCTCCACCGGCGATTCACTAGCGATCCGGAATTCGAGCGTTTGTGGCATGTCTTCGGCGACAACACGACTAGCCTGACTGAAGACGCACAACAGAACGAGTAGCGTCACATAAACGGGTTTTAACATGCCTACCTCCGGAAAACTCGAATTTCAGTTCTAAAACCGATGCGTCAGTTCAGCACCAACTCCATTATGAAAGTCGTCGTCCCACGTTGCAACACGCCAACTCCCGAGTCTAGGTTGGTCAGCAGCGTGATTGACAGTCCTCGCCCGCCAAATGTCTCCCCGACTTGGCGACTCAGCGATCGTCGCGAAATTACCGCAGAAATCTCAACGCTAGACCAAATATCAGCCGAAGTGCCTATCGGCTTAATCGACTGATGTTCGTCTCTTTCATCACTTCATGATCCTAGGTTGCTTGTAACCTTGCCCACCCTGCGACACCATTTGAGGTGTAAACTTAGTTCACTGTCACTGACCAGAAGAGAGGCGGAAGATGATTCTTCAGAGAAATATTCCCCCTGCTATCGCAAGATTCTGTCGCACTCGCCGATTGTTGGTCACCTCGGCTGCCGTCCTGACATTGCTCACCCCCATGTCCAGTCAATCCGTATTAGCTCAAACGGTTGGTGAGGTCTCGGTTCCAAACAATGGCATTCTTACGGTCTCATATTCGTCAGATGGTAAGCAGATCGCAGGTGGATCGTTTGACAAAACAGTCAAAATTTGGAACGCAAGCACTGGTGAAGTCGAACGAACACTTGTTGGGCATCAGGGAACCGTCCGAACAGTCGCGTTTGCGGCACATGGGTCGGTGCTAGCGAGTGGTAGTGATGACAAAACGACAATTCTATGGGACACAAAGACGGGCAACCGCCTGAGAACTCTCAGAGGCTTTAAAAGTCAGGTCTTTGCACTGAAGTTTTCTACCGATGGCGATGTACTCTGGACCGGTAGCGGCGACCTGAAGGCCTGGGATGTCGCAACCGGCGAGGCCATGATGACCATTCCGACGAACAGTCGATTTGTTCTTTCGATAGACATCTCGAAAGATGGAACGACTCTAGTGGCCACATCGTTCAATGCGGACAGAACAGTATCCGCACAAGTTTTCGAACTCCCGTCAGGTCGCTTGTTACGGAGAATTGGCGGCAAGGACTTTGGGGTCTATCGAGCCTGTTTCTTGCCTGACGGAAAACATGTTGCAAGTTCGTTTTACAGTCTCACCGACGGACCCAGCATCCGAACCTGGGACAATGCAAGTGGAGAAGAGCAGCAAAGTTTTCGCCCGAAAACCAAAGAAATCTGGGCCATTGCGTTATCAGCCAACGGTAAGTTTCTCGCTACAGGTGGAGAGGGCCCAGTGGTCAAGACTCGCCGTGAAACTCGTTCCCTCAGTGGGTTTACCGTTTGGGACCTGAAGTCTGGCGAGGCCAAGATGACGCACGAAGGATCGCTTGGTCGCCTGACCTCACTGTGCTTCTCCCCGAACAATCAGCGAGTGGTCTACTGCGATAGTGCTACAGTCAGCGTCGTTGACGTCGAATCTAGCGACGAAGTGTGGTCGGCCAGCTTCGGAGCAAATTGATCAAGATCTGCAAGGGTGTCTGCACCCAGCAATTCCGGCCCTCGCCCCTCGCCCCTCGTCCCGAAGCGTCAGTCGTCTTTCGGGGGTTCGGTGTCGAATTCGGTCCATTTCATGCCGCGATCGACCGGTTCGATACGGAGGACAACTTTGCCGTCTTGGAAGAGTCGCACGGTGCCGGTGGATTCGGAGACTGCAATCGCGATCGCTTCGCTGGCTTTGCTGATCGCGGCTGCCGCCCAATGTCGAGCGCCCAGACCGGCCGAGAGTGTGAGTCCTTCGGCGGGGGCGTCGAGAATTCGTCCGGCGGCATTGACGACACCTTTGCCAGTAATCACGAAGGCCCCGTCAATCTGGGCAAGTTCCTTGATGCTCTCACGAACTTTGGGGCTGCGGATCATGCACTCTTTTTGCGTGTAACCCTTGAACGGATCATGCACGCCCTCGTGGGACATTTTCATCACTTGCAGGTGATCGCCCACGACCATCAACGCACCGACCGGTTTGCCCTCGCGACCTTCCCGGCCAATTTCGACGGCCAAGTCGACGCACATCCGTAGCGTTTCCAGCGGGACTTGCGTTTCGAGCCGTCGCAAATCACGGGTCGTCAATTTGGCGAGATGCTCGGCCAGATTGATCATGCTAACGGTGTCGATGTGTTCGCGTTCAAACAACGTATAAACGGCGACAATTCGCGAACCGCTTTGGAGAAACTCGTCGGCAATCGCTTCCAGCAGGGCTTGGCTGAGTTGAACCTGCCGGGTTTCCGGTTCGTGCAGCAGAGGAACCAGATCAATTTCGTTTTCCTGAGCAGCCCGCATGACGTCGGATTTATCGCTGGACACGACGAGCCGAACACCATCCAAGATGGACTGAACCTCTTTGAAATCATACGGCAAGCTAGCCAGCATCACGACGGCTTCGGCATCGACTTCCGAAGCCAGTTTGCGGGCAGCGATGAGCAAACTGCGGAGCTGGGGCGAGATTTCCACGGGGTTCATGCACACAGTGTAGAAAATCGGCGGAACGTTTCAATTCCGCCCGCCATGAATTCCCGCGAAGATTCCACGATCAACGTTTGACGACAGCATCATCTTCGGCCGCGGGGATCAATTCCTCTTTTCGCAAGCTGACAGCACGCATCAGACTGTCACTGCCGATCACTCCGACTTCCGTGCGATCGATTTTCACCGTACGACTGATCAACCGCCCGCGATCCACATCAAAGACCAGAGTGCCGGAAGGTGTGCGTTGTAGCAACTGCACTCGCACGCCACCGTCTTGAATGGGCGTGATCAACGATGTTTTGTACTTGATAGTCGCGATACCGTCTTCGAGCGATGCCAATTCGGAAATCCGCAGCAGTTTGACGGTTTGCTCGAGAGTCCGGCTGATATTGACACGAACTTCGAAGGTTTCTCGCCAAGTATCGCCCACTGCGAGCGTCTTATCAGGAAAGACAGCGAAAATGTTCTTTGCAGGATCGTCGTTGGCAGTGGGTGATTGCGTGGGAGCAGTCACTCGGCGTTGCAGCGACTCAGGTAACAGCGGCTTCGAGGAAACCAACTCGCCATCGGGACGAACTTTCAATCTCGCGAGTGGCTTGCCAATGGTCTCCGCGATGGCTTTGAACCGCGGCGAGACTTCATTGTCGACCGTGCTGTCGAAACTTTCCGGTTTCGCGTTGCCGAAGCGAGCGGACATTTTCACGCGATCGGTCGTCAATTCTAGCGTTGCGACCCCTTCATCATCGACGGCGACCACACGATAGTGCTGTTCGCTGTCGGATTCGTCGCGGACGATCTCGGTCGATTGACCTTTTTTGGTCTGCAGAAAGGTTGTGTGAGTCGCGTGATATCGGACGGTCTCACCGACTTCGAACTTGTACTGGAGCCGAAGACCGGCAGCCTCCTCCGCTTGGGTCAGCCCGCCACAGAGTAGAAATGAGGCAACCGCTGTGAGGGCGAAGGTGGTCTGCATTGGGGAGGCTCCATCCAGGTGAATCGTCGATTCAAAATGTGGGGGTGCCACTGGCTCCGCCAGTGTCTCGTCAACTCATGATTCAGTGTGCCACGGCTCTGTGAGCCGTGCTATTCCAGGTTCATCGCTCGGCACGGCTCACAGAGCCGTGGCACACAATCTTGGACGGGTTCTAACAAATCCCTTTCACCGGGGCGAGAGGGATTTGCAGATTTTTCAATCAGTCCGTGGTTCGAGACCATCGGCATGCGATCAATGCACCCGCATACCGGGAGTGGCACCATCGTCGGGGTTGAGAAGGAAGATGTCTTTTCCGCCCGGCCCGCATGCCAACACCATGCCTTCGCTGGTTCCAAATCGCATTTTCCGCGGTTGCAAGTTGGCACAACACACGACCAGCCGACCGACCAAGTCTTCCGGGTTGCAACAACTCTTGATACCTGCAAACACATTCCGCCGTTCATCGCCGCCCAAACTGAGCGTGAGTTGCAACAACTTGTCGGCTCCCTCCACATGACCGGCTTCGATCACTCGGGCGACTCGCATATCGACTTTCATGAAGTCGTCGATCGTGCACAGATCGCCGCTCATTGGTTCTTTTTCGAGGGCTTCCGGTCCGTCGTTGTACTGGGACGCCGCGTCGGCTTTCGTTTCTTCGGCGGCGGCTTCCTGCGATTCATCAATCATGGCTTGAACTTTCTTGGGGTCAACGCGTTTCATCATATGTTCAAAAGGACCGACCGGCGTGCCCGTGAGCGGGGTTTGCGAGTCGTCCCAGTGTGCAATCGGTTGGCCGAGCAGGGCACCGGTTTGCTCCGCGAGTTTCGGCAACACCGGCGTCAAGTAGATGACGATTTGCCGAAACAAATTCAGACCGACCGTGCAAATGTCTCGGAGTTCATCTTGCCGAGCTTCATCCTTGCGAAGTTTCCACGGTTCTCGATTTTCGATGTACTGATTCGCGGCATCGGCAAGGGTCAGAATCTCCCGCGTGGCGGTGTTATAGTCACAGCGTTCGTAAGCGTCCGCGATTTTCTCACCCGCTTTCGCCGCGTTGGCGAACAAACCACCATCGTCCGGGTACTCCGCCGACAGTTCACCACCGGCAACAAACTTCGCACATCGACTGGCAATATTGACGACCTTACCAACAAGGTCCGCGTCGATCTTGTTCTGAAAATCTTTGAGATTCAGATCGAGATCGTCGACTCGCGGGCTCAGTTTGGTCGCGTAGTAATAACGTAAGTACGCCGGATCGAGGTGCTTCAGGTAATCCGCGGCGTTGATGAAGGTGCCTTTCGATTTGGCCATCTTCTCGCCGTTCACGTTCAGAAAACCGTGAATGTGCACCTTGGTCGGCAGATTGAACCCGGCGGTTTTGAGCATCGCCGGCCAGAACAGACAGTGGAAATACTGAATGTCTTTGCCGATGAAGTGGTGAATCTCCGCGTCGGAACCGGTTCGCCACCAGGAATCGAAATCCTCGCCGTTCTTTTGGCACCAGGCTTTCGTCGATGCCATGTAGCCGATCGGGGCATCGAACCACACATACCAGTAATTGCCGGGACTGTCGGGGATTTCGAAACCAAAATACGGAGCCGGACGCGAAATGTCCCAGTCCCGCAGGGCATCGCTGAGGAAGTGGCCGTTCAAATAGTTGGCGACTTCCGGCTGCAGATGCTCATCGGATTGTGTCCACTCGGTGAGAAAGTCGTGAAGTTGTTCGATCTGCACAAACAGGTGTTTCGCCGTACGGACCTCGGGTGTGGCACCGGAGAGTTTACTGACGGGGTCGATGAGTTCAATCGGGCTGTAGGTGTGACCGTTATCGCAACTGTCGCCATACTGATTCGGCAACTGACACACCGGGCATTTCCCCCGCACGAATCGATCGGCGAGAAAAGTTTCCGCTTCGGGGTCGTAAAGTTGAGTGACATCTTTCTCGACGATCAGATTCGCTTTCCGCAGCGCACTCCAAATCTCTTCGCAGAGTTCTTGGTTCTCTGGGCTGTTGGTGCTGCCGTAGTTGTCGAATTCGATGTCGAAACCGCTGAAGTCCCGCAGGTGGGCTTCTTGCATATCCGCAATGACGGCTTCTTCGCTGCGTCCCTCTTGGCGGGCGCGGATCATGATCGCGGTGCCGTGGGTGTCGTCGGCACAGATGTAGAGACAGCGGTGCCCCCGCAGTTTTTGGAACCGCACCCAGATGTCTGTCTGGATGTACTCCACGAGATGGCCGATGTGAATGTGACCATTCGCGTAGGGCAGGGCGGCGGTGACGAGAATCCGACGGCTCATGAAACGTCCGGGCTAGAAACAGCGAAGAAGAAAGAATGATGTGACCGACACTTGGCCGGTATCATCTTCGACCCCGCCCCACGTTTCAAGGTTCGCTGGGGATTCGAATCTGAAGAGGTCCAAAAGCGGGCCGTAAACGGTTCGTAGGCTATGCTCGATGCGGAACTCTAATCGGCGGCTTCTCGTCTTCGTTGATTCTCACGCCGATGGAAAGTCCGTAGAAAGCTCCGCCATTCTTCAAGCACCTCAACAAAGTATTCCAAGGGGACTACTTGCTCGACCGGCTCATCCCGATTGTCGTCCGCATAATACCGGCGAATGATGACATCCGGGAAAGCGATCATTGCTTTTCCACTCTCACTGGTAGCAACCGTGATCTTTTTGGCATGATCGTCGCGAACTTCTCGATATGCACGACGACAAGTTCGCGTTCCGCGATTGTCTCGCGTATAGCTCAGCGTAAGAAAGCAACCCAGTTCATCGAATGGAGGCGCAACTTCACAGATTGGAATATGGCCGATCGTTTCCGGATCGGCAATCGTGAAGTTGTATTCGATTTCGGACATCGATGTTGTGTACGTAAGTTGGAAAAGAATCACCAACCGTATCTGCGAACGATCCACGCGACACCGTATCCCCAGGCAATGCTGTTTAGGCCGAAGACGATGGCAATTTCGACCACATCCGCGATTGTCGGGCCGCCCAATGAGGGAAAGAGACACCAGCACCAAACAAATGGGAACGACAGCAGCAAACCAATTGGGATGAACAACGCGAATACGTTCGGATTACCCACGAGTTCTGGAAGAACCAAAATCAGAATCCAAGCCACACCGTTGGCGATTGTCAACCAACCGCCGAGTGTGGGCTTAGAGAAGAAACGCATCGTGCTGTCGACGCCGTTTGGTATTTGGTGCGTTTCGCTGCGCTGCACGCACCCTACGAAAATTGCGAGCCGTGTTGAGCGATCATCGATTTTCGGAGCACAGCTCACAGAGCCGTGGCACACGAGTTTCCTAGAACGATGGTCGTCCGACGCTGGTCACCACATCGGCGGAGGCGGTGAATTGCACGGGGTCTTTGCGGCCGGCGATGGTGACGGTGAAAGTCTCTTTGACGGTGCCGCGATCTTCGGGGGCAGTGAACGTCAGCGGGATGATGTGTGTCGTGCGGGCCGACTTCGGCAAACGAACTTTGAAGCAACCCAGTTCGGTTTCGCACTCGACCTTTTCGATCTCGAACGGTTCTTTACCGCGGATGACCACACTGAATGGCTTATCTTGGCCAGAGGTGACCAAACCCAGTTTCACGTCCGGTGTGGCCACGGTGATGTCGGATTCGACACGGCCTTGCACCAACAATGGCACGTAAGGAGTCGTGTCATTCGTGACGAGCATGATTTGCTCACGAATCACGCCAGCAGGGGCTTCGGGTGCGATCGTCACGTTGACGACGTAGTTCGCCGACCCGTTGCCACGGGAAACCTCTTTCACCTCGGCTTTGATGAATTCGCTGCCGGTTTTGACGTCTTTGATCTCCCAGTCACTTCGTCCGGCATACGCCACTTCGACGGTTTGCTCTTTGCCAGCACCAAGATCGATCGTGCCGAACTCCGCTGCTCCGGGGGTGAAGACCACGTCACTACGGATGTACGCTTTCAAGGGCAACTTGACTTCCGCGTAGAACGGTCGGTCGAAGGTCACGACGAGGTTGGACTTCTTTTCGTGTTTGTGCTTGCGGGTATCGAGTTTGACTTCGACGTAACCGCTTTCCAAACTTTGGAACGTCGTTTTTGGCGGGTCTTGCGCAATCGAGCAACCGCAAGTCGTGCGGACATTGCTGATGTGCAGCGTCTCTTTGTAGAGATTCTTAAATTGGAAGCGGTAGCTGACCTCGGCTCCACGGGCAACGGTGCCGAAGTCGTGGTCTCGCTCTTCGAACATCTTGTACGCCCACTCGTAATCCTGTGCGGAGAGCAGGGCGGGGGTCGATAGGCAGACAGTCCACGCAAGGAGCAATGTGCAACGTATGGAGTTAGTCATGTCAAACTCACGTGTTAGGAACAGTCGTCAATCGGAATTGAAAACGACCGATCAATAAACAGCGGTCGGATCAGGCAATCGATGGGGCGATGTAGAAATCCGGAAATCGAGACTCTCCGAATCAGATTTCGTCCATGATTGTCAATCCAAGGCGTCCCGCCGTCGGTGGGGTGTGTGACGAATTGTTCTATCGGCCCAGAGGATTGTCAAAAGTACCTCGGAATCTGCAAGCAGAACCATGCACTTTCTTTCTCCGAAATTACCCCGTTCGATGCCTTCTGTCAACGTTTTCTTTTTCGGATCGCACCGACAATATACACTGTTAACTTCAATCCCCTGAATATCTTACGCAATCCGAAGCAACCGAAACCGTCTTTTCGCTCTAATTGACAAAGAAGGATCAACGCTTACCGATGAATTTCGCAAAAAGCCGTCGTGAGGGTCGGTTTCTCCTTACGATTGGAGTAAACTGACTTTCTGAAAACGATAGGAATGCTAATCGCCGGGCGACTCGACCTTTCAGTCCCCGATCAAAATTCACGGTCAATGAAGGATCTTGACATGGGTTTCGCGTCTTTGAAATTCAGCCGACAACAGCGAACGATCTGGCGACCGTTGCTCTTAATAATGCTTGCGGCAGCGTGCAGTTTTGGCCCGACAGTTCAATTTTCGGTAGCTCAAGACACAGATGCCCCGGAGAAGAAACCCGCCGCCGACAAAGCCGCGGAAGTCGAATACCCGCTGCAGAACCGGATCCGCATGCCCGCCGACGTTTTCGACGGAGCGGTGGATTGGCTGAACGTTTCGGGTCCGATTGAACTCAAAGACCTCCGTGGCAAAATTGTCCTAATTGATTTTTGGACGTATTGCTGCATCAACTGCATCCATGTGCTGCCGGATCTGAAGTACCTCGAAGAGAAGTACGATAAGGAACTTGTAGTCATCGGTTGTCACTCGGCGAAGTTCGACAACGAGAAAGAAACCGAAAACATTCGCGATGCGATTCTGCGGTACGAAATCAAACACCCGGTCATCAACGACGCCAACATGCGAATTTGGCGGCGAATCGGTGTGCGGTCTTGGCCGAGTTTGTTGGTGATCGATGCCGAAGGGCAGGCGTGCTTGCTGATGTCCGGCGAAGGACACCGAGAAACTTTGGACACCGTGATCGGTGCTCTTGTGAAGTATCACCGCGCGACCGGCACGCTCGACGAAACCCCGATGCGGTTCAACCTTGAACAAAATGACACCAAGCCCACGCCACTACGATTCCCCGGCAAAGTTCTGGCGGATGCGGAAAACGATCGCCTCTTTATTTCCGACAGTAATCACAACCGGATCGTGGTCACCCGATTGAATGGGGAATTGCTGGATACGATCGGCTCCGGGCAAATTGGCGAGACAAATGGTACTTACGCGGAAGCGACCTTCGATCACCCGCAGGGCATGGCATTGGTTGGGCAGACACTGTACGTCGCCGATACGGAAAACCATCTCATTCGAACCGTCGATCTCGAGACAAAAACCGTCTCGACATTAGCCGGTACTGGCGAACAGGCCCGTTGGGGCAATCGCGGTGGCAAGCTAAAAACGAGTGCCATCAGCAGCCCTTGGGATCTGCTGCATGCCGACGGCGTGTTGTATATCGCAATGGCCGGCCCACACCAAATCTGGTCGCATAAACTTGGTTCCGATTCGATCGGCGTGTTTTCGGGCAGCGGGCGTGAAGACGTACTTAACGGTCCGCACGCATCGGCGGCTCTCGCACAACCGTCAGGTTTGGCGAGTGACGGAAAATATCTGTACGTCTGCGACAGCGAAGGTTCTTCGATCCGGCAGCTGGATTTAGATCCCGATGGCAAAACCGAGACGATCGTCGGTCCATCCGAAATGCCACGCGGCCAAACTCTGTTTGAGTTTGGGGATGTCGATGGAACGGCTGACGAGGCACGATTCCAACACCCGCTCGGAATCGCATTCGTCGCTGGAAAGCTCTATGTGGCAGACAGTTACAACCACAAGCTTCGTCAAGTTGATATCAAGACGCGAAAAGTGACGACTTGGCTCGGCGACGGAAAACCGGGTGACAAGCTGGAACCGACTGCCCAACTCAGTGAACCAGCGGGGTTGGCTGTTGCGAACGGCCAACTCTACATCGCGGACACCAACAATCACCGCATCCTCGTCGCGGACCTAAAGACCAAAGCGGTTAAACCGCTAGCGATTCCTAACCTCACCGCTCCGAAAGTCGCTGAGACTGAAGACGACCTCGCCGACACGCCAGCCGAGAAAGTCCCGACTCAAACGGTTGCAGCGAATCGCTCGGCGACGTTCACGTTTTCGCTCAATTTGCCGGAGGGTTATAAGGTCAACAAATTGTTCCCAGCGCGTGTGAAGGTTTCCACGAAGTCGGATCAAACGGTCGTTGCAGCCGACCAACTCGGAAAACGCCAGCCACTTAACATTGCCGACGACGAATTGTCGTTCACTTTGCC
This sequence comes from Thalassoroseus sp., assembly GCF_984380535.1. Classification (NCBI taxonomy): domain Bacteria; kingdom Pseudomonadati; phylum Planctomycetota; class Planctomycetia; order Planctomycetales; family Planctomycetaceae; genus Thalassoroseus; species Thalassoroseus sp. The sequence goes on from NZ_CFHRBF010000002.1 coordinate 40,401, forward strand.
GCTGACTGGTCAGGAAGGTTCGACTACGGTCGAGCTTTCCGTGAACTATGGCTACTGTCGCGGTGGAGAAAGTGGACTCTGCAAACTTCACACCGTCCGATGGTCAATTCCACTGACTGTCGCCAAGTCAGCGAAAGAAAGCAAAATTCAACTCGCGTTGCCCATACCGAAAACTGCGGCCGTCGATGATTCGAATCCCTTCGAAATCAAATAGCGAACCGCGTGCCTGAACACAGATCTCAGGAGACAAGCCGGCGGACAACGATAACCAGTTGGCTGCCGCTTGTTGCCTGACTACGATCAGAATTAGTTACGGGCCGATTTGTGATTCGAGACGTAACCCGTTCGCTCGATTGCCCAGGTCTTCGAGTGGCACTTGGACTTGCGGCTGCATTTGATAGAAGAATTCGTTGCGGTTTGTCGTCTGATGCGGCCAGAAGTTGTCAGCAAAGAATTCAATCGGCAAATACTGATACCAAGGTTTCGAGACCTTTTGGTGAACTGTCAACGTCTCGAAGCCTGGTTTCACGAGTTGGATTTCGTGGGTGCCATAGTAATAGAAGTCCATCGAGTACGGCGTGTAGCCACGTTCGGTACCGTCAATCAGTACCAACGCACCCGGTGGATCGCTCCGGATGGTCAGTCGGCGATGAACACAACCGACTTGGCCAAGACACAGAACGACCAACAGACACAACCCGATCCAACGCGTTCCAATAACGGTTCGCGTTTGCCGAGAGTTGTCGATTATTTCTCGTGCAACGTGTGCCATAGTGGACGGCACCTGTGATGGGTTCGAAGTTGATTTTGGAATCGAAAGCGGCTCGATGGAATCCGCTTGCTTGAGATGAGAGAGCGGGATTCTAGCCGGGATGCAAGATCTCGCCAAGACCAGTCTGACTCACTGAGTTTTACGCGAGAATACGTGTAAAAAGCGGCTTTTCCGTTGCCAATCTGGGATTTCACATTGATGAACTGGTAAGAATCCGTTTCATTCGATGTGACATGGAACATAGAATACAAAGTCACGAATACGCGATGTCGTCAACTTCCTAAGAAGATTCGGACTTCTTTCTGACACCTTTGGCGTCGTATGCAATATGGACAAAAACTTCAGTACGCCTCTTTGAGTGACGTCGGGTTTCGGCGTCGCCTCAATCAGGACATGTTCGCAGTCCAAGTGACCTCGGATGCCGAACGATGGCGGAAATACGGCCATCTGTTTCTCGTGGCGGACGGCATGGGCGGACATGCGGTCGGGGAATTGGCCAGCAAAATCGCGGCTGAAACCGTGCCCCATGTGTACTTCAAATCCAACGAAGAGTCCCAAGGCGAAGCCCTACGCGAGGCCATCGAACAGGCTAACCATGCCATCCATGAAAGAGGCATTCAAAACCCCGATTTCCTGAACATGGGGACGACATGTACCGCAGCGGTCTTGGGGGCGAACGGTGTCGTGTTCGGGCATGTTGGCGATAGTCGCGGTTATCGGATCCGAAATGGCCAGATCGAACAACTCACATTCGATCACAGCTTGCAATGGGAACTGATCCGCACGGGCAAACTCTCGGTGGAGGAGGTTCAACTTCGTCAGCCGCGAAATGTGATTACGCGTTCGCTCGGTCCTTCAGCGAGCGTCACAGTCGACATCGAAGGTCCATTTCCGGTTCTCGAAGGCGATACGTATCTTCTGTGCTCGGACGGACTTCCCACGCATGTCAGTGATGAGGAGATCGGAATCGTCGCTGCGAACTTGCCGGTGTCGGAGGCTTCACGCCTGCTTTCCCATCTCGCGAATCTCCGGGGCGGAACCGACAACACCACCATCGTGCTTTTCCGAATCGGCGAAACCGGAACTGGCCATGAAATCCCAATGCTTCCCGAACCCAAGCGGCCAGAGCCATCTCGCGAGCAACACACGACTCAAAGCATTTGGTGGCCATTGTTGGCGGCGTGGTCCGTCGCGTGTCTGTTCGCATTCGGAGCGATGGCCTACGGATTTGGCCACTCGGATTGGGGGCGGAACCTCATCGGTCTGAGCGCACTGACTGGTGAAGCGGCTTGCCTCTATTGGTTGCGATCACGAAAACAACCGAGCAAACTACGAGCAAAAGCCAATCAGGCATCGTCCCCACCATACCAGACCGCACCGGCAATTCTCACCGAGGAATTCCTCAGCGTCCTGACCGGACTCGAACAAGACCTGCAACGGACCGCGCAAGACGAAGCTTGGGAGATCGACTGGAAACGGTACAACCATGCCGTCCAGCAGGCTCAACTCCACACTGAGAAGCACCAACTTCACGAGGCATTGAACTCTCTGACAGTCGCCGTCGACATGCTGATGCTCGGCGTCCATCGCTTCCGTCGTCAACGAATGCTCAAAAAACCGCCGGAAAAACAACCCCGCGACTGAACCGAATTTCACATGGCCGCGTCAGAAGTCTCGTTGACAGGCTTCCGCAGACCGCCGATACTGCATCGCTTGATCCTGAATGACTAATTGAGTGTTCTATGAACGATTTGGCACAATATACCGCGAAAGTCGCCCAGCAAGCGCGAAACGCCTCTCGGGAATTGGCGTTGTTGACGGGACAACAGAAAGCCGATTGGCTGCGGAAATCCGCCGACGCGTTGCGGTCTCGCACGGCTGAGTTGCTGGAAGCCAATGAGAAGGATATCGCCAAAGCCCCCGAATACGGACTCACTTCCGCTGAGATCGACCGATTGAAACTCAGCGAATCGCGGATCGCCGGAATCGCTGAGGCGTTGGAACAAATTGCGTTGCTGCCTGATCCGGTTGGTGAAGTCATCGAAGGTGGCGTACGCCCGAACGGATTGATGGTTTCGCGAGTCCGAGTGCCGTTGGGTGTGGTGTTCTTCATTTACGAGTCTCGCCCGAATGTCACCGTCGATGCCGCCGCTTTGTGCGTGAAGAGCGGCAACGCCGTGATTCTGCGAGGCGGGAAAGAAGCATTCCACAGCAACCAAGCATTCCACAAGTTGCTGGCCAGCACATTGGAAGAGTCGGGACTGCCCGCGAACGCGGTGCAATTGGTGGAGACCACCGATCGAGCAGCGGTCGGTCATTTCCTGAAACGCTCCGAGTTTATCGACGTCACAATTCCTCGTGGCGGACGCGGTTTGATCGAACGTGTCACCGCTGAAGCTACGATGCCGGTCATCAAACACTACGATGGCAACTGTCATGTCTACGTGGATCGGCATGCCGACCTTGCGATGGCGGAAGACATCGTCGTGAACGCTAAGTGCCAACGACCTGGCGTGTGCAACGCAGCGGAAACCCTGTTAGTGCACGCAAAAATTGCGACGGAGTTTCTGCCGAACGCGGCGAAAACACTGCGGGAATCGGGCGTCGAGTTACGTGGTTGCCCCCGGACCTGTGAGATCGTATCCGACTGTCAGCCTGCCACCGAGGATGATTGGCGAACCGAGTATCTCAGCCTTACGATTGCTGTCAAAGTGGTCGACGACCTGAATGATGCCATTGAACATATCAATGAGTTCGGTTCGCATCATACCGATGCCATCGTGTCGCAGGATGTCGCTGCGATTCAGCGGTTCACTGCTGCGGTCGATTCGTCTGCGGTCGTGGTCAATGCCTCCACACGGTTCAACGATGGCGGCGAGTTGGGCCTGGGAGCGGAAATTGGCATCAGCACAGACAAGTTTCACGCTCGTGGGCCGTGCGGTCTGCGGGAACTCACCAGCTACAAATACATCGTCCACGGCACGGGTCAGATCCGAAGCTGATCACGATGTGAATAGAGGAGAAGCCAAGGATGGCGGATGTTCTCAGTCAAGGTGAGGTCGAATCGCTCCTGGCTGCGCTAGGGCCGAGCAACAAAAAAAAGAAGAAGAACAAACCGGCGACTGCTGCGGGCACTGGCGGTCGGGCGATCAATGTCTACGACTTCAAACGCCCCGAACGCGTCAGTAAAGAGCAGATGCGGGCCTTCCAAGCCCTGCACGACGGATTCGGACGCGAATTTGGTGCGTCGCTGTCGTCGATGTTGCGAACGATCGTCGAAGTCAAACTGATCAGTGTCGACCAACTTACCTACAGCGAATTCGTCTTCAGCGTCGAAAACCCAACTTGCTTCAACTTGATGCGTTCCGACGGACTCGACGGCCACCTGATTCTCGATCTGAATCCTTCGATCATCTTCCCGATCTTCGATCGACTTCTCGGCGGTGGAAAAGAATCGCGACATGCGATCCCTTCCCGACCACTCACCGACATCGAAACCGGCCTCGTCGGGCGAATCACCGACCTTGCCATCCGCGGACTGGAAAATGCTTGGATCCGACTGTGCGAACTGAAGCTGTCCGTCGAACAAGTCGAGAGCAACCCGCAACTCGTACAAATTGTGCCGCCAAACGAAGTGATCGTACTGATCAGTTTTGAACTGACAATGGGCGATATTCGGGGAATTATGAACCTGTGTATTCCCTTCAACACGATCGAACCGCTTGCGGGGAAACTTTCGTCAGACACTTGGTCTGCTTACACCAAGAAATCAGCGGACACCCGGCAGCGTCTGAATCTGGAATCGCACATGGCGAGTGCGGGTGTCGAAATTGTGGTGCACCTGGCGGAAACAACGATCTCCGCCGGCGATTTGGCGACACTAGCGGTCGGTGACATCATTACCACCGAGCAAGACCAAACGACGGCTTTGACGGTTCTTATCGAAGGTCGTCCGATGTTTACTGCATACCCAGGTGTCCTGAAATCGAAAAAAGCGATTCGAATTGGGGATATCATATCGCGTCCACAGGACTTAATTGACGAAAAAGTTCGAGATGCAGAACAGCGAGCCAGTGAACCAGCCCCCACCAATGGCTAGAGCAATTGACGTATGCTCGTAGCCGTCGATGTCTCATGAAAGCTTGGATACCAAGTCGATTTCGTCTTCCCGGCGAGCACGAAAGACCGGCAAATGGTCTGGAACCGATAGGTTCTTGGAGAAATTTGACGGCTACCGGGATTTTTCGCCCCACATAGGGTGTCCAACTTCAATTGGCTTGCTATACTCACGATTTCCCGCCCAGCTTGGTGGGAAAATTTCGTATTGAACCAACCAGATTTCGTATCTAGCCGGTAGCGTGCTTGTCATGCCTAAGCAAAAAACCCATAAGGGAATGAAGAAGCGTTTTCGTGTAACCGCTTCCGGGAAAATCAAGCACCGTAGTGCCTATCGTGGTCACAAATTGAGCCACAAGAACGGCAAACGGAAGCGACATCTTCGTGCCGACAATGTCATTTCCGGCACCGAAGCGAAAACCGTTATTGAAGCATTAGCCCCCGGAATGTAGTCCGTTTCGTGTTGGCCTGTGTGCCATACAAACGCCGGGATTGTTTCTTCATTCATCCACAACTTTGATTGATTCGTTGGATTAGACATGAGAGTAACATCGGGGAAGGCGCGTCATCGTTCGAAGAAGCGTCTATTCAAAGAAGCCAAAGGCAACCGGGGCGGTCGCGGCAAATTGCTGCGAAGCGTCAAAGAAACGATCATTCGTTCCCGGCAATTTGCCTACCGGGATCGTCGCGTCAAAAAACGTGACTTCCGCGCTCTGTGGATCACCCGGATCACCGCAGCTTGCCGGATGCATGGTTTGTCGTATTCCCGATTCATCTTCGGCCTGAAACAAGCCGAGATCGAACTGAATCGCAAATCGCTTAGCGAACTCGCCTACAGCGAACCGGAAGTGTTTGCTGAAGTTGTCGACGCTGTGAAAACGAAACTGGGTGCGTAGAGTCACCCGACTCCGCACACACATGCCAGCTTGACACGGGAACCGAGGTGCGACTCCTGATCGGAAGCACCCGTTCCCATTTTCTCAAGCGTTTCCTCCACTCGGCACATCGGCCCCACCAATCGCCCGCAGTAACGTAACTTGTGAAGGCGAAGCAGATTATGGAAGCTTTGGAAGCCTTCTCCGAATACGAAGCCGCCGCTCTCGAGGCGTTCCGAGCGGCTTCATCTGCGGATGAACTTGAAGCGGCACGCGTGGAGTTTCTGGGCCAGAAGAAGGGCCGACTCCGCGACCTGCAGAAAGCCGTGGGCAAATCAGCCCCGGAAGACCGCCCCGTCGTTGGCAAGAAGTTCAACGAGGTCAAACTACGCGTTGGCCAACTGCTCGAAGAGCGGAAAGCCGAACTCGAAAAGCCAGCGGTCGCATTGAGTGCAATCGACCTGACGCTTCCTGGCGAACCGCTTGCGTTGGGACGTCGTCACGTCATTACCCAGACGATCGACGAGTTCAAAGAACTGATGGGTCGCTTCGGCTTTACGGCTGTTGAAGGGCCGGAGATCGAAGACGAGACTCACAACTTCGTGGCCCTCAACATTCCCGAGGAACACCCCGCTCGCGATCCGCTCGATAACTTCTACCTGGCTGCTGCGGAGGCGTCGACGGGTGGACCGGTTCTGCTGCGAAGTCAGACTTCGACCGTGCAAATCCGGGTCATGGAGCAACACAAACCGCCAATTCGGATTGTCTCGTTGGGGCGGGTCTACCGACCGGATAAAATTGACGACACTCACCACTTCATGTTCCACCAAATGGAGGGACTGATGATTGGTGACCATGTCACAATGGCTCAACTCAAAACTGTATTGAGTTTATTTGCTAAGTCCTACTTGGGTGACGATGTCGAAGTCCGGTTTCGTCCGTCGTTCTTTCCGTTTACCGAACCGTCGGTGGAAGTCGATGTGAGCTGGCAGGGCGGTTGGATGGAAATTGGTGGAGCCGGCATGGTCGATCCCAACGTGCTGCGTGCAGTCGGCTACGACCCCGAAGAAGTCTCCGGCTTTGCGTTCGGTCTTGGCATCGAGCGATTCTGCATGCGACGCCACAACATCACCGACATTCGACGATTCCACGAAAACAACGTGCGATTCCTGAGTCAGTTCTAAGCAAACGCCCAAGCCACGATTGATTACGTCGTGGCTTCTTTTGTTGGCATGAACGGGGTGAGAGTCATTTCCGTTCTTCGTAGCGAATGCTGTCTTGGGGAAGTGCTCCAGCCATCGGATGTGGCGTGTCTAACTGCGGACACACGAAACCGTGGAGATGGACTAGGACTTTCGACTCGGTTGCACGAAGTGAATCTTGCCGCTGCAGTACTTACAGGCCACCTTCTGGCCAATATACTTCCGTGCCACGCGTAATTCCTCTTCACATTCCGGGCATCGCGTATAGAAGAACAGCGAGATCAGTTGTGGATCTCCCAAGTCCGGAATGAAACCTTCTTGGCAAAACTTACAGCCAACGTACTCACCGAGATACTTCTTGGCGATCCGGAGTTCTCGCGCGCATTTGGGGCAGTCGATAAAGTACCCCTCGGGTTCGACATCCACCATCGTGGCGATCTCCTGAAGCGGAATAAATGCCGGAATATCAACCGTATCGGTGTGCAAATCGTTGTTGAGCAAAGAACGACAACTTCGGCACCGGACAAGGTTGGCCGGCATGTCGTCACCGCAGTTTGGGCAATCGCCCCCGGGCCATGCAGGCATGAACGCTTCCTTGGCGTTACGAATGTGAACGAAGAGCGAAGAAGAAAAGAACCGTTCCGTTATCCTCGATCACGTCATCGGAGGCCCAAGAAAGTTTGGAGCTGAAGCTCAACCCCTCTTCCATCTCGACGAGCGTTACACTCCATGATAACGAATCGAATCACCCGTGAGAATTCTATAGAAACGAATTCCCGAACTTTACCGAACCTCGTCATCCACGGCATCTTGCGTATTGACTTTGAGTGAAATTAGACGGTGGAAAGTGCGGAAGTAGAGACGTTCGTTGGCAACCGCAATCGTGGCATGACTCGGGTCACCAAGTTCAATCTCGCCGAGTTTCTCATATTCGGGACTGGCTTTGACAATGTGGACCGTGCCAGCCTCACTCATCGCGTACAATGTTCCATCAATGCAAACCGGGGAACCGCTATAGTTTCCGCCAACTCGCTGCGTCCAAACATTCTTGCCGTCTTTCGCCTCGATACAGCTGACCACTCCGTTGTCATTCCACAAATAGATGTGATCTTCGTACGCCACCGGTGTCGGGACATAAGGTAGGATGCGTTCTCGACTGTAAGCGATGCGGTCGGCATCTTCTTTGAAGGAGTCCTTCGAAAGCGTTGGATCGACTGCAATGAGCAGCGATCCTTTTCCGCCACCGCCACAACTGGCGAAGATCAAACCGCCGCCGTAAACCGGGGAGGCGACGGTTCGCATCGGAAACTCGCCGGTTTGCCAATAGGTTTCGCCGGTGAGCGGGTCCAGACTGCTGACGCCGGTTGCACCACTGACACAAATCAACTGTGTCGGTTGCCCGTCTTGCTCGAGAATCATCGGTGTCGCATAACTGGTGCGACGGTAGTCCCGTAGGGTGTTCCAAACCGTGCGACCGGTTTTCGCATCGACGGCGATGATCGAACTCGGTCCCATTTGATCGTTGGGAAGAATCACCATTCCCTGATAGACAATTGGCGAGACTCCCTGTCCATGTTGGCTAGTGAACGCCCCCAGTCGACGTCGCCACACCAATTCTCCGGAGAAATCATAAGCGGCCAGGGTATAGGTTTCTTCATCTGCGAAGGCCACATAAACGTTTTCGCCGTCGGTGGTTGGGGTGCTTGACGCCCAACTACTTTTTTCATGCTTATGACTGCGATTCAACGCAAACATGCGTGACCATTCCTGCTCGCCAGTGACTGCATCCAAGCAGAACAAGTAACGCACCGCACCTTCGTCGATCGCCGACGTGACAAATAACTTGTCGCCCCAAATCACCGGTGACGAATGCCCTTCGCCGGGTAATTCCAGGTTCCACTCGTAATCTGCGGGGCTCCAACTCGTTGGAGCACCGGTTAGCGAGACCACACCTGTTCCATTGTCGCCGCGAAAGCGAGGCCAGTTTTCGGCTGAGGCCGACTTGACGACGATGAAAACGAGGATTAGCCAAACCATTCGTCGAAAGATCGTCGACATGTCCGCTCCCATATGAACAGGCAAGAATTGACTCAAGATGAAGAATTCGTCTGCCGAATCGAACTGTCAGGTCGATGTCAGGCGAATTGTTCATAGAATGGACAATCCCCCCGGTAGTTTCAATGGTATCGCATCGGAACTCTCCGAGGTTTCCCAGTTGCTCACCGGGCCTTCCCGCACGATTGCATGGTGTCGGTCTTGAACGGTCTGTTCCGAATGGGGTATCCTATTTCAATTAGGCACGTCGATATCCGCTCGCGACATGCTAAGATGACTTGTACAGCATCCACTCTGAATTAACGATGGAAGACGATCCTCGAACACGCATTTAGCGTGCAGGGGTCTTTCTGGAATCAGACCAACCCCGGGCCACACTGTACGATACACGTTTCACTATTGCGGGCACTGTCTCGCGGAGGTTAGTCGCCAATCGGACTTTTCACAGCCGCCGCAGACATACGGACCGGATTTCGGTCTCGTGTCTATATTCTATTTCGACTCTGACCATGTCACCAAGTTCCGATCCTTTGACTGCCACTTCCGAAACAACGGCCTATTTAGTCGTGCGTGACGGTTCAACCTGGCGAGATGTCTTTCGGTTGCTTCCCGGTCAAGTGACAACGCTCGGACGGGCCCCGACAAATCGCGTTGTTCTCCGGGATGATGTCTGCAGTCGGAATCATTGCGAGATTTTCTACAGTGATTCCGTTTGGACGCTTCGCGATTTAAAGAGCCGCAACGGCACACTCGTCAACGGCGATCTTGTTCACGATGACTGGGAACTTCTCGATGGCCAAGTGATCCAAATCGGCTCGTGTGCTATTGGTTTTACTCACGATATTTCCAAACCCTTCGAAGCTTTCGAGGACGATCCGCTCGACCGCCCGACCGGGGATACGGTCACTGGCTATTCCGGAGTGATCGCAGTCGACGACCAATCGAGCAGTTCCGAGCTGGAAGGCGGCGAGATTGTTCATCGGGCATCGAGTTCACGGTACGGCCGTACGGAATCGGAGGAAATCGAACTTACCGATCGGACGAGTTTCGAACTGGCCCACCTTTACCGCTTCGGATTGGAAATGGGGTCCGCCAAGGACGCCGTCTCGTTATGTCGGACGGGGATCGAAGGAGTTCGATCGACAACCAATGCCGATATCGGGGCGATTTTCCTGCTCTCCGAACCCGTGACCCGCAATGCCGACCACGAGCAACTCTCGCTGGTTGCCTACGATTGTTCGGAAAACCAATCGTTTGAACGAGTTTCGACGAGCCTTTCCAAAATTGTCCTTGAGAATCGCGAAGCCATTCTGGCTCGAGACGTGACAGACGACAGCGCTCTTTCAGAGAGCGAAAGTCTCAACAACTTCGCCGTCGAAAGCGTGCTATGTGCGCCGATCCAATTTGAGCAAACAATTTTTGGCGTGATCCATCTCTACGCCTTGAGCATGGAAAACCGTTTGTCACCGGATGACCTGGAGTTCACCCTCGCCGTCGCCGACCAAATGGCACTCGCGTTGAAAAGTCTGACAGAACGCGAGTCACTCGCAACGACGGCAGCCCGGTACCGAGACGAAAACGTTACGCTGCGTCGACAGTTGGAACTGGATAGCCAACTCGTCGGCAAGAGCGTCGCGATTCGCAGCTTACGAGAAACCATTACACGGATTGCTCCGACCGATGCAACGACTTTGATTCGTGGCGAGAGTGGCGTTGGCAAAGAGTTGGTCGCCCGGGCGATTCACGAGAACAGCGACCGTCGTCGTGGGCCGTTCGTTTGCATGAACTGTGCGGCTCTCAACGAAAGCTTGCTCGAAAGTGAGTTGTTCGGACACGAGAAAGGTTCGTTCACGGGAGCCGTCGGGCGAAAATCCGGGAAGTTCGAGCAAGCCAATCAAGGAACCTTGTTCCTCGACGAAGTCGGCGAAATGAGCCCAATCATCCAGGCCAAGTTTCTACGTGTGCTGGAAGGGCACGCCTTCGAACGGGTCGGCGGACATGAGGCAGTGTCGGTCAATGTCCGAGTTGTCGCAGCGACTAACCGCGATCTTGAGGAAGCGGTCGCCGCCGGCGATTTTCGAAAAGATTTGTATTTCCGTCTCCACGTTGTCGAAATTTCCGTTGTTCCACTACGGGAACGGAAATCGGACATTCCGCTTCTTGCCGACTATTTCCTGGAGCGTAGTGCTCGTCGATCCAAACGAAATGTGACTGGGTTCAGTCGGCAAGCCTTGCAAATTCTGATGGACTACGACTGGCCTGGCAACGTTCGGGAACTTCAGAATGTGGTCGAGCGAGCCGTAATCCTGTGTCGGCAAACCGAAATTCAGCCCGAAGACGTGCATCTATCCGGTTTGGGCGTGCAGGATAGTTCTCACTCGATCCCGACTGGCGACGGCTCGCATATGGATTACCGGGAGATCTCGCTCGAGCAACACGAGAAAGAACATATTCTCGCGACGTTGGAACATACGGAATGGAACAAGTCCCGAGCGGCTCAAATCTTGGGCATTGAACGGTCGACACTCGACCGCAAGCTGAAACGATACGACGTCCAACGCCCGACACCTGGGGGATGAATTTCGCGGATTTGAACACGATGCCATGAAGTCAGTTGTCAACTGGCCAGTAAATCCACTGTCATGTGAATTTTTATTGGATTTTTGTTGACAATTCTTGGATATCCGCTGACAATTCTCTCACCGTTAGAGTTTCGGTCCAGCCAAACATCTGCCCGCGAAAGGCACACTGACTTTTTGCGCTTCCTCGTCCGTGTGTCGATTAACGCGAGTCTTCCTTCCGGGGAAATTCATGGCCTTCCTACAGGATGCCAAGGCTTTTTTCCCGTCATTGTTTCCATAAGCGTGTAGAGTTGCGGACTGGACTATTTTTACCCCACACAAGCTGACGATTTTAGGAGGTCAGGGACTGTGAGCAATGCTTCGTTCTCTTATCAAGCCGACGACGAGTTAGAGCGACTCCCAGAAGATGAAGGTGTCGCCTACATCTCGGATTACGAAGGCTATTTCGAAGATGAAGACTTCGATCCACTCAGCCTGAATCCACATACGCCGACCGAAGCCAAACCGGGTTCGGAAGACAAAGTGAAAATGCTCGCTGCTCGATACGCTGCTGGTCTACCATTGTGGCACGATAGCGATTGCTACGATCATGGCCCTGAGCAGATGGAAGACGAGGAAGACGAATTCGACGACGCTTTGGAATTCCTCGACGATTAGTCATCCCATCAACTGACATTTATTTTTCCAAGCCTCCGATTGTTTTCGGAGGCTTTCTTTTTGCGCGCTCAGTTTTGTCGGAACGACAATCAATTCTGCTCGACGTGACAAACTCAACCGCAAAACGGTCACAACTCGCTCGGACGCCGCGAAGTGATTTCCCAGCGATCGAAATTTGCGAAATCGACAGTGAATTTCGGTGTTCATAGGGCAAATTAGAGACGGCGGTGTGTCAGCGTCTCATTCGAGAATCCGGGTTCTACCGGGTCTGGCATGCAACTTGCCAATCGTTCGGTCATCAGATGCCAGAGAGCCTCGATTGCTCCGAACCCCGCGAGCACTACGGCTTCCAATCTTTGCATCCATTCGGAAAATCACTTCGCCTGGAGATATGATGTCCACTTACTGCCTAGACTTCGCCTTGTCGTCCGATCAGTCGGATATCTACGGGGCGGTCGCCTCAACTGAGGAGTTGCTACACAGTGTACGGTCCGTGACAGGACGAAGGGTTCAGCAGCTTGAAATCCTCTGCGAAGGAAACCATGTACTTGTGACAGGCGTATGTCGAGACCTCGACACCAAACGTCTCGTGACTCAGGTGATCCGCAGCGCGGAACCTGGCGTACTTGTCCAGAACGAGATTGGAATTCGCTGGTAACGCGACTCGATTGCAAGAATCGTTAGGGAGCCGCCGAGATGCGATACAGTTGTGTCTCGGTGCGAATCAAGAAGTCGTTTCCCACGACTGCATATGAGGCGAACGTGCGTTCTTTCATGTCATTGGTAGCCAGCACTTCGTATTCGCCTGCAGCACGAACCACCGTCGCCACGCCTTGCTCGCTTTGAAAATACACACGGTCTTTACTAAGCAGCGGCGATGCGGAGTAGTTCCCGCCCACGCGTTTCTGCCAGAGGATATCGCCCGTTTCGGCATCCACGCAACTACCGATCCCACGGTCACTCACTAGAAACACGAGTCCATCGTGATACACGACCGAGGGCGTATGTGGGGCACCGCGTTGCAGTCGCCAGACGATTTTCGCTTCCGCATCCCGACTACCAGGACGGACGGCAAGGAGTTCCGAGTTGTTGTAGCTTGTCGCGAGATAGAGTAAACCACCGCCGTAGACAGGCCGGGGAATTACGGAGTAACCGGAGTAGGGCACCGTCCACAGTTCTTTGCCATCGGCCGGTGCATATGCGACGACCTGATCTGTCGCCGGACTCACGACTTGCGTTTGGCCATCCACTTCGATGGCGAGCGGTGTGCTAAACGAGAACTTCCGCGAGTTGGCAATTGCGGGACGATCTTTCTTCCAGCGGATTTTGCCGGTTCCTTTATCGAGAGCGATCATGAATTGCACATCCGACCCATCGCAGCTGAAGATGAGCAGGTCGTCCACCGAAATCGGCGAACCACCGGTGCCATGCTGCATGCGATAGTCAATCTTTGACTGTCGCCAAAGAACGGTTCCATCGGTCGCGAGTGCCGCCGTCCCGTAGGTTCCGAAATGAACGAAGATGTGTTCACCGTCGGTAATCGGCGTTGGACTGGCATGGCTGTTCTTTTGGTGCATGGAAGTCTCTTTGGGAGTAAAGACTTCAACATTCCACAAAAGTTTGCCAGTGCTGACGTCAAATGCCAACGCCCGGAGTTCCTGCGGACCGCTCTGTTGATCTTCCGCCCCGACAGCCGTCGTTAGGAAAACTCGATCTCCCAGAACAATCGGCGAGGACCATCCCAAACCGGGCACGGAGGTCTTCCAGACGACGTTCTTATCCGGCCCCCATTCTAACGGCAAACCGGTCGCGGTCGTGATGCCTTCGCCGGTCGGTCCCCGAAACTCTGTCCAATCAGTTGCCCAAACTGTCGGTTGGCAAACAAGCAAAATCGCGACAACGGCCAGCGAAATTCGACTCATCAGAAAGACTTTCGAAGAATCAAGACGGAGCGCAAATGGAGCAACAGGACACGTTCTATTCCGGGTCCTGGATCGCGGTAATCTCCATTTGGAGTTTGCCGCTGGGGATCTCGATTTCCGCTCGATCACCCACCTTCTTACCGGTCAAGCCTTCTGCGATCGGGCTGTTGGTGAGAATCTTCATGGGTTCGCAGCTGTAGTCTTCCTCACCAGGACCGACCAACTCGTATTGCTCTTCCATACCGTCCGAGAGATCTTTGACAGTCACAATCGAACCAAAGCCGACCACGCCTTTCGGCATCGAAGACCGATCGACGATGTAACAACTCGCTAACTTGCTTTTGAGTTGATTGATCTTCGCCTGAATCATGCCTTGATTTTCACGTTGGCCATGATATTCGGCGTTCTCGCTGAGGTCGCCTTCTTCACGGGCGAGTTTGATCATCTCTGTGACTTCCGCCTTTTGCTCTTCGAGCTTGGCGATTTCCTCTTTGAGTTTTTCATAGCCTTCACGGCTAATGGGTTGCCGATCCATGACGGTCTCCACGAGAGAGGGAAAGTCTGTCGTTGTTGCTGTTAACGAAAGCAACGATGGTCGGTGCAGGGGCACGCGACCATCGTGGTATGTCGTTTGAAGATCAGAACATCCTAGCGACTTCGTCGCCGGAGATGCAAGTAGCTAACTAATTTCCACCCATGACCGATCCTGTGCACTCTGTAGAACCGCATCACAGATTTTCTGAGTTTCTAGGGCATCGCGGAAGGTCGGTGCGACCGGGTTACCTTTCTCGTAACCGGCGAGGAAGTCGGCGACTTGGTGAATGAAGCTATGTTCGTAGCCGATCTGCAAACCCGGCACCCACCAGTGATCGAGGTACGGCTGATCGCCGTCAGAGACGTGAATGTTCCGCCAACCTCGTACCACGGAATCGTCCGCGTGATCGAAATACTCGAGACGATGCAAATCGTGCAGGTCCCACTTCAACGAGGCTTTTTCGCCGTTGACCTCGAAGGTGTACAACGCTTTGTGCCCGCGAGCGTAACGTGTCGACTCGAACAAGCCCAACGAGCCGTTCTGGAAATGACACATGAAGGTACAGGCATCATCAATTTTCACCGGACGTTTCTCGCCGGTTTCGGCATCGGGACGTTCTTTGACGAAGGTCTCGGTCATGGCGTTGACATCTTTGACCAGACCGTTGAGCCAAATCGCGGTGTCAATGCAGTGTGCGAGCAAGTCGCCGGTCACACCGGAACCAGCCGCTTCGGCATCGAGTCGCCAAGTTGCCGCTCCGCCTTGCGGGACATCTTCGTTGATCGTCCAGTCTTGAAGGAAGTTGGCACGATAGTGGAAGATGCGACCGAGTCGGCCTTCTTCGATCAAGTTTTTCGCCAATGTCACGGCGGGGAGACGACGATAGTTGTACCAGACGATGTTTGGCACGCCGGCTTTCTCGACGGCTTCGCACATCTCTTCGCCTTCAGCGACGTTCATCGCGAGTGGCTTCTCGCACAGAATCGCTTTGCCAGCCTCGGCGGCAGCAATGGCGATTTCTTTGTGCAAGTTGTTCGGCGTGCAGATATCGACGGCGTCGATATCGTCCCGTTTCAACAGGTCTTTCCAATCCGTTTCGATCGATTCATAACCCCAGGTATCGGCGAACACCTGAGCCTTGTCCTTGTTCCGTGCACAAACAGCCTTCAAGACCGGTTTGTATTCCAACTCTGGGAAAAAGTGGTTCGCTGACGCATACGCATTCGTATGCGCTTTCCCCATGAAACCATAACCAATCATGCCGATATTGAGCGGCTTCGTCATTGTTGACTCCCTAGTGAGGTTCTTCGATTAAGCTGATAGGGCAGACACAACTATCTACCCCTGATGTGAATCTTTGATGCGGTTCCGCTCTAATCCCAGCCGTGGGCGTCGCGGACTTCCATCATGGTTTTGAGGATGGTGTTCCAGGTTTCCGCTTTTTCAAGCATGGCGTTCGGGAACATGCAGCCGTCCCAGCAGATGTGCTGAATGCCACGCGATTGGGCATCTTGCAACCAATAACCCGAACACTTCACGATGTCGAGTTTGCCGTTCGGATCGTCGGCGGGACAGTGACGACCGGTCTTATCGTGACTGCCGGTCCCATGCACACTGCCGTCGTTTTGGGCCACGTGGAAATCGATGGTCCACGGTCGTAGGGCATCGGTCATTTGTTTGTAGGCGGCCCAGAACTCGTCTTCGGAATACCCTTCGCTGAGCAACTTGTGTTCGGGGGCGTTCACACCGAGCAGATAAAGATAAGTGTGGGCCAAGTCCGCTTGGAAGCCGAGCGTTTCGGGCATGTCGACCGCTTCGAGCAAGTCAACCATGTTCTTCCACGAGTGCATTCCCGCCCAACAGATTTCGCCTTCGGCAGCCAATCGTTCGCCATGATCAGCCGCGATTTTGGCAGCTTTCTGGAACGTATCGGCGATTCGCTTCGTGTTGGTGGCCGGGTCTTTGTACCACTCGTCCGGGCCACCGGCGGAGTCGATACGAATCACGCCATACTTCCGCACGCCATGTTCGTTGAAAACTTTTGCGATCCGGCAGGCTTTCTCGATCGCGGTGAGGAACTTCTGTTGTTGTTCGTCATCGCCCATTGCCGAATCACCCACCGTGCCCGGCCAGATCGGGGCAACGAGCGAACCAACGGCCAGATTGTGACCGGCGATTTTGTCGGCGATGGCTTTCAACTCATCGTCACTCGCATCGGGATCGGTGTGGGGGTGGAATAGGAAGTAATCGATCCCTTCGAATTTTTGGCCATCGACTTCGGCAGCAGCGGTCAATTCGAGCATGCGATCAAGACTAATCGGTGGTTCGGCACCCGGCTCTTCACCGCCTTTCCCAACCAAACCCGGCCACATGGCATTATGCAATTTCGGAAGCGTGTGGGGCATTTCGTGATACTTTCATTCAGAGGTTCATGGATCAACTTGCATCTAAGCCGACGGCATGCCGTCGGCTTGGGACTTTCTGATTCCGTCGAACAAAGGATGCTGCCAATCGTGGACGAGTGCACCTTCATCTTGATGGTTGTGGATATATGTGAACGCAGCGATCATCGCGTCGCGTGTGTCTTTCGATTTCATATGGCAGACTCGAACCCAAACGCGATTTTCCTCAAAACCACGTTCATGTAACCATTTCGTTGCTCGCATTTTCAGGCGACCGACCGCAGAACGAATCCGTATTCGAAATTGAGCGAGAAGATGCACATGAATGGAATCAATAGCCAAAATCGCAGGTACCATTGGCATTTGGCCTAGCTCGTGCAGAATTGCGTCACGAGCTGTTTCTGTCTGGTTCAAAGTCAAAAACACTGGAGGTTGCGACAAACGAGTCTTCGCTCGTTGATGCCGGAAATGATAATCTGATGCGTTATAGGGCACCTCGTCAGGCTGTGCATAGCGTCTAGGTGGGGGGACATACTCTCGTTTCCGCCACGTTTGGAAGCCGCGTGGATCACCTGGCAACCAAGTACCAAAGGTTGTCCACGTGACAAGCCACCATTTGCCTGTAAACTTGACTTCCGTCATAGGCCGATCTCATTTCGACTAAGCTGACGGCATGCCGTCAGCTTGGATTGAAAGACCTAGTTCAACTAATTCTTATAAGCACCAATTGCGGGTGCGTTGGGTTGGGCGTTGGGGCCGAAGTAGCGCAGGCCGACGAGTGGTTCGGTGCCGGTGTTCTCGAAGGTCACGCCTTCGCCGGCGGCTTTCGCGGTGACGAAAATTTCGTCTTCGGTCATCTCGCCGAAGCGGATCATCGCCGGCGTTTGCAACTTCAGACCGTTGGCCTTGCCCTCACCTTGGACGGTGATCCAACTGAACGCTCCGCCATCGGCAATCGTACATTTTGTACCGGGTTGGACAGTGAGTTCTTTCGCGGTGAAGAGTTGCTCACCGTCGACTTTGCCGTAGACGATCCAATTGTCGACCCAACCGTCCCCCTCTTCAGAGACAACCGGTTCGAGGTAATTGGAATCTTTGAAATTCGGATCGACGTTCTTTTCCCAGTCGAGAGCTTCGACGAGGTAGGAGTTGTCGTTGTGGTATTCTTCCGGGAAGTCCTTGGTCAGTAACGAACGCGGAACCATCCGGCCTTCCACAAGCGACTGGTACATACCGAACACGTCGCTACCCCATTGCGGTTCGTAGGTGACCAGCGAACCGGGTGCGTGCAGCACGCACGGCGGAATCAACCAACCGGTGCCGGGTTTGAGGCGGTATGCCTTGGACAGATCGAGAATGCCGTTATCGCCTTCGTTCCACCGATCGAGACAATCGATCACGTCTTGCTTGGTTGTTCCCGGTTCCAACCCCATGAATGTGTACGGAAAATTGTTGCCGATGGCGTTCATTTGCGGCGGGAAGTAGTAACTCTCCGGCTTGCCTTCCTGACCAACTTTCTTGGCTTGTTCCGCATTTTGGTGCATGTGGTGCGGAATTGGCCCCATGTTGTCGAAAAACTTGGAATACACGGGCCATTTGCCGTAGGTGTCCCAAATGTGGTCGCCGATGATCTCCGACTTCAACTCGGCGACCGCATCTCGCAGCAGGAACTTTTCGCCGTTGAACACACAGTACGACAGACCTTCGTCTTCATTGCGGTTCTCGTTGGCGGCTTCGGTCGTGGAACCGAACCAGCGTTCGTCGATCCCGCCGCGATCCATGCCCAGAGCGTAATAATCGGCCGGGTGCAACTTCAACCGGCGTCCGGGTTGAAGGAACGAGCGTGGAACCCATGTCGGGGCCAAACGGAACACGCCACGGTTCTCGGTCAATGCATCGGCAGCTAACTGAGCGACATTCGCCATCGGTCAATCTCCTGGAGAAAACTTGTCCGGCGAAAAGCCGGTTGAAATCATGGGGATTCGGTGTGAACCGGCATTCTGACTGTTTCGGCTAGGAATTTCAAAGCTATCGAAAATCAAGGGTGAATGCGGCTGTCTCCAGGCGGCAACTTCGGTTCGGTCGAATGGCTGAGGACCGTCAAATTGCTTATGATGAATGCGTCGAAGTCGATCCCTGAAGCGAGAAAAGTTGACATGAGTACAATAACCACGTCGACGACTCCCGAAGACCTGCTCAAACTCCCCGATGCGGAGCGATTTGAACTTGTCGACGGCGAGTTGGTGGAGAATCCAGCAATGGGTGGACAAGCCGGATGGATTGCAGGACGCATCGTGATTGCTCTCCACGAGTACGAGAAATCGCATGGGGGCTGGGTTTTTCCCGATGGAGTCGGCTATCAATGTTATGCCGAAGATCCGAACCGGGTGCGGCGTCCGGATGTCTCTTACATCGCAGCAGGTCGGTTGCCGAATGATGAGATTCCGGAAGGGCATATCCGAACGGTCCCGGATGTCGTTGTCGAAGTCGTTTCCCCGCGTGATGTATACGGCGATGTCGAAACAAAAGTCGAAGAGTATTTGCGAGCGGGTGTTCGGTTGGTATGGGTCTTCGGATCGGCAACGCGACGGGTCTGGATCTATCCGGGAAGCGATCGACGCGCTTACTCGCTGACGGCCGACGATGACCTGACCGGCGACGATGTCCTACCGAAGTTTTCCTACCCGATTGCTAATTTCTTCCCGAATTCGCAACAATCCGCATAATTCCTTTTTGCTTCTTTGGACTTGGAACAACCAATCATGACCCGCGTGGCGATTTTGGGTGCGACCGGTTATACGGCTTACGAACTGATCCGCATCTTGCTGCGGCATCCGCAAGTGGAAATCACTGCCGTTACAAGTCGCTCCGATACGCGGCATATCACTGAGGTGCATCCGGTGTTTCACGGGATGCTGAATCTTTCGCTGGAAAACCTTTCGGCGGAAGAATTGGCCGATCGGGCGGAGTACGTTTTTTGTTGTCTCCCACACGGGGCCAGCATGGAGACGATTCCGCAATTGATGTCCGCCGGGGCGAAAGTCGTCGACCTCAGTGCCGACTATCGGCTCGATAACCCTGCCATCTACGAACAATGGTATGGCTTGGTCCACACCGATCCCACGCGACTCGGAGATGCCGTCTATGGTTTGCCGGAATTGTTTGCCAAGAAAATTGCCGGCCAGGAGTTAGTCGCCAATCCCGGTTGTTACACGAGCACTTCGATCTTGGCACTCGCCCCGTTGTTGGCTGAGAAACTGATCGAACCGCAGGGAATCATCATCGACGCGAAAAGTGGTGTCAGCGGAGCAGGGCGGACGCCGAAGTTGACGAATCTGTATTCCGAAGTGAATGAAAGTTTCACCGCGTATGGCGTGGGGAACCATCGGCATACGCCGGAAATCGAGCAGGTGCTCTCGACGGTTTCCGAGCAGGATGTGCACGTCACATTTACGCCGCACTTGGTACCGATGGACCGCGGTATCCTGTGCACGATCTACGCCCAACAAACCGGTGAACTCGGGCAGACGGAATTGCTCGAACGCATCCGCACCTTCTACAGTGGCAAACCGTTTGTGCGTGTCGTCGAGCATATTCCCGCAACGAAACACGTGGCACATACGAATTTTTGCGACATCACCGTGCGACTTTCGCGGGGGCAATTGATCGTTTTCGCGGCTCTCGACAACCTCATCAAAGGAGCCGCCGGAGTTGCAGTGCAGAACTTCAACTTACTGGCGGGATTCCCGGAAACAACGGCACTCATTTGAGTCGGCAACCTTCTCAACATTGTCCATATTGAACGAAGAGCGATTGATGACAGACGAAATTTCGTTGCCACTCGGGTTTCGAGCGGCGGGCATTCACTGCGGTGTGAAGTCAGATGCACAGCGTCACGACCTGGCCGTATTCGCTTCGGATTCGCCGTGTGCGTCGGCAGGCGTGTACACCCAGAACCGTGTCGTCGGCGCTCCCGTGATTGTGTCCCGTGAACGCACGCCGAATGCGACGAGTCGGGCCGTCGTCATCAATTCCGGCAACGCCAATGCATGCACCGGGCAACGGGGATTAGATGATGCCCGCACCATGACCGCGAAAGTCGCCGAGCAGTTGAACTGCCAGCCGGAAGATGTACTGGTTTGCTCGACCGGCATTATTGGACGGTTTCTGCCAATGGAGAAATTGAACGCCGGCATTCCAAAAGCGTGCGAACAGCTCGCGACGGACGGTCCGGCGTTTGAGAATGCTGCCCGGGGAATGATGACGACCGACACCTTCCCCAAGTTCGGCTCTCGCACAGTCGAGATGGGTGGCAAAACAGTGACTGTTTACGGGGTCGCCAAAGGGGCCGCCATGATCGCCCCGAACATGGCGACCATGTTGTGCGTAGTGCTCACCGATGCCGCTCTGACCGTCGCGGATGCCGAGCGAATGCTCAAACATTCGGTGGATCGCAGTTTCAATAGTATCAGTGTCGACGGTCACACCAGCACTAGCGACACGGTCTTGCTACTTGCAAATGGTCAAGCGGAAGTTGGACCGACGAATCCTGACGAATCGCAAGCTTTGCTCGACGCACTCGACGAACTGACGGCGGAACTTGCGCAGATGATTATCCGCGATGCCGAAGGTGCCGATCACTTCATCACGCTTGACGTGACTGGTCTTGATACCCGCGAACATGCTTACCAGGTCGCCAAGACGATCGCGGAATCCGCGTTGGTGAAGACCGCGATTGCCGGAGCCGACCCGAATTGGGGCCGCATTATTTCCGCCGCCGGTTATAGCGGTGTGCCGGTCGATCCCGACACAACGACGCTCCGCATGGGTGGGGTTCCGATCTTTCAAAACGGTTCCCCCACCGATCACGATGCAGATGCAGTCTCACGAGGACTCCGCGAAAACCGTGAAGTCCATATCGAACTCGATTGCGGGGCAGGGGAGGCCGCCGTCCGTTTCTGGACCAGCGACCTCACTCAAGAATATGTCCGACTGAACTCGGAATATACGACCTGATTCCGCCCTAACCAAGATGACGTTACGCATTCGAGCCGGAATCACGACGTCCCCCGTTGGGATCGTTCGCTGGAAGCGGACCGCCTTTTTCCAATGTGAACTCGAAGTAGTTGTCGTCGTCCTTGACTTCTTCCTTGAGCGTGCTGTTCTGGTTGTAACGAGCCGGAATCGTCTCTTGAGGCAACGGGGCTTCGGGATCGTTGGCGTCGGCAACTGCTGCGCGAATTCTCACTGTATGCGGGCCGATTTTCGCGCCGGGAACTTCTGTCATATATTCGAGCGTGAATTCCCCATTGGTGTCCGTCATACCATATGAGGGACGACCTTCCTCTGGTTCGAATATCACTCGGGCTCCGCTCAATGGTTGTCCATCGAATGTGACTTTCCCAGTGACATCCGCTAATGGCGGCCGATCACCACCACCACAACCGGTTAGCAAACCAAGGAGCATAAGACTTGCGCAACAGCACTTGAAATAGGTCATTCAATAAATCCTTTGATAATACACGTCCACAAAATGTGGCATCGCCTAAATAAAACGTTTCATAGTCCCGACAAATCCAACTTTTCACGGACACTCGCGAATTGTCGTTCTATTCCAGTTAGCTGGATTGTCACGACAATAGCTGGATTGGTTTGAATTTCCAATCGAACACCAAGTTCGATCGATCGAAGTTTGAAGCCTGATTCCACTGATGAAGTACTTATGAAATCTTCGATATCAATCTGACCTCAAATCAACTTGTTGTACCAAGTGGAAATGGCTTGCGAACGCTGAACAATGTGTTCATAGTAGTGCCTTCCGATTCTCGGATATACACCCAGTCTGTCCTCTTTCTATTAACTCTCTTAGAATTTTAGGAGTCCTCGTATGAACCCGTTCAAGGGAAGAAAGCGTGGTTTCACGCTTATCGAACTGTTAGTGGTGATTGCAATCATCGCGATTCTTATTGCTCTTCTTCTGCCGGCCGTCCAACAAGCCCGGGAAGCTGCACGACGAACGCAATGCAAAAACAACTTCAAGCAATTTGGCATTGCGATGCATAACTATCACGACACCTTCAAGAGTTTCCCATCGGGTTGGATTCAATCACGGACATCGGGAACGCTTGAACCAGGTTGGGCCTGGGGAGCTATGATTTTGCCGTATCTCGAACTCGGCAACCTGCATGAGCAACTAGGTGTCACAACAATTGAATTCGATCTGGTCGATGGTTCGGACAATGGAATAGCTGGTGCCACTGCAGAAACTGAAACCGTGCTAAGTGTCTTCCGTTGCCCCACAGATACCGGTAGCGACCTCAATAGCAATCGCGGCGGACATGCCGTCTCTAACTACATGGGCGTTTGGGGTAATACGACTCCACACAATCTCAATGCCGGTCAGGGGATGTTTTGGGCCAATAGCCGTGTTCGCATGCGGGACGTCGAAGACGGCACCACCCAAACTCTGATGCTCGGTGAAATCAACCGAGACGAACCGGAACGACGCGGCGGAATTTGGGTCGGATACTTTGAGAATGGAAAATATGGCGGCTTGGTGTCTTGTACCGACAATACAGCCGACTATGTTATCAATGGCAACAACGTCTTCACCTTTAGTAGTAAGCACGCAGGTGGAGCCCAGTTCCTAGCGGCCGATGGGTCAACACACTTCGTAAGTGAGAACATCGACGGTGCCACTTACGAACGACTAGGACATCGGGCCGATGGCGAAGTCGTCGCGTTTCCATAATTCGTCGTCATCAAGTTTCGGAATGTTATACTTTGCAAACCCAAAATGATTTCATAGCATGGTGACATACTCAAGAGGAATGCCACCATGCCTGCGAAAATCGAAAAAACCGGTAACGACGCCATCAATCTTATGTCGCCAATCTTCTCAAATGAAGATACCGCGCGTGAGTTTTTGGAATCAAAGCGATGGCCGAATGGTGCCGAGTGTCCGCGATGTGACTGCAAGACGGTCTACAAACTTGAGCCGAAACCGGAAAGCCTTCGTCCGGTGCGTCCTGGCGTTTACAAGTGCAAAGGATGCCGGAAACAGTTCACCGTTCGGATCGGCACGATTTTCGAAGAATCGAAATTACCGCTCCGCAAATGGCTCGCTGCGATTTTTTTGATGTGCTCGGCTAAAAAAGGCGTCAGTAGTCACCAACTAGCACGCGAATTGGACGTCACAGTCAAAACAGCGTGGTTTCTCTCGCACCGCATTCGCGAAGCTATGAAGCAAGAACCATTAGCGGGAATGATCGGTGGTGCAGGCAAGACGGTTGAGGCCGACGAAACCTATATCGGTGCTCGCAAGCCGCGATACAAAGGGACTAGCAAGCGTGGTCGTGGCACGAATAAGAAACCGGTCGCGTTGGTAGTGGAACGTGACGGCAATGCACACGCCGCACCGGTCGAAAGAGTCAACGGCGACTGCCTTATGTCCGAAGTTCTTCAGTACGCAAGTAACGAATCGATTTTGATGACTGACGAATTGCCGGTCTACGTGAAGATCGGAAAGGAGTTCGAGAAGCACGAATCCGTGAACCACGGCGAAAAGGAATACGCTCGTGACGATTCGCACGTAAACACGGCAGAGAGTTACTTCTCACTTCTCAAGCGTGCTTACGTAGGTGCTCATCATCACTACACCGCTCGCCATCTTCATCGGTATGTGACTGAGCGGTCATTCCACTGGAATCTGCGTAAGCAGAGTGACGGCGAACGGATGGTGCAAGCAATTGAAGGCGCGGAAGGAAAACGGCTCAAGTATCGGGAGCCAAGCTGTTCTGACTAACACACCGCTTGGTCAGGCAGATCAATCTCCAGGTCTGACTTGCCAACGTGCCGTCCAATGTGACGGTACATGTTTCGGCTTTCTGGTTCTTCCGCAAATTTACCATGCAAGGCTGCGAACAACATTGTGAGCTTGATTTTTCGATGTGAAATGGAAACGTCAAAACTCCCAATGTCTTCCAATACAGAGTGGACGCCTTTAATGCGACACCCTACAAGTTCGTCGGTTTCGTCTGACAAATAGATTGTAACACGACTATTGAGTCGCTTTCCGTGCTCAGGTTCGTTGCTAATGAAAAACATCAGAGCGTCGGAGTCGGCATCGTAGTACGCATATGGCTGAAACTCCTGGCCTGCCGTTTCTTGTTCAAAATTTGCAATCAAATCGCTCAAGTTCGTGGCCATATTTTTCTCCAATTATCTCCGAATTGCCTTCTGTAATCTGCCTCATCGGTAAGACAAAAATCTTCCCATCGCCATTCATCGATTTTGCCTGGCGTCATGACAAAAACGAAAAAACACCGATCTGGTTGTGGCGGAAGCTCAATCCCAGCTTTTGGCCGGTCTTGCGGTCTACCGATGTAGCATAACCCATCTTCGTGCCCTTCGCGATTCCAACCTTGGAAAATTGCGTCGGGTTCTTCCAGCACTTCTTTCGCACAAAACAACCGATAAAACCGGGGAGTATGTATCGCTCGTGTAAGATTTTCAATCGTAGCTTGATGAACAAAACATTGGATGGTCGCACCATCATCGTAAGGGGCGCGAGCTTCCAGGTTCCAATCACGCGGTCTTGACATGTTTTTTCCTCATGAGTGTACGCGTAAGACACAATCACCGCTTGGAGATTTTCGTTGACCCTGATAAAATCAGGAAATGCGCACGCCGGGGGTCGAACCCGGAAGGGGTGACTCGCTTGCAACGAACCCCAATGGAACCCAAATCCACCGCGTTTGCCGATTTCGCCACGTGCGCAAAACAGACGAGCCAGAAGCGAGAGTCATTATCCAATGCCCGCTTCTGGCTCGTTTTGTTTTTTGGTGGCGACCGTGCGGTTAGCCGCATTATTCCTGACTTGCTTTTTCGCGTCATACTGACTTTCCTGCGATTGCCCATTTCCGTCTTGACGGTTAAAGAGCAACCTGCCATAATGCAAGCCGCAATGGACGTAAAAAGGGCGCTGCCTTTTTGGAAGACCTTTGCGACACAAAATTCGTGGGATTGCTGACTGCCCGTCTTTGAATCCCACACCAAAACATTTGCGTCGTGTTCACTCAATTGGACACGACGCTCTTTTTATAAGCGAAATTGGATCTGTTGGTCAAGACGAAACACCCAGTGTCGACCACATTAGAACGGTGAACAACAGGATTTTTGAGAAATCGGCCCGAAAGCGAAAAAAGGTCAGTTTTGAAAAAATCCATTTCGCGCTTTCCTGATGCGCACGCATGTTCTCATTTTGTTCCATTATGCATCGCTTTTTGGCCAAAAAACTGATCGTTTGGCACCCTGCTTTCAACGTGTCCACAAAACAGTGATCAGAGGATCTCTATGTCGAAGAATTCTCCGAAAAAATCGAAAAATGACAGTAGTGAACAGCGAGAGAAGCCTGTGTCCATCCCGCTTGACTTTGAAAAGGCAGTCGAGGGATTGTTGGGAGTGAAGCCGGGAGACGCTCAATCTCCGATATCTGATGGCCAAAAAAAGAAGCCGGATCAAGACGACTGACCCGGCTTCTGGCGTTTTGAGATTGGCGGTTGTCGGCTCAATCTATTTCAGGTTGGGTTTGTAAAATATAACACTCCGTCAAGTTTTGATGTCTAGCAACAAGTCCTCGTCTCTAATTTGAACACGAGGACTTGTTCATTGATCGCTCTGCCAAAGTTATGGACTAGTGTCGTTCAAGATTTCTAATAGTTCTGCCTCCGCTGGATGATCGGGGACTTCATCCAAGGCGACACGCGCCGCACGCCGGGCCTTGTCCATCTCGCCGGACTTCTCGAACAAGAATGCTTGCCCCATTACATATGTCGCCCGGATGCCGGCAGACTTTTGATTAGAGCGTTCCCAAACTTTTTCCAACCCTTCGCGAACTTTCGCTAAGTCGGCTGCATCGCGTGACCAACGCGCACTTAAAGCCCAGTAGGCGATTTGTGTCGGCTCGATTCTCCGCAAATCAGCGAGTACGTCGGCAAGCATCGCATCGATCGAAGCGGCGATCTCTGACGGATGCGTTTTCCGCGATTCGGCTAGCAACGTTCGCATCAATTGCTGCAACAATGCGTGACGTCGACTCCGTGTGTTCGGTCGTTCCATCGATGCCTGATAGAATTGTAATGCCCGATCGATCTGCCCCAATTTCAGAAACTGATCGCCCACTTGCGAAGCCAACAGAGCAACTTGATCGCCGTCAACTCGTGTTCGGTTTGCTGATTGGTAGACTTCCATTTCCTGCAGACTTTGTTGGAAGTGGTGGTCTGCAGTTGCGAAGTTTTCCTGTTGTATCGCGAGTTTAGCGAGTAGCAGTTCGTCATCGACCGCATATGTCAATCGTTCGGACCCGGCGGGCATTCGGAAGAAAACGAAAGTTGTCAATGCAAGGACCAACGTGAGAGCAACCGCCGACAATCGAAATCGGGTCGTCGGCATTCGCCATAATTGCGTAAGCCAAGCGACACCGGCGACGCTGAATAAACACCAGACCGGAACCATTCCCAGGCGAAACCGGCCAAAGTTGTAAGTCAAAAGGATTGTGAAAACGTGTGCCCCCACAATTAGCAAGGGGAGTGCAAACCGACGCAGGTCCCGCAACCCAATGGCCATCCCCAATAATCCCAACGCACTGATCCATCCAAACGTCGGCAAGAATTGCAGGATTGGAATCAACTGGCTTGCGACGCGATAATTCCCGCTGTCGTTGATTTCAAAATCGTGCAGTAGCACATTCAGCTTTTTGATGGAGAGAGTCACTTCCCGGATCGGATGTTGCACAGCGTAGGAGAGACCTTGCCTAAACCAATATCGCGAACTTTCGCCGCGTGTGAGGCGCCGTCGAGTTCGGCGTTCGGCTTCTCGGCGGAAGTCCTCGTGTTCGGTGAAGGGATCGGGGTCAACGAACTTGGGAGCATGATAAAACGGTTCGGCTTCCGGGCCGTGAGCCATATAAAACACTTCGCCGCCGCCCGCGGTCACGACGACAAATTCCCCGGCCACATGCCAATTTCGGATTGTCGATGGCAAAACACAGAGAAAACATGAGGCCAGTAAAATCAATCCATGTCTTCCCGGCCGTTTTGATTCTCGTCGATGCAGCCAAATTTCCACCGCCATCGCCGGCAATAATAAAATGTGATTTTCTCGCACCAGGCACGCCAAACCAATAGCCACACCAGCGACAACTAGCCAACGAACGCGAAGATGTTCCCGATAACGCAAACCGGCAAACAGAGTTAATGTCGTCAATAGCGGGCTGAGGAACGACTTCATCACGAGCCCCTCATAGAAAACGAGAGGGCCGAAAACAGCAGCGATTAATCCACCTCCTACCGCAATCGGCAGGGAGAAAAGCTGTCGTCCACAGAGGTAAACCAATCCCGCCGTCATCACGCCAGCAGCATGCTGTAAAGCGAACAACCATTCCAGCCGCTCACCCACAAGACGAAACAGTGTTCCGACAAGATACGGATACAGTGGGCCTTGCTCGAAAACTTCCGAGCCCAGCCAATCTCCACCGGCAATTTGCTGTGCCCATTGCAGGTAGTAAAGATGATCCAAAACGATATACCCACTCAGCGTCGATTGACGCATGCTGAAAAAGTAGATCATCCGTATGGCGACGGCCACGCCAACGACCAGCCAGAAGCCGGTGTCGCCTGGGAATTTGCGTCGGCCGATTTTCATCCGTTCTCCCTCAATCGGTCGGGTGATGGGCAGGCCGGATTCTAATGACAAACCCGGATGGTGTCTCTCGACTTCCAGGCATTTTCCAAGAATGAAGTCCCGAACACGGCGGGAAAGTTTCGTGGGACAGGCGATCGGCAGGACTGGCCACACCCGTCGGACCAAGCGGAAAAAACGTAAGATGCATTTCCAATTCAATTCCGTTCCTTCGCTGCCTGAAGTCGGATTGAGTTGCTACAATTCCGCTTTGGAATGGACGGAGTATTCAATTGGCAAAGGACGCAATACGCGTGGCTGACGTGCAACAGGAGAAACCTGCTGTCGATGTCGATGCGGAGACGCAGCGGATCGGCCGACAGGTGTGGAACCAGATGGAGCGGCGGACGCCGTCAATTTTCGATCGGCGATGGTGGGACGATCGGATTCTGTCTTGGGCGATGTCAGACGAATCGGTCAAGGTGCAGATGTTCCGCTTCGTGGACGTATTGCCGATGCTGAAAACGCATCAGCAGATTTCGGAGCACTTACAGGATTACTTCGAAGACGTTCGGCGATTTTTGCCATGGGCCGCTCGGATCGGGCTTGATATTTCCCGCCCGAACACCGTGATGGGCCGAATCGTGGCCGTCAACGCGCGGTCAAATGCGCGGAATATGGCACAGCGGTTCATCGCCGGTTCAAATGTCGATGAAGTGCTGCAGTCGGTCTCGAAACTCCGTAAGCAGGGTTTTGCATTTACGTTGGACTTGCTCGGCGAGGCGGTTATCAGCGAACCGGAAGCCGAGGCGTATCAAGAGCAGTACCTCGATCTGATCAACGGACTCGGCCCGCATGTGAACGCGTGGGCCGAAAACATGCAGATCGATACGGACCAATATGGCCCGATCCCGCGAATGCAATTTTCGGTCAAGCTGTCCTCTTTATACAGCCAGTTCAAAGTGGTTGATCCGCAGGGCACGTCCGAGGGCGTGAAAGAACGTTTGCGACCGATCTTGCGGGCGGCTCGTGAGCACGATGCGTACATCCATGTCGACATGGAAAGTTACAACACCAAGGACCTCACGCTGGAGATTTTCAAAGACGTCTTCATGGAAGACGAATTCCGCGATTTTCCGCACGTGGGTATCGTCATCCAAGCGTATCTGCCAGAAGCCGAGCAGGATCTGAAAGGGCTTTTGGAATGGGTCCGCAAACGAGGCACGCCGATTTGGGTGCGACTCGTCAAAGGAGCCTACTGGGATTACGAAACCGTCCATGCGAAAGCCGCAGGCTGGCCGGTTCCTGTCTACCGACAAAAGTGGCAGTCCGACGAAAACTTCGAACGCCAAACGAAGTTCCTGTTCGAACATTACGAGGAACTTCGCCCGCAAATTGCCAGCCATAACCTGCGAAGTCTGGCTCATGCAATTGCCTATGCCAAGCAATTGAATATCCCGCCCTCGGCCTGGGAAATTCAAATGCTTTACGGCATGGGTAACGAGATGGCTCAAATCTTTGAGGAGATGGGGCATCGCGTCCGTGTCTACACGCCATTCGGGGAACTGATTCCCGGCATGGCCTATTTGGTTCGACGGTTGCTTGAAAATACGTCGAACGATTCCTTCCTACGACAGAGTTTCCGCGAACACGTTTCGATTGAGGATTTGTTGATGAGCCCCACGGAAGTTGGCCAGAAAACCCCGCCACCCGCTGAAGAACCCGTTCCCGCGTTCGTGAACGAACCACATTCCGACTTCAGCGACAAGACCATCCGGGCCGCCATGCAAGAGGCGCTCGAGGATGTGAAGGCCCAACTTGGTCGGGAGTATTCGTTGGTCATCAACGGACGGGCGGTCGATTCCAACAAGACAATCACCTCGCGGAACCCGTCGAAGAAATCACAAATTGTCGGACGAGTTGCCTCTGCTTCACCGGATCACGTGACCGAAGCCATTTCGGCGGCTCGACGGGCGTTCAAAAGTTGGTCGCGGACCGACCCCGAACACCGGGCCGAATACCTGGAACTCGTCGCCCGTGAAATGCGAGAACGAAAGTACGAACTCGCCGCCTGGGAAGTCTACGAGTGTGGCAAACCCTGGGCAGAAGCCGACGCGGATGTGGCGGAGGCAATCGACTTCTGCATGTACTACGCCCTCCAAATGCGGGAGTTGGCAAAACCACGCAGCGTCGATGTCCCCGGCGAGGAAAACGAATATTTCTATCGGCCGCGTGGTGTGGCAGTCGTGATCGCGCCGTGGAATTTCCCACTGGCGATTCTCACCGGCATGACGGCCGCTGCACTTGTGACTGGCAATACGGTCGTGATGAAACCGGCTGAGCAATCGCCGATTATCGCATCGAAGTTGATGCAGATTTTCCAAGATATCGGTTTGCCAGACGGCGTCGTGCATTATCTGCCGGGCATCGGTGAGGAAGTCGGACCGGAACTCGTCGGCAGTCCCGATGTCGATCTCATTGCCTTCACAGGTTCACGCTCGGTCGGCTTGGGCATCTATGAACAAGCGGCCCAGACTGATCCGCGTCAGGAAAACATCAAGCACGTCATCGCCGAACTCGGTGGAAAGAACGCGATCATTATCGACAGTGATGCCGACCTCGACGAAGCTGTCACAGGCGTGATTCAAAGTGCGTTTGGATACTCAGGTCAAAAGTGCTCGGCGTGTTCCCGAGCGATTGTTTTGGCAGATGTGTACGACGCATTCCTCGACCGGTTGGTCGCCGCCACAGAAAGTTTGAATGTCGGACCGGCCGAAGAACCTGGCACAGCGGTCGGACCGGTCATCGATGAGGAAGCCTATGTCCGCATCAAAGAGGTTATTGGAGCGGAGAGCGAATCAGACAGCGAAGAACAAGAACTCGCTCTCGCCGGTGATGATGGCCCCGGCGGCAAAGAGGGATACTACATCGGACCGCACATTTTTGCCGGCGTCGATCCGAATTCGTCCTTGGCTCAGGAAGAAATCTTCGGACCGGTACTGGCGGTGATCAAAGCCGACGATATGGACGAAGCGTTCGAAATTGCCAACGGCACGGACTTCGCGCTCACCGGCGGCATGTTCAGTCGCAGTCCGAAAAACTTGCGACGAGCGCGTCAGGAGTTCCAAGTCGGCAACTTGTACCTCAACCGCAACTGCACGGGGGCACTTGTGGAACGTCAACCGTTCGGCGGTTACAAGATGAGCGGACTAGGCAGCAAAGCCGGGGGGCCGGATTATCTTTTGCAGTTCTTAATTCCAGTCAACATTACCGAGAACACTCTTCGTCGCGGCTTCGCCCCGCCATCAGACGACGACAATTCCACTCCGACACCGGGCAAAAAGTCAGCGAAGTAATGTCAATGGCTTCGCGTGTTCTCGGTGTCGAGATTGGCGATCTGCGGAGGTCTTTGGAATAGTTCCGCAATACGATCGTCATCGAAAATGGCAAACACACGAAAGCGGTTTTTCTCGATCGTCTGAATTTGCTCGGGCGGAAGATCGAAGCGAAAACCGCTGCGTGTGAATACGCCGTGTTGAACTCGTTCATCGAGACTAGGCTTCGGAGTCACCGGACGACCGGCAAACTTTAGTTGACCATCAACAAAGATCGCGATTGCGTCGGCAATTTGCTGACGTGCGTCATCGACGGCGTAACCGTCGATTCGAACCCGTCCGGTTCCATCGACGTCAATCGCTTGGATTTCTCCGGTGATAGCCGCGTCGAACGTATGCGGAAGATCGTTGATGGTTACAACTTCTTCAGTCCGTGACGCTGCAATACGTCCTTCCATCGAGACTGGCCAACTGAAGAGAGAAACCGGCCCGACTTGGCGTTCAGGAATGCTGATCAACAAAAAACCAATCACCAAAGCGACACTACAACCGACAACTTGAAATGCGGTCGTCCGTGGACTTCGACGTTGTTTGAAGAGTTGGATCAGCGGGAGTTCCACCACTCGATACGTGGCGTGACCGATCACAAGTGCCGAAACAGTCATCCCGACCAGAAACGCAATGTGCCAAACCGTAGAAACGGGCCACTCACGCGTCAGATCGCGGATAACTTCGAAGACGAGTAAGTGGGTGAGGTAAATCGCGTAGGAACTATTCCCAATCGGCTCCAACCAGGTCAGGAAAGTTTTCCCGTCACGCCACTCCCAACCGGCGGCTCCATACACGATCAATGCCGACGGAATGCCAAAACACAGAACCCGGTCGGCAAAGGGTTCACGATCGGTCCAGCCGATCCAATTGGATATCGCCCCCAACGCGAACATTCCAAGACCGACGGCCAAGGCGGTTTTCGCCCCTCGGCCTTCGAATCGAAATAACGCCAACGCCGACACACATCCTCCGATAAAGTTCAAGAGGATGACATTGAGAAGAAAGCTTTCGCTCCACTGTTGCCAATGATTCAAAACTAATATCGTGGCAAACACACCGAGAACGGGCAGAAACCATCGTCGCGGGAGAACTAGGAAAATTGTGAACAGTCCGTAGAACACAATTTCCCAAGTCAGGCTCCACGCCTGGGGTAGTTGCCAAAACTTCCAAGTCTGGGGCAAGAGGAGCAGTTCGCAAAGGAGTTCGTTGGGAACCACTCCATAGTACGGCGTGGATCGACCAAGGAAATAGAGACCGCCCCCAAACGCACAAAGCCAGCACACCCAATAGATGGGATAGATTCGCAAAAACCGTCGGACAATATAATTCGGGATCTGGCTAGCATCGCCGAGTTTTTCGCGATTGATCCAGGTGATGATAAACCCAGAGATCACAAAAAAAAGGTTCACGCCTCCATTCCCGAAGTGCATGAACGGCGCTAAATAGTTGGTCGAGTAATTGCGAACTTCTTCAACAGTGGCGACATGAAACACGACAACAATCAAGACCGCGATCGCTCGCAAGACTTGAACATTCTTCAACAGAATCCGACTGTGTGGTTTGGTAGAATTCATCGTGCTTTCCACTCCACACGAAGTGTCAATCGGACGCCACCGTGCAAAACCTGATGATTTGTCCGGTTGATGTTTTGTCCCAGTTGTTATCGTTTTCTCACCACAAAGTCTTGAACAGTTAAAAACAATTGAACAGCCAATGCCGGAAGTTTTCACTGGTTGACGGTACCACTGCGCGGTGGCTAACATTTCTAGGAAGCGATCCGCTCCAGTGTGTTCGTTACAATTCCAATTGTGACGAACATCTCTAGGGTAACCCTAGGGAATAACTTCGAAGCTAGCATTTCATGGCATGATACGCAGTGCGGCAAGCCGCACGGTTTATCACGCAAGACAAGAATGGTGGGGCGGTTCGCTTCCTTTTTCCACTCTCATTTCGTGTGAGTTCCGTGACGAAATGGTCGCCGCCTACGCAGTTCTGCTGGGAACTCTCAACAGTTCTACTAACCAAAGAATGGACAAAATCGGCGATCACCGTACGTTTTCGGCAAGCGTTTCCCAAAGATGGACGGCCGCGTTGGCTGACACCGTTTATTCAGCGAATGCTGGAGTCATTTCCCGATCCTCCATCGTTCGAAGGACTTGTTCGATTCGTCGAACAAGACATCTGGCAGCGTCGCCCTGATTTTTGGACTCAAGTTCGACCATTGCAACTTCTCGGCATCGTCGAACTCCAACCACAATTTGCGTCTCATCCGAGTATCGTCCTTCGCGAGCCAATTCCTGCATTCGCGACGTCCAGGAATTTGGCGGACTGGCTGGGGGTTTCTTTAGGACAATTGGACTGGTTTGCGGATTGTCACGGACAGGAGCGAAACCGGTCCTACGAAGCATTACGACATTATTCGTATCAGTGGATCCCACGAAAAGTCGGGTCGTCCCGGCTTTTAGAAAGTCCGAAACGCAGACTTCGGGAAATTCAACGTTCAATCCTGACGAGTATCTTGAACTATGTTCCGACTCACGAGAACGCGCATGGGTTTTGCCGAGGACGATCGATCCGCACGTTTGTAGAACCACACTGCGGACAAAACGTACTACTACGGACGGACTTACAGAATTTCTTCGCCACAGTTTCGGCTAGCCGCATTCGTGGTATTTTTCGCACGATCGGTTACCCGACGACGGTTTCGAAACTTCTCACCGGGCTGTGCACAAACAGTGTGCCGGACTCCGTTCTTCAGAACGAGGTGGAGAAAAAACCAGCCAACACCATTCGACTCTTTCGTTCGCCCCATTTGCCGCAAGGTTCTCCCACATCGCCGGCGTTGGCCAACTTGATTGCGTTCCGATTGGATTGCAGACTCTCGGGCTTGGCTAAGACTTGGGACGTGAATTACACCCGATATGCGGACGACCTGGCATTCTCTGGAGACCGGTCGTTCGCACGACGAATGCATGCTTTTCGAGTCGCGGTACTGGCGATTTTGTTAGACGAAGGTTTTGCCATTCGGCACCGCAAAACGCACGTTGCAACAGCCAGTGATCGACAGTTGTTGGCGGGAGTGCTCGTCAATCAACATCCCAATGTGGTTCGCGAGGATTACGATCGACTCCGTGCGATTTTGCATAACTGTCGTCGTTTTGGTCCAGAGTCGCAAAACCGTGACGATCATCCGGACTTCCGCGCACATCTTCAGGGGCGAATCGGGTTTGTGACGATGATTCACCAGAAACGCGGTCATAAATTACAGTTGATGTTCGACGCAATCGACTGGACATAACCGCAATTTCACAGAAAACTTGCATCACAAGTCTTTGATACTTAGAATAACCAGACCGCAACTCTCCTGCCGACTTCCTCCTGCCTGAGGTGTAACATGCTTTCTATCACCGGACATGGTGACAAACTCTGCGATGGTATTACTCGTCGCGATGCGTTGCGGTTGGGAGCGTTATCCGTTGGCGGACTGACATTACCGGGGCTATTGCAAGCGGAAGCGAAGTCCGGAATTCGCGGTTCGAAAAAAGCCGTCATCATGATCTACATGTGCGGTGCCCCTGGGCATCAAGACATGTACGATCTCAAGATGGATGCTCCGAGCGAGATCCGTGGGGAATTCCGCCCGATCCCGACAAATGTGCCGGGAATCGAAATCTGCGAGCACATGCCCCGGTTGGCGGCAATCATGGACAAGTGCGTTCCGCTGCGAAGTGTGTACGGATCGCCAAACGGTGCCCATGATTCGTTCATTTGTTATACCGGTCACGACACACGGAACCAACCTGCCGGCGGTTGGCCTTCGATGGGTGCGGTGACGTCACGCGTGCTTGGGCCCACGAATCCGTCGGTGCCGCCGTTTGTCGGTTTGTCACCAGATGCCCGTCATCCGCCCTACGGTTCGCCGGGACTCCCCGGTTTCTTGGGGGTCGGACATGCGGCATTTCGTCCGTCAGGCCCCAGTCGAAAAGACATGACACTCCAAGGCATCACACAAGATCGGCTGGGCGATCGCAAGCGGTTGTTGGATAGTTTCGATAATCTCCGACGAGATGTGGACGCGACCGGCACACTCGACGGGATGGATGCGATCACACAGCAAGCCTTTGATATTCTGACATCGAGTCAACTCGCCGATGCGTTGGACGTTTCCCAAGAACCTGCCGAAGTCCGAGAACGCTACGGCAAGGGAGACCCGAAAAACTATGGCGACGGTGCCCCTCGAAACCAAGAACATTTCCTGGTGGCCCGTCGGTTGGTGGAAGCTGGCTGTCGAGTGGTGACTCTGAACTTCGGTCGATGGGACTTTCACTCGAACAACTTCGACGGCATGAAGAAAACTCACCTGCCGCAATTTGATCAGGCGTTAGCCGCGTTGATCGAGGACCTGCACATTCGCGGGTTGGCCGACGATGTTGCCGTGGTTGCGTGGGGTGAGTTCGGTCGCACGCCGCGAATCAACAAAGACGCCGGTCGCGATCACTGGCCAGCCGTTGGCGGCGGCTTGATCGCTGGTGGCGGATTTCGGACGGGTCAAGTCATCGGGGCCACCGACCGACTCGGCGGCGAAACTGTCGAACGACCGGTGCACTTCTCGGAAGTTCTCGCCACGCTCTATCGACATCTCGGCATCGACCCGGAAACGACCACCTTGCCCGACCTCTCCGGACGCCCACAGTACTTGCTCGAGAACACGGAATCGCTACCGGAATTGGTTTGACGATGTGATAACAGCTCCGTAGGTCAGTAGCCGATCGTCAGATCGTCACGCACAGCCTGACCTACAGTTCCGAGCCAAGTCGCACGAAACCTTCAAGGGCGTAGAATTCCGGTAAGCCAAGATCGTTATAGACTTTCGCGGTGTTTTTGGTGCGTTGTTCGGCTCGAACCCAGAATTCGCGTTCGTCGAGCCCTGGGTACAATGCACGGTCTTTCTGACTCTCGTGCTTGAAGATCGCCATTTTCTTCCGCAGCATGACTTCCGGGCTGAGTGGCACGGCCCGTTCGATTTCGTATGGGGGAAACTCTTGCCACGCGCCGCGGTACAACCAAACCTCCGGCTGAACCGAATCAGCGACGACGGGCAGGGCATGTAAAATCGCTTCGGCACAGACGCGATGTGTGCCATGCGGATCGGCCAAATCGCCCGCCATGTAGATTTGATCGGGGTGCACCTCCCGTAACAAATCCGCGACGATCGCAATATCATCATCTCCGATCGGGTTCTTCGTAACCGTCCCCGTGCGATAGAACGGCAGATCGAGAAAGTGCAGCCGACTTCGGGGCACTCCGGCAGCTTCGGCGCCGGCGATCGCTTCGGTCTGGCGAATCAACCCTTTGATTTGCAACGCCTCCGTCGAATCCGGATCGCCGGGGCGTTTCGCTATGATCTCTGCACGCAAACGCGAATAGAGTTCGAAGTCCTCGTTGGTGCCGATATTGAACATCCGTTGGAATTGCTCGACATAGTCGATGTGCCGCAATGCATCGTGATCAAATACGGCGATATTGCCACTGGTCATGTACGCGATATGCACTTCATGACCTTGCTCAGCCAGCGTGATTAACGTCCCGCCCATGCTGATTACGTCATCATCGGGGTGCGGGCTGAAGACGATAATCTTGCGTGGCGTATCGCCAGCCGGTTTCGTGCAGATGCCCTCTAGCAACGATTGAAACACCCGCTCACGGATACGAGCGACTGGGCCGCGCTCACGGAGTAAACTGTGCAGGCGATGGTTCATGAAGTCGGCAGACTCCAACTTCAGCAGCGGTTTTCCCACTTCTTCAGCTAACCAGATAACGGCTCGTTTTTCCTCGGCATCGGACCAATCCACGTCTGCGACAAGCCAGGGAGTTGTAATCGCGGTCAGCCGTCCAGCAGCAGCTTCGTCCGTCACCACGACCGAATTGCGATGCGTCTGCAGAAAACTTGCGGGGACGTCTTCGGTGACACCGTCTTCGACGGTTTTCCGAATGACCGAGGCTTTGTGCTCGCCCAACGCCATAACCACAATCTTCCGAGCCGACAACATCGTTGCCAGCCCCATCGTGACGCCTTCCACCGGCACGTTTTCTTCGCCGAAAAAGTCCGACGCGGCGGTATGTCGGGTCCGTGGATTCAACGCAACCAATCGAGTTCGCGAACTGCGATCGCCGCCAGGTTCGTTGAAGCCGAGATGTCCATTGCGTCCAATCCCTGCGACCAACAGATCGATGCCACCGGCTTGCTCGAGAACTCGTTCGAAATCCTCACAGTTCCGCGCGATTTCTTCAGGCGTGCCCTCGCCGGGAGGGAAGTGGATATTCTCCGCTCGAATGTTCACATGATCCAACAACGACTCCCGCAGGAAACGCTGTTGACTTTGCAAGGAATCGGCCGGCATTGACGCCCATTCTGCCAACGCGAAAACAATCGTACGGGAGAAGTCCAGCCGATCTTCCCGATGCCAACTGACCAACTGCCGATAGACTGCCGATGGTGTCGAACCTGCCGAAAGTGCGATGACCGT
Source organism: Thalassoroseus sp. (assembly GCF_984380535.1). NCBI lineage: Bacteria > Pseudomonadati > Planctomycetota > Planctomycetia > Planctomycetales > Planctomycetaceae > Thalassoroseus > Thalassoroseus sp. The sequence goes on from NZ_CFHRBF010000002.1 coordinate 79,111, forward strand.
GGGCATTCCCGCGGAATTATGCTCGCGGATCAAACTAGCGATGACGAGTGCCACATGCTGGCTGGCATCCGTAGGTCGGCGAAACACCAACGTGGGAACTTTCGTGCAGCGTAACCGTCGTGGGGGGACGGCAGCCGTCGAGACGGTCGCAGATTCAAGAATCGAGGACATGATAAAAGAAGACGCCAAGTTCAAACCAAAAAACGAAAAACCAAATGCGGTGCTCCAAGACAACGCACCCAGGTTGTGTTATCGTACCGAGCGAATGCGATTGGACCAACGCTCAACCTGACACGGTTGTCGCGGTCTGTGAATCGCAGACCATTGCCTAATATGTTGCGCTTTTATTCCTTTTGATTGACGAGTCGACACTAGGTCTCACCATGGCTAGTTTGAATTCCCCCCCGCGTGTGATGGCAATTCACGCCCACCCCGACGATATCGAATTTCAATGTGCGGGAACGTTGGCATTACTGAAGGATGCCGGCTGTGAAATCGTGATGATCACCATGACCCCTGGCGATGGCGGCAGCGCCGAAATGGGCAATGAAGAAATTGCCGCCGTCCGCCGACAAGAACAAATCGAATCCGCCAAATTGCTCGGAGCCGAATGCGACTGTCTGGAGTTCCGAGACCTCCAAATCGTGCATGATAACGACAGTCGTCGTCGTGTCTCCGAAGCTCTCCGTCGACACCGGCCGGACATTGTCTTCACGGCTCCACCGATCGACTACATGAGCGATCACGAAGTCACCAGTCATCTCGTGCGTGATGCGTGTTTCTCCGCCTCGGTGCCCAATTACGTTACAAAACAATGGGACCCAGCACCGATCACGAAGAAGATTCCCTATCTCTACTACGTCGATCCGCTTGAAGGAATCGATTATTTCGGACGGGATATTCCCCCGCAATTCGTGGTCGATATTTCGAAAACGTTCGAGTTGCGTCAGAAGATGTTGGCTTGTCACGACAGCCAACGCGCTTGGTTACGAGCCCAACACGGCGTCGATGAATACATGACCAGCAGTGAAGAATGGGCCACCAAACGCGGCAAGCTCATTGGCGCCGCCAAAGGCGAAGCATTTCGGCAACACCTGGGACATCCGTATCCCCATGATAACATCCTTCTGGAACTCCTCGGTGGGGATCTCGTGAAGTCGGTTTAGGGGCAATTTGGATTAAAACGCTCGACAGTTCCCGGAAATTGCGGCAAAATATCATAGTACACATCAATTCGCTTCAGTAGTCAGTAGAGCGCCGACCCCGGCGAACCTGGAGGTACATACCAATCATGACGTCAGAATCGACCGAAGCAGTTGCTGAAAAGCCCGTGGAGAAGGCAGTGGCTACTGACGAACCCTTGTTCAACGACGAAGAATTGAAACAATTCGACGCCGACGACAGTCAGGCCGGTGGTGCCATCGGTAAGATGCTGACGATCCTGTTCCTCTACACCATTGCAGTGATGTCGTTAGCTGCGATCTGGACGTATTACTCGATTCACTAACTGCATGGCCCGAGAATCAATCGACCATCGGGTCCGCTAAAAAAGTTCGGACATTTTCCGAGAAACTGGGCTCGGAAGTGTCGAAACTCCTCAAGAAAACCCATCCTAAGATTAGCGGGGGCGTGTGTTTTGGTTGCAAATGGGCAGACTTTGCCGATTGTGCCAAATCACACGTCCGAATCTCCAACCGAACAGGGACCGACGACGTCTTCGTTCAATCACGATAATCGATCTGACCGATTCGTTGTATCAAATCCCTAACGCCTTTCTGCGTCGTCGGCTTCTCGCGCGAACCGGCCCAATCGCGACTGGTTTCACACATCAACGATGGTGGCTACCATGTCCAAAGCATTTCGAACATCACGACTCACACGTCGAGATTACCTTCGCGGCGGTGTTCTCGGTCTCTTCGGTTGGCTCCTCAGCCCCGTGCCTGCACATGCCGAGACGATGCGTCTCTCTCAATCGGTCGACGATGGCCGCCTGATGTTGCTGCGAAATTTCCCGATTCTCAAGCAGCCCGATCCGATCAGTTGTGGCCCGACGTGTTGCTCGATGTTGCTGCAGTACTACGGTATTCCCGCCGACATCGAAGACGTCAAGCAAACCGCTGGCACACGCCTGCTGAAGTTCGGCAAAGACGAGATCGGCTTCACATGGCCAAGTCGCGTGAAGAAAGCACTGTACGAACACGGGCTCGAATCCGAAATGAAACGCGGCGCGACACTGGCCGACGTCGTCGATTTGATCAACCGGAATCGACCGCCGATTATGCTCGTCAGAAGTTCGGCCCGAACTTGGCATTATGTGGTTGCAATCGGTCGGCGGGGCAATCAGCGTTTCCGAGTGGCCGATCCGTTAGGACGCGAATACTGGTTGCGTGCGGAAACGCTCGATCAGGCTTGGTCGTTCGATGGTGACCTTCGTGGTCAAAGAATCCAGGGTGCCGACTGCCAGATCTGTGGCGGAAGAGGCCGAATTGCGTTGGCGAAGTGCGTGTTCTGCGCCGGTGACGGCCACCTACCGGACATCCGCCGTAAAGTCGTCGAATCCAATCTGATTGAACGAGTTGCGGCCCGCACGTTGATCCTACCGTCATTCTCCGCGACTCCGTCCTAGCATAATTGACCTTGAGGAAATCGACACGCATGGCGAATCCACGAACGGTGGTTGCGTTTGGTGAATTGCTGATGCGTCTAGACGCCGCGAATTCGAATCGTTTCGTGCAGACCGATCAATTCGCAGCGTCTTTTACCGGCGGCGAAGCAAATGTTGCAGTCGCACTTGCTCAATGGAACATCCCGAGCCGGATTGTGTCCCGTGCGCCGTCTCATGCGATTGGTCAAGCGTGTGTCAATTACTTTCGCCGATACGGAGTGCAGACCGATTCGATCATACGTGGCGGCGAACGACTCGGTTTGCTGTTCGTCGAGTCACCAGTTCCGCCCCGAAGCGGACAGGTTATCTATGATCGCAATGCAACCGCATTCCGCACCCTCCAACCAAGCGATGTGAATTGGGAAGCGATTCTCGCGGACGCCAGCTGGTTCCACTTCACAGGAACCGCCCCCGCAATTGGCGACAACGTGCGGGCGATTCTGACAGAAGGAATTCAGACTGCCAGGAAACTCAGCATTCCAATCAGTTTCGATTGCGGCTATCGAAGTCAGCTTTGGAGCATCGAAGAAGCTGCCCAAGTTCTACCTCATTATCTTGAACTTGCCGACGTTTTCATCGGTAGCGAACACGATGCCAGTACGTTCTTTGGCATCTCCTCACAAGGATCTGCTAGTCTTCAAGAATTGAGTGAAAAATATAGCCTTTCGACCGTCGCATACACGGACCGGCAGATAACAAAGTTGGGAGTGCATCATTACTACGCTACGATCTTTGAAGACTCCGAAACGGTAACAAGTCGTATTTATGAACTTGTGCCACTCGATCGAATTGGAACTGGTGATGCATTTGCCGCCGGGCTCATCTTTGGTCGTCTCCAGAAAAAAAGTTTGCAAGACACCGTCGAGTTTGCCACCGCAGCTGCAGCGCTCACGCACGCCATACATGGTGACTTCGCATTACTCTCACTCGATGAAGTCGAGAGCTTCACGCAAAGTGACACCGTTGGTCGAATACGTCGTTAGAGCAAGTTGCTTTCGATCATACTGATTGCTGTTTCGTGATAGGCAAATAGCACCGTCTTTTCTCTCGACTACAACAACATCTAAAGTGACGTACGTGCTAGCACGCTCTCAAGTGTATCGCACACATTGGTCGCAGGCCGAAGACTAGACGACAAAGCCAACACACCGTTTCAGACACGGTGTGTTGTGGTAAGTCGTTTAAGTAGTCATAAGCCAGGTTCTTGCTCGTGAATCCGCCGCCAACCTTGTAAGATGTCCGCGTCTACTCCGACACGTCTGCAAGGATTTCCTCATGTCAACCGGTTTGCTCGCCGCCCTCGCACTCTTACCGATCTTGAGTGTCGTGTTATTCCTGGTCGTTCTTCGATGGCCAGCCAGTCGCGCAATGCCAATCTGTTACGCAACTGCCACCTGCCTTGCAGCGTTCGTCTGGAAGATTCCCATTACGCATGTCTCCGCCGCGAGTCTTAAGGGGCTCATTATCGCCGGCGAATTGCTCTACATTATTTTCGGAGCCATTCTGTTATTGAACACGCTCGAACAGAGCGGGGCACTCGGTAGAATTCGCGAGACGTTCAGCCAAATCAGTCCTGATCGACGAATTCAGGTCATCATCGTGGCGTGGCTGTTCGGCTCATTCATCGAGGGATCCGCGGGGTTTGGAACGCCTGCGGCCATTGCTGTCCCGCTACTCGTTGGCCTCGGGTTCCCGCCGATGGCAGCTGTCGTTTCCGGATTGATTATTCAAAGCACGCCGGTCTCGTTTGGTGCAGTTGGAACTCCGATACTCGTAGGAGTCAGCACAGGACTTTCGGGGAATATCACGATCGAAACCGGTTCCACTTGGCCGGAGTTCATCGCACTTATCGGCTTTCGCGTTGCGGTGCTTCACGCTTTAATCGGTACCTTCATTCCGCTAGCCCTTGTGACAATTATGACGCGATTCTTTGGAAAGAACCGCTCGTGGGGAGAGGGTTTGGCCGTCTGGAAATTCGCCATTTTTGCGGCCTTCGCGATGACAATCCCGTATGTCTTAGTCGCGTTCTTGCTTGGGCCAGAGTTCCCCTCGTTGATCGGCGGCTTATGTGGACTAGCAATCGTCATCCCGGTTGCCAAACGCGGTTGGCTCATTCCATCTGGCGAGCCTTGGCTTTTCCAGCCATCAGATCAGTGGGACCCGAATTGGATCGGGGCTCAAACTCCGGAACGAGTCACGACAAGTCGAAACATCTCAAGCCGGCTTGCATGGTCTCCCTATGTACTTGTCGCAGCACTACTAGTCATCACCCGTCTCAAAGCCCTTCCAATACTCGAGTGGATTCGATCCGTACAGATTCCGTTCCCAGCAATCCTAGGAACATCGATTTCGCGAACCGTCGAACCACTGTATCTACCTGGGACAATCTTTATTGCTGTCTCACTGGCCACAGTCGCGCTTCACCGAATGACTTGGACGAGCTATCGCAGTGCTTGGCAAACGTCATTAGCGACAGTCGCTAAAGCATCGATTGCACTTGTCTTCACTGTCCCGATGGTTCAAGTCTTTATCAATAGTTCTGCCGGACAAGCAGGATACCCGGAAATGCCCATTGCACTTGCGAACGGCATTGAAAAACTCACAGGAGCGGCTTGGCCATTATTTGCGCCGCTGATCGGTGGTATTGGCGCTGCCGTCGCTGGGAGCAACACCGTAAGCAATATGATGTTTTCGCTGTTTCAGTATGAAGTCGGCGTCAAAATCCTAGTCGATCCTGTCTGGATTGTCGCATTGCAAGCCGTCGGCGGGGCCGCGGGCAATACGATTTGCGTCCACAATGTCGTCGCAGCCTCTGCAGTTGTGGGCCTCCTCGGTCACGAGGGGACGATTATCCGCAAAACAGCGATCGTATTCATGTACTATGTAGCTCTAGCAGGTTCGCTCGGCTATTGCATCGTTTGGTGGTCCCAAGAAGGCCCACTCAACATCGGCTCGTTATTCATTTTGTTGATCGCGACGATTCTAGTGTCCAGCATGGTTCGTCAGCTTCGCAAAGCTAGCAATGCATCCTAATCAAATTACAACCTCTTAGAGAGTCATAAGACCCGAGAGTCCCAAACCGATTACATCGACTTCAGTTCATTGGGCTGTCGGCCAGTCAAACTATAGACATATGCGAGAATCTCGACAAAGACCTCATACATTTCCAGCGGAATTTCTCGCCCCACTTTCACTTGTGCATAGAGTGCTCGCGCTAGTGGTTTTCGTTCAATAATCGGGATCCCATGTGCCGCTGCAATTTGCCGAATTTTGAGTGCGATTTCTCCCTGTCCTTTCGCAACCACGATTGGTGCGGACGATTTCATCGGGTCGTATTTGATCGCAACTGAGATGTGTGTCGGGTTCGTAATGACGACATCGGCCGTCTCGGTTTGCTGAATCTCACGGGCTTCAGCGAGTTTACGATGAACCTCACGACGTCGCTGTCTGATATGCGGGTCGCCATCCATCTGCTTCATTTCATCGCGAATTTCTTGCTTGGTCATCTTGAGATCTTGGGTATGTTTCCAACGTTGAAACGCCCAGTCAGCGACGCCTAAAGCAATTAGTGCTGAAGCCATCGCAAACGCCAGCGCAACGAGACTGTCACGAACCCCTGTCCAGAGCACACCCGCAATTTGAGTTTCACGAAAAGCCCCATTGGCCACGTCCAATCGCTCAGGATCCCACTCGACATGTCCGAGTTGAACTAGCGATGGCAGTATCGTGCTTAGGAACAGAATTGCAATCGTGACGATCAGTGCGAGTTTCCCAAGACTCATCCCAAGTTTCGCAACTGCTTGCACAGAGTAGATTCGTTGAAATCCTGCCCATGGATTTAAACGAGAGAACTTCGGTTGCAGGGCCTCGGTCGTGACTAGGAAACCGACTTGCATCACATTGAGTCCGACTGCCGCGAGCAACATCAGTACCATCAGAGGCAGGACTGTCTGCAAACCCCGCTCGACAGCACTGCGGAGAAGTACCAGAGCGGCATTTTTGTCAAGAATGCTAGGGGAGGCATTCGTGAGTGAACCTGCAGTTATCTCACATAGTGCCTGGGTTATCTCAAACCCGAACATCATGATCGAAGTTGCGGCGGCGAGCATGAGACCGGAAGCCGTCAGGTCGGAACTTTTCGGGACCTGGCCACGTTTACGCGCTTCCTGCCGACGATTCTCTGTCGGTTCCTCGGTGCGATCCTGAGACGTATCAGCCATATCGAATCACTAGCTAGCAGCCATTGCGTTCGTGAGTGCACGGATCGTCAAAGGAATCAAGTCGATCACCAACCGCGCTGCACCCGAGAACGATAATGAGAAAACCAACAATGAGGCCATAGCTCGAATCGGGAAGCCAACGACCAACACGTTGATCTGCGGTGTCGTGTGTCCTAGGAATCCCATTACCAATGCGAGAAGTGATGTGGTAGCGAGAACCGGAGCGGCGACCTGAATCGCTAGCACGAGCGACTGATGAACTAAATCAATAAGGAGCGATATCACACCGACAGATACCCACGCCTCGCCGATGGGTAGTGTTTGAAACGTCTCCAGTAAAGCGGTGAGGATCATCAGATGACCGCCGACAGGTGTCATGACAAGGAACACGGTCATTCCAAAGAGATAAATCGCTTGTCCACCGAGACCTGAAGTCGTGCCTAGCCCTGGATTGAAAATCTCTCCGAGCGCGGTCCCTGCCTGTTGGTCGATCATCTCTCCTGCGAGTTGCAATCCGGACAGTACCGTAAAGACTCCCAGCCCTAATACAAATCCCAACGACACTTCACCGATCATCGTTCGTGCATAATCAGTGATCGTCAACGGGATCCGCCAAATCGCAGCCAATTGTGCAATGCCGACCGAGTCTTCCCCCCAAATCCCAACCGCGACACGATACCGGCCTAGCCAGCTTTCCGGGACTTCATCTGGGCTAATGAACTGATCGTTATTGCGATCGATAACCGCGAGGGCTTTTGATTCTTGGAGTGAGATTGACGGAGCAATCAAGACGGAAAGACTGAGCACCATCAGAGCGCGGACCCTCATCGGAACTGCAGGTGTGCCGAACAGGGGACCAACGATCATCAGTCCACTAAGCCGAACAAAAACCAAGTTCCAAACGTAGAACCGGACGAGGAGACCATCGACTATGCTAGACGACAGAACATCTGCGATCGACGATGATTGCAAGAACCCCATAGTCAAGGCGATCACAATGGAGATTGGGTCAGGTTGGGTGCGACGTTCTCAAACACCTCCTGCGAATACTCGACAACCTGCTCCAGGGTCCAAGGTAGAACGAATAAGAGCACTGCCATCATTGCAATAATTTTAGGGACGAAGCTTAGAGTCTGATCCTGCAACTGTGTGACGGCTTGAAACACACTGATCACAAGACCGACTGCAACCGCAGTGAGCATAACCGGCAAGCCGATGATGAGTGACAAGAGAATGGCTGAACGCATTAGTTCGGTTGCTTGATCTGCCGTCATCCTACAATCCGTTCCAGTAACTCGTCTAAGACCGTCTTACGGCCTGCTGTATCCTCGGTAGACAGGACTCGACTGTTGTGTCGACTTCCGTGAGACAATCATAATAACAATTGGTTGTCGACTGCTCTAGCTTCTAAAGATAACAATCAATTAGCGAACGCTTTCTAATAGCATTCCCACGGTCAGATACCACCCATCGATCATTACGAACAGTAATAGTTTGAATGGCAACGAGATCAGTACAGGAGGTAACATCATCATACCCATGCTGATCAAGATCGATGCAATGACCATATCAATGACAAGGAACGGCAAATAGATCTGGAAGCCGATTACAAATGCCGTTTTGAGTTCACTCAACATGTAGGACGAGACTAGTACGCTCAGTGGAAGGTCATCATAGCTTTGGGGTTCTACATAGTTTTGAAATTCAGGACTCTCGGGAGCAGGGCGGTGGTATTCCACGAACATCCAGACGGTATCGCCATTGCCGGTCCGTTCGATTTGTTCAGCCATAAACTGGCGAATTGGCGCAGCCGTTCGTTTCCAGCCGCGTGCTAAGGTTTCGTCGCTCGTATCACCCGGGGCTGTCAACTCACCTCGTGTATAGGGCGAGATTCCTTCGTCATACGCACGTTTCCAAACCGGCCCCATCACCATCATCGTCAGGAATAGACACAGTGAAATCACAACTTGGTTGGGTGGTAGTTGTTGTGTGCCTAATGCTTGCCGTAATAGTCCCATCACCACGATGAAACGGATAAAACACGTCGTCATAATCAAGATCGACGGTGCTAAACTTAGGATGGTCAGCAGCAAGAGTATCTTGAGTGTCGATGGGAGACCGTCTGGTGAGAGCAACTCCGGCACATTGGGAAGTCCGGCGGGTGCCACCGGTTGCCCATTGGGTTGTTGATCCGGTTGGTTTGGCTGAGCCAACGGACGCTGGGGAACGAAAGCCCGCGCATTGGGAGTTTGCTGTGAGTAGACGGCTCGTGGCGCAAAGAGTCCGCACAAAGCAACGACTACTGCGAAGTAACATAAGTGGCGCGCGGTCATCGGCTGATCACAAAGTTCTACGATTCGACGTGAAAGTGCCTTAAGCATGACTATCCGCGTATCGCTCCATCTGGGGCGATTCATAGGGAGCCGAATCAACCGCCGAATTGGTTTGCTCAGGTGCCCGCTTCCAAAAGTCACCAAACGTGGTAGTGCCGGGCGTTCCAGATGAAGGCAACGTACAAAGTCCGGCTAGGAGATCGACTTCGGCAGCTTCTGTGATTTCCGTGAGTGTATGCATGCCGTGGGGAGAAAAGCCAAGCACAAGAACTCGCGAACCACACTTCACCAGCGTGAGTGAGTGCCGACTATCAAGCGGCTTCTTCCCCAGAATACGAACAACATCTGGCGGTAACGACTGGCTAGCAGTGGGTGCGAATCGACGCCAGAACTTTGCGGTCACGAGTATAAGACCCACAACAACCGCAAGGGCAACTAAAGTTCCCCATGACGAGCCAGCACCTCGACCGCTGGCGTTCTCTAGCGAATCGATAGCAGACGTCTCTGGACGTGTCGGCAACGGGCGACTTGGCGTACCGATTGAAGCCGGCTGTTGCTGTCGTTGATCTGCAAATCGCAGATCCTGAGCAGGAGCGTTCGATGCCAGCAACAGGGTTCCCGTTGCAATCCATGTCGCTAACAGTGCGCGATGCATTTCGAGTCCTTTCGAAATAGACTTCCGATCGACCGCGAAATCTGTAGCTCTCGCATCGGGGATCAATTCGGCACATCCGACCATCGCCTAGAGCACTCCGTCGTTAGCACTCCGGTTCTGATTGAACGGTGTTTACTACGAATCCCCGAGTTTTGTCAAGAACGATTCGCGCGCGAACTCAAGGGAGCCTGTGCAGTTCGCACTGTTGGCCACGCATTGTGAGTCCGTAGCGGTTGGCAGAATAGCGTTCCTTGCGTCTTTGAGAAGCAACGCATACTCACGAGACTCGACCGCTTTAGAAAGTCGGTGCAAGAATCTCAGCGACTCGGACGCAGAAATTATCATTGAGCACGAGAACTTCGCCCCGAGCCACAAGTCGGCCGTTGACGAGAATGTCCACGGGGTCGCCGGCGAGCTTATCGAGAGACACCACAGAGCCTTCACGAAGCTTGACAATGTCTTCAATAAGCAGTTCCGTACGCCCAAGTTCGATTCGCAAATCGAGTTCGACGTCTTGCAAAAACGTCAGCGGTAATGTCGGCCCTGAATTGCTTGACGATTTGTCAAACGAGGGCATTTGAAAAGGCTGGGCCTGCTGAGCATCTAGCTGGCTCTCGGATCGAGCACTGCCACTCAAAGCAGCCGCCAAGTCGGCTTCGGCTTGATCCAACAACTCTTCAGTCTTGGGATCGGTCGACGAGGGATCAGAGCCTGTTTGAGCCTGAGCCAGTAAGTCCTCGATTTCGCTCGGATCGAGTTGCTGTGACGGATCCTGGGCCGAAGCTGAACCGGCATTGGAATCACCTGCTGCACCTAGCAGGGCTTCAATTTCATCCGGTCTGAGTAGGTCATCGTCCTGATCGGCCACGTCCGTGTGGTCTCCCTTAAAGTGCCTCAACCGAGAGCGGCACCGATGTCAGTCAGCCGCTGGATTCAACGTGTCTGTTCATACGAGCGACACGTTTGCTCGATTGAGACTTACTGCTCCATGGTGCGAAAGTCACTCACGAAAATCTCGGTGACCATGCTCTTTCGCAAGACTTTGTTGATCTTCTCTTTGATCTGACGTTTGATGACGTTCAGTTCCGGGTCTTGAATATCATCCATGCTACAACTACGAGCCACACCGACAATCGCTTCTCGCACCCGGGCCGACATTGTTTTGTTGATGGCCTCGTCAAAACTCATGTCTTGCCCCTGGGGGATTCCGGCTACCAACTTGAACCGAATATGAATGACCGCTCCGGGAGCTGCAACGCGATTGCTGACATTGAAAGTGTCAATTACCACCTCGACCAAATCCGGTTCGGGTTCCTCTTCAATCGCGGTTGCTTCGGTTTCAGCCGAAGCTGCTGGTTTGACCAGAAAGTAGGTCGCGCCGGCGGACCCGAGAACTGATACAACAACTACAATGATCAATTTCAACATGACAAAATCAGTGGGTTAGGCAGTTTTCACCCGGCCATGAATCAGCTCGATACCATGGCGGGAGAAGTATTGGGGATACTCACACTTTCAATTTAGCATGTGTTTGTCCACAAACTGGAAACTTACACAAACTAAGTGGTTTAGTTCCCATTTTCTCGTGCCTGCGAGTTTTCAGCATCCCTATAGCTACCAATCGTAAATACGTCAACCCGACGATTTTGAGCCTGTTGAGCGACTTCGCGAGTCAACAGGTGAGTTTCCGTATCACCGGCAGCACTCACGCGAATCTTTGTCGGACTAACGCCTTCAGCGATCAGCACATCCGCCACAACCGTCGCCCGGGCAAAGGCCAGGTCCATTTTGTCCACTAACGTTTGCCGCTCGTTGTTTTGATTCTGCGTTGTCAGTCCACCTGCGGGAAGGGGTTCCCGTGTTGTGTGGCCCCGTACGACAATCAGACCATTGTGTTCAATCAAATCCTTAGCGACGCCCCGAAGATTGGTTTCCATCCGAGTCGTCAGTTCCGTAGAAAAGCGATCGAAAAAAACCGGCCCACCTAAAGTCAACTGCGTGCCATGATTGATTCGTTCGCCGCTGGTATGTTCACCGGCGTTTCCGCTCGACTCGCGACCGGCGCGTTTGACACCACCTTCGGATGTATTGCCGGCGGAGCCACGCTTGTTGAACTCGCTCGTATGTTGCAGCGATCGCCCAGGCATGCTTGCCCGTCCATCAGTGTTCCCAAAGGACTCACGCAAGGCATCGAGGGCGGCGCGGACGGAACCACTGTCCGTTTTGAGTTCGCTCAAGGAGACGAGCATAATGAAGAAGGTCAGCAGCAGGGACATCATATCCCCGTACGTCACCACCCACTCGGGAACGCCTGGAACATCGTCCTCTTCTTCAGCCATGTTTGAACTTTCCGTTCTTGAGGCGAAGGTGGGGCCGACTACGAGAACCGCTGCTGACAGCAACGAACCTAGGCAGCGGCCTCTTGTTTCTGATTCGCCTTTGCTCGTTCCGCAGGTGGAAGCATAGTCATTAACTTTTGTTCCAAGACGCGTGGATTGTCGCCGTCCTGAATGGCTACCAGCCCGCGAACGATCACTTCACGAATCTCCATTTCGCGTTTGCTATAGAACGCTAGCTTGTCGGCGAATGGCAAGAAGAACAAGTTCGAAACGATTGCCCCATAGAGCGTCGTGATCAATGCAACTGCCATCCCCGGGCCGATGGCTTCCGGATCGTCCATGTTGCCAAGCATAATGATCAGCCCCATCAAAGTGCCGATCATGCCGAAAGCCGGTGCGTACCGCCCGACAGTATCCATTAGAGACTTCCCAGTCTTATGACGACCGGAAATTGCATCCATCTCGGCACGTAGAATCGCCTCCATGAGTTCAGTATCGGTTCCATCCACCGCCATCTGAATCCCAAGGAGAATGAACGGATCTTCGATATCCCCCGTGCGACTCTCCAACGCCAGAATTCCTTCTCGACGCGCAAGTTCTGCGAACTCGACTAACTGAAAGATCACCGGCGTCAACGGCTGCTGCTTGGGGAAAAAACTCTTCAAGATCACTTTGTGAACTTGAAACACCGTCCCCATCGGAAACGCAATGAAAGTCGCAGAGATTGCACCACCCACAACAACGGCTAGCGACGGATAGTCGATAAACGCGGCGAAGCTCGACCCCGGTGCAATCATGATGGAGAGGATAAGCAGGAAGATACCTGCCCCTAATCCTCCGATGGTCGCTTTGTCCATCGCTTCGTACTTTCCGCTATGAACACTCTCGGACTCTTAGTCAGCAACGCGACTACAAACTGTCAACTCAGCTCTTATAAGCAGGCACAACTTGCAAAACGATAATAGTCTCACAAAACGAATGATCGAGATCGCCGAGCCACTTTAGGCAGCACGAGAGTCGAGATACGAGTCTGCTAGACTGCTATTGGTTAAACGGCGGTATGCTAGACTGCGTTTCACGACCTCTGCGACACTTTCGCGAACTATAAACCGATCATCGGTGGTCAGTGTGACGAACGTGTCCGGTCGGCTCTCAACCATCCGAATCAACTCGGCATTGACGACAAACTCCTCGCCACTCAGACGTGTTAGTTTAATCATCGTCTATTCCTCTACCGCCCGAGAACGAGAAGTTCATCCACCAGCGTTTGTACCGAACCGATAACTCTCGCATTACCACGGTAGTTCGTTGAGGCCACGATCAAATCGACGAGGTTCCGCCCGACATCGGTATTCGAAAGCTCGATCGATCCCGAACGCACCGTGCCAGCTCCGAGACTTCCAGGCGTGACGATAAATGGCGGGCCACTTCCCACACCTTCGAGATAGTTCGTCCCACCAGCTTCAATCAGACCTTGCGAGTTCGAAAACCGTGCAAGGGTCACTTGCCCGAGTGTGCGAATAACACCATTGTCGAAGATGCCGTTGATAATACCGGTTTCATCCGTGACGAAACTAGTTAACGTTCCTGGCTCGGAACCGTCTTGTGATTCCAACCCCAAAGCACTTTGCCCAGAGGATAGACCTGAAACCTGCGAGAAATCCACTTGAATCTGCATCGGGCTAATGGCGGCTGTGTTGTTTCGATCAATCGAGAAGGTTCGCACGCCATCGCCGACCAACTGGCCTTCACCGTCGAATGTAATTGTTCCATCACCTAACACCGTACTCAGATCGCTATCATCATCGCTTTCGAAGAAGTAGCGAAACGTGGTGGAACTCGGTGTATTGGACTCAAGGTAGGCAGACAGTCGGACTGTTAACGGTTCGCCGAGAGAGTCGAACACGACAAAATCCGTCACGGTACTTTCACCAATCGCAGATTCAGACTTGTCAAAGACGAGACTCGTCGGCTCAATTAAGGCACCGTTAGTTACAGTAAGATCAGAGCCGGAAACTAACAGGTCATTTGCTGCTCCTCGGTTCCCGAGAATCTGAAACTCTCCGGCACCGGTTACTGTCACTCCAGGGGCTGTTGTGGTGTTACCGTCCGCAGGAATGGTGCCGCCTGAGTGAATGCCAAGTGCCCCTTGCATCAAGTCGACCAACTCTTGAAGCGTCGAAGAAGCGGTAACCTCCATCGATTGAGGAGTCTGTGTTCGCCCCCCCTTGCGTCCGCCGAAAGAGATCGTCTCGCCCACTGGAAACAGTGGATTGCCCCCTGAGTCCTCCAAGTCAGTCAGCAGGGAGGCCACAGTCGCGGGGTTGCCGGTTGATGTCTCAGTCATTGGGTCACTTGTCACAAGCGCACCATTGAGCGAAACTGTCCCCCCGGGATAGAGTGCTCCGTTGAGTGACACATTGTTCGTTCGCTCTGCGACATTGAGTTCTCCAAGCGGAATCTCAATATCAGTCAATTGAGTTCGAACGAGATTGAAGTCTTCGTCAACCCCATAGCCTTGGACTCTTAGACCGTCGGCATTGACGAGCGTACTCGAACTATTCAGCGTGAAGTTTCCGCTGCGTGTATAAATGTTGCCAGCATTACCATCGAGGATGAAGAATCCGTCACCTTCAATCGCCAAGTCAGACGGACTTGTACTATTCGTGATCGATCCCTGGCTAAAGTCCTTCACAATCGCAGAAACGTTTGCTCCGAGACCGATTTGCCTTGGGTTAGTTCCGCCGTCAGTTGCAGTCGGCCGAGAACCGACGGACAGCGTTCGCGAAAGCTGAGTCGCAAACTGCACTTTTGACGCTTTGAAACCCGTCGTGTTCGCATTGGCAATATTATTGCCCAATACGTCGATCGTGGTTTCGTTCAACGCCAATCCATTCAAAGACGTATTGAGTGCCGATGTGAGACCCATGTAATCCTCGCTAAACTCATTTTGCGATCTCGGCGAACGAAGCCGACATCTTGCCTAACTATCGGCACAATCGGACTCGTGGGCGAATAGAATATTCGCACGCCGCAATCGATGACTAGGGTTCGATTTGAATTAGGCGATCTACGATTGGTGAATCGTATGAACGCCAGACACCGGAATGCTGTCGTCCCCGACTCCAATAAAAGCTTGTCCCTCAGCCACAAATGCTCTCGTCACCACGCCCGACACCTGACGCGAACCAGCGGCGGTCTGTACCGATGCCGTGATCGTTTTTCCGATGAAGGAAGCTGCCGAGGAGAGTTGCTGATTGTTAGTGATCGAAGTTAGCGTCTCGCCGAGTTCGATGTTTGATTGCAGGGACCGCATTTGTGAGATTTGATTTAGCAACTCGTCGTTACCAGTTGGCTCAAGAGGGTCTTGGTTCTGAAGTTGCGTGATCATCATCTGGAGGAACGCCTCTGACGAGAGCCCATTCAACCCTTTTCCGGTTTGCGTGCTACTTGTCGAACTCGCTCCGGCCGCGCTGGTTGCACTAACAGTCATGGAAAATCTCACTCAATCTATGGTAACAGTTTGAAAACCATTCAGGCCGAGTTGTCAATGCTGGCGGTCCTAACACGACTTGCAGGCGAGTATGTGATCTCTAGAAAAATCGTCACGACGACTAAACTTCAATATCGATCCCGACGAGGTCGTTCCTTCGTGGTTTTCCTTCTGTCGATCTTGTTGTCTGATTGATCTCGTCAGGTTTTTCGGGGCTGTCTTGTGTGGGACCATCGGCTAAGCCGGTTTGCCGATGACGCTCTTGCTGCTGACGCGAGTTCGACTGATCCTGGGCGAACCCATGTTGCTGCGAGTCGGAGTTTGACGGTTCGCCGCGTTGCACTTCGACTTGGGTTGTCCCGCCCGTTTGCTGGGTGAGGGCGTCTTGAAGTTGTGGAAGATGTTCAAGCAGCAGACGCTGTGCGGCGGACGACTCCACCTGCAAGCGAGCCGAAACCTGACCGCCTTGGTTGTGAACTTCAATGCTTAATACACCAAGTTCCGGGGGATCGAGTCGAATTCTCAAAGGACGTGTCGATTGCTGACGACTAGCTGTCTCGACAGCCTCTGCCACACGGTCGACAAGTGCTTGCACTCGCGAAGCAGACTCAGTCCCCTCCGTTTGTGGACTAGTCACCTCACGCCCGGCCAACGCCGATGTCCGGTTAGTCACTGGTGGCAAGGCTTCGCTCGACGACGAGTTGCTATCGATTGATTTTGTTTCTGTCGGGTTGGAATCCACGTCGTCCACAGCCACCTGCTTACGGACTTCCGGTCGCGGATTCGCCACGATGGTCTCGAGTTGGTCATTCGGTCGGATTGCATACCCCGAAGAGTTCGTATCCGAAGAATTGTGTTGCGAACTCTGAGAATCGACTTCCTCCACCTCATGCGAGTCGGAGCTGTTAGGTTTCGCTGAACTTGGTTCAGTCCTTGCTGTGACTGGTCTTTCCGTTGCAGGATTCGACGTCGCTTGTCGGATAGTTTGATCCGTCGTGACCTCTGCGGTCGGCTCGACTGGCTCTTGTTCCACTTCTGTTGAGAACTCCTCACTCGAGTTCTCTGATGTCGTGACAAAAGTCTCAGAGGGGATCTCTGAAGCCGTTGGAACAGAATCGTTGTTCTGACGGAAATCGTCTGTCACCTGTGGACTACCCGCCGATTCAGCGTCGTTGTCAACCGCTTCTGAACGATTTTGGCCGTTTTCACGGATCGTAGTATTTCGATAGAGATCCGAAGAGTTTTCGAGAGTTGTTCCGTCGTCCGTTTCTCGTTGCGAAACTTCCGAGTCATCTGATTCAATTGACGACGAGTCTGTTTGAGTCGTGTTGGAATTGATCTCAATGGTGTCTATCTGCAAATCGATTTCAGGGGCTTCGTCAGTCGCTGTGGCTTCGGAAGATTCTTCCGCACCGGTATTTTGACTGGTGTACTGAGCAACAAACCCGCTCGGCGCTTTGAACTGAAATGCGTTTGCATCTTGCGTCGGCACCGAATCTGTCACCAACCGAATCTGGCGAGTTGGCAATTCCTGTGGGAAGGGCTGTTGAGCCTCCGACGTCACGAGAGCAATCTCTCCGACGTCACCGCCGGGTTCCTCATGACTTTCTGGCTTCGAGTTTTGTTCGTCGGCTTGGACCGAGTTCGCAATTGGCGAACGATCTTCCGCGGTCGGCGTTTGATCGGTCTCTGGCTGTGGTGCAGGCCGATTCAGCCGTTTCGGCTCGGGCTTCTTTGCGGAATCGGTGGACCGCCGATCCTGAAGCTTCTTGGCGAAGATTGACGGCGTCGAATCTTGAGACGATTTCCGTGGTGTCGACTTATTTTGTGCCTCTGAGGAAGACACACCCGGAGAACTTTGTGTAAGCAACCCAATTTCACTCGACATCCAGCGGACTCCTAATGCCGTCCCGGATGCTCGAAACAAACTGCCTTACTGCAGCGGTCGCGTAGGCGTAGCGGCGGTTTGGTCAGGGGTTCGAGTGGCGGAAAGTTCCGGTTCTCCACGGCTGAGGGCATCAAAGATCTGCGCACTCCGCTGCCTTTGTTCGTCGTCACCCTGGCTCATTTCCTTGAGAATCTTTCCCAAAGTCTTTGCGGGAAGTTCTTTGAGCAGGACGAGATTCCGATCGAGTTCCAACGCCATGAGATACGGAACGGCATCGCCGGCGGAGAGCGAACTCAAGACGGATCGCGCTTGCTCGGTGGCTTCGGATTGAATCTCCTCGCGGACCTGTTTGAGCTGCATTTCGAACGCTTTTTGTTGCTCTTGGAATGCTAGTCGATTCTCGAGAATCCGCTTTCGTTCCCGTACGATCATTTGCGATTGTTGCGCAAGTTCGCGGGCGCGGGATTCTAGGTCGAACGCGCGGAGAACCCGTTGCTGCATGATCAACTTCGTATCAATTCCGCGATCTTCTGCCGACTCGTCTCCCTCGAGTTCATTCACTGGCGCGTCCTGCCAGGCAAGTCGCATCCGTTGCAATCGCTTTGAGTTCAGCTCACCGCCGAACCAGAGATACGCAAGCCCGGCTAATTCGACAGTAACGATGACTAAACAACACATTCCGAGTAACGAGAGTAGCTTCCGAATCATGATGGCGTCTCACTTGAACGAGAGTTGAGCCAGGCCTCCTCGCGTTGCAACTCGGCCTTTTTCTCTTGGCCGCGATAAAATTCTTCGCTTTGTTTGTCCCGAAGTTTTTCTAGAAGTCGCACTTCTTGTTCTGCGATCGCCAACTCATTTTGACGCTGCTCGACCACCTTAGCGGCCTCGGCAGCTTCTTTCTCGGAATCGCGAAGTGTTTGCCCGAGATGAGTCAGGTAATGCCTTTGTCGATTCAATTGCGCGATATTGATTCGGCCAGTTGCAAGTTGCCGAGTGCGATCCTCGTGCTGACGAATATCCCCAGACACTTCGTTCCGCCGTGCGTCAATTTCGCGTTGAGCGGCGAGCGCATCGGCGAGATTCTGACGAGCGGTGTCACGAGTTCGTGCTCTCAGTTCAAGGAGTGCTTGTAAGCGAAACTGAAACGACATCTGGATTCAATCAAGAATAGGCGACTGAAAACTCATGCAGCGTTTACAGGTCGATTGGGTTTTGGTTTGGCATCTTGCTTCGGCAACGAGGCTCGGGCGGCTTCTAGTCGACAGAGTTCATTGATCGTTTGATCGAGCGAGGTCTGCTCGGTTGAGGACTGGTGAAGAAATTTGCGAATCGGCTCGTCCAACTGTAACGACTGATCGACAAGCGCATCGGAACCGGGGCGGTACGCACCGACGGCGATCAAATCTTCCGCCTCTCTTCGCGCCGCAAGCATTCGTCTTAAACTATCCGCCGACTGACGATGCTTCGGAGTGACGAGGTCGTTCATTGACCGACTGATACTGTGCAAGACATCAACGGCCGGCCAATGAGATTGGTGAGCGAGTTTGCGAGACAACATAATATGTCCGTCCAGAATCCCGCGTACGGTATCCGAGACAGGTTCGTTGGTATCGTCCCCTTCCACCAAAACGGTATAGAGACCCGTGATACTTCCCCGTCCGTTCAAACCGCTTCTTTCGAGTAGCCGAGGGAGCAGCGAGAAGACACTCGGCGGATAACCACGTGTCGCCGGTGGCTCGCCAGCAGCCAATCCGATCTCTCGTCCAGCAAGGGCAAACCGTGTCACACTGTCCATCATCAACAGCACATTTCGCCCGAGATCACGAAAGTACTCCGCAATAGCAGTGCCTAGATAGGCGGCTCTAAGTCGAAGCAATGCCGGCTCGTCACCTGTTGCGACGATCACGACACTTCGTGCCAAACCTTCGGGGCCAAGGTCACGTTCGAGGAACTCCCGCACTTCCCGACCACGCTCACCAACCAGCGTGACCACATTCACATCCGCCGAACTGAACCGGGCAATCTGTCCCAAAAGCGTGCTCTTCCCGACACCGCTCCCGGCAAAAATCCCCAGACGTTGGCCAACACCGCATGTCAAAAACCCGTCGAGTACGCGGACCCCAGTTTGTAATGGCTGGTGAATCCTTGGGCGTTCCAACGGCGGAGTCGGAGGCGTTTGCAAGTTGACGCAAGCCGGGCAGGGCGTCCGGGGACCATCGTCAAGAAACCGTCCTCGGGCGTCAATCACACGTCCGAGCAAACCTGGCCCAACACGAACGGTGGGCGATGACTGCTGCAGATGAACCCGGTTGCCTCGCCGTACACCCGCGAGATCTCCATACGAAAGCAACAAGGCCTCGCCATCACGAAACCCCACGACTTCCCCGACGACCGGTTCGCCATGACCGCGATCAATTTGACAAACCGCACCGAGCGGAGCCGGAAAACCCACAACGGAAGCTGTCAACCCGACCACTCGCGAAACTTGGCCGACCAGCCCGAACGGGACCGCCTGTGCAAGTTGCTGATGATAGTCCATCATGCGTCATGCCCCGGCAAAAGCTCTTCGGCGAGTCGACCGAGCTGGGTTTCGAGTCGCGCATCGATCTCACCATGTTCGGTCCGCACGAAACATCCTCCACGCGTGATCGAGTCATCGGCTTGCACTCGAACACCACCTGAGGAACGGAATAGCGAGTTCAAGTCGATATCTTGCTCCTCAAGCAATGCCGCATCGTCTGGGTGTATGTGAATACTCACTTGCGACTCGCCGGTCACCATTTCCAAGACTTCCTGCATCAATGAAACGACACCTTCCGGATGAGCAGACAGCTTCAAATGCAGAATTCGTTCCGCGATCGCAATCGCTAAAGTCACCCCCTTCGTTTCCCATTCGGAAAACCACTCCATCTTTTGAGTGGCCATTGATTCGGCGACGTTCTGAATGAGTGGCAGTGATGGCTGAAGTTTCTGAGCGACCTGTTTGCGGACTTCGGTATTGATCCGATTCTGAACTTCTTGTTCGGCCTTCTGCAGTCCCGCTTGGTAGCCCGCGTCGTACCCCTCGGACTGAGCCGTCTTCCGAATCAAATCCGCTTCGGCTTGCGCTTCGACAATCACTCCGCGCGTCTTCTCGCGAACTTGCTCAAGGTACTGTTCGCATCGGCGTTCGAGGTCTTCGAAGTTATAGGCAACCTCGTACTGTAACGAGTGCGTGGTATCAGCCTTCAGAACTCGTTTCGTCTCAGGTTGCCCCATGACATACAACTTCAATTCAGAGATAACATACAATTCGGACTAAGCCGAAAACTAGAACTCAGAGCGATTACAAACCCGCATTCTCGACCACGGGTGTGACTCCATAGTTCAAACACTCCAGGCAAGCAACACCGTTACTACGAGATATACTGATCTCCATCAGCCCCTCCGGAGACCTCGATCTCGCCGGTTTCTTCGAGTCTGCGAACCGTGTCCACAATTTCTTGCTGATTCGCTTCGACATCGCTGACTTTGACCGGACCAAGGTATTCCATTTCCTCTTTCAGTAACTCCGCCGCTCGCTGAGAAAGGTTCCCTAACACACGATCCCGAATCTCCTGCGAAGCTCCCTTCAAGGCGATAGCCCACTGCTTACTATCAACTTCTTTGAGCAAGACTTGAATGGCTTTATCATCCAGCTTTAACAAGTCATCAAAGACGAACATCAGACGTTTGATCTCATCGACGAGTTCACTATCGTCATCTTCAAGCGTCTCGAGAATTGCACGGTTGGTCATGCGATCGGTTACGTTCAGAATCTGAGCGACCATCGGAACACCGCCAGCCTTCTCGAGTTGTTGACTAAACGAGGACTGCATCCGCTTTCGCAACGTCCGTTCGACGTCTTCCACAACTTCAGGGCTCGTTTGCTCCATACTGGCAACTCGACGGATGACCTCCAATTGCTTGCTCGCAGACAATCCGCTCAATACCTCGGCTGCAAGTCCCGCGGGCAAGTGAGACATGATGAGAGCAATCGTTTGCGGATGCTCTTCTTGAATAAATGTGATCAAGTTGTCGGCACCGACTTTTTGGAGAAAGCCAAATGGAACCGAACTTAGCGATTGCCGGACGTTGTCGAGAATGGCATCGGCACCATCTTCCCCTAGCGACTCCCGCAAGAGTTGGTCGGCAAAATCAATCCCGCCACGTTCGATGTGCGAACGAACTTTCGCAGTTGTCGCGAACTCTTCGATCACACGCACTTGCTCCTCTTCAGGCACGTCCTGAAGTTTCGCCACTTCCAACATTAACTTCTCGACCAGATCTTTACGGACTTGGCCTAGCACCGAAGCCGCAAGTTGCTTGTCGAGGCTCAATAACAGGACGGCCGCCTTCCGAACTTCACTCATTCGTTGTCCCTAGAGCAGTTGTTTACAAGTCTTAGTGTTTTCCGTCTCATGACGCGTTAGCAAAGACCTTTTCCAGTTCTGATCGATCTATTGCTTAGGCTACAAACCCAAATCCACACAATAACTCACGCTTCCTGAAGCCAATCCGAGATGATGTTTGCTGCCATTTCGGGATTACCTTTGACCATCTCTTGGAGTGTCTCCCGCTTCGTTGGCTCATGCGTCGGTGCATCGGCCTCTGCTTCAGCTGGACTCCCGGAGTCAATCAAATCTCGACTCAAATCGACTTCCTCCTCCGGCAGTTTGGGGAAGTTCTTGCGTAGCATCCAAAGAACGAAGAATGTAAATCCCGCTAGGACAATTGTATTGCCCCATTGATCTGCAAAAGACGTCGCCTGAGTCATCAGTGACGGGGCGACATCGACGATGTCAGGCTCCAAGGCGAAGTAGCTACTCACGTTGATTGCCGATGCCGGAGAGTTTGCCGGAATCAATACGGCTACCGTTGACTGCACCTTTGCGAGTTCTTCTGTTTCAATGGCTTTGACAGCTGCGTCAAATTGAGCTTTCTCTTCGTCTGTCGTTCCTAGTGCTAGTCCTCGTTTCTCGGCAATTGCTTCATAGTAGTCATGTGGAAGCTTGATCGAGACTTGAACCGCCTTCGGCATAGCGGCGAAAAATTCCTGATTAGTCACTGTAAAGGAAGGGACCGTCGTCGTTGTAGAATCTTCTTCCGCAACGGCCCGAGACCGCTCTGGCTCACTATTTAAATCAAGACTCCGCGGTTGGTTATTTTGAACACCCGGTTCGCCGCCGACACGCTCTTGCCGAAACTTCTCGTCACGAATTCGACTCGCGGAATAGCTTGTCACAGTCTCTTTAGGATTGAGTTTCTGGCTCCGCTCGATGTGTGACTTGACATCGTTGATATCAACATTCACGGAAACAATTGCCCCCGGGATGTACGCCAAGGCCGCTTGAATTCGAGACTGATACTCTTGCGAGAAATCTCGAATTCGCTGCATGATTGTGGAATCAAAGGGACTGTTCTCGGGAGCTGGCTGGTGCGAGGTTCCCGTCGATTGATCAAAGACTGTGACATTCGCTTTTTCCAAGTCAGGAATCATCCCGACGACAGCGAGACGCAAGGATTCGACAAGCTGCGGAGTTAATGTTCGCCCACGCTTGGGACGGACACTAACGGTCGCTGTGACTCGTGTATCATTGTGTGGCCAACGCCCCGGTTTGGAACGAGCCCAAACACAACTCGCATGCTCGATATCTGGCACAGCCTGAATGGTCCGCTGCAAAACATTCGCGAGTGCAATCCGATTCCGTTCCTCTGCGGTTCGGGAACTTTCGAAGACCCCGTTTGATTTTTCGAACTGAGTGGCTAGTTCCGATCCCCAACCTTGAGGAAGAGTTCCTCCTTCAAGAAGGGCCGCGTTATAGCGTTCCGCACTGGCTTTCGGCACCATTAACTTTTGACCGTTGCGTTCAAAATCCGAGAAGCCCGCGTCAAGCAGCGTTTGCTCGGCGTTCATCAACTCTTCGGTTGTAAACGTTTTCCCCCAGGAAAGCGGAACCATGGCTGTCGATGGCCCGGAAAGCATCAGGTAACCAAATGCAGCCACAAGCAAGCACGAAACGACCGCCAACGTGCCTTGCTGACTCGGGGGCATCGTTTTGATCGAATCGAAGATTCGCTTGCCAATAGACGCGGGTGGTGTCGCTGCCATGATCTCGTTCAGTGGGTGGTTATAAAACTCGACAATCGTCGTAGGAATGATCGACTAATAGCCGCCGAAATCTATCTCTACATTCGAATCTGCTGAACTTCGTTGTAGGCCTCGAGAACTTTATTTCGAATCTGCATCATAAGACGCAGTGCAAGATCAGCTTTCTTGACAGCAGACAATACTTCGACCTGCGTTATGCCCTCACCAAGCATTTGACTTTCGATCGCATGCTGAGACTGGCTCTGTAGTTCAGCGGTGTTACTCACAAGATTCATTAAGAGCTGCTGAAAGTCGCCTGTCGAGCCGCTCGGTTGGACGTCCTTCGCGGAACTCGTCAGATCCAACAACTGAGTCGGAATCGCTGATGGTGAGATTGGTGAAGGCATTTGTCAGCCCATCCTTGTGAACGACATTTAGGCAATAATTTGCAGACTCATTTCCGCCAGTTGTTTCGTAATTTGCATGGCCGAGATGTTCGCTTCGTATGCTCGCCCGGCTTCCATCGCATTGACGAATTCTGTCATCACATCGATATTCGGGTAGGTCACGTAACCGTCCGCATCCGCGTCCGGGTGCCCAGGTTCATGAACTCGACGCGTCGGAGTCGTCCGGTCAATGTCGACGGTATAATTCACTCCGACACCCGCTTGTGGACCGCTAGCTTGAGGCTCTGGATGAAACGAAACGAGTCGTCGAAGAAATGGGGATGGTTCGCCGTCTGCGTTGCGTGTCGCATTTGCGTTCGCAATGTTACCAGCGATCGTGTCGAGTCGTTGTCGCTGAGCGACCAAACCGCTTGTACTAATGTCTAAGAGATTGAGCATTCTAGGCCTCCCAAGAATTAAAAGCTTTAGGCGTCCATGCAATTCGCAACGACTACGGACGCTCGCTGATCACAGCCTGTAGAAGATTTGTTTGCGCGGACATTAGTTCAAGACTAAACTGTTGGAGCATGGCGTTCTTAGACATCTCGGCTAGCTCCCGTTCAATGCTACGATTGCTGCCATCCTGAAATGACTGAGTCCCAGACTGTATTTCCTCGGCTTGGAAGAGTTCTCTCGAGATTTGGTTTTCAACCCGAACAGAACTCGACGATGGACTAGGCATCGGCAGTCCGGCCGAAGGTGAAATTGGACTCGACTGGCGTTTACCTTCAATATGGTCGCGAAGGGCCTCTTGAAATTTCTGAACAGGCAAATCTCGTGTGCGGTACGCGGGGGTGTCGATGTTCGCCACGTTTCCCGCGAGTACCTCCTGACGTTTCTCACCGAACGCCGCGATTTTTTCGAGCATTGGCAAGGTGCCATGGGAATCCCATATTCCGAGCATCGCATCCTCCGAGAAACTATTGAACGAGGTTGATTCGAGACTGAGGTTCTGGTGTAACAACCGACTGATATGCGGATCGCACATTATGACTTTGCGACAGCCGCTTGAGTTGCGCCCCCGTCTCATCACGCTGCGTTTGAAGCAGTTGTTGACACTCAGATTCATGCTGAGCGAGATCGCCGAACAATCGTTCGGATTCGCTAAGCGTTTGTTCGATGGAATTTCGTTCGCCAGATGCAAACCCTGACCGCATGCTAGGCCAGTCTTTTAAACATTGGCGGTTCGGTGCATCCCGATCGTGAAGGCGATCCAGAATACACTGTTTATGTTGGAGTAGTTCAATCAGTTCCGAGTAACGTCCGTTCTCGATGAGTTCTTTTTGCATCTGAGACACACTCAGAAGTTGAATCGCATAGTCCCGTTGGACTTCCGCAGCTTGGAGAAATTGTTCTGCCGAATGTTTCATCGCAGCACCACTAGTTTTGAGAGACACTGAGGCGGACTTGCAATGCCCAATCAATCCACTCCATCCACTCGCTACGCGACCTGAAGTTCGTCGAATCAATTGCAAAGGCTTCTTCCGGCATGCGTTCTAGTATGACTTTCGCTTGCTGTAAGACACTTTGAGCCTGATCAGGCTGACCGAGTTCGTCATAAGCGGTCGCAATCTGAAGATAAGCCGGAAAGATCCGCGATGTCGAAGAATACTCATTAACGGCGCGGTTGAGTGTTTCAATCGCCCGTGCATACTCTTGAAGTTCAAGCTCAATTTCACCCAGGGTGAAGCCGCTATCGAGCAGAAGTTGCGAGTGGAGGCTGTTTAGTCCGCTTTCGTTCTTCAATGCGGTCAGGCGTTTCCTAAGGTCTAGTAATAGACTCTTCGCAATCGCAAGATGTTTGCGCCGTTCAGTCTGAAGGGCGCGTTGCTCTGCATCGATCGTCGTGGCGATAAGTTGTGTGTTTCGAAAGCTCGCAATTCGCAGATGTGTGTTCGCGAAGTGGGTTTGAACTTCTAAAGTTTCCTGTGTATGCGGATATCGTTTGAGATACTCGTCGAGTAGTTTAGCTGCCTCATTGAGTCTTTTGATCGATGCAGTAACATCGGTCGATTGTTTTGTGTCGTCGTTAGGCTCAATATATAGTGAAGGAACGGCCGTGGTTGCGTAGAGCAACCGTCCGAGTTGGAACAGCGATAGCCGCCACTCTTCCGCGTCTGGTGTCAGTTTGTCCGAACTGAGGACATCTCGCCAAGCGGCTTCTGCCTGAGTGGGTTTTCCCTGTTCCAAGTAACACAGTCCCGTCCAGTAAGCCGCTTCGAATGCGGCAGGGTCTGTACTGTGTAACTTCAACACCCGTGAAAAGTGAGCAAGAGCTTCATCAGCACGATCGAGACACAACAAAGCCTGCCCCTGCCAAACGTGCGCCAAAGGCAGTAATCGATCGGGTTGAGTTGTGAGAAACTTTTCCAGCATTCGTTCAGTCGCAGCGTAGTCTCGCCCTTTACGGTAGTGTTCTGCACTTTTCCAGAGAGCGCCGCCATACAGAGACGAAGTCACAAGTTGCTTCGCGAGCCCCGCAAATGCGTCTCCGCTTTCACGCCAGCGACGATCGAGCGCAGCTTGGCGAGACTCTCGCTGTTCTACCGGTAAATTCAAAACTTCTTGTGCGAAGGCCTCGGCACGTTGCTGCGTCGCACGGGCCTTCAATTCCATTGCTTCGGTCGTGGTGAACAGTGGCACAAGCGATTGCGAAAGACTAAGTGCTTCGTCGAAACGGTTGGCGTCGATCCAGTCATCCCATGCCTTCAAGGTCCGTTGGCGAACGGAATCCAAATTCAGCCATCGATTTCGAAACTGCTGAGGAAATTTGATACTCGCTAGTGCCGCTTGATAGTGCAGCAACGCTTCCTCGTGTCGCTTCATTCCTTGCAGAAGACCCGCTGCATGAAACTGTGCCGCCAAACACTCTTGAGTCCCCGGAAACTTTCGGGCAACTTTCTCGAAGACATCAACGGCGAGTTGAGGTTCTCCAAGTCGTTCATGACATTGCCCGAGCAATAACAACGCTTGTCTGTTGACAGAACTGTTCTTCGCCCGGTTACCTAGGATACTTTGAAGTTCCGACTTGGCACGCATGCTTGATTGTAGGTCAGCATTTGCGACGTCGATTTGAATGCGAACGAGTTGGGTTTGCGGAGTTTGATCTGCTCCAAGTTGACCATCAAGAAGCATCTCCGCTTCTTTCGTCTTGCCAAGAGCTAGCAGCACTCGCGTCTTCTGTAGCGTTACGGAATCTAAATCGGCTTTACGATCGGCTTGGTCTGCAAGACTGTCGATCAGTATGTCGCTTTGCCCTAATGCCTGCTCGAGTTCACTTGGCGATTGGGAATCCAACGACATGTCGATCAGTTGTGATGCCACTTCGTTTTTGACACTCGGATTGATACTGAATGCCTCTTCGAGCAGCTTCCTCGCTCGGGTCGGTTGCCGAAGGTGGTGCAACGCTGTCCCGGTTGCATAGCACCAATCTGGTCGATACTCATCGGGAAGCGAAATACTTTCTGAAGCTTCTAACAGCCGTGCACATTGTTCGAATAGTCGTTGACGATTCGTCTCGTGTTGACGTTGGGCCTCGCGGAACGCGACTAAACCAAGGATATACTCCGGTGCACCGGGAAAATCGGGATCGCGGAATTCAGCCTGCCGAAGTTTCGTAGCGACCGCCTGGGCTTTCCGGTCTGTCGTTTGTGTGTCTTGTGCAAGCCACTCAAGAGCCTGCTGCAATTTTTGCTGAGGTGTGAGTTCGGTCGGGCGTGTTGAATACCAGAACGCACCGGCCAATGTGAGGATAGTGACCGTCGCTATAATCCCCATCTGAACCGGCGAGAAACGCTCCAACAAGCCGGATGCCTGAGCATTCGGTTGCGAATCCTGCGATTCGGGATTTGGAGCGGATTGCGACATGGACGAATTCAATTGCAGGGCGGTCCCGGTCGGCGGTTCGAAAACTGCGCAGCCTGGAACCTGGAACGACCAACCAAAAATGAATTGGACTGTAAATTGAGAGAGTTCGGTTCAGAAAAGCGCGGGAACATATGACGGACCCTGCAATTCTGTCAAGATCGAACCGGCAGCGGCCGACAACGTTCCATGGCGAAATCAGTCGTCTTGGTCCGACCAACCTTCGCGACCGATCAATTTGACGAAGCGGCAATTACAGAGCTTTTGCGTGTGAAGTCCCTGATCGGTTCGTGTTGCGAGAATCAGCGTTTGAGTGGTCTCATCGCCCACGGGGATCACGATCCGTCCGCCGACACCTAGTTGGTTTGCCAGCGATCTTGGCATGCTCGGTGCCGCTGCAGCCACGAGGATACCGTCATAAGGAGCAAACTCGCGACACCCCCGAGTCCCGTCGCCTAACCGGAACGTCACGTTATCAATTTGTAATTCTGACAAAATCGACTTCGCCGACTCCGCGAGGGTTTCGTGTCGCTCTACACTGACCACACGTCGACAGAGCTGCGACAGCACGGCCGTTTGGTAGCCGCTGCCAGTCCCGACTTCGAGAACGGTTTCCTCGCCGGTCAGTTGAAGGGCTTGTGTCATCAACGCCACGATGTACGGCTGACTAATTGTCTGACCGCATTCGATCGGCAGTGCAGCGTCTTCATAGGCACGCTGCGATTGATCATCGCGAACAAACAAATTCCGCGGTACTGCCCGCATGGCGGACAGCACCCGGTCATCGTGAATGCCTTGACTCACCAGAGATCGAATTAACTGATCGACACTCGTGCTTTTCGACATGGGAAATCTTGTCTACTACGGATTCTGCCCCATCTTACCAAGGATAGCGCCTCACGATCGGTACCGTTGCAGCTCACTTCGCCTCTGTGGCGTTCACAACTTCCGCAAAGACCGTCTGCGTCGGGTATGCGAATTCGATGTTTTCCGACTCGAACTTGTCAAGCAAGTGGAAATTGATCTTCTGCTGAATGTCCATATAGACATTGTAATCTGGACTGAGCACATAATAGACCGCCTCGTAGAGCAGGGCGGAATCACCGTAAGCTTTGAAGTGTGAGCGGTCGAACCGGACGTTTTCCTGGGCTTCGACGGCTGACTTCAGCATGTCCGGAATGGCTTTGACCTGGGCGGCAGGGGTTTGGTAGATCACGCCGATCGTGAAAACGATGCGACGTTCCTGCATCCGTTTGAAGTTGCGAATTCGACTGCTAAGCAAGTCGCTATTCGGAAAAACCAATTGTTCCCCGGACAGACTTTGCACGCGAGTGGTTTTGAGACCAATGTGCTGCACGGTGCCCATCATGTCGCCGACGATAATGAAGTCGCCGAGGACGAAGGGTTTATCCAAGACGATCGACAGCGAAGCGAATAAATCGCTCAGAATGTTCTGAGCCGCCAATGCAACCGCAATACCGCCGACTCCTAAACTTGCGACGAGCGTGGTGACATCGACTCCCAGATTCGACAGCACCATCAAAAACGCGATGCTCCACAGGGCACATCGAATCAGAAACGCGATCGCCTTGGCGGTAGTCACGGCACTGGCATCGTCGGCCCGCAGCTTGATGTAGCGATCCATGCCGAAGTTGATCAACGCGTTAATCCAGATTGCCGCCTGAATGACTAGCGCGACGATCATCACGTTGCGACTGATCAC
The DNA here is from genome assembly GCF_984380535.1 of Thalassoroseus sp. NCBI lineage: Bacteria > Pseudomonadati > Planctomycetota > Planctomycetia > Planctomycetales > Planctomycetaceae > Thalassoroseus > Thalassoroseus sp. The sequence goes on from NZ_CFHRBF010000002.1 coordinate 108,846, forward strand.
GACGCTTCGTTCTGGCAAACTCAACGCGAGCGTGGCAAGAAACAGCGACAGGACAACAAGAAACCAGAACCGGGTCGCAGCGACTAGGTCAACCAGCCCGTGTGACCAACTGTTCTCATCCCTTCGGTCGGCGAGAGCTTTGACCCGTAATCGAACAATCCCTTTGATTGCCGGCAACAATGTGAAACCCGCGACGAAGATGGCAATCGCGGTCGCCCACTGGTGTGTGGAGCTGTTGAAAAGTTCCCCTTCGGGGAGGATTTGATCGACGAAATCGACCACGGTGTCCTGCCAAAACTTCTTAAGGCTGTCCCAAAAACTATTCAAAACCATGTCGCCTGATTCCTTCCGAGTTTGTCTTCGTTGGGCGTCGACCGGCGGCATTGTAACGGATCGAGCGGCCGTAGGGGAAACGCCTTAATCGCCTGTTGTTTGATCGGGACGGATCGAATCTCCGGCGTGGGTTGGCTTTTCGGAATAGGTGGTTTGCGAAACTGTCGTAATTTGAACCGGTCACTCGCGAACGTTGTGGAGAATCATCATCGCTTTCTCCGGAAGAGTCTGGATTTCGCGCGCTCACTTACGGCACATTGGGTAGGTTCATGACATGCCACTCGACGTGAACCGCTGCGGAGGCGGCATGCACGATCCAACCTTTACGAAGTGAGAAATCCATGCAATTGTCTCGAAAAACATTTTTCGTGGCGGCCGTTGCGGTCACCATGATTGGAGCCTCAGCACAGACCGCCGATGCCTGCTGCCTCTTCGGTTGGCTGTTCGGCTGCGGCCGTTCAGCTTGCTATCAACCGGCCCCATGCGGTCCGCCGCCATGTGCACCATCGTGTTCGCCATGCGGACCTTCCCCGTGTGATTCTGGGAACTGCGGTGCCGGTTTCGTTCCCGTTGCCCCAGGATACGCTCCGACATTTGCCCCCGCCTCGCCATGCGGTCCTGGTGGGTGTGGAGTCAGCTATCAGGGCAGTGGCTATCGTGGTATGGCCTCGCAACCTGGCGGCTACAGCGGGTACTCACCGACGATTCCGCCAGTCGTTTATCAACCCCGACCAATCCAAACTAGCTTCTTCCGACCAGCGACCACCGCGCCGGTTCCACAAACCGCGACCCGTCGTGCGTTTCGTCCGACACCGGTCGAAGCACTGCGACCAATTTCGCTGCCCGCATCTCGTCCGGTGAACCAACCGACGCCGGCACTGCCCGCACAAGATTCCCTCAACACCGGCTGGGAACCAGCACCACGTTACTAGTCCATGTGGGTGTACAGGTCTTAGTTGACTACGATGAGTTAAACCGAAAACAGCCCGCCGGCATTCAGCCGGCGAGCTGTTTTTTTATGGGGTCGGTCCGAAATTCTAAGAATCGCCAGACGGCTTGTCGGAGTTGTTTTTCGATCGACTCCGCCGCCCCCGTCGGCCGCGACGTTTCTTCTTCGGCTTGGAATCTCGGTTAGGTTGTTCTTCCGAGTCTGTGGAATTATCCGGGCTTGCAGTAGTATCGACGGCTTTTTCCGTCTCCGGGGGGGCCGTTTCGGTCGCTTCTTTTTCCGGCGGCTCTTGAGGTTCCGTTTCGGAAAGTTTGCGAGCCGGCCGTCCACGGTGCGTGGTGCGTTGCTTCTCGACAGCCGCCTGCGTAACCGACTCAGGGATATTGACTGGCTCGTCCGCAAACTCGGCTTCGTCGACGGGAATTTCGGCAACCAGATAGGGTTGGAACTGACGAGCCGGTCGCTGCGGATCCTGTAACTTCATCCACGCGGCTTCCGATTCAGTAGCGCAGTTACACCGCTGCGAACTCACGCGACCGCTGGTTCGTCGCCGACGACCACACTTCGGGCAGACCCAAAGGCGGCGAACGTCCAAATCGAGGCGAAATCCCGGACCTTTAATGGTTGACTCCTCTTTCCGAGCATTCAGTCTTGGCAGAAGATGCGCAGCGGTTGTAGACTTCGGCACCGATTTCACATTTCACACGGTTAATGTTTGTGCGAAGCGGATCGGTGATGAGACACATCGGCTCTCATCAACTGTTCGTTAGCTCCATACGTGTGCCTAATAGACTACTGTGACGACTTCATCGAATCGGAGCAAGGGATGCGTCGGCTCCGCGATGTCAAGGAGGAACTGCATTGAGCGATTGGTTCAACATTGTCCATGTCGGCTTCGGCTTCCTGATGGGCGGCGCTGACATTATCCCGGGTGTGTCGGGCGGGACCGTGGCGTTGATTCTGGGAATCTACGAACGCCTGGTGACGGCAGTCAGTCGGTTCGATACCACGTTCATCGGTCATTTGCGAAAGCGAGAGTGGTCGGCCGCGGCTCGGCATATCGACCTCGGTTTCCTTTTTGCTCTTGGGCTGGGAATCCTGACGGGCATTGTGTTGCTCGCTAATTTGATGCATTGGCTACTCGAACATCGGCAGGAACAAACGTTCGCAGCGTTCTTCGGCATGATCCTCGCCTCTGCGTGGATCGTGGCCCGATTGGTGCCACGCTGGAACGCCGGTAGCATCGGTTTGCTGATACTGGGAGCCGTGTTCGCGTTTTGGTTGGTGGGTGTGCCCGCGTTGCAGAACCCACCCACTGGGCCGTTTTACATCTTCTTTTGTGGAACAATCGCGATTTGTGCGATGCTGCTGCCTGGCATCAGTGGCGCGTTTATTCTGCTGATTCTTGGCACGTATACCGACATCACCGGCGCATTGCGGGCCATGCGACAAGGTACGGATTTGTCCGGCAACGGGTTGATTCTGGCGGCGTTCGGGCTGGGTGCATTGATCGGCATCTTAAGTTTCAGCAAGTTGCTGAAGTATCTCCTCAAGCACTATGAAGCTCCGACGATGGCCGTCCTCTGCGGATTCATGTTGGGATCACTTCGCAAAATTTGGCCGTTCAAAATTGAACTCACCCCACCGGGTACGGAACTCAAAGCCAAAGTCTTTGAGAACATCATGCCCGACTTTTCCGCAACCAACACATGGATTTCCCTCGGAATCTTAGTGGTGGCGGGCATCGTAATTTTCGCGATCGAATTCTTCGCGGCCTCTCACGGCCAATCGACGGAAGAGGAAATCGACGACTTTGTCGAAGCCTCGTAAGTCGTTGAAGCCCTGGTGACTCCACCGTCATTTCATCCGAGAAAGTCGATTTGCTTTCGTTGGATGTAGGCGTGCCAAAGCAGGTAGGCGGCGATCGTGCGGAACGGGGACCAACTTTCGATCAATGCGGGGCTTGTTTCGGCGAATTGATCGGCTGTCAATTGGAACTCATGCTGCAGACTGTTTCGCAGAGCGACATCGCCAAGCGGGAAACAATCCGTGCGATTGAGTGCCAACATCAAAAACACATCGGCTGTCCATTGGCCGATGCCTTTGACCTGCAGAAGTTGCTGACGAACTTGATCGTCGGGCAACTGTGACAACTTGGCAATGTCAAGCTGCCCGGAAGTCACCGCGTCGGCAAGGACGTGAAGATAACCGGCTTTCTGTCGGCTCACCGCACACGCACGCATTTCCTCGCTGGTCAGTTTCCGCAACTCTGCGGGCGTGAACTTTGGAACTGCCTGTGTCAGTTTCTGATACGTCGCATTGGCCGACGCCAAACTGACTTGTTGCTCCAAAATAATTCGCGCTAGTGTGGTGAAGTTCGGTTCGCGTTGCCAGAGTGGGGGATAGCCATTGCGATCAAGAATCCCCCGAAAAACCGCATTGCGAGCGGCTAAGGTCTCGCAATGCGTTTCAAAATTCGTGGCGTCGAAAACGGAGATGATCTCGCCTTGCGACGGAATCACTTCAACTTCTCATTCAGGAATGACTTCATATCCGTCCAAGACCGCTTATCGGCTTTCTTGTTGTAGCCGAGCGGGGGCAGACCGTAGTCGTCAGCTCCGGGATTCGTAAAACCGTGCTTGGCATTGGCATAGTAGACCATCATCCAATCCACATCGGCTTTCGTGAGTGCTTCGCGGAACTCTTGGGCGGTTTTCTCGGGGATGAAGCTGTCACTCGCTCCGTGACATACCAGCACGGCTGTTTTGATTCCCTTGGCCTCTTCCTCGGTCGGGACAACCAGTCCGCCGTGGAAAGTCACGATTGCTTTGAGATCCTCACCAGCGAACGCCATCTGTAACACGGTCGAACCGCCAAAACAGTAACCGATGGCGGCGATGTTCTCGGAGTCGACGTTTTTCTGTTCGGTCAGCACATTTAGCCCGCTCAATGCCCGTTCACGCCATTGTTCGACGTTTGAACGAATCTCGCCAGACCATTCTCCGGCTTCTTTCGGATGCTGGGTGACCTTTTCGCCATACATATCGAGGGCGAAGGCGACATATCCGAGTTCGGCGAGCATCTCGGTGCGTTTGCGAGCGTAATCGTTCAGCCCCCACCATTCATGCACGACCAATACGCCGGGGCGCGGCGTTTCGTATTTGTCATCGTAAGCCAAATAACCAACAAGTTTGGTCCCGTTGTGTTCGTAGGGAACTTCTTTGGTGACCAGTTTCGCCTGAGTGGTGACAGGCAAGATCGCGAGCAAAAACGCAAATGTGGAAACACGAAGTGTCATGTCGTCATTCCTTGCGGATGATTCGTTACGGTTGATTCCAGTCTGTTCGAGGATAGTCCAGCCACAAACCGAGAATCAAGCGAACGCATCGGCATGATGATCACTCTAACGGTGCTTCCGATGGGGAGTTACCGGGAGAATCACCAGAATCTTCTGGCGAGTCTTGTTCACGATCGATCGCCGAACCGTCTTCGGTCTCGCCGGAAAGGTCCGGGACCGAAGTGACCAAACGCGTAACTCGGTAACTCGAACTGTAATTTCCCCAAGTCGATGTCGTTACGCCGTTGCGAGTGGAGGCAACATACTGATTCATCCCCGGCAACAGGGTGACCCGAACAACGCCCGATTGTCCCGACTTCAAAATGCCGGCATGAACGGCGGCCGTGGAAAGGTCGGAATCGGAGGTATAAACGCCCGATCCCCAAACCGATCCCCCGGTATCGCCCTTCACGCGGAAATGCAAGACCCGCTGCTTGTTATTGTGAAGACCGGAAAGTGTGCCGGGGTCATCCTGAACTTTGACAGCGGAAATCGTCATGGCCCGAATTGCATATCTGACTGCGACTGCCTCCTCAAACTGCTTGGTATCGATATAACGGGCAAGCAATTCTTGCAAATCAACAACCGCACTGAGACGGTATCTTGCGATTTTCTGATCCGCTTCCGCGCGAGCGGCGTTGGTTTGGCTGTGGTAACTATCGAGGATCTCTCGCGCGGCAGCGGGAAGTTCGAATTCTTCGGTTTCCACAAAGGCAATCAGCCGGCGAAGTTCCTCGGGAGACATCCCCATGGACCGCATTCGCACGGCTTCGAAAAGTTGCCGTTGGAGTTGCTCCGTTTCGGAGACTTCCCCCATCATTGGTCCGAAATCGCCTGGGAGAGCACCACCGAGACCATTCGCGTTGGGAGCAGGCATTGGGTTGAAGACGTCAGCCACTGGGCCGGACGGATCGACGACCTGGACGGCATCAAACGAACCCGGTTCTGGGGCTGGTGCCGCGTCAAAGGGATCGTCGTCGGCTACCACCACGAACACACAAAATGCAACTACGACAGACGCGACCAAGAGAATGTTTCGCATCGAAATGGTGTCCTTTTCGAAATTTTCCCAAGTTCTCCCAAAACCTGACGCCGTTACAACGTACAAAGTTCCTGTGAAGACTCATGAAATCCCGTCAAATTCGACTTTATCTTTAATCGACGCCGTGGAACATCTCCACTTCGTCGCGATCGAAATCGCGAGGGCTGCTGGGCTCGAGTTCCACTCGGAGCAATCGCATTCCAGTGAAGCGGTGTATTGCTCCGCACGTCGCGGACGGTATTGGTACGGTGTACGAATCGCCGCTCACGAGCCCGTCTATACTTGTAGTAAAGACTACACGCAAGTCATTGTACCACAGAAAGTTGCAGAACTAACTACTCTAAGACGGGCCGAACGACTGCTTGTGCATGCCCTTCGGCAAGGTGGAATGGTGGTGGCTGATCCCGCCGAAGTCAACGCAATACTGCTGGCGGCAACGGAAGCATACTTTCAGCGAACCGGACGAACGAGTTTGCCCAATTCCGAAGCCTGCGCGATCAGGCATCGCTTGCATTTTCGTGCCCGTTGGACTTTCGACGAGGAACAAGCCGTCAATCATGCAAAACCCTGAACCAGACCATTGCAATCTTTAGTCGGCCTGTGAGAATGGGAGATGGGAACGGGCCGATACACAATCCCCAGTTGGAGTAGTTTCCTGAGATTCGTATTGGCTTCCATCTCGCGGAAGTCGAAAAGCACAGGCAGCTTCGCAATCACCGCGAACACGGTAGACCATAGAACGGTCTCGCCAATTACATACAAACACGGCACGAACCCGAATATTGTCATGCCCGAGCGATTAGTCGATTCCTTTGGTCGCGTTCATAATAACTTGCGGATCAGCGTCACTGATCGCTGCAACATCCGTTGTTTCTACTGCATGCCCGCCGAGAACGTGCAATTCATGCAGCGGACCCAATTGCTCTCGTTCGAAGAAATCGAGCGATTCGTCAAGCTCGTCGTACCACTCGGAGTCGACAAGATTCGCCTGACCGGTGGTGAACCGCTCGTGCGGCGAGATTTGCCAAAGCTGATCGCGCAGTTGGCAGCCATTCCGGAAATTCGGGACATTGGCATCACGACTAACGGAATCCTCTTGGCCGAAAATGCCCAAGCGATGTGGGATGCCGGTTTGCGGCGGATCAACGTCAGTCTCGATGCATTAGACCCTGTGAAGTTTCAGGAAATTACCCGCCGCGAGGGCTACGAGCAGGTGCTCGAAGGTATCCAGACTGCACAGCAGGTTGGATTCGATCCGGTCAAAGTCAACGCAGTGAGCATTCGGGGTCTGACGGAAAGCGAGATCGTGCCTTTCGGAAAGTTCGCTCGCGAAACCGGTGCGGAAATTCGCTTCATCGAGTTTATGCCATTGGATGCCGACAACGCCTGGGAACGTGAAAAAGTCCTGTATGCTCAGGAAATCATCGACGTGTTGTCGCAGGAAATTGCACCGTTGAAACCGCTGCCAACACAAGACCCGACTGCACCCGCTACAGAGTTCGAGTTTGCAGACGGAGTCGGACGCATCGGCTTTATCGCGTCAGTCAGCCGACCGTTCTGCGGAAGTTGCAATCGATTCCGGCTTACTGCCGATGGAAAGATTCGCAATTGTCTATTCAGCTTGGAAGAGACGGACATCAAATCCATGTTGCGTGGCGAGGCCAGTGACGAAGAGATTCGAACCGCCGTCCGCGAAAGCATTCAGGGCAAGTGGGAAGGGCACGAAATCAATACCGCTCGATTCCTGCAACCCGATCGGCCTATGTATTCCATCGGCGGGTAGTTCCTGATGACGCGGATTTATCTGGATAACGCAGCGACGAGTTTCCCGAAACCCGAAGCGGTCTACGCGGCCGTCGAACGGTATCAGCGGGACATCGGTGTGGCGGTCGGTCGTGGTGCGACACGGATGGGCAGCGAAGTCCAGCGGACCGTGCGATCCGCGCGGAAGCGTCTTGCGGAACTCTGGGGAGCGGAATCGCCCGACCGGATTATCTTCACCAGCAACGGCACGGATAGCTTGAATCTCGCGATTCACGGGATGCTGGAACCCGGTGATCATGTCGTGAGTTCGGTGATGGAACACAATTCCGTGCTGCGTCCACTCGCTTGGTTGCAGGAACATCGGGGAGTTGCAGTGACGTTTGTCGCCGCTGATTCGGTCGGTCGCATCAACCCAAAGGACGTGCAAGACGCAATCCGCCCCGAGACCAGACTGCTCGCACTCACACATGCCTCGAATGTCACCGGCACGCTGCAACCACTCGCGGACTTTTGTGAAATCGCAAATCAGTCAGGGATTCCACTCCTGATCGATGCTGCCCAAACCGCGGGTGCAGTTCCGATTGATCTTGGGAAAATGCCCATCGATCTCTTGGCCTGTCCCGGTCACAAAGCACTTTTGGGACCACTCGGCACAGGTGTGTTGTACATCAAACCGGGCATTGAGGAGAAACTCCGAACCATTCGGCAGGGCGGGACGGGGTCAGTCAGTGAGTTGCAGTCCCAACCGGATACGCTGCCCGATAAATACGAATCGGGTAACCACAATGCGCCCGGATTATTTGGACTCGAAGCCGGTTTAAAGTTCCTGCAGGACGAAACAATTCCCAAAGTCCAGCAGCACGAGCAAAATTTGACTGCACAATTGCTTGAGGGCTTTCGTCGGATTGATGGTCTCTCGATTCACGGTCCCAACGATCCGGAACGACAGATCGGCATTGTCAGCGTATCGGTGGACGGCTTCGAGCCCCAGATTTTTTCCGGCATTCTGGATGAAAGTTTCCAAATTCAAACGCGAGCCGGTTTGCACTGTGCCCCCGGTGTACACCGTCATCTCGGAACCATGGAAAATGGCGGAACCGTGCGGTTTAGCGTGGGAGCATTGACAAATTCCGAGCAAATCGAAGCTGCCATCTCCGCATTGACGGAGATTCTGGACGCGTCGTAAGCTGTTAGTGCTAGAGCAGTTTGCTTTTGATCATCGTGACTTCTCTCTCGCGGAAGTCGGAGAACAAAAGTATCATCATGTTCACAGTGAACACTGTAGACCGTAAGACAGTCTCGAACGACATCCGCTCGACGAATAACTGGGTTCAATATGGATTCCAAAGACCGGTGGATTTGGCCATTCGAACTTCTCGAACAGATCGGCGAAGGCGGTATGGGAGTGGTCTACCGCGCGCGATACGTGGTCAATGATCGCATCCTGGCCGTCAAACTGCTGCCCAAAGACGTCCAAGACGAGCAAGCTCTCGCTCGGTTCGAACGAGAACTCGAAATCCTCAAGAATTTGAAGCACAAACATATCGTGCGTTGCTTCGGCGGAGCCTGCGAGAACAAACGCCGGTTTTACGCAATGGAACTTGTCGAAGGGGGGGCACTGGATGACCTGCTCCGTCAGGAGCGACGTTTGCCCTGGAATCAGGTCGTCGAATTCGGCCAACAAATGGCCTCTGCGTTGGCTTACGCCCATGAACACCAAGTCGTGCATCGCGATGTCAAACCTGGCAACTTTTTGATCACCAAGAACGGACGACTCAAACTCAGCGACTTCGGTCTGGCAACTGTCGCGGCAGCGCGGAAAATCACCTCTGCCGGAAAGACGATGGGCACGTTTCATTACATGGCTCCCGAGCAAATTCGTGGGCAGACCATGACAGGGCAGGTCGATATTTACGCCCTGGGTTGTGTCTTTTACGAATTGCTGACCGGGCGTCCGCCGTTCGAGGCTGACACTCCCGCCGCGATTCTCCACAAACACATTCAGGACGAACCCCAGCCCGTACGCGTTCTCAATCCCGACTGCCCGGAAGCGCTTGCGAAACTCGTCCACGAAATGTTGCAGAAGCAGCCTGGCGATCGCCCTTCAAGTGCCGCTGCGGTCCATCGGCGATTGGAAGAGATCTCGTCAATTGTGATTGTCGACACCAAACGACGAGTCAGCGATATCCGCGTCGGAAATCAGCCGGTTGGCGGCCCGATGGAGTCGTTGCGTAATCGGGAGCTCGACGACACCAAGACCGTTGCAACTCCAGAAACTGAAGCGGATATTCCCTCGCACACATCGAATTGGTCGGCTCCGGTGGCTGTCGGGATTGTCGCTGTTGTCGTCATTTGGCTCCTCTCTCTCTTCGAGCCATTACCGCCTTCCGAAGCGGCGGAAGAACTTTGGATTAACGCGTTTCAATCCGGACGCACGGAGGAAGTCCGAGTGGAGGCGGCTGCCGCACTTGGGGTACTCTCGGCAACATCCGACAAGGCGACTGATGTGTTGATCACGGCGCTCGAAGGAGTTGAATCCGAACCGACAGCGGTTCGTGTTGCCATCGTCGATGCAATCGGCAAAGTCGGCTACGCAGCTCGCGGCGAGACTGGAAGTCTACGGAAACTGCAAAAAGCAGACCCGGAAGAACCGGTGCGGATACATGCCGCCGAGGCGATCACACAGATCAACGCTGCGACAGAACCCGGTCGCCCTTGGACCAGCTACGCGAAATGGTTTGTCGGTCTGGCGGCAGCGGTTTTTATCGGTTTCAATTTTTGGCAGAACCGCTAGAGCGGTTTACTGTCTAGGTCGGTCTGCGATTTCCTGGTGGAACGTTGTCCCCGGTAAACTTTCCGGTGCGTGTTTGCGACGTTGGTACCCAGCCGGCGGTATTTGCGAAGCTCTCGTAGCTGACTGGTGCAACATGATCGTATGACTTGCCAGTCTTGCGTTCATATGCGACATCAGGCAGAGAGAGCAATGCCTCGAACTCCATCTCCTGAGGAAATTCCCTCGGCTCGTTTAACACCAGATGATAGAACTCCCGACCGTTCGCAACAACGACACACCGTGAGTACAGGAAACCGTCTGCTGAGATGTAGTCGTCACCGTCATCCGGGTCGAGTTCTCCTTCATAACAGGCACGACAATGTTCCCGAGTATCGAGTGCGTGTAGTTTCTCCGAAAGGATGTCGTCGAACTGGAAAATCGACTCTTCATCGAGTCGGGCCAGGGCCGCATAAGCCGGTTCCAAGACGGCGTCATCGTCACCGGTTTGATCCCAATCAAAACTCTCTATGATGTCCCAAAAGCTGTTTTCGTCCATTGACAGATCCAGTACGCAAAAGCGGAACGTTAGACGAGCCAACTCCTAGACCATATTACGGTCTTCTGTGTCCGTGAAAGACGCTAAAAACCCTTTGTATTTCGGTCTCCACGAGACGGAAACCGCTACGGTCAAAAGTAAACTGCCCTAGTAAGAGCGTCGCGGCTCACGATTTGTACTGGTCGGTAAATCGCAGTGTGATCCACGACACATCAACTCACTCTCGCATCATGCCCTCAAAAGTCAAGATTCAACCTACTTCGCGAGTGCTCCGGTGTTGTTGATATGGTTTTGCCAACGGTCGATGGCAGAGCTCCGTTCTTGCTTGGAATTGACGAGCGGACGGTAACCATAATCGCGGCCCCCGGAGAGCGTCTTTGCCCAGTAGAATGCGAGTTCTCTGACGACGAGATTGTCATGATCAAGCCACTCCACCAATTGCTTGGCGACAGCCGGGTCGGTTGCTTCGGCTGGTCGGTACCCCCATAGCAAGCGATAGATCGTAGCGGGCGTTTCGCCGAAGAAGTAGTTTTTCATCTCGGCTAGCATCAATTCCCCTTGCGTGGAATTGAGAGCCAACCAATTTCGCAAGCCGTTCTCTGTGGCTTGACGTGCTTCCTCGGGAAGATTGGTCTTCGCCAGAATGGCGACCATTTCCGGCATGGCCTCCATCGAGTCTAGACATCGCACTCCCCACTCTGCGACCTGAAACGGAGTTTGCTCCGGGGCCTGCTGGACGAGTTGACTGAGCTTCAACTTCATCGGCTGTCCGGCGACGAATTCCTGCTCGAACGTATTTGCCAACCGTTCCAGGGTGGTGGTTTGACGGGGACGATTGATGCTAAGACGTTCGGGAATGCGGTCCAACGGGCGGAACGTGACAGCGACCGGTTTCGACTCGCCGGCGGATTCGTCGGTGGCCATCGGAACCAACAGGGGATCGACTCGCAAATCTTGACCGGCTTCGACTTCCAACGCCACCATCCCCAGAGAATTGACCGCCACACGACCAGTTTGCACGCGGAACAAACCTTCCCAGTCGTCACTATCTAAGATTTGATTTGGCGCGGACGGTTCTCTCGGAACCAAGTGCAACAAGCAACGGCTGCCGGGATCGAGCAATTTCACAACCAACACCGAATCACGAACGTGAATGGCAATTGTTTGGGGATCGGCGGATTCGTCGGGTCGCTCCAAACTGACGACACCCCGGCGGACTTCGACGCCCATCGGTGTGTTGTCTGTCGGTGCTAACATTCGAGCTAGTGTGCCACCTTCAAACTCGACGCGATACCGTCCGCTAGCCACACGAATCGAAGAAGTGAATGGTACTGGTGTGATCAACTGCTGATCGACTTTCACTTGGTTATCCCGAGCAACCGGGGACCAGTCGTTCTCCTGGGGATTGAACGCTAGCAAAATGCCCTTCGCGGAATCGTAGACCATCTCTGGCAACTTCAAGACCGGCGTATCGGCTTTTGGCGGTGGTTCGGCTGCGGTGGCGGGTGGGGTGGTGTTCACGGCAACTTCGTCACCGGGTGGCTGGGTCGATTCCATAGCCGTCGACTCGGTTGCATTAGGATTCGGCACATTCACCGTCACTGCGACTTCGGTATCGGCCGGCGGCTCCGGATTCAATGGAATACTGTCAGCGGTCTCCGTGGTGGTCGTCGTTGACTCGTTCGTTTGAGTCGTACCCGTTCCCTGTTCCGCGTTCGAGGGCTTCACAGTTTGCGATGCGGAATTCTTCGTCGTGTCTTTTGGGAGTTCTGTTGGCGTCTCATTTTGGGCGACTTCCGGCGACGTGGTCTGCGTGCTGTTGAAAGTGGGATCGTAAACGATCAGCAGCAACCACGCCAAAATCACCGCGACAACTCCCGCAGGAACCAACGCCCGCTTCCAACCCGGAGTGGGTTGCAGTTGCGTCGGCAAATGTGATGCGGCTGTCGCTTGAGCCGTATTCGCGGCTCCTGGTTCTGTTCGCAGAATCGATTGGCCACTTTTCGGCGTTCCGTCGCTCGATGCTGACGCCGGATGACCGGCCACCGATTGGTTGCCTCCTGCCCTTGCATTCGTCGCTTCCGCCGGCGGTGTCATTCCGGAAATCAATGCGTATAGACGCTCTTTATTCCCCTCGGTGGCGTGCTTGGGGTCAGCGAGGACCTGCGTCATGATTTGATGACATGCAGCCACTTCCGCCAAGTGCACATCAGATTCCAAACACTTCGCCTCGACTTCGTTGACCGCCTGGGGCGACAGCGAATTGTCGAGGTAATCAGACACCATGTTGGCGTCCGGGCCGAGAGGCGGTGCCATCAACCGACGTCGACGCATCACGTTCTTGATGCGGTTCATCAAATCAGAAGCAACTTTCAATTCCGCAATTTTTGCCCCTAGCGCTTTCGCTTCGGCGGGTTGCAAAACGTCGTCGAGGTAAGCCAACAGCGTTCGCAGCGTCAAACGTAACATCGAAATTCACTCCCCAAGGAAATACCACTCTCTATTTCTATAAGTGGAGATCCGCGGGGGAGTTCGTACAAGTTTTTGGCAGAAATTCGAAATGAACCAGAAATTCTGCGTGGCTAGCCGACGTTTCCCGACCACTTGGTAAAGGAGAACCCACGATGAAAAGTGAATTAAATCTCGTTACCTATGTGGCTGCGTTGGTTGCGATTTATCTGGGAAGCTACTTCGCACTCTCGAAAACTCAATACATCGAGGTTCCTTCGCGTCCCGACAATCCATGGATCGTGCGGATCTATCCTTGCCAGTGGATGACAAGGTTCTATCGACCCGCCAGCAATGTGGAGGGTTTGGCACGCGACACGTTCGTGTTACCGTCGAACTAGCCGAAGCTTTTCGTCTCTGTAACCGATCTATGTCGCGTCGTCCTCACTGGCGATTACGCCTTTGTAGAGTTTGCGTTCGAGACGATTCACATACGGGGTCCAGTTGGAACCGGCGTTCGGGTCGTCTTCGATCGACCGCGAGAACTCGTGAACTTTCGCGTCGAGATTGTCGAGATAGTGCAGGGCGATGGCCTCGGGCGTCATCGGCAATTTCGCGCTGCCGAACTCAGGTCGACCGTGATGGCTGAGAATCATGTGTTTCAGCCGCATCGCAGTTTCGGTCGGGAACTCGTCGCCGGTCAACCGCTCGGCCTCGGCAATTTTTGCGTTCAACATCTCGACACCGATCATCAAGTGGCCCAAAAGTTGGCCCTCGTCGGTATATGTCAAAGACGCATCGTAGCCCAACTCACGAACTTTGCCGACATCGTGGAGGAAGATTCCGCACAACAGCAGTTCGAGATTGATGCTCGGGTATAAATCCCCAATTCGCGTGGCGACTTCGAGCATATTGACGACATGTTCCAGCAACCCGCCGTGATATGCATGATGCGCACGAATTCCCGCCGGTGCCCGAGTGAAGCCCTGCAAGAATGCATCGTCGATCAGAAAACATTCCATCAGCGTTCGCAGCGACGGATCTTCCAAACCGAGTAGAATCTCTTTGAGTCGCCCGAGTAGGGCATCCACCGCGACCGAAGCACCGGGATGGAAGTCGTCCGGGTCCAGGCCGTCTGTCGAAACCGAACGTACGTCGGTGACGATCATCTGTAGCGATCCCTGGTACGATTGCACCTTCCCTTTGACCCGCACGAAATCCCCGGTTTGGAAGTTCGCGGTGGACTCTTCAGTGACGTTCCACATCAACCCGCTCAGGGTGCCGGTCTTATCGCGGAGCGTAGCAAGCAAATATAGATTGGCGTTCCGGTTCGCTCGGAGTTGCTTGTCCGCGAGGAAGTACACTTCGTCGACGGAATCACCATCTTTGAGTTCGTTCAGAAATTGACGTGACATCGGCAAATCGCTTTGGTGGCTCAACCACGTAGGGTTCGAGTGGCTCTTAAAGTAGGTCGGTGGAACTTGATCGACGGTCGTCAACGAAGCCCAACCGAGTCGCGCGAAACGGCCATCCTAGGATCGCATCACGCGAACAGCAAGGGTGTCGGAAGTGTGAAGAGTGACGAGTGAAGGCAGTGGGAGGGGAAATCTGTACTGTGGTGCGAGTTAATCCTGCAGACCAAACAAGTCTTCGAGGTCGCTGACCTGTTTCATTTCAGCGTGACGTTTGGCCTCGGCTTGCGTGGCGAGCATGTCGGAAACTTCTTGGTTGATCCACGCAAACGTGCTGCGTTTCAAAATTTTTGCGACTTGCGGGCGATTCGGATCGTCTTGGGGAGCGTTGTTGAGAAACGCAAAGGCGGCTTCCACTTCCACCCGCGGTTCATCCCCCATCACTAAATGGTGGAGCACTTCTCGCAGCACATGCTTAGTACGCGGACGCATTCCAATGATCTCAAATGCCTTGGCCCGCACGTCCGCCGACTTCGCGGTTCGTGCCAACAGCACCAATGTGCGTGCTTCCTCTTGATCGCTTTGCTCATCGAGTAACTGTTTAACAGAAACCTTGCGAACGCCGTCCATCCGTGCGTGTGTCATCACCACCGATTCCGAATCGCCGAACGACCGGATACGCTGAATCGCACGCAAACATGCCGCCAAGACTTTCGAGTCGTCCCTGGTGTAACATCTGCGCAGCAGCGGTAACGTGTAAACTGGAAACTCGGGAATTCGATCGACCAGTTCTGCGATGTGCGCGCCCGCGAGATCATGTCGAAGTGCATAGCCAAGCGCATTGGCGAGTTCCGCGTCGTCTCCCAATTCCCATAAAATTGCAGAAGCCCGCTTGCGAACTCGCCAATCGTCATCGAGCAATGCATTAGCAAGAATTTCGGCACAATTGGTACTCGCATCCGGACGCATCCGCCGGAGCATTTCGAGTTTCTCCGACGTAGTCGCGACTTCGAACCTCCGCCGATCGGCACCGGTTGCGATCATACTACGATTCGGAATCATCTCGGCAAGTGGCGGTTCCGGGGGATAGCGTTCGGTCTTGTCCACCAACATTCGATGGACCTCGGGCGCATGTCGCAGGACATCATCGAAACCGGCAAGCAGAGTTTGGGAATCGGTTTCTTCGGCCAGCTTGTGCAGCAACTCATTCATCGAAATGACGGGTGGCGCGTCCTCTCCAATCAGCACATTCATGTCCCAGGCGGCCACCGCACGGTGAAACGCCCGTTTCCCAATCGGGCTCCGTTGTTTTCGCGCACGCTCCCACAACTTCTTCGCGATCCGCCGCCGCTGTGCAGCATTCGGTTCTTGGGCATTCCGGCCAAATGGATCAGAGAGCTTGGCACTCGCCAGAGCTTCAAGTGTTAAGGCAAATCGCACCTCGATCACGGGATCGATCCAAGTTATCAACAGCTGACCTGATAATCGCGAGTCCGCCAGTCGATGGAGATCAAATTCATTGATGGATTTCTGATCCGCTAACTCACGTATCGCTCGGAGCTGAGCGATGCGGTGTTTCTCAAGAAAGATATCACGATCCCAAGCCTTAACGGCTCGCTCGAGTGCCTTAAAAACTGAGTCGGTAATCTTGACTGTTCGTTGCCCAGAGCCACGAGACGATTCAAGTACGTATGTCTTGGGGGCTGATAGCAGGGAAATTCGCCGCCAGTCAAATCTCACCTGCCTTAAACGGAAGGCGATCCGTTTCCGTTTAGATCCCTCTCGATTGCCTAGCCACTCAATTTCCTTCTCGGCCATCTTTTCGAGTGCCAATGCACACTCCACAAGAAAACGTTCGTCATAGCCGTGTTTCTCATCGAAGAATTCGATCAGTCTCCAAATCACGGCTTCCTTAACAGTTTCAAGTTCTCCCAACTTGGCCAGCCCGTCTGTTCCTTGCACATAACCGTAGGCGATGACGAAGTCTTGAATGTCGTACTGCTTCAGGTCACGGGGCAAGTGGTCGAGTTGTTTCGCTGCTTCCTGCTTAGGTGGGTCAGCGGCGTAGAGCGATCGTCCTGCCAGAAGGGAGAGGAACAGAATGAAGATTCGGAACTTATGTGCTGGATATGATAAACTCAACTCAATTGTCCCGCAGACGAGACCTGTCTAGATGTGTAGGAACAGCATATCAATTCAAAGTTTTCTCGTCGAATGTTTTCCGACAACACGTCGAGTTTCATTCGGTTGCGGTGTGATGGGAACCGCGTCATGCTGAGGCTCCGAATTTGCGAAGAACATTCACACGTCGAGGAGAACGGCGATGCGGTTGGGTTTGATGTTGATGGCGTTCTGCCTCGGGTTGATTGTGTCCAATACCGTGCATGGTGACGGACCGAAGGACAATCACCCCGACAATGTGCGAGCCGTCCCACCAGTCGGGATTGAGCTGGATGATGCCGACAAGCAAAAACTTCTTGGCCTGTTGAAACCCATCGAAGACGGGATTGTGAGGCTGCAAAAAGCCCACAAACAGCCGACAACGATCGAGTTGTTGCCGGATGTCGAGATCTTCACTCGGGCCGTTCGTGGAGCGATCGAGCATCAAGAATTCTACTCGAAGAACGACGTCAAACACGCCGAAGAGTTGCTCGCAATCGCGGCGGACCGACTGGAGAAACTTGCCGCCGGAACCGCCCCATGGACCCAGGAAACAGGTCTGGTTGTGCGTGGGTTTCGTTCGAAACTCGACGACACCGTACAACCTTACGGACTCGTTGTGCCCGAGTCGTTCGCCGCCCAACCGCAGACGCCGCATCGGTGTGATATTTGGTTGCACGGACGCGGAGAACGGTCTCTGGAAAATCAATTTCTTTGGCAGCGTCTCCACAATGCTGGGCAATACACACCGGAAAAAACCTTTGTGTTGCATCCTTACGGACGTTACTCAAATGCGTTCAAGTTTGCGGGTGAAATCGATGTGCTCGAAGCGCTTGCGCATGTTCAAGCCAACTACCCGATCGATGCCGACCGTGTCGGGATGCGTGGGTTTTCGATGGGCGGAGCAGGGTGTTGGCAACTCGCGGTGCATTACGCCGACCTCTGGTTCGCCGCCAATCCCGGAGCAGGATTCAGCGAAACGCCGTTGTTCTTGAAGTCCTTTCAGCAGGAAACGCTCCGACCGAAGCCATGGGAACAAACACTCTGGCAATGGTACGATTGCCCTGTTTACGCCGACAATCTTCTTCAGTGCCCGACGATAGCTTACAGCGGTGAGAACGACATCCAAAAGCAAGCGGCCGATGTGATGGAAGTGGCACTTGAGCAGGTTGGCATTGATCTCGTGCACGTCATCGGTCCGAAAGCCGGCCATCAAATTCATCCTGAAGCGAAGGCAATCATCTCCGAAAAATGGGCGAGTTTGGCAGACGCCGGACGCAACCGTTTTCCGAATCGCATCCGATTCACCACACCGACACTCCGCTATAACCGCATGCATTGGTTCACGGTTGACGCGCTCGAAGAACATTGGCGACCAGCTCACGTCACCGCCGAAATTGTCGGGCAAACCGTCAACGTGAATTTGAAAAACGTCGCTGCATTTACAATCGACTTCCCCGCCGGTCACGCACCATTTGCGATCGACAAACCGGTGCAGGTCAAAGTTGGCCGATGGGTGATGATGCAACATGCAAAATCAGACCGCTCGTGGAAGTTCTCGCTGAGTCAAACAGGCGGAACCTGGAAACTCGCCTCAGACGAGCCACCAGCGTTGCGGAAACGTCACGGGTTACAGGGCCCGATCGACGATGCGTTTATGGATTCCTTCATCTTCGTCAAACCGACCGGCAAAGCCGCACACGCAGCCGTTGGCACGTGGGTGGATCGCGAGATGACCCGAGCCGTCCAGGAATGGCGACGACAATTCCGCGGCGACGTGCGAATTGTCAACGACACGGATCTCACACAAGAACATTTGAAGTCGCATCACTTGGTACTTTGGGGAGACCCGTCATCGAACAAAGTGATTGCGGAACTTATTGGGGAGTTGCCCATCGAATGGGATCACAACACACTCGCCACCCCAAGCATGGCGTTCGCACCGGACAAGCAATTGCCGGTGATGATTTACCCGAACCCGTTCAACCCCGCGCGATACGTGGTGCTCAACAGCGGACCGACGTATCGTGAGTACGCCTACCTCAACAATGCCCGCCAAGTTCCCATGTTGCCGGACTGGGCTATCGTCGATGTCACCGGTTCACAGCCGGAAGAATGGCCGACCTCGCGGTGGCCGGGACAAATCTTGCAAGCCGGTTTCTTCGACGAAAACTGGCGATTCAAAGCGTCCGAAGACTAAACCGTTCAATATGCAATATGCACGACGGCGTCGCCTTGGTGCACAAGCGGGTTGTTGACGTGCCCGATGATCAAACCAGATTCATTGGCTGTCACAACCGACTCGCCAGCGCCGAAGGCGTCGCCGATCGAGCCGAGTCGTTGTTTCTTGACAACTTCATCGCCGAGTTTCACTTCGAGTCGCAAAATCCCGCTACGCTTGGCTCGCGTCCATTTACTCCGAGAAAAGATCCGAACGGCGGGTGGCTTCTTACGAGGCGGAACAATCATACCCAACGACCCCAATGCCCGAAGCACCCCCTTGATGCCGACTGAAATTGCTTCGGCATCGAACCGCAACGGCTCGCCGGCTTCGTAAACCAAGACCGGAATCCCCAAGCTATTGGCAGCTTCACGCAGGGAACCGTCGCGAGTGTTGGTGTCCAAAATCACGGGGGCACCGAACGATTCGGCGAACTCCTGAGTGGCCTCCTGCTGTAAGTCCGCCCGCAATTGCGGCAAGTTCGTACGATGATTGGAACCGGTATGCAAGTCGATGCCGTGGGTGCAATGCTGCACGATCTCCGTCATGAACAAATTCGCCAAGCGACCGGCCATCGAACCTTTCGATGTACCCGGAAACGAGCGATTCAAATCACGACGATCCGGTAGATATCGCGACTGGCTAATGAAACCAAACACGTTGACAATCGGCGTGGCAATCACGCTTCCCGTCAGTTTTTTGGGATCAAGTTTTTGTAGAACCTGGCGAATAATTTCGACGCCGTTGAGTTCATCGCCGTGAACAGCCGCACTCAACCACACTCGCGGGCCATTTTGTGTGCCGTGCAGCACTTCGACGGGTAACTCCAACCACGCTTCAGTTACCAGCCGCGAAACCGGGATATCGAACCGCATCCGCGTACCGGCAGGGATGGTTTGCTGGCCAATTTTCAGTGGTGTTAATGTCGGTTCCAGGAGTTTTCCTCATGCACTTTCTCACTCCCCGTCTCGGCAAACCACACGATTGGCGGCCGAAGAGTACGGGGAGTGTCATCAAGAACAGAGACTTTGATTAGCCCACTCCGAGTCCTTTATCAAACGTGTTCAAGTCACGCATGAAGATCGACAGACTGGAATGCAGCGTGTCGCGATCGATCGTCCACACAGGGTTTTCACTAGTATAACGGTTGCAATGATCAACCATTAACCGATACAGAAATTTGAACAAATGCCGAGGCACACGGAAACGTGCAAAAATGCCGATTAGCTCTTCGCGGGTAATCGTGTCATCGAAGAAGTCCCCCACGGTCGGTTGCTTCGTGGCATTCGGAGCTGCACAGGCTCGAATACGGTCGGTCGCTACATCGTACAACGATTCCCCGGTCCATTCGAGCGATTGAATCAGATTCAATTTGTCCAACCGCGATTTTTCGTAGAAGCCGGCTTCTTCCCGTCCCAAGTAATGCACAACTTCCGCGGGCAACAATAGTTTGAATCCAATGTTCGCATGGCGGAGGAATTTGTTATCGAACATTGGCCAGATAAGATCCCGCATACGTTCGGGAGCACCATTGATGAGGTGCGGTTCATCCACGCGGTCCACCAACACCATCACTCCGCCGTAACCCAGCGTGTCGAGAATCGAACGGAACTTCGAAAGCAGTTCGTAGCGATCGTCGCTCCGATCCTTCGTTGGCATTCGTTGGCCTTCGATGTCGCGGAAGTCGAACTTGCTGAGGATGCGTCGCAAGGTGTTCGGTTGGTGATCGAACACGCGAATTTGACGACTCGCCTGCCAAGCCGCTTTCATCATGAAGAATTGCCGTCGCAAAAACGGCAACCACCCCAGAAAGATGACAAGCAACGACCAGATGCTGAAAATGGAAAGAAAGTCCCAATTCACAGTCACAATGATCATGGTTAGCAGGGTAACAAACCAGCCCAACCAGAGATCCCACTTCGAGGTCCACGTGTGGGTGCTCAACCAAGATTGATAATCGAGCTTGTGTCGCAGCTCATTCCAGCGACGATCGGGGGCTTGGTCGTACGTGTTGTTATAGAACGCCGCGAGCAACAGCAAATCACGCCGTTGGCTGGGCGAAAGTTGCTCGACGTCTTCCACCGTCAGTTCGGCGTCAGGGTGCACGCCTTTTTTCTCGGCTTCCAAGACCGTACGCACAAGCCGCTTCACGCCAAGCGACAAAATGGCATCCATATGATCGTAAAGTCGCCAATAGGTGAGTGCTCGCTCGGGTTTCCGCCGCCGACCACGTAGTCTTTCGCGGAAGTTATCCAGAAATGGGTTGAAGTCGTCGTACTGAATCACGAAGACTTTCGACTTCGGCGACTTCTCGTTGAATTGACGGATCTGATCGACAATTTGCAACCGCAACGCCGTTTTGCCGCTGCCTTTTTCGCCAAAGACGACGGACGTCGCTGGTTGTCCCGGTGTGCCGAGAATCTTGTCCCAGGCAGGGTGGTGAGTGCCGTTTAAACAATGTTCGCGGAACACATGGTCGGACTGGGCATCTTCCTGACCGAAGGGATTCTCGGCGATTCCATGATGTTCGAGTAACTCCTTGACCTTCATAGCGTCCTTCCCGATTGAAACCGTCGATCACAGATGGCGCCTTCGACTTATAACGAATCAATTGCGGAAAGTTAAGCATGCTGCACAAGGAAGGGTAATCCTTTTAACCGATGCGACCACCGTGTTGCGAACTGTTGACGTTCGCGACAGAATAGGGCTTTTGTGCCCAAAATTCCGAACAGAGAAACCAACCTTATGTCACAAGATTCGTCACTTCACCCGCTCGAAATCAGCTGCGAAGCCGTGCAGGAGAAGCTCACCAACGGCGACGATTTCCTGCTGGTCGATTGTCGAGAACAAGCTGAATATGACACGGTACACATCGAACCGGCTGTGCTACTGCCAATGAGCGAGATCCAACAACGTCTGGGTGAGTTGGAATCACAAAAGGACAAGGACATTGTGATCCACTGTCACCACGGCGGAAGAAGCATGCAAGTCACCGCGTGGCTCACGCAGCAGGGGTTCCCGAGCGTCAAAAGCATGGCGGGCGGCATTGACCGTTGGGCGGAAGTCATCGATCCGGCGTTGCCACGTTATTGATCGGCCCGCTCAATTGACTGAAGGTCAAGCATTCTGCGGCAAAACTTGTCCACAAACGCTACGCTGGTTTCGACACTCAGCGAGACAGACACCATTGTTGGTACGAATACAATCGCAGCGGTGATCGCGGTCGGGGAACCGATTGCGACGCATTCAACGACAATCCCACAAAGAGCGGAGAACGTCCCCCAGAAGCACCCGCCGACGATGCCGGCGAAGAATGGGAGAGTCCATTGGACAACGCTCTCACGCAGCGCGGTATCAATCGTCTTGCTTCGTTATAGATCGGAGAAAAGATTCTCAAGGCTAAACGCAAGGAAGGCAAAGAACCCGATCAAAGGAAACGTTGTCGGTTCCAATGTCGGTGCAAAAATGAATAGGAGAGCATGGACAATCCCATAAATAGAGAGATGTCCTGCTGCAATGTATCGCATGAATGCACCAACGCAAAAACGCCGAACTGGATCACTGCCCAGTCGGCGTTTTAAGTTTGATTGGTGTTATCGAGCCGTTTTGCTTAAGCCGATGCACATTCGCCGCCGGTTTCGGCGAGCGAGGTTTTCTTTTCGGTGATGACCGGCGTTTGTGGGGCGAGTTCCGCGTTCAAAGCGGTGTAGTCGGTCCACTCTTCCGGAAGGTTGTCTTCGTGGAAAATCGCTTCGACTGGGCATTCTGGCACGCAGGCTTCGCAGTCGATGCATTCATCCGGATGGATGTAGAGCATCGATTCGCCTTCGTAGAAGCACTCCACGGGGCACACGACGACGCAGTCGGTGTACTTACAATTGAAGCAGGGTTCGGCAACAACGTGAGTCATGTTAGTTCCTTCAGAAAGTTGGTGAGAACGCTGATCTCGAGATGACTTCGAAATGACGAACAGCCCCGGAGGTGAAACGGGGCTCCTGCAATAGTGATCGACCTCATTCGACGAAGTGTCGAATCAATTTCGGACCTGCCCGCAGGAATTTTCGCAAATCTTAGACCCGATGGAAGCACTTGTCAAGCACCACTTTACCGAATGATCACTCCTCCAAGACGGGATTGGCCCGCAACCTGTCGGCGACTTAGGTCCGGTTTGGTAATATGATGGTATATTGAGGACTTAGGTCAGCCGAAACTGCACCATTTTCCGGATGGCCCTAAACACAACTTGTCGCCGCTTTCGGGCGCAAGTACAGTAGTTCCAATGGAGGGATGAATTGATCTGCACCTTATGACTTACACCTCGCGACTGAGGCGTTCCAAAGGGTTGACCTGTGGCTCTGTCCGAAAACGACCGCAAGCTGCTGCAGCGTTGTCTGGCTAACGATCCAGAGGCGTGGAAGGAGTTTATCGACCAGCACTACGGATTGTTCGTTCATGTCATTCAACACGTCGCCCACTCCCATAGTGTGCGAATGGGGCCTGAGGAGATCGACGATCTGTGCTCTGAGGTTTTTCTCCAGATCGTCGCCAACAATGCCGCCGTGCTTCAGCAGTTCCGAGGACGAAGTTCGCTTCAAACTTATCTGACCGTGATAGTTCGACGAATTGTGGTGCACGAAGTCAATCGTCGACACCGTTCCGAGTCCCCAAACGCCAGCCAGAATGGCAATCATTCCGTGGGTTCGACAGGTTCGAACTCCGCCCCTGGCAGCCGACTCGAAAACCAAGAGGAAGTCCAACGACTGCTCTCGGAACTTTCACCGGAAGAAGCCCGTATCGTGCAATTGCACTACCTGGAAGGCAAAACCTACCAGGAAATCAGTCAAACGCTTGGCGTGCCGTACAACTCCCTCGGGCCGATCCTCACCCGCGCTCGCGAACGCATGCGAGGCAACTTGGGTTAACCGCTTGATCGAAGTCACCATGTTTGAATGGTTGAAGCTAGTCGAATGAAGGCCGTTATCGATCGGCTGATGCGGGCAGGGTCAGCAACAGAATTTCTCGAACAGTCCGATTGGCTCAACGGATGTTCTCCTGAGGTACTAGAAGAACATTACGCACGATTCTCTGAGAAGTTTGCGCGATTACTACAACCGGTGACCAACGAGTTAGGCGACCCCAATTTTTCAACTCCACGAGACCAGGAGTGGTTCAAGAACTGGTATCCCGAAGCGTATGTCGCTGCTGCTTGGGAACTCGACAGCGGCTGGTTATGCCTCGCTGCCGAACATCAAGATGATGAATTACCGATCGGTTTGGTGCTTCGATCTCTGACAGTTCAGGAACGAGAAGAACTGGCTGAATGATTTCGACACGCTTGGCCTTGTTGTAAGTTTCGTGAGTTTCTTGACGCTCTTTCTCGGCAGGTCTACACTCGACCGCTGGGAGTCACTGTTCACACACGGGTCGGGATTACGTCGTGGAAATTGTTCTCAACGGGGAAACTCGTACAGTGTCTGAGGGGCTCACGTTGGCCGATCTCGTTCGGGAATTGAAGATGCAGCCTCGGTTCGTGGCCATCGAGTGCAACACGGAACTCGTCCCGCGACGGAATCACGCCGAGCATGTCCTCAAACCCGGCGATCGCGTGGAGATTGTGACGCTCGTCGGCGGCGGGTGAATGACTTCGACCAACGCCCATCACGGTTTTCGATTTCGCAGACCATCCTGAATTGACTGGCCTAGATTATGACGACTGCGACCGCGTCGAATTCGGATCAATTCCGTCTCGGTTCTCATGAGTTCTCGTCACGTTTGATCGTGGGAACAGGGAAATACCAGACGTTTGAATTAATGCAAGAATGCCTGGAAGCCAGCGGTGCGGAAGTGATTACCGTGGCGGTTCGTCGTGAGCGTCTGATTGATGCGGAAGGGCGGAACATTCTCGAGTATATCGATCTCGATCGGTACACCATCCTCCCGAACACCGCCGGTTGCTTCAATGCCGATGACGCCGTTCGTGTGGCTCGGTTGGGACGCGAAATTCTCGAAGGCTTGGAAAACCCCGGAGCAGATTGGGTCAAACTCGAAGTGCTCGGCGACACGAAAACCCTGCTGCCGGACCCGGTGGCAACGCTCGAAGCGACCGAAAAACTGGTCGCTGACGGTTTTCAAGTGCTGTGCTACACCAGCGACGACCCGGTCACCGCCGACCGCTTGAAAAAAGCCGGCGCCACTTGCGTGATGCCAGCGGGCAGTCCCATCGGCAGCGGGCAGGGGATTCTCAATCCGAACAACATTCGCATCTGCCTGGAATACCTCAAAGGTGACGACCCGGATTACCCGGTTATCGTCGACGCCGGCGTAGGAACGGCGAGCGATGTCGCCATCGCGATGGAACTCGGTTGCGACGGCGTTTTGCTCAATACCGGTATCGCGGGTGCGAAAGACGCTGCGACAATGGCTGTTGCCATGAAACTAGCGTGCGAAGCCGGTCATCTTGCCTACAAAGCGGGACGGATCCCCAAAAAGCTTTACGCCACTGCCAGCAGCCCCGATGCGGGCAAAATCGTCTAACCTCCTGCCCAAGTTTTTCACCTACTTCCAGAGCGTTTTGTGAACGAAAACGTCCAAGATTCCGATCTCGACCGGCAACCGCCGGAGGCGACAGAGGATCTCAGTATTGCATCTTCCGAGAGCAGGGTCGATCACGCACGAATTCAACGTGCGGTGCGGGAGATTCTCGCAGCGGTTGGGGAAGATCCGGACCGCGAGGGCTTGCTCGACACCCCCGCACGCGTCGCACGAATGTATGCCGAGTTGTTTTCCGGACTACACAGCGACCCGTCTCGGCATTTCCAGAAGGTGTTTCAGGAAGAGTACGACGAACTAGTGCTCGTACGGGACATCTCCTTCAACAGCACCTGCGAGCACCATTTGTTGCCATTCATGGGCACCGCTCATGTGGGGTATATCCCGAAGGGGAAGATCGCTGGCTTGAGTAAACTGGCCCGCGTGGTCGAGGAAATCTCGAAGCGACCGCAGGTGCAAGAACGCATGACGCACCAGATCGCCGACCTGATGAACGATGAACTTGACCCAAAAGGCGTGATCGTCGTTTTGGAAGCCGAACACACCTGCATGACGATCCGAGGCATCCGCAAGCCCGGCAGCTTGACCGTGACGAGTGCGGTGCGAGGGCTGTTTAGGTCGAATCAGTCGAGCCGAGCCGAAGCGATGGCGTTGATCACCGAACACTCCCGCCGTTCATAACGGAAATGGTTGCGACGAGATGATTGCCCAATTCGCCGCTCGATTGATCTTCGGGATGTCCCTCACCTGGGCATTTCTGCCACAGCCAAAAATCTCATCAGGGTTCTTCCGCATCCAAATGCTCGTTGTGCTCGGACTGGCAGTCTTAGGCTGCTTGACCGGCAACGCCCCGAACGCGACACCGATCCTGGTCTCACCATCGCCGTTTTTACCGCTGTTTATCGGAATTGCGGTCCTGGCCTTCTTGGGTTCCGTCTTTTGGACACTAGAACGCCGAGTCGCCGGTCGATGGTTCGGCAATACAATCGCGTTGAGCTCGCTGGCGATTATCGTTGTATTTGTCACCCGTCCGTCGACACCGCTTCTAGAGAATGCCCTCCGGGTCGATTCCGAAGTCGCCACATCTGCGATCCTGGGCGTGACAATGGTAGCGATGTTGCTCGGTCACTGGTATTTGACAGCTCCGACGATGTCCCACGACCCGTTGCGACGGGCGAATCAATTGTTCGCAGTCGCCGTGTTGATGCGATTTGTGATGTCGGCAATCGCACTGGCGATGAACTGGCAGTTGGTCGGCTCTGGCACGACGTTGACTTGGTTGGCACTTCGCTGGATCGCGGGAATCCTGGGACCGGCATTGCTCGCGGTTATGGTTTGGCGGATTCTGAAATACCGCAACACACAGTCCGCGACCGGCGTGCTGTTCGTCGGCGTAATTCTCACCTTCATCGGCGAACTTTCGGCGACGCTACTCACTCGTGAACTCGGCGTGCCGTTCTGATCGCAGAGCGTGTGGATTGATTGCTGACTTCGGGTGCCACTGCAATAAATTGCATCGACATAGCGTCGTGGGTGGCATGCCCATGGCTTTGCGTGGGCATGATTGGACATTTCAACATCGCTGGCCCATGCCCACCCCAAACGGTGGGCATGCCACCCAAGTATAAACTGCATTGTATGTTATGTAATATCGTCTTTAATACATGCAATTTCTTGCACTGGCTTCGCGAGTGCTTTGCAGCTTCGGTGTCAACTTGAGTTCGCACTGGCCAAGCCAGTGGCACCACGATCAATACACTACCCAGGTTCGTTGCTGGGTGTTGACGGGGTTTGGCCACCGGTGCGGAGAATCTGCTCGGCTAACTCAAACGGCGGGCCTTCGACGCCGATTTCCCGGAGCCGAGCGATCGCGGCTTCGATGTCATACTCGTATCGCTTGAATTCAACTCGACCATCTTCAATGACCACGTAGGACGCTCGCGGATCACCATCGCGTGGTTGCCCGATGCTACCCGGGTTGATCAACTGTTTATCGCCGAGATCGAGATGAAACGGCAAATGCGTGTGGCCCACGAAAACGAAGTCGGCTTCGATGTCAGCTAAGCGCTTTCGCCATTGACGTTCGTCCGCTCCCAGGTATTCGTCGAGGGGATCCCGGGGAGTGGCATGCACAAGGAAGTGGGTGTGCCCGTCGAACTGAATATGCTGCTGAACCGGCATTTTCGCCAAGAAAGACAGGCGTTTGGCATCGAGCACGTCCCAATGCTGCGGACGGGTGGCGGCCGCCAAACCACGAAGCCCGGAACCGCCCAACGGCGCAACACGTTGAGCCACCGCATGATCGTGATTGCCCCGAACCCATGCCGTTGCGTTCGCACGAACCCAATCGATGCATTCCACCGGATCGGCTCCGTAGTCGACGATATCTCCTACAACGAAGCAGGCGTCGAATGATTCTTCCAACGCGGAAAGCGCCGGCCAATTGGCGTGGATATCCGCCAATACAAGTAACTTCATAAATTCGCCCGCAGCTCTCCCATAACTGTCCGTCAATACTCTCCGATCAACCGCAGCAGACAATCAGGTCTTTCGACAGGGATGCAGTCACCAAAACCATCAGGGAATTTCCCGAATACGGAGGTTTCGCAAGCGAATTCCGTACCGATGATTCTGAAAGCCGATGTATCCCGGACTCTTCGTGACAATCCCTTCGCGATCGAGCCGATCTTGGTAGTAGCGCCAATCGTTCGACAGCACTTCCGTCCCGTTGATTTTCACCCAAATTCGGGTGTCCTCAACGCGAATCGAAACGTGATTCCATTCCCCGGCGGGAGCGCTAACTGGGCGTTCGCGGGGGATAATTGAGTAAACCGCGCCGGTCTTCATTACCGCCGGGACGCCCTGATAGGATGGATGATCGTCGTCAAGCAGTTGCACTTCCAACCGTTCGCTTTCGGAGAAGTACGTGCCGGTCCGAATGTACACACCACTGTTTCCACGCGAGACAAGATTGTATTCGAATTGAAATTCGAAATTCTCGTAGGGCCGGGCAGAGACCAACCAGCTATCGTCACCGGTATCACTTAGCCGAATTTCGTCGCCCACCGCTATCCACGCGTTGCGATTGCCACCAAATACCGACCAATGCGACATATCGCTGTTGCCGGAAAGCGGCCGAAACCCATCGGCGTCTAAGTACACAAACGGTTGTTGAGGTCCCTCAGACGAAGGATCGGTATCGGCTGCGACTTCCTGCGTCGGTTGTTTCGTGCTCGCGTCCGGTGTATTTGTCGATGGTTTGGTCACCGTCAGTATATTCGCCGGAGCCGTGGGCGAAACCTCAGCGAGTTCGGGGCTGGGCAAAGGCTTGCGTCCAAAGATGATCCATCCGAGCAACAGGCCGAACATGGTCAATACAATGGGGCCACCGATGAATAGCCAATTGATCTCAAGAGACCGCCGAGATCTCGGCGGACGTCTGCCCCGGTTCTTCGGCGGTTTGGGCTTTTGGGAATTGGTCGGTTTCGTCGGGACCGATTCGACCTGGTGATCGAACAGCGACGCCCCTGGAGATTTTGCCGACGCTGGCTTTTTTCGGTCTGGTATGGGGTAGACCGAAGGGTTGTCAGAGATTGTCGGATGCTTGACGGATGACACTTGCGTGGCCGACGTTTTCGCAGTCTCGACGGCAGCAAACGTCACAACGGATTGCTGCCCAGAGTCCGACTTGTTCGACTGCAACCAACTGGTGAGCTGATTGGCCACTTCCTGCATCGAAGCAGGGCGGTCTTTCGGGTCTTTCGCCAGCATTGCACGACACAACGCAGCCAACTGCGGATCAGTATCGGTTCGCAGTTCGCGTAAGTCGGGTGGTGCCACCGAAAGTACTTGTCCCAGGATCGCAGCAATCGAACCTTGAAATGGAATTTCGCCGGTGAGCAACTCGAAGAAGATCACCCCCAGACTGTAAATATCGCTCGCGGGGCCGACTTCTTCCGTTTCACCACGAACTTGTTCGGGCGACATATACGCGGGCGTGCCGATCACCGCACCGGTCTGTGTCAATCGAGCATCATTGGTTTCAAGAAGGGCCAACCCGAAGTCCATCACCACAGGCTGCTTGTTGCGATTGATAAGAATGTTGGCAGGTTTCAAATCTCGATGGACCACGCCCATCCCATGGGCATACTCTAACACCACAGCCAACTTCCGCAGCAAACTCGCGATTTGCCGCTCTGTCAACGATTTCCCGGACTGCATAAGGTCCTGCAGCGACTGCCCGTCGATGTATGCCAATGCAATGTAGGGTTGGCCATCTTGTTCGCCGATGTCGTAGATGCCACACAGGTTTGGATGGTTTAACGTCGCGGCTGCTCGCGCTTCCCGGTAGAACCGTTCCAGGACGGCCGTTTTCCCTTCGGCAATTTTTGGCACCTTGAGCGCAACCGGGCGGTCCAGGGATTCATCGCGTGCTAGATAGACCGTTCCCATGCCACCTTCGCCGAGTTTCCGTTCGATGACATATCGACCGTATCGTTCGGGGGTGCTGGGGGTCGTCGATTTCTTTTGCCGCGGCTTCGCCATTTTGATCAAGCCAACATGGTCGTATTGCGTACAGAGTCAGTTTATCACCGGGGGCGAAAGATGTCAGTCGTTTCCAGGCCGGAAAATTCCGACGGACGAATTCCCGTCCCATGAGGAAAACTTGTGGTCGAACGGAAAAAATCATTGATTGGGTCGGCCCGAATTGCAAGAAATTCTTGGATTGAATTTTTTTCTTCAAGTTCGGCTAGGCACGTTGCTCGGTTCTGGATATAACCCCCCGCGAACCGGACGGACGAGTTGTCTTGCGGGAACAAGCAACCGTCATCAAGGCCGCGTTCAACATCTCTCACTCTCCAATCTGTTGATCTCATCCACTTCACGGATTCGCCAATCCCTGCGGTTTGTCGACGTGCGTTTGCACGACTTCCGACACAACGTCAGCGGATCGAACTCTGAGAAGGAGCCTACGCATGTCTCTGTTTCGTTGTCCGTCCAAGACATATCCCTTAGGGATTGGCGTGACGTTCAGCCTGGTTTTGCCGATGTTCGCGATGATTGCCGGCTGCAATATGGTGCCGCAATCGCAGTTGCGACAGGCTCAATTACGAGCCTTGGAACTCCACGAGCAAAACCAAACCGTCACCGCGCAGTACCAGCAGGCCACATCTCTGGCCGCTGCGGAGTCCGCGAAGAACCAGCAACTCGCTCAGCAAAACGCCGGGTTGCAAGCGCATGCGGCTAGCCTGCAAAACAACATGGCTAGTCTGCAAACGCAAGTTAGTCAGAAGGACCAAGAACTCGCGGATTCGCTGGCTCAATTGCAAAATGTACAAGGCCAACTGCAAACCGCCGAGCAACGGGTGGCGAACTTCCGGTCCGCTCAAGAAGAGCTGGAACGACGAATGGTACAGCTCATCAGCGAGAGCAAACGCTTGCCGAGCCCCTTGTCTGAAGAAGCGTCGCGGCGATTCGAAGAATTGGCGAAAAAGTACCCGAACTTCGAATTCGACCCACTTACCGGCGTGAGCAAATTCCATTCGGATATTCTGTTCTCATCCGGTAGCGCTCAGATCAAACGCTCTGCGGCTCCGCTGCTCGCGGAATTTGCAGAGATCATGAACGAGCCGTCCGCGCAGCGTCTGCATATTCTGATTGTGGGCCACACCGACGACAAACCAATCGCGAAACCGGGGACTCGCCAAGAACACCCCACGAACGGGCACCTCTCGACCAACCGCGGACACTCTGTCCGACTGGCGCTAAACCAGGCCGGTTTGCAAGATCAGCGAATGGGTGTCGCCGGTTACGGGCAACATCAACCGGTCGTCGCGAACCTCGACGAAGACAACCGCCAAGTCAATCGGCGTGTGGAAATCTTCGTGCTCGCTCCCGATGCCGTCGTCGCTGGCTGGGACCCGCTCGACGCACCACTGCGGAATTAACCCCGCACAACTGCTTGCAACGAATATCCAACTCGGAAACCCCAGTGAGTGAACCACTTGCTGGGGTTTCTTCGTGAATATTAGCCGGCGAACTTCAGAATCGTCGCGGAGACTTCCGGCGCCGGGGCGGATTCCGATTCTTCGTCATCCAACTCGCTGACTTCCGATTCCTCGTCGTTGAGTTCTTCGTCATCGACCGGACCGATCAAATTCTCGAGCGATCTGATTCCCTCGCCCGTGATTTGATATCGCACGCCTTCGGAGCGTCCCGCGAGTTGGAATTTCAGAAAGCCCAGCGCGAGCAGCTTGCCGTGCAGTCGGGGCAAGTCGTCCTCGTCAATGCCATCGATCGCCATAATGCGATCCAGCCAGCCTTCGAATTCCGGATCGTCGGCCTTGGCGGTATCGCGGCGTTCCCGATAGGCTGTCAGGACCGTGCGCCAGTCAGTATTTTCCATGAGTTCCTGCCGTTCAAAATCTAGCATGTGGTGGATATCGGCGAACAAACCGCCCACATCCACCTGTGAATCGACCAGCCGTATGACCGTCAGAATCCTTCGTTGAATCGGCAAAAACATTCGAGGTTCTTGAGAACACCTTGAAGTCCCTGATTCTCCGCGGCGGACCGGTTGCATCCACTGGCCGGATTGGTTTAACTGAAGGAACGGATTTTTCTTGAATCAATTGAAACACGGAAACGTTAACAATGGTGAAAACAGCCTCGACAATGTTGCCCCTGGGAACTGCAGCCCCGGACTTCTCGCTGCCGAACCCGATCACCGGCGGCACGGTTTCCAAAGCAGACTTCGCCGGCAAACCGTTGCTCGTCATGTTCATTTGCAACCACTGTCCGTTCGTCGTCCATCTAAAAGACGCACTCGGACCGTTTGCCGACGAATATCAGGGGAAAGGCTTGGCCGTCGTCGGGATTAGCGCCAACGATGTCGAGAACTACCCCGACGATAGCCCCGAGAAAATGAAAGAATTCGCCGCTGCGAACGGACTCAATTTCCCGTATCTCTACGACGAGTCGCAAAAAGTCGCCAAAGCCTACACCGCCGCATGCACGCCGGACTTCTTCCTGTTCGACGCCGACCACAAGCTGGCTTATCGTGGACAATTCGACGACAGCCGACCGGGAAACAGCGTGGAAATCACAGGTTCCGACTTACGGACCGCCTGTGACGAAGTGCTCGCCGGCAAATTACCCTCGGAGAATCAGAAACCGAGCATCGGCTGCAACATCAAATGGAAAAGCGGCGCCGCCCCGAACTACTTCACTGGCCAACCAGCGGAGTAAGCTGGCAGAGATAACGGTGCAGGCTGGGTCGCACCCTAACATTGGCAAACCTGATTAGGCTGGGACTTCTCCCGGCCTAATCATTCCCGTTCGGTCTCATCGTCAGCGAGTCGCAGCCGTAAGTAACCAGCTCGGGCGATGTTGCGTTCGGAACTCTCCAGAGATTCTTGCCGAATCTTCTGCAGGTGTGCCGGTTGGGTGTGAATGAACAACTCGTTGACCGTCGGGATTTCCAAGTCGTCGATCAGCCCCAAATTGATCCCCATCCGCAAGCTCGATAGCAAGTGCATCGTCTCTTCGGAGGTAATCGTTTGGGCATTCTTAAGGATGCCATAAGCGCGGGAGACTTGGTCATGCAGTCCCTGGCGGTTCTCTTGGATCAGGGCGTCCCGCACGCGACGTTCGTAATTGATGATGTTCGGCACGACATCTTTCAATTCCGCGATAATCTGCGCTTCGCTTTTCCCCAGCGTGACTTGGTTCGAAATCTGGTAGAAATCGCCCATCGCCTGACTGCCTTCGCCGTACAAACCTCGGACGGCAAGACTAATCTTGTGGAGCGCCTGGAAGACCTTTTGGATCTCCTTGGTCAACACCAGCGCAGGGAGGTGCAGCATCACGCTCACACGGATTCCCGTGCCGACATTCGTTGGACAAGCGGTAAGGTACCCCAATTCATCGTTGAACGCATAGGTAACGCGTTCCTCAATAGCGTCGTCGACTTGATCGATCTGTTGCCAGCAGTCATCGAGCGCGAAACCACTGTGAAGCACCTGAATCCGCAGATGATCTTCCTCGTTGATCATCAAACTCAGGTTCTCTTCACTGCTAATCCCCACTCCCCGTGAGCCATGGCTTTCCGCATGTTCACGACTAATCAGCTGACGCTCGACCAGGAATTGGCGATCCAAATCGTTCAACGTTCGCACATCGACGTAGCTCAAACGGGTCCCGACGTTGAGATCGAGAAGTTCGTCCTTGAAGAGTGACTCGATTTCGGTCCGAGCCGCATCGTCCGCTCGGTTCGGAAACGGAAACTGAGCCAAATTCCGCGCCAACCGGATCCGACTGGATATCACAATATCCGATTCGGGTCCGTTCCCCCGCAACCATTCGCCACTGGTCGTTGTGAGGGAATCAAGGTCCACGGGGTCTTCTCCAAAAAGTTTGCAAATCGGATCGGCCAATCCTCGGCTCGATCAACTCAGTTTATATTGTGACGGACAGAAACGCTTCTGCCAACATCTCTGGTTTAATGCCGATCAATCATCGCTATCACGATGTTCGCCGTCGCTCTCCAATTCTCGGATTTCGTCTCGAATTTGAGCGGCGGTTTCGTAGTCTTCGGCGTCGATCGCTGCCCGCAATCGACCGCGAAGTTTAATCAACTCATACTGTTTTTGACTCGCCTCCGGAGCACGTTTCGGGCATTTACCGACGTGTTGCGTTTCACCGTGGATATTCTCCAACAACGGAGTCAACTCCTTGGCGAATGCATTATAATCGTGCGGGCAACCCAACCGGCCTTGGCTGCGAAACTCTTTGAAAGTGATTTCGCAGTTCGGGCAAACCAGCTGACCGTAGGACTCGGATTCTTCCTCCGAGACCGATTCCGACAATTTCTCCGCGAACTCGTCCGACTCGGAAGTCATCGGTTCCGGTGCGGCCAAGTATTGTTTCGCACAATTCTCACAGAGATGGAGTTCCTGGGCGACTCCCTGTTGAATCTCTGTAATATGTAGCGTCGACGGCTTGGAACAACGGCTGCATTTTTTCATAATTGGCTTTCTGGGCGATGGGCTGCACCATTCTAACCCTCGCCACCCGACTGTCAAGCACCGCCGTTACAGACATTAATGACGTAACCATAAACGCTGCTTTGAGATGGAATTTGTACTCCATAGGAAGTTTCTTCGAACTCGATCCCTTTTTCCGATCATTTTCGAGCGTTGACACTCGTTTTTCTAGCTAGTTTTCCGAGACCTCATGATCCCCCACACTCCGAATTTTACCGAATTTCAGCAACTTGCCCAAGACGCCCGAATGGTGCCGGTCTATCGGCAATTGGTTTCGGATACCCTGACACCGGTGCTGGCTTACTGCAAATTGCAGTGGGGGGCAGGATCGTTTTTGTTCGAAAGCGTGGTCGGCGGCGAGAAAATCGGGAGATACAGTTTTCTCGGAGCGGATCCGTTTTTGCAAATCGAAGCCTTCGGCAAACGTGTCACTATCACGCAGAATGACACCTCGGAAACGTTCGACAGCGACGATCCCCTCGACGAACTCGAAAAACTTCTCCAAAAATATCCAGGCGTACACGTGCCGGGTTTGCCACGCTTTACGGGTGGAGCAGTCGGATACGCTGGCTACGATTCCGTCCGCTACACCGAGCATTTGCCGAACGCTCCCGAAGATGACCGTCATCTACCGGATCTCTCGTTCGCATTTTACGATCGGATGGTCGTGTTCGACCACGTCCGCAAAACTGTGTTGGTGATCGTTACCGCCAACACAGAGGATAAGGACAATTTGCAGGACACGTACGATTCCGCCTGTGATCGCGTCGACGAGATCTGTCGGCAACTCCAACGAGGCGTAACGGACCTGCAACTCACCGATATCGATCCGAAAGCTGAAACGCCCTCGAAAGAACTCAAATCGAATCGACCGCCGAACGGTTACCAGGAAACGGTCGAAGGAATCAAAGAATACATTCGGGCAGGGGATGTGTTCCAGGTTGTGCCTAGCGAGCGTTGGGAGTTGCAGACCCAAGCCCGGCCAATTGATATTTATCGCTCGCTACGAGTCGTGAACCCCAGCCCATTTATGTTTCTGCTGCGAACGCCGGCGTGTACGCTGATCGGTTCGTCACCGGAAATCATGGTGCGTGTGGAAGACGGCGAAACCACAATCCGCCCGCTGGCTGGAACTCGCCGTCGCGGCGCGACCGAAGCTGAGGACCGTGCCCTCGCGGAGGAACTCCTCGCCGACCCGAAAGAACGCGCCGAGCATGTGATGCTGATCGACTTGGCTCGCAACGATGTCGGCCGAATTGCGGAATACGGTTCGGTCAAACTTTCCGACGTGATGGTCGTCGAACGTTACAGCCACGTGATGCACATCACTTCCAACGTCACCGGCCAACTCAAACCCGGTTTGACGGCCCTCGACGCACTCCGCGCAGGTTTGCCGGCGGGGACAGTGTCGGGAGCCCCGAAGGTGCGAGCGATGGAGATCATCGACGAGTTCGAAACCACCCGTCGCGGCCCCTATGGCGGAGCCGTGGGCTATCTCGACTTCACGGGCGACATGGATACTTGCATCGCGTTACGCACCATGGTCATGCAAGGCCAGACCGTCTACCTCCAAGCCGGCGGCGGCATCGTCGCCGACAGCGACCCCGAAGCGGAATACCAGGAAATCTGCAACAAAGCCCGCGGCCTACTCAAAGCCATCGAAGTCGCAGAGGCACAGTTGTAATCGCATATGTTGGCATCATTGACGCGGACAAAGCAGTCAACTTTACGCGTTTATTTGGAATGGTCATTACCACCCGATTTTTGCACCAATTGTGTTATGTGCTTCAATCCTTTCGAGAACAAAATCATCCTTAAGACCAGCCGAAACCTCGGGGTTAACAAGAATCGTGATTGAGTGCGGTCCTAATGGTGCATCTGCATGAGGCACCGACAATTGATGATACTCCGGATGACCGGGAATCAAATCGGTGTCATCGATAATACCAACAGCAGTTGGTAGCGGATTTCCGGGCGTCCAATCCCAATACACGGGATGCTTCTTATCATTGAATATTTCTACATCAGTTGTTCGTAGCAAAAATCGTATTGGCGAGTCATCATCTGGGATGAATGTAAGTGTTACCGGTATTTGAACGAGAAGTCCTACGAATTGTGCGTTTGTAAACACGCCCGGTGTGTCACCGAAATTCAATGCGCCAGACCAAACCATGTAAAACGGGTATCCGTTCGACATAATACGCCTTTCTATGCGGTGTAAGTCGTGCAAGCATGGGCTCTAGTCAGCCTTCGCTGCCCAAATCAAAAAACGATATGTAATTCCAAAATTAGCGTTTCCCCCAATATTTTGATGCGTCGGCCAACTGGCATTTTGCAAGACTCATTGTTCAAACTGATGTAGCAATTCTTTCAAAATTTATTCCCACGGACCAGGACCAGTAGGGTGAGCCACTTGCCGATCGACTACTTGCTTCCGAGTCTCTGCCGATAGAGGCGGATGGAATTCACTCGCGACGCTCTCCCATGTCGCGTTCGCCAAGGCAATTCGATCGTGAACGCTCATTCGGTCGATGCCGAGGCTTTCCAAGATTGGTGGCATAATGCGGCTACTCTCCGAGAATGAACTGACACAAGAATTCTACCAAGAAACGGATCAGACGAATAGAAAAGACTGGTCAATCTCGCTTGCGCCGAGTACGTGCCAAAACGCTTTTCGGATCTAACTAACACTGGCAGAATCAGCCACCGCTAAGTCATATCAGTCATGCTCGACAAACCGTAGGTTAGGCTACTCCAAACACTTGCCCTAGTCTGCATCGTCTCCAATACAATCCATTGCAGCTAGTTCTCCGAGTTCTTTGAACCAGCGTTCAACGTACTGGGGAATCGACTCACTATAAACTTCAAGATCACATACTCCGGAATGGTCCCATTCGTAGACGACCGATGCCCCTGATTCGGGTTTGATGCAGTAGAAGTTCCCACCACAGTCACCGCCAACAATTAGTAGTGCATCATCCCAAGTCTCATCGTTTCGGCCGGCCACGAAACCTGATTCCGGATCATGAACTTCCTCATTTTGATCGATAATCACGTCTGCGTTTAGATAAATCGGAACTTCAAAATCACTTTGCTCTTTCGCATAGGCTTCCATCAGCGCAACAAGAAGGCTGGGCGGCGACTTCAAAAGTTGCCGATAACCAGTGGCAGTTGAACGTTGAATGCCTGTTCGATCTGATTAATTTCGTCGTCAGTCATTTGTGAGGCCGAAGCAAAAGCAAAAATGTTCACCCCAATCGACAGACAACGTACGCAAGTCCGCAAAACGTGTCAACAAAATGTCTCAGAATTACAGCCGAACGGCGACACTTATAGACGAAACGTGGGTAACCGCTAACTCCGTGAGACAAGACTTGGCGAATAGAAACCCGAATGACTAGGGGATCGTCGCCCGCACAGTGATTCTAAATCCGGGCTGTTTGTCGTGGACTAGGTTCGTCGGATTAAATTTCAAGGCGGTAATAGAGAAGACGATCGAAACCAATTCGAATGTTGGCCACGTTGACCAACTCAAAGATGTGTCGGTACTTACAACCGGAGAAACTTCTTAGTCGTTACACTGACCAATAGTCGTCTTCGAAGGTTGGTTGCAGGCCTTTTTCGCGAACTCACAACTTCTCGTCCGTTTCTTCGGAATTGAGAATGAGTCTACGTTTCACACTTGCAAATCATCCGCTTCCTGATATCGTAAGGAAGTCGAAAAGTTTGACAAACCTACCGCAACATTGTTGCTCCGATCCCCACAGCTTCTAGCCAGCTCATGCAAGCCAAAGTCATTTGGGGTTGTTTTTGTGCTTCCTACCAAATCACGCTGGCACCTACCTTGACGCGTCTCATGTGTTAATCGACGCATCTACTGCATAGTGCCAGTCCTCCTGACACGAGCCAAGCAGTAATCATGACTAGAGATCGCAGTCGCCGGGGTTTTACACTCATTGAGCTACTTGTTGTCATTGCAATCATCGCCATCCTGATTGCATTGCTTCTACCAGCCGTTCAAGCCGCCAGGGAATCGGCCAGGCGAATGTCCTGCGGCAACAATCTGAAGCAAATCGGAATCGCACTCCATAACTATCTCGAAGTCCACAAACGCTTTCCGCCAAGCCGCGTGCGTTGGGGGAGTGGATCGAGCCGTGTGACACACGGATGGAACATTCTGTTGATGCCGTTCATCGAACAGTCAGCTATTCATGACAATTACAATTTCAATGTGAATTGGTATGACCCGCTCAACGAATCGATTGCCCAAACCTCTGTATCGACTCTAGTATGCCCATCGAGCCCAAATGGTGGCAGCTTGCTCGATAACATTAGTGGCAATACGAAGAGTCGTGCTAGTGACTACATGGCAATTGCCGGCTACCATGATCCCGTCCAAATGACGCCGACGACAGCAAATGGCATGTTGCATGATGCGAACGGACGGCCCCGCGATGTGACCGATGGCTTGACCAATACGATCTGTGTATCAGAACTCAGCGGACGCCCGGATTTCTATGCCTCCGGCAAACGCGTTGGAGCTTGGCCTAGCGGATACACTTGGGCCGCGGAATGGGGTTCATGGGCCTCGCCGCAGCGTGTGTTCTACGTCGGGTGGTCTCACGATGGTCACACAAATCGCGGGCCTTGCGCAATGAATTGTTCGAACATCGAAGGTATTTACTCCTTCCATCCGGGCGGTGCCAACGTGCTCCTGGGCGACGGTTCAATGCAGTTTCTTTCCGAGACGATGGCGGTGACTGTCGTCTATCGAATGATCGACCCTGCCGACGGAACCGTCCTACCCAATTAGACCATCGCCGACAGAAGCCGACCTGTTCTCAATAAGAACCGACTCGTGGCGACACGGGATTCCCACGCCGCGACTGACATCGGTGCCATCTCTGCGCGTCGCGTACTTCTATTTTCAAAGCTCCGAGAACACCTGCCATGCCTGCATCTAGGACATACACGATCCTCATTGCCATCGGGTTTATGTTTTCCGGTTGCAACTCAAGACCATCGTATCAAGAAGCCGACGTCTTCCCAGTTTCCGGTTCAGTAAGTGTGGATGGAAAGCCAGCCGCTGGCGTCGTGATTGTTTTCCATCCCCAGACCGACACCGGCATGACCAAAGGGAACAAACCTTTCACCACATCTGGGGAAGATGGAACTTTTGAAGTCACCACTTACACAACGGGCGATGGTGCTCCTATTGGCGAATACATTGTCACTTTCATCTGGCCAGAGAATCCCCGCGGACCAAGCCAAGACCGACTGAAAGGTCGTTACGCGAAACCCGAACTCAGTCAAATCACCGTGACAGTTCAAGAGGGTGAAAATCAGCTTCCCAATTGGAACCTCTAAGTCTGCCGATTGTGCCACCAGGTTGCGTGTGAAGCGATCATTCAGAAACGCTCAATACACAGG
Organism: Thalassoroseus sp.; assembly: GCF_984380535.1. Taxonomy (NCBI): domain Bacteria; kingdom Pseudomonadati; phylum Planctomycetota; class Planctomycetia; order Planctomycetales; family Planctomycetaceae; genus Thalassoroseus; species Thalassoroseus sp. The sequence continues at coordinate 148,864 of NZ_CFHRBF010000002.1, forward strand.
GCGAACGTCGAGCTTGCCGCTTGTTAAAGACGTGACACTCCTCAGGATCGCTAGTGACACCGGGAGGGTAAGTTCCATGACTTTCCTTAGTATTGTTCCCGATCTTTAGCAATGCATTATAAGTGGCATTTTACCCATCGACGTCTACTGATCTAACGGCTAGAATTGACAGAATCATCCAATGCAATCGTCATATAGTGAGCGGGCCTTGTTTAGGAGGTCTCGGTGCGCGATTCCGATTTCGAATCACATAATCATGCAACGGTAGTCAGTCAAGCAAGACTGTCCCGTCTACTCCAATGCACCGCTAGCGGATTCTGGGAATGGCAGATTGGCTCCCACGACGAGCACTATTGGTCCCCTTACTGTTACGAGCTACTCGGCTACCAGGACGCAGAATTCACACCAAATTCGAAACGTCTTGAGGAATTGCTGCACCCGGCTGATCATCAGCCAATGAAGGCGTATCTGGAGGATATCGCGGTTGCCGATGTGCCGATCGAAGCCGAATTTCGAATGCGAACGAAATCCGGCAAGTACCGATGGATTCGCTCGAGCGGTCGGTCTTTTGCTGAAGGCAACCAGAATATCGTCGTATGTGTGATTACTGACTGCGATCGAACGGACGAATCCGAAGCCCCATCACGGGAGACCGCCGAGCTATACTGCAGCATCTTTCATCATTCACGGTTCGGCAAGGTCGTTTTGAATCTCAACGGAGAATTCACGCACGTCAATGATGCAGCCTGCAATTTACTCGGATTCGAACGCAATGAGTTGCTTTCGAAATGTTACACCGACATTACTGTCTCTCCGAATCGGAGCACCTCGCATTGCCCGTTTCAAGAACTTTTAGATGGCACTTCCGAGGCCCAAACACGAGAGCAGCAATTTCGCCGAAAAGACGGAACGAACCTCAGCGAAACGGTGACAATCTCTAAACTTTCCGACAGTCACGGTAAGCCTCAGCACATCCTCGTTTGTTTTCATAGCAGAGCAGTCCAAGAGCAAGCGGAACACCGGCTATGTGCGAGCGAAGAGAAATTCCGCAGCATTTACGAGCAGTCTCCGATCGCGATTCAAGAATACGATCTCGACGGAAACCTCGTAAGTGTGAATTCCGAGACTCTGAAATTGTTCGGTTTAGATGACCTTGCAGAGATACAACACTTCAACTTATGGAATGACCCTAATCTCACTCCCGAGAAAGCTAAAATCCTCAAAAGTGGGCAGCCCATTCACATCTCAACGAGTGTGTTTCTGTCAAAGGAGACGCTTCCGTTTCCTAAGAATCGATTTGGGCAGATCGATTTGGATATGTATGTGACGCCACTCCGCGTCGCAACAACGATCACCGGTTATCTGGTTCAGATTGTCGATATCACAGAACAAGTGGAAGCGACTAAGAATCTTCGTCGCAGCGAACGAATGTTTCGACTGTTCTTTGAACAACACTTTCTGTTCATGGCGATACTCTCTCCGGAAGGGCGCGTCATCGAGGTTAATGACTACATGCTGGAAATCTGCGGATTTCAAAAGCACGACTACGTCAATGAGCACTTCTGGAACATCCCAGCCTTCAAACAGCTCCCCGAAACACACACGCTAATTCGAGAGCGAATCGAACGTATCGAGAAGCAAGGAGGACATATTGAAGTTGAAGATGACTATCAAACCGCGGATGGAGCAATCCGTACGGTATCTGCCGTCTATACATCTGTAAAAAACGATGAGAGTGACCTGCATTATATTGTTATGCAGGCGCATGACATCACTGAACGCAAACGAACAGAAGAGTCCCTAAGAGACGCTAAACGACGACTGCAAGAAATTGCCGAAAATGTTCATGATCTCTTTTGTATCATCTCACCAGATTGGCAGACGATTCTCTATGCTAGCCCGGCATACGAACGAATATGGGGCCGTTCACTACAGAGTTTGTATGATTCGCCTGATTCTTGGCAGGATGCAATCCTCGCCGAGGACCTACCGTCTGTGCACGAAGCTATCGAGCAACTCATGCAATCTGGGTGGGATGGACTAGCCTTCCCGAATTACCGAATTCGAAGACCCGATGGTGAAATCCGGTGGGTGGAAGCGAGTGCTTATCTCGTACTTGATCCTGGCGGCAATATCATTCGAATAGTCGGCAATGCACGGGACGTCACTGAACAGAAGGCCGCAGAACGAGAACTTCGTGCGAGGGAAGCGACACTTGCTCATATCAATCGAGTCAATACATTAGGTGAGATGGCAGGAATACTTGCTCACGAATTGAGTCAACCACTCTCTGCAATTGCCAACTACACGGGGACCGTACAGTATTATCTCGAGCAGATGGCGACCACCGCGGATGTCGATTTGTTGATTGATAGCATGTCACGGAGTCTCACCGAGGTTAAACGAGCGCGTGCTATTGTGACTCACCTTCGCGATTTGGTTCGTGGACGCGAGCCGAAACAAATCGAGGTCGACATCAATGAACTTCTTGAGCGAGCCATCGAATTAATGATGCCAGTTGCACGAGACAAATCTGTCAGACTCGTGAACAACCTGAACTGGGACTTACCGACGGTCTACGCAGATCCGGTTCAGGTCGAGCAGGTTGTTATCAATCTCGTTGCAAATGGGTTTGATGCCCTCAGCGTGTTAGATGCCGAGCGAAGGGCGATCTCTATAGCAACACAGCTCTCGGAAGACGATTTTGTTGAAGTTATTATCCAAGACTCTGGTCTTGGTATTGAGATGAGTCTACGGGAGAATCTATTCAAACCTTTCGTCACAACAAAAGAGGGAGGGCTAGGGGTAGGGCTGTCGATATGCCGATCGATCATCAACTCATTAGGAGGACGCATCTGGGTTGATCATGGAGAACAGGTTGGTGCCAGATTTCACTTCACCTTGCCCACCTACCGGAAGATGGCTCAAGACGGCATTTTGTAGGCTTGAATCACATAGACGATACCCAAAGAAACGAGTCACAACCGTGATTAGTGACATTGATCTTATCCAGGCGGAATAACACAACACGTATTCTGATCTGTCTTAAGGACAGGCAAAATGAGGCCCGGATAACGAGCGAACCTGTTATCCGGGCCGTGATTGTTAGAACAGAGTTGTCAACTGTTGCCAAAGTTCGGTGGGTTGAAATTCAAGTCCGCCAAAGCGGTCGAGAATGTATAGCACGGTCGCCATGTCGACCAGACCGAAGGTGTATGGCAACTTCCGACCAGAAAGGCTTTTTAGCCAGTCTGCTTGACGATTGCGAGCTTCAAGTTTTTGAGCGGTGCGAATCCAACGGGCTCGCAAGGACTCCTTGGTCTCATAGGCCTTGAGGAGTTTCAATTGCGAACCGAATGCGTTGGTTCGCCCCACTTGTACTTCGTAGGCTTTGCAGTCGGCTTCAATGTTACGGAAGGTTTGTTCTGCATCTTCATAACGATCTTTGGCGCGGGTGTGCCGCAACGCTGCCACCTTCCGGAGCGTCGTCGCCAGTGCCCGCAGCAGACCATACAGGAATGCCATCGGGAATCCTTGTGGACTGTCGGTTCGGTTCTGTACTTACAGCCGACAGGAGAACATTTTCGATCCCATGTCGTAACACGACAGAACGCATGACAGTCTTTGAGAAAACTAGGAGAACGGCTCGCCTTTTCCATTGCTTGACGCGAGCCAACGGGACGACGATTTGGCCAAATCGGTGTCTGTCCGGTATGGACACAAGCAGGGCGGGCGTAGTTCACCTAGAACTGAACATTTTTGAAAGATGAGTTCAGTCCGCAGAATCGCTAGTTTCCGAGGCAATCTCTTTGGGTACGAATAATTCCGATTTTGAAATTCCTAGCCGATGCATCCAGCGTTGCATCACAACACCGACTGTCGAAAGTCCGTAACGCATGCTGCGTCGAAAGTTGATACTCGATGCTTCATCGAAATACCGCACCGGTACGGGGATGTCACCCAAACGAAAACCAAAAGCGGCAGATTGCACGAGAAATTGGCTGTCGAAAACAAAGTCGTCCGAATTTCGTTCGAATGGCACAGTCTCTAGCACACGCCGGCTATAGGCTCGAAACCCACTGTGACAATCGCCAAGATTCATCCCAAGTGCCCAGTTCTCGAACGTTGTGAGGGCACGATTGGCAACGTACTTATAGAACGGCATACCGCCGTTAAGTACTTCACGCGGCGAACGGATTCGCGAACCGAAGATGACATCGCATATGTCGAGTTTCAAGAATTCGACGGCGGCACCAATCACACGCGGATCATACTGGAAGTCGGGGTGGAGCATCACGACATAGTCCGCACCACGTTCCAAAGCGAGTTTGTAGCAGGTCTTTTGGTTGCCACCATACCCACGATTCTGGGCGTGGGAAACGACCGTCAAACCCATTTCATGGGCGATTTCCACGGTCGCGTCTTGACTACAGTCGTCGACCAAAATCAATTCATCGGCGATGTGCGACGGGATATCTCGAACAGTGCGTTCCAACGTCTCAGCGGCATTGTATGCCGGCATCACAATGACGGTCCGCGAGATCGGGGCATAACGCTCGGCCAACTCATCGAGCAATGCGTTGACGTCTTGTGCGTGCTGTTCGGTTGCCGCGAGATCATCCGGTTCGAGCAAGTCGGTGGGTGAAGGAAAGATTTTCAAAGCGAACGATCCTTGAGCATTCCCGGAGGTCGTGTTCATGGTGCTTTCAAACTTAGCTTACGAATCGTGCGTTGGCGGGCAAAATCTCGGTCGCCTACGGATTCCGCCAGATCAAAGCCAAACACGTGCTATCTTTGCCACAGTTCCCCCGATGCCACATTTTTGATGGGATTCCCATCTCAATTGCTCCCACGAGTTCCCCATGACCGAGCCAGTTCCAAACCCAAAATCTTCTGAGACGTACTCTGTGCGGTGGGTCGCGATGAGTGTTGGCTTGTTGGCGCTCGTCGTGTTTCTACCGACCGTGCGGTACGACTTCGTCAACTGGGATGACCCGTGGTACGTCATCAACAACGAATTGATCGACGGCTGGAGTTTGCAGAATCTGCATGGAATCGCGACCGAATCAGTCGCACGAAATTATGCCCCGCTGACGATTTTCTCGTTTTTGATCGATCGCAGTTTCTGGGGACTCAACCCGACCGGTTTTCATCTGACGAATGTCTTACTGCACACGATCAATGCGGTGCTGGTTTTTTATTTAGTGCGACAACTGACAGGGCGGTGGCGTTTAGCTTGGGCGGTAGCGGCGGTATTCGCGGTGCATCCGTTACAGATCGAAACCGTCGCGTGGATATCGTCGCGAAAAGGTTTGCTCAGCGGGGCGTTCATATTGGCTTCGCTGCTTTGTTGGCTGCGACCGGACCGAACGGGCAAGCACGAAGCCTGGGGCATCGTCTTCCTCGCGTTGGCGTTGTTTGCAAAAGCATTAGCAGTGGTCGTACCGGCGATTGTATTGAGTTACGACCTATTCGTCCGCCGACAAAAATTCGCAGACGCGTTTCCACGGCAAATCATTCCCGGGTGTCTGTCGCTGTGGCTTTTGGGCGTCACGATGGGGGCACAAACGACGATCGTCGGCGGCACGCGAGCCCACTTTTCATTGAGTCGTTTTGAGCTATTGGCTGTCGACACCACGATTCTTTGGAAATACGTCGGCATGTTGGCATGGCCAACTGATTTGTGTGTGCTCTATGCCCCGTCCACGCAGAACATTTTCGTTCCCGCCATTCTGGCGACCGCTGGTTGGATCGTCGTAGCGACGTGGACCTGGCGAAATCGCGAGCGACATCCGTCAATATTGTTCGCATTTCTCAGCTGGATTTTGCTGCTCGTTCCGGTGATGAATTTATTTCCACTGACGACGCTGATGAACGATCGGTATTTGTATCTGCCGTGTATTCCAATGTTAACGGTGGCTTTCGCCGGTGTGCGGGTCGGGTGGGGGAAACTAATTTCCAAGATCAGTTCGGAAGACTCGATGCGAGTTGCTACACGTGTTACCGGTGCGGTCGCGGTGGGTTGTGTTATTGCAGCCTGCATGCTCGCCACGCAACAGCGGCTTCCCGTTTGGCGGAATGGATATGCGTTGTGGTCGGATGCGATCGCCAAGACACCGTCTTTGACGGTTGTACGGATTCAATGGGCGAACACCCTGCAAGCGGTCGGCGAGACCGAACAAGCGTGCGAGGTGCTGCGGGGAGCGTTAGTCGAAACGGCTCCCGATGAGATCAACACGCGACGGATTCACGAAAAGCTCGAAGCGTGGTCTCAAGACGACACCAACTCGCAAGTTACACTTCGAACTTCGACTCCGCCCCGCGGATGACGATCTCGAACCCGAGGTCTTCGATCATCTGGAAATCTTCGTTCGCCGGTTGTCCTGGCGTGGTCAGGTAATCGCTAACGAACATCGAGTTCGCAGGGTACAAAGCCATCGCTTGCATCGATCGCAAGTTGACTTCCCGACCGCCGGCCACCCGGATCTCGGTCCGCGGATTCGTCAACCGCACGAGACACAACGTCTTCAAACAGTATCGAGGATCAAGTTCCGCCGTTGCTTCCAGTGGTGTGCCATCGATCGCGTTCAGAAAGTTGACCGGAATCGACTCGACCTGCATTTCACTGAGTTGCAACGCCACATCGACCACGTCTTCGTCGGTTTCCCCCATACCAACAATCAAGCCGCTGCACAGTTCCAGCCCGGCTTCGCGTGCCGCTCGGAGGGTTTCGGTACGGTCTGCGTAGGTGTGTGTGCTGCAAATTTCCGGGTAGAACCGTTCGCTGGTATTAAGGTTGTGATTAATCCGGTCGACACCGGCGTCTTTGAGTTCGCGAGCCTGATCAGGTGTGAGCAAACCGAGACAGCAGCAAATATGCAATCCGGTTTCGTCTTTGATTTGCTTCACGGCTTCGACCACATGAGCGACTTCGCGATCGCTCGGGCCACGTCCACTGGAGACGATACAGTATGTCTTCGCCTGCGACTCTGCCGCTTGACGGGCCCCATCGAGCAGTTTTTCGTGACTGAGCCAGCGGTACTTCTCGATCGGCGCTTTGGATCCCTTGGCCTGCGAACAGTAGCCGCAATCCTCAGGGCATAGGCCACTTTGTGCGTTTTTCAGGTAGTACAGTTGGACTTGTTTACCGAAATACTGCTCGCGAACCCGAAACGCGGCGGCAAGCAACGGGAGCAATTGGGTGTCATCCGCTCGCACGATTTCCAAGGCTTCAGCACGTGTCAAGCGACCACCGTCAAGAACACGGTCGGCAAGGGCTTCCCAATTGGTGGTAGTCATGGATGCAGCGGACGACATAAAACGTTCCTCGAATCTCTACGAAATCTCAGCAGATGCAGAGGATAACGTGTTCCACCAAGCTGAGGCAAGGACGACCATCAATGCGATTTCGACCAGTCCCAGTCGATTGGCTTTTGACCGTGGTCTTCCAAGGCGGCGTTGATCTGTGAGAACGGGCGACTACCAAAAAATCCATTGCGAGCGGACAACGGAGACGGATGTGCGGAAGAAATGATGGTATGACGGGAGTCGATCAACGCCGATTTTTTCTTCGCTGCATTTCCCCATAACACAAACACCACATGACTCCGAGAACGACTGACGGCGGCCAACATGGCGTCGGTCAGTTCTTCCCAACCTTTCCGACGATGCGAATTCGCATGCCCCGCACGAACAGTCAACACAGTGTTCAGCAACAACACCCCCTGCATGGCCCAATATGTCAGACAGCCATGCGGCGGCGGGGCACAGCCAATGTCACTGTGCATTTCCTTGACGATGTTTTTCAGCGACGGCGGCAACGGTACTTCCGGTTGGACCGAAAATGCCAATCCATGCGCTTGATCGGGGCCGTGGTAGGGGTCCTGTCCAACAATCACCACCTGTGTGTTTTCGAGCGGCGTCAACGCGAGTGCAGAGAGGACATTGTCCCGAGGCGGGTAAATCGTTTCCTGTTCGTACTCCTGTTCGACGAACTCTATCAAATCGCGGAACGAATCCGTCTGGAGATGTCCTGAAAGTTCGTCACGCCAGTTGGCTGGAATTTGCGCGACCAGCCAACTGTCAGCAAGATCGGAAGGCATAGCTTCGAATACCCGTTCGGAATACGGAAAAGGCGAATTGATGAAGTATTTGACTTCGGCGTACGGTGAACTACGTTTGCGGTAGTGTCGATTCAGAAAGTGAGATTCCGTACCCGCAGGATGCAACGAACGAGACACGTTTTCAACTGCCGGCTTGAAAGAATTATCCGGCTGGCCCCTCTGTTGCCTCTCCACAAAGGTTCAGGAATCTCCTTGACGACAGGCGATTAGGAAAGCGAACTTCAGCGATGCCGAACGATCTTTTGTCCCAGAATGTTGTGTCGACAAAACCGGAGCCCCGTCCTCATTCGACTCATGCTGCCGAACTCGTCGCGACAATCGCCGAACGCAAGTTTTCCGGCCGCAATGTGGCGGAATCGTCGCGTACGCTGCTGTCCCTTTTGGCACTGTCCGAAGCCACAGAAAACTTCGAAAACCCCGACGAGTCCGACACGCTTCACGACGTCATTCAGCGGGGAGCATTACGTTCCTTGTTGGCGGCCCTGCATGCACGAGATGAGGGGACTGTCAATCACAGTCGTCGAGTCGCCTTGCTAGCAGTGGGTTTGGCAGAGCGGTTGGGTTGGGACGGCACACAGCTCAAACGGCTCGAAGTGGCCGCCCTTTTGCACGACGTCGGCAAGATCGGTGTGCCCGATCACATCTTGTTCAAACCCAGTCGTCTGAGCCCCGACGAAACGGAATTGATGGCGTTGCACTACGATGTCGGCGTCGATGTCCTGCAGGCCTGCCGAGTCGATCAAAAAGTCCTCGACATCGTTGTCCAGTCTCACTTGTACTTCAAAAGCAACAATAACGGATCGGATGTCGTCGATGGAGAAGTGAGCCAGGGTGCTCGCATCCTCGCTGTTGCCGATGCGTACGACTCGCTGCAAACTCCACAGGCATACCGTCCCGCGAAAACGCATGACGAAATCATGCAGCACCTGATGGATTCCGCCGGTACGCAATTCGACGGCAATGTCGTCTGTGCACTCTCTCGGTGGTTGAAAGAGGAGGGTCTGCCGTTCGATTGCATTCCGTCAACCGGTGACACCGGCACAAGTTCGCTCAGCGACTCGATGAAGGTGTTTCAGACGAATTCACTCTTCAAGATTTTTTCGTACCTCTACGTGATGGAGAGCCTGTACGACGGTTTCGCGTTGATCGATGCGAATCTCCGCTATGCGATTTGGAATCGTGGAATCGAACGGCTGAGCGGTCATTCTGCACAGTCGTTTTTGGGAAGAACCTGGTCGGGACGGTTGGTCGAGTATGCCGATCGTGAAGGCCGAGTCATCCCGGAAAAAGATTGTCCCGTATCGCAGGTGATGGAATCTGGGATTCCGCAGACGGACCTCTACAAGATTCGGCATAAGCACGGCGAATGGGTCGATACAGAGATTCAAACCGTGCCGCTGATCGATGAAAGCGGAAGTTTCCAGGGAGTCGCCCAGATTTATCGTGATGTCGGGCGAACCTCGCGACGACCCCAGGAATTCCACGAACTCAAGATGGCAGCGACACGCGACGCGCTGACGTCTGTTGCCAATCGCGGGGAACTGGAAACGCAACTCACGCTCTTGGTCAATCAATGGGCTCAAGCTCGCGTTGCGGACGAGAATGTCGCACCATTCAGCGTGCTGTTTTTAGATATCGATCACTTCAAGTCGGTCAATGATAACTACGGTCACGCGGCCGGCGATGCAGTGCTGATCCAAACCGCGAAAATGCTGCAGAACGAAACGTATTCGGGTGAATTGGTCGGTCGGTATGGCGGTGAAGAGTTTGTCGTCATCTGCCCAGACACGAACCTTGAACAAGCCCGGCAACGTGCCGAACGGTTGCGATTGGCAATTAGTCGTTTGAAGTTCAAAGGACACAACAAACTGAAAGTCACCTCGTCTTTCGGTGCCGCCGAAATCGAACGGGGCGATTCCGTAGACAGTTTGCTTCGTCGGGCAGACAAAGCACTGTACCTCTCCAAAGAGGGTGGACGAAACCGGACAACGACACTCACGAACGAACAATTCATTGGTGCCGATCACATTCCCAAAACGGAAGAACCCGGCACAGACCCGTTCTTGCTGGAATCGGCATTCACAGTGGCGGGTTCGGCGGATCTGATCGTGTGCAAGTTGGGTGGACTCGTCAACGATGATCATGCGGTTGTGCTCAAAACGAGTCACGACGAAGCGATCTTCCGCATGGGTACGAAATCCTTTTTCGGCGGTTGGGGCAAAACGCCGGAAAAACAACCGGTGCGAATCGTTGTAAGACTGATCAAACCGGACGAACGCACTCGGGAAATTCGTAAACGAATTCAGGTTCAAATCGCGATTCGCCCGATCGGACGAGTGAGGTCGTCAGAGGTCTTCCAAACTCGTGCCCAGCGGGCGTTGCGAGCCATCCGAAGTTACCTCGTGGTCGATTGAACAATCGCCGGTGCTCAACGCGATTCCAGCCAGAACCAGCGTAAGAGTTCTTCTGGTTCGGAGGAAATGATCCGAAGTTCCGATCCCCCATCGCGATTGACCTGAGCATCTTCCAACGCTGGGATCGTCCCGTTTTTTCGGGGACGTGACGTGAGAAGTAGCGTACGAGTTGTCGGCCCTCGTTGGGTTCGTCCCCAAGTCAGCAGTTCGGTTAAGTCGGGTTGCGGTCCTGCTTCCACGTTGGCCAATAATTTCATGAGCGATTCTAAACCCGCTGGCCCGGTCGCTCCCGACCACGCTTCGAATTTCGCGCCGACGGCCCCCAATGCCACACGGGAATCGCGTGATCGAAGCATCTGCGTTCGCGAAATCGTCGCTGCGAACGAAATGGCTAACTCCACTCGGTCAGTCGCCACAACGTCTTTCGAACTCGGTCGCCAAAGATCGAGCAAAATCACCAGGTCTTGATTGCGACTCTGATGGAACTCGCGAATCATCAGTTCCCCTTGACGGGCTGACGAACGCCAGTGAATCGCCCGCGGATTATCACCCGAGCGGTACTCGCGGATACGGTGGAACTCGTCATCGTACACGCCACGTCGTGTGTCGGAGCGTTGCACGATTTCGTCCGCATGACCGTGCTGACGAAACCAAGCAGGCGTCAACCGACCGATCCGCGGGAACACGATGACTTCGCCGGGCAACTCGAGCGTGATGCCACGTTCCACGATGCCCAGCGGGTAACGTGTTTCAATCGAGACTGGCCCCAACTGATACCGCCCCCGGTCACGCAGTTCGAGTTGATACCGAGCCACACGAGATTCATTTGCAGGAATCCGTGCCACTAGCGACGACGGTTCCAGAACTTCCCGCTCGTTCGCCACGCGATCCGTTACCGTCAGCAGTTGTGATGACAGGATCGACTTCCGGTTCGACAAATGCAACTCAACCGTGAACCGCTCCCCGGCCACGACCGATTCAGGAATCGAGCGTGTCACAGAAAGATTCTTCAGCATCGAAACAATGATGCCACCGTTGAGAACAAACGGGGCCGCCATCATTGCGAAGACGAGCAGCAGCATGTTCGATCGCGTTTGCAGAGAACCCACGAACAGCACGATCATAATCACCACGTACACCGCGCCTTGTCGGGGCAGGGCGAAGCGATGTCGAATGGATGTCAGTTCCGTACCCGCCAGCAAATGTTTGCTGAGTTCCCGAACGCCAAAGAACAACGACGACACCGCCATCACGGCTAAACATCCGCGAGCCAATGTGATCGGCACCTTTCGGGCCATCAGTAGGAACTCGATGCCGAACAGGAGCAGAATCACTCCGGTCCAAGAGATCCGCATTTTCGTCGTATCGGTTGGCCGGGGGGAATCATCGGTTTTCCCGAATAATGCCCGTGTTTGGATCGTCGCTCCCCAACCAATCGCCAGACACGACGTCACCACATACAACACTCGTCCAAACGGACTAACCCAAGGCAACGGACGCAGAAACTCAAAGTAATAAAACAGCGAAATGCCACCCGCTAGAAAGGCAAACAAGCCTTTCCAGGAAAACTGAGGCTGTTCCGCGTCGTCCGACATAGGTGACTCCGAAGGGAGAGGAATTTGGGTTCAGGATTTCAAGTTAGGGACAAGAAACTCTACAGCTCCGAAGCCCCCTGACTGACCCGGAATTTCTCAATCCTACCCCCGAGTCAAAGCGTCTTCCAGCCGTTTCGCAAAAGCGATGAGTGCCGACTGTGAAATCGTATGGGGGCCGTTGAATTCGATGAACTCCACCGGCCAACCAGCCGATTGCAACAAATCCCGCAACCATTCGGCTGCCGCAAACGGCAGAATCGGGTCTTGCGTTCCGTGGCTGAGCAAGACGGGCAGCGGCGTGTGGTCGGCAAGTCGCTCCTTCCAACGGTCCTCACAGATCAATGTGCCCGAGAACACCGCTAGCCCTGCAAACGGTTCCGCACTCTCAAGAGCCACATGCGTCACAAGCATTCCACCTTGCGAGAAACCCGAAAGCGTGATGGCCTCACTCGACACATCCCGAGTGGATTGTATCTCACGAATACACGCCGACAGCGCTTGGGCGGCCTCATCGAGTCCCGGCGGGTATTCTTTACGCAAGATTCGTAAATCACCGGATGCGATGGCCTGCAGACGCTCTTCCAAATTCAATGGCCACCACGCCCGACCACCCGGCATTCCTTGGTCAGCCAGAGACAAAAGCGCCGCCGGAAACACAAACTGCACGCCTTCCGCAAGTGCCGGAAACGCTCGCAGACTTTCCGCACCGATCGGCACCAAGTCGCTACCCGGGGCGCCAAAACCGTGACACATCACAACGACATGCTTCGGTGGCACTCCGTCCGGTAATTCGTCGATGACAATGCACTGCAGGCCACCCAAAGTTTCCGTCTGACGCTTCATTCCATACTGCTTTTTGTTGTAGACAAAACGAAGGAGTATCTCAGCTCTGCTTGGTCACTAGCTCAACTTGATCACTGAAATCACTTGCCGTCGACGACCGCGAACTGTGCTGACGATCCCTTCGGTTGGAATAGTTCCAGTTTCAAGTCGTTACTCGAACGAATTGCGGTATCGACTCGGAAGACCACCGCGTGTGTGCCGCGATCCAGTTCGGTGACGAACTCCGGTTCCGTCCCCATCGCCTGTCCGTCCACCCAAGCATTCACGCCTTCGGCCGAATCCAACTGAAACCCGATGCGACCACTTGCGGTGACATCGACGTCTCCTTTGAGATACAACACGGTTTGCTCCATGTCTTCGGCAATTTGATCCAACGGCAAGGTGCCATCGACGCGGGCATACACCGGTTGCCAGGGGACATTCTCTGCATGCACCAGGGCATCTTCGAAGGCTTCTTCGTCTGGTACTTTCTGAGCGAGCAGGGCAGGAACTTCCGCCAACACCCGCCACCGTTGCATCCGTGGAGTCGACCGCACTGCGTACCGTCCCGGTTTGCCAAGTTCGGAAAGAAACCGCACGAGGTCGATCAGTTCATCCTGCGTGAGAAACTTGGTCAATCCTTGCGGCATCAACGACTTGCCTTCTTTTTCGAAGTCGATGTCTGCCGTTGGAATCGTGATTTCTTTCCCATTGGCATCTTTGAGCACCAATCGATCGGCCGCCTGATCGACAACAACTCCCTGATGAACTTCGCCCGACGCCGTGAGCACAACGCGTGTCAAATACGCTTCTTTGATCGCTTGGCTGGGATACAAAATTGAATTGATGAGATAATCCACGGGCGAACTTTGACCGACAGCACTGAGATCGGGACCGACATCTCCACCGGCTTTGCTGACCGCGTGACACTTCATGCAACTCAGATCGGCACTGCGAAAGATCGCTTCGCCGCGTGCGGGATCACCTTTTGCGACCACATCGGCAGCAAGTTGGGCAATCTCGGCTTTCGAAAGTTGCGGTGTCTCCTGACTGATCCCCGCCGCGGTGCTCAGCACGTCGGATAGAGCTTTGTCGTTGCGTCCTGAACCGAACAAGTGTCGCAATGCCATCTTGGCAACATCGGCGGGCGGTGTTTTCTGTTCCAGTGCGGCCGCCAGCAAATCGGTACCGTCTTGTCGCACGAGAAACGCATCGACGAGTGGTGCCGGATCGGTCTTGGTATCTGCATCCGCAAGAACCTCGGCGGCCCGAGTCGCGGCGGTTTTGGCGTCGATCTTCGTCAACGCAGCCACACCTTGATATCGCAGGCTTAGCGGATACTCCTTGCTCGTCAATTCCATGATCGCTGCTTGGGCGGTCTCATCGCCGAGTTGCGTTAGGCCATTGATCGCAGCCGATTGCAGTCCCGCGTTCCCCTTGGCATTCAGAGCCAAGGTTTTCAATATCGGTGCGACTGCTACGACTTTCCATTGCCCGGCCAACTGCACCGCAAGTCCGCGAGTTGTATCGTCTTGATCGCCCGTCAGCAACGTCTTGAGAGCCGACAAGTCCCCCGCAGGTTTCACTTTGCGAGTTTGAGCCGCGTCCAGCAGTGTCTTTAACGCCGCAACGCGAGTTTCACCGGTGTATCCGTCCGCCTGAACCGATTGATCGAAAAGATATTTCAAGTCGTACTCGTTGCCACGACGGCCGACAAGTTCCACGACGCTGCCAACCCGTGAGTCCGGTAACCGACCGCTCTTGAGCAGCTTCATCAAAGGTGCCACCGCGCTCGGCGGTTCCTCGGCCGAAGCGAGATTGAGCGATGTTAGGAGAACCATCACTAACAGAAACAGTTGGCGAAATTGACCGTCTGATTGTCGCGTTAGGGACATGAGAAAAGTCCTTTACCTACGTGAGAACAAAGACCCCAGCAGGGAACCGGGGTGGCGAGAAAACAATTGAGTCGTACAACAAGAAACACACGGGCCAGGAACAATCGAATCGCATTCTGCCCGGCGGTGGAACAGTCAACGAAGACGTTTTCCCGCCCACCGCGGACATGAATAATCGCATTCCGGTCTTACTCGGTGCGGGCTTCGAGAGTGTCCATCGTCTCTTTGAGGGTGTACTCCAAGTAATAGTCTTGCGGGTAAATCAACGATTCGACGGCCACTTCCAGGGCCGTTTCTGCCTGCTCGCCGGTGAAGAAACTCAGTGCACGAACCGCTTCCAATCGCACGCGGGGGTGTTCGTCGTTGATCTGCGCTCGCAGCAACTCCAGTGGTTCCGGTACACGATCCCGCCAGTAACCCAGCACCCGCGTGGCGGCGGCCCGAGCTTTCGGTTCTTCGGCAGTCAGGACGGAGTTCAGCAAGTCCACATTGACCATGTCGACCGCTTGATGCAGCCACAACCATTCCAGTCGCAAATGCTCGTAGTTATCAGCCGATTGGTCCAAACCTGCGAACCACTTCCGACCGGCTTCCATGACTTGTTCGACATCACGCGACCACAACTCACGTCGTACTCGATAGCGTGTGCGGTCTTCATATGAGGCCAGTAATTCGAAGAGTTCAGGAATCGAAGCGTCCGCCAGGTTCGGCGTTTTAACAAGCGGATTCTCGGTGTAACGAATTCGCCAAACGCGGCCGTGATTCTTGTCACGTTTGGGGTCACGCAACGAGTGCTGCATGTGACCGATCAACGGATTGAACCAGTCGATCAAATACAACGCACCATCGGGTCCGAACTCCAAATCGACCGGCCGGAAATTGGGATCAGCCGACCGCAACAACGGCTCGACCGGTTCGGCTTTGAAACCAGATTCATCCTCGAACATTTTGTACTGCAGCACGCCATGAAAACCGATGACGTTGTTGAGTAAATAATTCCCTTGGGCTTCCTTCGGGAAATTGCTGCTCGAAACCAACTCGCAACCGGACGTGGGCCGCCATTGCTTCACGAGGAACTGATTCATCCCGCGATGTTGACGCGGAAAATCCACTTGCCCGGAAAACGCGGTGCCGAAGTAATTCGCACCACCGGAGGCGTCGGCCACAAAGTTTTGGCCCCAACGATCGAATGTGTGTCCCCAAGGATTGGCAAAGTTATACGCGATGAACGCATCGAGTTTTTCGGTCAACGGTTCGTATCGGAACACCCCCGCGTTCGCGAGACGCACGGGACCATATGGCGTTTCAACTTGACTGTGATGAAATGTGCCTTCTTGGAAATACAAAGCACCGCCCGGTCCCCAAGTGAACGCACTGATGGCATGGTGACTATCCCCGGAATCGAAGCCATGGAGCCGATATTCGCGGACATCCGCATGATCATCGCCGTCCGTGTCCTTTAGGAACACGATGTTCGGTTGTTGAGCGACATATGCACCGCCGTGTCCAAGTTCAATTCCAGTGGGCACGTGAAGTCCGTCAGCGAACACCGTTTGCTTGTCGGCCCGTCCGTCGCCATCCGTATCTTCAAGAATCAGAATTTTGTCGTCGACCGGCGTTCCGGGGAGATACATCGGGTAAGACCCCATCGTCGTGACCCACAATCGACCTTTCGAATCGAAAGCCATCTGCACAGGGTTTTCGAGTTCCGGGAAATCCTCCTCGGAGGCGAACAGATTGATTTCATAGCCTTTCGGAAGCTTGAAAGCTTCGATCGCCTCGTCCGGTGGAGTCACGCGAACTTCGTTCGGGAAGTTCGTAGCAATCGTTTTCAGATCACCAGTGTTGGAGTCGTCGATTTCCGCAGGAACGTCCTTGCCCTGTGCAATCGCCCAGATGCGTTCATCACGATTACGAATCATCTTCCGCAACTTGGCGAATTCATCCGGAAAGTTCACCACGCCAAACGGTTTTTTGCGTCCACCGTAGATGTAGAATCCGTTGATGGCTCGATAGTCGTAGAAGAACTGCAAGCTCTTCTCGGCGACGGCGGCGTGCAACGCATCCCACTTGTCTTTCGCGAGAGCGTCTTTCGGCCAATCACCGAACAATTCCTTGTCCAAAATCGGTGCCAACTCGGCATACCCTTCATCGTTGAGATGCACGCCGTTGATCGTCAGTGCGTCTTTCGTGCTCGCGAATAGCGTTTTCGTCGGGGCGAACACATCGACGAACTTCACATGCAAGTCCTGAGCAACTTCCCGCATAGCATCCGTGTAGAGGGCCAAGTTCTCGTTGTTCGCTTTGCCGTCTGATAGAGTCCGCGAGTGCAGATCCTGCTGGGCAATTGGCGAAACCAACACAATCTGAGGTGCCTCGGCAGGCGCTTTACCCTTACCATCAATCACGTTAGGCTTATCCGAACCGCGACGAAAATTCGTGTACGGATACTGATACTGCCGAACCTGCTCGACCAGGTTCTTCAAATCGGTCTTGAATTGATCAACCCCGTCCGGCCCCGCGAACGACTCGTTAAAGCCGAAGAACGCCAAAATCACATCGGGTTCATGATCGTACAGTGTATGACCGTGCTCATGGAAATCCTGTGAACGCAATCGCAAGTTCACGGTATCAGCAGAGAATCCCAAGTTCCGCACGACCAACTTCTTCTCCGGGAACCGGGCGTGAAGTCGGGTTTCGAAGCGATTGAAATACTGCATCCGCTCGGCGAGCGTGTTGCCGATGATGACTATCCGATCACCTTCGTCCAACTTTAGCGACGGTGTCGAATCGGCGGCGGAAACAATCGGCCCCGCGGTGGTGAAAACCATCACCGCAAGCACCCCAGTGATGTGGCGAAGCATATTGACTCTCTCGTTTAGCAATGAAGAAAACTCTCAATCGACCGCCAGGACGGACGCCCGGGGCGATAGTGGTGGGTCATCTTTTCAGGCGTTCGATCTTCTATGCTAAACCGTTCGACTAGGAAATGAAAACCGTCTCGGGCAAGATTTGCTGCGAACTTTCCCTGGTACAACACCGCAAAGTTGGTCCATTCTTGCCCAATTGAGCCGGGAATGGCTCGTTCCAAAGCGAAGTGACGGGCATGCCGACCGCGGAACCTGCGTCCGTTCCGGGGATCATGCCTTGCCCTCCAAAAACTCCCTGTTTTCGCAGTTTCAACGCCCAGCCAGCTCTACGTAGCACACCAACACGTTGACGAACGGCCGAAAAATCGTTTCAATTACCTCCGCACTCGACGCACTTTTTCTCGACGGCCTACCACTTCCTCGGTTTCTTTCTGAAGCCAAGTCGGCTTGGCACGCGTTACGTTTCCGAAAAACTTTGGATGATTGAGTCGACTTTCGCGATGGAATTACAACTTGAAGACCGCCCCTGGGGCGAAGCGACGGCAGATTGGCTCCTTGTATTCGTCCCGCAAGCCGAACACTGGCCAGCCGCACTCACGAATTTGGATTCCCAGCTGGGCGGGCAACTCAGTCGACTCCGGGAACGAGACGAATTCCCCAGCGATGTCGCGGAGACCTGCAAAATTCCCGTGGCCTCGGGAATCGCGGCAGATCGCGTGCTGTTAGTGGGGCTGGGTGCTGTCGAAAGTTTGACGCCAGCAAAGTTCGAGCAGGCCGCACGAACCGCCTTCGGTCAGACCACCAAGAAGAAAGACCAAACGGTCGCAATCGCCTGGCCGGAACTTTCCGCAGCCGTCTCCGACACCGCGATTCAAACGGCTGTCATGTCGGCCGTTATTGCCGGTGTCGGCCCAGGTGTGTACCAAAAGGAGCCGTGCCGACATCCCATCAAATCGCTCGTGCTGCTCACCAACTCGACCGACGAAAACCGCAAAACGGCCAAAACCGGACACATCCTCGGCGAAGCCATCAATCAAACTCGCGACTTGGTAAACCGTTGTGCCGACGAGATTTACCCGGAAACTGTCGCTGCAAAAGCCAAGGAAATGGCTGACGAAGTGGGCCTGCGTTGTCGCATTCTCGACCAAACCCAACTCGAGGCGGAGCGAATGGGGTCGTTATTGGCTGTCGCACGGGGTAGTAGTCGACCGCCACGTGTGGTGGTACTCGAACACCGTGGCGGCGACAGCGAAGCACCGACGCTCGCTTTGTGTGGCAAAGGCGTTTGTTTCGATAGCGGTGGATTATCGATCAAAACCAGCGAAGGCATGAACACGATGAAGGCGGACATGGCTGGTGCCGCCACCGTGTTCGGAGCGCTCGCCGCTATCGCCCGGCTCAAACTTCCGGTGAACGTCGTCGGTTATTTGGGTCTTGTGGAGAACATGATCAGCGGTTCGTCGTACAAACTCGGCGATGTCCTGACGGCTCGTAACGGCGTGACGATTGAAGTCCTCAACACCGATGCCGAAGGCCGCCTGGTCTTGGCCGACGTGCTCGCCTACGCGGCCGATCAAGGGGCCGACAAGATTGTCGATTTGGCGACGCTCACCGGAGCGTGTGTGGTCGCGCTGGGTGAAGAGGTCAGCGGACTTTTCACGAATGACCGGGCCTGGGGTGACACCGTCATCGGTGCGGCCGAAGAATGCAACGAACGCGTTTGGGAGTTGCCGATGGACGACGACTTCGCCGATCTTCTCAAAAGCGATGTCGCCGACTGCAAGAACATCGGCGGCCGCTGGGGCGGGGCGATCACCGCTGCCAAGTTCCTCGAGAAATTCGTCAACGAAAAACCCTGGGTTCACCTCGACATCGCCGGCCCCTCTTTCGCCACCAGTAGCAAAACCAACCGCGACAGCGGTGCGACTGGAGTGATGGTGCGAACTCTCGTCGAACTAGCCAAAGGGTTCAAGTAAACGACAAATCGTTCTAAGAACGTCTGGAATAGAACTGTGCTCTAAACCGCGTACGTATTCATATTAGAGATCATTTGACTGCGTATTCGGTTTAGCAAGCAACGATTCTAACAGTTTCAGTCCTTGTTGGTTATCTTCGAACTGACCGACAACGTTTCCTAGCCGATCGATGAGAATCATGGTTGGATAACTCTCGATGCCATAGTCGAGCACAACTTGGCATCGAGCGATTGCGTTCGTTTTGGGATGTCGTTTTGGGTTGTGACCAACTAGCACGACGGGATACGGAATTGGCGTCCCTTTGAGAAGTCCTACGGTGAGCGACTTTTCGTACGCGATGTATTTCTCGAGTGAATCGATTTGACTCTGAGAATCGATATGAACACCAACGACGGTAAAGCCTTGATCTGCATATTGTTCATGCAGTTCAACCAGTCGCGGAATCTTTTTGACACATCCGGCACACCAATAACCCCAAAAATCCAGCAGAACGACATTGCCTTTCAGATCGGCCAACGAATCTGGTTCGTTTGATCTCCAGGCAATCACCTCCGTTAACTCAGGCGCCTTCTGCCCTATAAGTTGAACTCGATTCGACAGAAACAATTCAATTGGATAAAGCTCTAACCGACGTGTGTGTTCTGGAACTGTCAATTCAAGTTTTCTAGAGACAGTCCCATTGGCATTTCCATCACTTTGAATGACATATTGACCAGGCGGCAAAGCGATATCAAAGGATGGCAACTGGGAATAGTGTTCAATACATAGTGTTTTACCGAGGTACACATTGAATGCGTACTTTTCGCCATTTGGGGTACGAGTCGAACTAGTAAATGCCCCGACAACCCGACATTCCGGTCGCAACGTGAGAGTTAATCTTGCAGGACAATCGCTATCGGGACACGAAACATGAACAAGCTCCCGACTCTCATGCCGAGCAACAATGGCTACCCGATATTTCCGAACGATTTCTAGACCAGTTGCAATAGAAACATAGCCGTCTTTGTCGCTAAGAAGTTCGTCCGGTGCCGCGTCCAGCGTGCCTGGGTCAGGCAAATAGTGCCATGCGGAATTTTCAAAACTTTGATCGCCATAACATGCCGTGAATCCAACACGAGCATTGGCAACCGGCTCCCCAGACTCATCCACAAGCTGGACTATTAATGCCGACGGCTTCTCAG
The DNA here is from genome assembly GCF_984380535.1 of Thalassoroseus sp. Taxonomy (NCBI): domain Bacteria; kingdom Pseudomonadati; phylum Planctomycetota; class Planctomycetia; order Planctomycetales; family Planctomycetaceae; genus Thalassoroseus; species Thalassoroseus sp. The sequence continues at coordinate 169,740 of NZ_CFHRBF010000002.1, forward strand.
TGAGTGTATCGTCAGCAGTTCCCTGCGCTATAGATTCCCGTGCTAAACCAACACATCCCGCGATGATCGCTAGCGTGCACATCCAGAATTGCGATTTAAAAGACATCAGCACTCCGGGAATCTGTCTATTCGAGTTCTTTGAGAAACCATCGACCGTCGCTGTCGCACCGAGCGTAGGTATCCTGTAAGTTCGCCACTATGAATAACAACCCTGTCTGGGCACGTTTTTGTCTAAACCTTCCCGCATAATATTTCAGTAGGTCGTCTGGGTTAAAGCCGCGTGACCCAGCTTTTGGTTCCTCATGGTGCGAAAGAAATTCAGGACGCGTCCCAAGTTTCTTTGAGACGATACTTCCGTCGCTATACTTGTTTGTCATCACCGTGACAATTCATGTGATCGGCTATGTGACACGAAACGCCGGCGAATTCGAACTCTAATGTTGAATGTTGAATGGCGTATTGGTGTTGCAGGCGTTTCTTAATTTCGCGTTTGATGGTTTCCATTTCTTGGACATCATCCGCATCAATCACAATGTGTGCTTCTAAGGCACGATGATGTTCGTCTAGTTCCCAGATGTGAATGTGGTGAATCTCTTGCACGCCGTCGATCGAGGGAATCTCGGCGGCTAACTCTTCGAGATTCACATCGGCGGGCACACTTTCCATCAAAATTGCCACGGTTGGTTTCAATAGAACTAGTGAGTGATAAAGAATGTAGATCGCTAGCACGATAGTCACTAGTAAGTCAACGATCTGCCAACCTTTGAGTAGAATGAATATCCCGCCAACAATCACAGCAACCGATGCCAAAGCGTCAGCCACTTTGTGCAAAAATCCCGCTCGCAAGTTAATGTTGCCTTTTCGCATCGCAAACAAGAACAGGACCGTCGCGACATCAACCGCGAGTGCGACTGAAGCCGCGATGATCATCGGCCAACCGTGAACTTCCTGCGGATTGAAGTATCGGTGAACCGCTTCATAGATCAGGTATAACCCGATGATGGCCAATAGAATGAGATTAAGGAACGCCCCGATCACTTCGGCGCGTCGATAACCAAAGGTACGATGTTCGTCCGCTTCTTTTCGCGAAATCTTGCGTGCGACGAGCGTGACTACCAGCGACATACAATCGTTGAAGTTATGAGCGGCATCGGCAATCAATGACAGACTGCCCGAGATCACGCCGACGACAACCTCAACCACGCTGAGCAATAAGTTCAGTACAATTGCCCAAACCAAACGACCGTCACCGAGTTGGCTGGTATCATGGGTATGCCCCGCGTGATTATGCATGAGATTTGGTGTTGGCTTTCTATTCGTCCGTGTCGATCGTTCGCGAAATGAAATGCCAAATTCAAATCAGCCAACGCGGTTCCCCATCCTTGTGCACGACATCAATGTTCGGTCGAGTTTCGCCAGCAATAAGTCGAAACGTCAACGGCACGGTGTCACTGACGAGTGGTGTGCCATTGTCAGTCGTCGAACGGTCAACGAGCGCCAATTGATCGTTTTGTAACCGGTAAAGCTCTAACACCCACGGGTCACGATCAATAATCAGAAGTTCGCGAGTTCCGACGGATGCATAGAAGTCCAACTTTTCGCGTGTGCGGTCGTTGGGACTCACAATCTCCACCGCAAAATCCGGCCCACCGAACCAGTGTGTTCCCTGGTTCGTTGCCCTAGTGTCGTTTAAAAAAACCGCCACGTCCGGCACTCGGTAGTTTTGTCGCCAATCTTCTTCCTGATCTGAAACATTAACGCCCGCGAACACGGTCCCATGCGAAGCCCATTGGACTGAAGCTGATAGAACGGCAGCTAATTGAGTGACCAGACTTTGGTGTTCGTTATTGGCCAATGGCGACACGACGTACACTCCATTCCAGACTTCGTCGAAACGGTCGGAGCCGTTTTTCTGCCGTTCTCGAATCACAGAAGTCAGAACTAACCGATCCTGAATCCGCAATTCTGTGTATTGCTCAAGGACTTCCGGTTGTTCAACTAACGAACTCATGCTGTTATTCCAATCAACAAAAAACCGACAGGGACCAGTTCATTGCACTCGGTCTCTGTCGGTCTGTCAAGTTTTTGGATGCCGTCCGATGACGGAATCGCTTATTGCTTCATGGCATCGGCGAGGATTTTCGAAGTGCTTTCCCGCATGATTCGCGGGTCGACCATTTCGCCTTTTTGGAGTGTCGCGCGGACGTCTTTCCCGGAGATGAAGACCGGCTTTTCGTCGGCGTGGTTTTCCATCAAATCGACGCGGCCCAACGACTCGTAGTACGCGGCGAATCCGACTTTGACGGGTTGAATTTTCAGATCTCCACCCAAGTTGTCGAAGATCTCGTGAGCGTCGAAATCACCCCAGATGGCAGTGCCGTCTTTAAAGGGAGCGTCGGCATGTTTGCGGCCGATGACGATGTGCGTGTAGCCCATGTTCTGCCGATAGATCGCGTGCATAACGGCTTCTTTCGGGCCGCCGTAGAACATTTTGATGTCCAAACCGAGCAACGCGACACGGTCGGGAACACTTTCGCCCCGCGGTCCCCACAGTTCCGAATCGCTGTCACCTTCGCCGAGAGCCCGGTCGGCGATCAGTTTTTCGTAAGTGAGCATGCGGATTTCAGCGGAGACGTCATCGCCTTTGGTTTCGCCGATTAACGGGTTCAGAACCGCACCGGCATTCTTGCCCTCACGGAGCAAACACTCCAAACCGTAAACCAAGGCGTATTCGTGAGCGCGGTGCAGGGGATTGCGGGTCTGGAAAGCAACGACCGCGTCCCAACCTTTCTCCGCGATAACGGCTCGCACTTCTTTCGGCGAAAGCACGTATTTGCCGAACGCAGAGTTCTTCGGTTGGGGCAAAGCTTGGATTTCCCCGCCGATCAGGTGAGTTTTGTCGGCATCGTTGACCAATACCATGTCGGCACCGGGATGGTCGGTGCGGTCGGTCAGATACACGCTTTTGATGTATTTCGGTTTGTCCCACTCGTAGACGTCGGTGATGTCGAGCGTAGCAACGATTTCGCCTTCCGGATTGGTCAATGCGACCTTTTGACCTGCGGAAAGGGTGCCCGCCAACTCCGTCGTGACCGGGAATGCCAACGGAATCGTCCAAGCGTACTTGGCCCCGTTGCTTTCGATAACGGCGTCTTCCAAGACTTGGTTGTAGGTCTTGGAATCCATGGGGCCGGTCAGTGGGCTGAGTGTGCCATCCGCCAGGCGATAGACTGTGGACAGATCGGCCGTCGAGACGGGCACTTGCGGCAGCGACTTGGCTTCTTCGAGGAATGCTGCCTGTTGATCAGCGGGAACGGTGCGGTTGACGGGTTCGGACAGACCGCCGTGAGGGGCGATGAGATCGGCCATGGAAATAGACTCTCGTTGTCAAAAGAAGGTGGGTCCACAATCGATCGAAACTTAGGGGAACCGGGTGAACACGTCAAGCCGCCCAGGAAATTCCGGCAATTGACACCGAATCTCATGGCCCGATTGGTGCGGAATTGCGGATTCTTCCCCCGGAATCGCCAATGTCTTCCCCACGTTGGATTCCCGATGGGTACAATTTCCGTGTGCGGGTGTATTCACAAGGAGTATCCGACATTATGTCCCCTCAGCGATTGACATTCCTAACTGCGGCTTACATTTGTTCGCTCGGCTTCACAACGACAGCGATTGCCCAAAGCGAATTTGTCCTCAGAGTTCCGGGACAGGATGCGTTGACCTCGTCGGCGATTGTCGACGAATCGCAAATCGTCATCCGTGATTCCCAAGGCCAACGCTTCGTTTACGAACGTGACCGACGCCTGGACACCCGTGACGGTGAATACCTTGGTTTCTATTCACGCGGCGCACGACAAGCATTGCGATGGCCGACGGATTCCCGAGGTTCGATGCTCATTGGCGATGCCGGCGGCAATTGGCGGAAGAGTCAGCAACGTATTCAGCCCGCTGGTCGGCCAGCAGCCCGACCGACGAATCGGCCACCGACGGGATTTGGCCCCGTCGGCAGAAATATACCAGGAGTGGAGCAGTTCTACGATCCGCGTCAGATCGAGCTTCCGGGGTTGGGCTATGGACGCGGAAGTCAACCAATGCAACAAGTGGAAACACGACGCCCAATCGTCGATCCACGTGATCGTCAGACCGGCCAGTTGCCGCAAACGAAATCGGCCTTGAAACGTTCGTTGGCGGAAGTCGCATTTCTCCCGCGTCAACGGGATTCGCTTGACGTCGGTTACATCGATGATCGTGGCCAATACCAACTTTATCGCGGTTGGAAGGACTCGTGGAACCAAGTTTCTGTGCCGGCCCGAGAACGGCTCGTGCCCGGCGCACCACTCGCAATGTCGACCTGGAACGACGGTAGTTCACGGGCATATACCGTAACTCCGGACGGTCGATTGATCGGTCTCGATGACCGTGGCCAAATCGAACCGCTGACGAAACCAGATATCTTTGAACCGGGAAGCCATTTGCTAGCCCATCAGAATGGTGCCGACATCAATGGGTTCAGTGTCGACCGGCAAGGGCGACTGTGGCAATTGGATTTCGACAATGTGCAACAACACCGTTTGATCGACCCGCAACCCAACCGCTTCGATCCCGGCGTTCCGCTTGCTTATGTCAACGATGGACTCGGCGGCCAACCGGAACTGTTCGGCGTCGATCGGAACGGATCGCTCGTAAGTTACGCGCAATCCGGCAATCGTTGGGCCGGGCCAAATGTCGTGGGCAATGGGTTTCCTCCGGGAGCACCATTGACGGCCGTGTCTCTACCGAACGGCAACGCGTCCATTACATATGCGGCCGCCGTGGATACCGTGGGACGAATGCAGCTACTTAGCCGGCAAGGGCGACGCTGGAACGCAACGCCCGTCGTGCAACAGGGACTGGCACCGAACGCACCGGTTTCTCTCGTCAACACGCCGAATGGGCTGATGCTCTCCAGCGTCAACGGACGCGGCGAATGGCAGACATGGCGACAAGAGGTGAACGGTTGGGCCGCTCAGCAGGTTGCATCAGGATTTTCCGTGGCTGCCCCGATCGCAATCGATCCGCTCTCGATGACCGGGTTCGGAATTGACGCCACCGGCCGTCTGCTCGCAAACACTTACGGACCTCAAGGTTGGGACTCGTTCCTGCTGTTACCAGGACTCGACTACACGCCGCGAATTCGCTCGCGACAACTCGTCGCCGCCGCACCATTGCCACCGGCACGGGTCAACTTTGTCAATTCGGGCGAGGAAGAATTGATCATGCAGCTTGCGGACTTATTTGCTCCCGGTCCGCCGGCCCGTCACAAGATTCCGCCCCGAGGAAGCATTCCAATTGAAATCCCCCGCGATGCCGGCGGTGTCTTGCGGGAAGTCCATACGGTTCTCACGCCAACGGGGTGGGTTGAGGAAGTCAGCGAAATCCCGCTGGCACCGCAGCAAAGATTCACCGTCGTCGCCTGGGCCAATCGCACGACATACTCCTACATCGACCCCAAAGGCGTCAGCGTTTTACCCGACTTCGATCTCAAAACAGCTGTCAGCTTGGGCGTCTTCGATTTGCCACCGGGTGAGTTTCTTCGCGATGGGGAACAAATCGATGTGCTACAAGTTGCCCTGGCACAACGCAATCCCGGTGCAGCCCAGTTCTTCGAATATCCCCAGGAGCAACCGGAGTTTATCCCCCGGGAAGCTCCATCCGACGCACTGCCTCCGTCACTTCGAAGACAATTCGAAATGCCTCGCGAAACGCCATTACGACCGCAGACCGAACCGCCGCGAACAGAGAACCGGTTGAACGCGCCGCCATTGCCCACACCATTGGCACCCGAGACGGTCGTACCGCGACGGGAAAGTCCGGAGCCCGATCCGAATGATCCCAAGGAAGGGCCCCAACTGTTACCACCATTGCCGAACTGATTGGCGAGATTTTCTTGGCGTCCATGCCGCTTCGATTCAGTGTTCGAAGCGGCTATAATTCGCGGATCGACACTTCAAAGTTCTATAAAACGGTAGGCAAGCGCGACAATGAGCAAGGTTCGATGGGGTATCCTCAGCACCGCGAAAATTGGCACGGTCAAAGTCATTCCTGCGATGCAGAAGGGCCAGTTCTGTGAAATCGCGGGGATCGCATCGCGAGGCGTAGATCGGGCGAAAGCAGCAGCCGATGAACTGGGCATTCCGAAAGCCTATGGCAGTTACGAGGAACTCCTCGCCGATCCGGAAATCGATGCCGTCTACAATCCGCTGCCGAACCATCTGCACGTGCCATGGTCGATCAAAGCCCTCGAAGCCGGCAAACACGTACTCTGTGAAAAGCCGATCGGTTTGACCTCGGCGGAAGGGCAGGAGTTGGTCGAAGCTGGGAAGGCTCACCCGGATGTGAAGCTCATGGAAGCCTTCATGTACCGCCATCATCCACAATGGCAGAAGGCCAAGGAGTTGGCCACGAACGGGTCAATCGGCAAGTTCCGAACCGTGCAGACTTCGTTCGCCTACTTCAACGACAATCCCGACGACATCCGCAACCAAGCCGACGCGGGCGGCGGCGGGTTGATGGACATTGGCTGTTATCCGATCTCACTCTCGCGATTCCTCTTTGACGACGAACCGGAACGCGTGATTGGGGAAGTCGAGTTCGATCCAAAATTTCACACCGACCGCATCGCCTCGGCGATCATGAAGTTCCACAACGGCACCGCGACATTCACCTGTTCGACACAACTCGTGCCGTATCAACGAGTGAATATTTTCGGCACCGAAGGCCGCGTGGAAATCGAAATCCCCTTCAACGCACCGCCCGACAAACCCTGCAAAATCTGGCATCAACGCGGCAGCGAAATCAAAGAAATCACCTTCGACATCTGCGATCAATACACGATCCAAGGCGACTTGTTCTCCAAGGCGATCCTCGAAAACACCCCCGTCCCCACTCCCATCAAAGACGCCGTCGCCAACATGCGCGTCATCGAAGCCATTCTGGCGAGCGCTCGCGATTCTCAATGGGTGGTGGTGTGAATCAGTAGGCTGGGTCGTGACCCAGCATTCCACTTGAATGCAATGCTGGATCAAGTTCTAGACTAAGCGACTTGAAATCCCCCATTGTCAGCGGTGCGTCGTTTCCGTTTTCCATGAATAGGAACAAGTTGTCCCGAAGACAATGCAAGCAATGGTGAGGGAATGCAACCAGCTGCGTGCGTTTGCGGGTTCTCGACCAACGTACAGCCAGGGGGTAATCAGGATTGCAATCATGATCAGAACGGCGGCCACTCGAATGAGATTGCGAGTTGAAAACAGTCCGCAGGGGAGCGATGTTGCAACCAGAGAAACGACGGCGAGGCACCATCCGGGTGTCATCAAGTAACTCGAGCCAGCATCAACGGAATCAGCCGGGACAATATCGATTGCCGGAAAGAGCGCATACGCCAACCACGCCCACGTTAGAAGCTGTGCGAATATGATGCAAAAGAGTTGCATCGGAACTTATTCCCGTCGGCCGGGACTTATTCGGATGTGTCCCAGCATTCTGCCCGATTTCGATGCTGGGTCCCGACCCAGCCTACGCGAATTCTGTGTCGTCGGAATCCACGAAGTCGATAATTCCCATCGTAGTAAATGATGTTTCATCGACCGACGGGGGAGCAAACGCCACGCAATGTCGGAGTTCGACGTGTATGGCGATTTCATCGTCGGATCGGCAAAAGTAGACGTTCTGATCACACTCTTCGCAGTATCGCACATCACTCGTTTCGGTTCGATCGAGCGACTCCCAGCGATTCGGACACCGAAAGCGAAACACCGGCTCACAGTTGACAACCTTCGCCGCTCGGGCAAGGTAGTGAAACTCGACGGCTTCCTCGATCTGCATTCGATCGGCCGTATCGACGTTGATCCGGTAGCCAGGGAACAGGAAGTCAAGCTGTGCAATTTGATCAAGCAATTGAACCGACTGCGGCAGCACGAGGTGCAAGGAGTCCGCCGTGGCCGCAATCGGCAAGGCTGGGAAATCAAACGCAATCGATCTAGGAACGGCATCCAACGCCTCATACGAAACTTCAATCCCTTCCAGCGAAGTCAGATGAGCCATCGTTTCGTCGCTCCTAGACTGTGAAAACTAACTCGCGGTCACTCCCATCGCTTTTTGCACTGCTTTGCCCATGTCGGCGGGGCTGCGGGCGACGGCAACGTTCGCTTTTTCGAGGGCGGCGATTTTTTCTTCCGCGGTGCCGGCTCCACCAGAGATGATGGCACCCGCGTGGCCCATGCGTTTTCCGGGAGGAGCCGTCTGACCGGCAATGAAGGCAGCGACGGGTTTTGTCACATGAGCGTCGATGTATTCCGCTGCGAGGATCTCCGCGTTTCCGCCGATCTCGCCGATGATCAGCATCGCTTCGGTGTCGGGGTCGTTTTCGAACATTTCGAGCAGTTCAATGTAGCTCGTGCCGATGATCGGATCACCACCGATACCGACCGCGGTGCTTTGTCCAAGTCCGACATTGCCGAGCTGCCAAGTCGCTTCGTAGGTCAGCGTGCCGCTCTTGCTGATCAAACCGATGCTACCCGGTTTGTGGATGTACCCCGGCATAATCCCAAGCTTCGCAATACCAGGCGTGATCACACCGGGGCAGTTCGGGCCGATGAGTCGGGCACCGCTGCCTTTGATGCAGTCTTGCACCTTGAGCATGTCCATGACCGGAATGCCTTCGGTGATCGCGACGATCAATTCGATACCTTCATAGGCCGCCGAGATGATTGCATCAGCGGCGAACGGCGGCGGCACGAAAATCAAGGAAGCATTCGCGCCGGTTTCCTTGACGGCGTCAGCGACGGAATTGAAGACGGGGAAGCCATCCACATCGGTCCCGCCTTTGCCAGGCGTAACCCCGCCGACAATGACGTCCTCACCAGGCCGCACCTCGGCAGCATATTCCCGGCACTTCTGGCTATGAAACAACCCCGCCTTGCCGGTAATGCCTTGGGTGATCACACGAGTGTTTTTATCGACTAAGATGCTCATTGCTTTGAAGATTCAATATGTGAATTCGAGAAGGAAACGTTCCAAATGCGGACCGACGTCGGTTATGCATTCAACGTCGCGACGACTTTCTGAGCGGCGTCGGTCAGGTCGGTAGCGGTCGTAATTTTTTTGCCGCTTTCGCTGAGCATCTTGCGGGCGAGTTCGACGTTCGTGCCTTCGAGACGAACCACCAACGGCAGTGTGATCCCGATCTTGTCATAAGCAGTGAGTAGAGCTTCGACGATGGTGTCGCATTTCATAATTCCGCCGAAGATATTCACCAGAATGGCCTTCACATTGTCATCGGCAAGGATGATGCGGAAGGCTTCGGTGACTTGATCGACGTTCGCTCCGCCGCCGACGTCCAGGAAGTTCGCCGGTTCGCCGCCGTGGAGTTTGATCAGGTCCATCGTGCTCATCGCCAGACCAGCCCCGTTCACAAGACAGCCGATGTTGCCGTCGAGTTTCACGTAACTCAGCCCAGCCTCGGCGGCTTGGACTTCGGTCGGTTCTTCTTCGGTCAGGTCGCGAAGTTCCTCGACGAAGTTCTTGTGACGGAACAGGGCGTTTTCATCGAAAGTGACTTTCGCATCGAGGGCAACGAGTTTCTGATCTTTCGTGACCACGAGCGGATTGACTTCCGCCATGCTGCAATCGTTCTCGATGAAGAACTTGCAGAACTTGGTCAGGAAGTTTTCCGCACTGCGGACGGCGGCATCGGAAAGCCCTAAAGCGTATGCCAATCGGCGGGCTTGATAGGGTTGCAAACCGTATGCGGTGCCGAACGGTTCTTTGATGATTTTTTCGGGCGTGTTATGGGCGACTTCTTCGATCTCCATGCCGCCTTCGGACGACATAATCACGACCGGCGAACCATATTCACGGTCGACGACGATCCCGAGGTACAACTCGTTCTCGATCGGCAAACCCTCTTCGACGAACAGCGTGTTGACCTGCTTGCCTTCGTCGCCGGTTTGGATCGTGACGAGCGTGTTGCCAAGCATCCGTTCGGCGTTTGCTTTTGCTTCGTCGGCGGAACGCACCAGCACGACGCCGGGTTGTTCAGGTTGTTCTTTGAAGCGGCCTTTGCCCCGACCACCGGCGTGAATTTGGCTTTTCACCACGGCCAAGTCGCCACCCAGTTCAGTGTAGGCTTTCGCGGCTTCGTCGGCAGATTTGGCCACGATGCCCCGCGGCACGGGCACGCCGGCTTCCCGGAGAAGTTGTTTCGCTTGATACTCGTGAATCTTCATGGAATCAACAATTTTCGGTGGTGAATGAGCGATGTAGTTGTGGCGGACGTTCGATCGCGCTCTCCTCGATTGCTCTCGAAACGAACCGCCGTATCATAGCCAGCTTGGGGCAGGGAATCCACTTGCTCCGATGGGTTTTCGATGAACGCCGCAAACTCACACCTGTCAGCAGAAAGCCACCGTCATGCTCAACGGAATTCCGCCAATCATCTCACCGGAATTGATGTACGCCCTGATGAAAATGGGGCACGGCGATGAAATCGTGCTCGCCGACGGCAACTTCCCGGCCGATTCACACGCGCAGCGACTGATTCGAGCCGACGGACACGGCGTACCGGATTTGCTCGCCGCGATTCTGCAGTTCCTGCCGCTCGATGACTTCGTCAAATCCCCCGCAGCGGTCATGCAACCCGTCGACAACACCGCCGAGACGCCACCCATTTGGACGGAGTTCGAACACCACATCAACTCAACTGCCGAACGCCGGATCGAACTCGAACGCGTTGAACGCTTCGCATTCTACGAACGGGCGAAAGCTGCTTACGCGATCGTGGCGACGGGGGAGACGGCGATTTACGCGAATCTGATTCTCAAGAAAGGCGTAGTGCGAGATTCCTAATTCTTAGGGTGGCCCAGGTTGCTTGCAAACTGGGATCACGAAGTGATCAAGAGGTCTCAAGTCAATCGCCCCAACGCGAACGACCTCTTACTGCTTCGCAGCCCAGAAAGAAATCTTTCTGGGCCACCCTGGGGCATTATTCTTCTGGCTTAAGCGTAGCCCCCATGCCCGGTCGTGGGAGTTGCTTGTTGTTTGATGAAAGCAACTCAAGCTGACCCCAGGAATGATTCGGTGACACTCTTGCGATGGTCAATTTCCACGGCGTCACCTTCGAGTAATACATGAATTGATCGCCTGGCTTCACCTTGTGCCGCGCCCCGAGGTCCAGTACGGCCGTCTTCCCCTCGGAATCCACCGAAAGCAAACGGCCATATGTAGACTTTGGCATCGCTCGGCTGCCACCGACGGGAACGAGTTGCTCATTACTCCGTAGAGTAATCACGCGCTCGCTGGTGATCACGTCAAGGTTGGCGTGGACGGAATACAGACCCGGAAACGGAAACTCCGGGTTTTGCACTTCATTGGGATCTGTCACCCGATTCTTAAGATGCCGTCCCTTCGTCTGCCAAGGGATCGACAAAACTTCACCCGCCTTCAACACGTACTCCGGTTGCGGGAGCTCACGCCGTGGTCCGAGCACGCCACCCCGCCACGGCACAACCGCCGGCACACACTGGATGCTAGTGGCCGCTGCGAGGTAATCCTTCACATCGCCGGGTTCGTCGTGTCTCCAACCGGCCCGCAATGTCATCGCAGCATTCGACGTGTTGTGCAAATCCAAACGCACATTGAATCCCTCCTCGTTCGTGTCCGATCGCGGAGTGACCAACAACCCCAGGCGTAGTCCGCCATCCTCAGGCCCGGGTTCTGGCAATGCCGCCGGTTCCGCCGCCCGCAGACACGTCGTGAACAAGATAAGAGCAGCGAGAATTGGTAGTTGCGTTTTCATGTTCGCATCCTACCACGAAATTCTCAGGCAAGTGTAACCTGTCTGTAACGGCCGGGTGGCATGCACAAGCTTCAGAGCTTGAGCATTTTCGCCGGTGACTGTTGAACAATCAAAACATGTTCAACGTAGGGTGGCCCAGGTTGCTTGCAAACTGGGATCACGTAGTGATCAAGAGGTCTCAAGTTAGCTGCCCTTGCTCAAATAACCTCTTGCTGCTTCGCAGCCCAGAAAGAAATCTTTCTAGGCTCCCGGCGCGGTGGTACTGTCGAAATGAGATTTCAAGGGTGCCACTGGCTTTGCCAGTGCAACGTTCGATCGACTCTATCCACGAGAATCCCCACGCCGACAATCGTGCCGGCGAGCTGTCGACTGGAAATAGTTGTCGGTTCGTTATGATCGTGGTCAAACGGCAAAACAACAGGATCCCGATCGAACGTTTATTCACGACCCTTCACTCTGATTCCTCGACTGGATCCCCAACGGCACTGGCAAAGCCAGTGGCACCCAAAGAAACACCATTCGACAGTGCCACCCTGCCGTTTTCATGTTCGCATCCTACCACGAAATTCTCAGGCAAGTGTAACCTGTTCGTAACTGCTCTGTTTGACCGCTAGACATTGGTCACACTTATAGTCATTGAGTGCCATAAGGACTCAAATTGTCGAACCACGACTCAGAATGAACGGTCCGCACATCGGACCCTACTCGCTGCACCGCAGGGTTAGTCTGCAACTTTTTGATATTGAAACTTTTTTCCGCTCGGCTCATAGGTGATGAAGGGATGCTGCTCGTCGAACTCATGACTCATAATAACTGCCTTCCCAAGAGTATCACCAACCAGTTGCAAAAGGCCTAGTAACTCGTGGAGTACCACCTCTGAAGTCACCTGGCGAGGGCAGATGTCAAACTCAATCGCCGTGGTGGTGAAGAAGTGGCATGCAACCAAAATGCTGCCGACATGAAATTTTAATAATGGGCTTACAGTATTGCGATTGTTGAACACCTCTTCGACGGTTGCTGGAACTGGACGTACTGTATGATCAACTGAATACTCCAATGTGTAGGTCGCACGGAGCACATCGAATAATATTTGCCAATGCTTGATGGTTGTATCAAGAACGTAGATGTCGCGAAGTGCTCCATCAGGCTCAAACTCTCGTCGGCATGTGTCCCAGCGAATCATAGATGCGTCGGTTTTCGTAGCGAGCAAGTAGGGTCCGCTGTGCGGACCGCTCATTCGATGGTGGAATGTAGAAATGGTCCGCATAGCGGCCCCTACTTGTTCGCTTTATCTTGTTCTTCCTCGAGTTTGTTCAGCAAGCCTTTCAAGAGAGCTTCCTCGACTGCTTTTGTTTTGGCCTTCGTTGCTTCGAAACCGCTGGCGGCCGCTGCATCAATTTTCTGAGATTTCTCGGAAGCATATTTCGCAACTGACGCTTCAAAACGGGCCAACATGTCTCGTGTTTGTTCGGCTGTTTTCCGCGTTTCGGCGATTGTGATGTAAGCAACGACGGACAAAATGGCGATTTCGATCACCCATGAAACCCAGTGGTTGACGATGAAGGTTACAACGGGATTGCCTTTGTTTTCCATCACAATGTCCTGAGCTTGGGTTTCCAAAACTCGGCTATAAGATCACCGTTTGTTCGCGATCCGGGCCGACGGAGATGATTTCGACGGGGCGTTCGACGAGTTCGGCGAGGGCGTCGAGGTATTCGCGGGCGGCTTTGGGGAAGTCGGCGAGTTTCTTCACGCCGCAGATGTCTTCCGTCCAGCCGGGTAGGGTGCGGTAGACCGGTTTGGCTTTTGCGAGGTCTTCGATGTGGCTGGGGAAGTCGGTCGTGCGTTCGCCGTCGATTTCGTACGCCTCGCAGATGCTGAGTTCCGGCAGACCGGTGAGAACATCGAGTAGGGCGACGGCGATGCAATCCACGCCGCTGATCATCGCCCCATATCGCGTGGCGACGGCATCCAACCAACCACACCGACGCGGACGACCGGTGACGGTGCCGTATTCGCGACCCACATCGCGGATGCGTTGGCCGGTTTCGTCGTGGAGTTCCGTTGGGAATGGTCCGCCGCCCACGCGGGTCGTGTAGGCTTTGACAACGCCAATCATGCGATCAATCACACGCTCCGGCACACCACTGCCGGCGTGAATCCCACACCCGGAACTATTCGAAGACGTCACGAACGGGAATGTGCCATGATCGATGTCCAGCAAGCTTCCCTGGGCACCTTCGAAGAGCAATTTCTTCCCGGCTTTCAACTCACGATGGAGCAGGGCGGTGGTGTCGGTGATGCGGGGACGCAAACGGTCGGCGGCGGCTTGGAAGTCCTCGAAGATGGCGTCCGCGTTTAACGGTTCGGCATCGGGATCAAGGGCCTGAATGATGATGTTTTTCTGCGGGACGATTTCTTCGAGCCGTCTGCGGAAGACATCAGGACGGATGAAATCGCCCATGCGGATGGCGTGCGTGCGGCCGGCTTTGTCGCGGTAACACGGGCCGATTCCCCGCATCGTCGTGCCGATGGCGTCGTCCTTGCGGGCTTTCTCCAGAGCTGCTTCTTCCAATTGATGCCAAGGAAAAATGACGTGAGCCCGGTCGCTGATGACCAAGTTGTTGACTGGCGCATTGTTCTGCTGCTCGATGCTGTCGAGTTCTTGCAGAAATGCTTTGGGATTGATGACCACACCGCCGGCGATCACGGACGTTTTTTCCGGGTGCAGCACACCCGCCGGAAGCAAGGAGAGTTTATACGTCTTCCCATTGAACACCACCGTGTGACCGGCGTTGTTGCCTCCGAGGTATCGCACGACGATGTCGTGATCTTCGGTTAGCAGGTCGACGATTTTCCCTTTTGCTTCATCCCCCCATTGGAGACCAATGACAGCCGTTGCAGCCACGATAGTTCACCCTCAATTTGGATTTCGCCGCGTCCACGAATGACCTGGAACTGCGGCTGCGGTCAAAAAAGCCCGGACGAGTTTAGGGGAACCGCTACAGTTTCGCGAGTGTAACGGCTATTCGGGAATAAAGAGCTGGAAAAGATTTGCCGAAGTTCAGGTCGGATTTCCAGACGAGTTGGGGATCGGCCAGGGGAAAGTCCGATGAATACAAAGCGGAGCAAACCCGCCCGGACTCTCGCCTTGAGGAACGTTTGATGACCAACCCTGATGCAGCTCGCATGGATTCTGGAGTGAAGCCCAATCGAGTCCCTGGAATGAGGCCAGCCCGTCCCAAGCGACGGGTGTTAGTCGTCGAAGATGACCCTGCAATTGCCGAGTGCATCGAATTTGCTCTGACAGCCCGTGGCTACCAGGTTCTTTTAGCGGCCGACGGCACTGAAGGACTGTGTCGTGCCGAGCGAGATTTTCCCGAACTGATTATTCTCGATGTCGTTCTGCCACGCCGAAGTGGACTAGTGCTGCTGGAACGGACCCGACATTGGCACCCCGGTCCGCCCCGAATCATTCTCATGACGGGCAACGACGAACCGCGACATCGAGATTTTGCCCTCAGTCGCGGGGTCGACGGATTCTTCGCCAAACCATTCGACGTCGAAGACCTGGCAGTAGCCGTCGACGGATTATTCGCAATCCCAAGGCGGACAAGCGCTTAGCGATCGATTCTCAAATTCCGATAAGCGGGCGTTGATTGCTTCATCCGAGTCGCCAAAACCACGCTCACCGCAGGTGCACAAAAGACCACAGTCGAGTTCAGCTCGGATGATTCTTGAGAAAACTTGAGTCTGATCTTTCCCTAGTCGGAAAAATCTCCTAAAACCCTCGGCAACGCCGTATGCCCTTTCTGCGGGTGGTCGCGCCGTGGTGGTGCGGGAACGAAGCGGCTTTGGGATGATCGTCGTTTTTTCTCAAGGATGAGGAACTCATGAGCGCGACACGGACGTGGATCGGAAGAATTGGAACCGCATGTCTTGGCGGAGCACTGATTTGTAGTGGGGCTGGGTGCGGTAAAGATCAGCCGACTGCGGGAAAATCGTCGAATCAGTTGCCCACGCTCTCGGTTGCCAACCCGAGAATGCAACCGAAATTTGAAACCGGCGCTCCAGCGGATTCCGCGGAAGTCGCATTGCAAGAAATTGCATTGTTGCGTCTGAAAGCCCTGCCAACCGAAAGTTCGGTCGCGGGAGTTCGAGAGTTTCAACGGCAACGAAACGTCGAGATTGTGGCCCTCGCCCAACATGCGATCACTCAATCTCACGCAGACGACGCAAAAGCGACCGAATATCAGCAAGCCGTCCATCATCTGCTCGAAGCTCGCACGCAATTGGCGTTGCAACACCCGATCGGTGAGGAAGCCAAACGGGACGCGGATATCGCGACCCTTTACGATCATGCTGAGCAAATCATCGAGGCTGACGCAGACTCGCCAGCCGCGTTGGAAGCCGGACTGGCTCTGGTCACGTTCTCTGAGACGATGGCTCGGAATTTCGGTGACAAGGAACCACGTTGGCTCGAGGAATACAGCCGACAAGCCCAATTGTTTGCCCGACGGTTCCCAGGGGAAACCGATCAAGTCATCAAATCTCTCGATGCGGCTGGTTGGAGTTGCGATGCTCACGGGCTGACGGAGCCAGCAGCAGCGTGTTACGCCACACTCCAAGAACTCTGCCCCGACGACCCGCGGACGGCCCACGTTCCGGCAGTACTGCGACGCTTGTCACTTGTCGGCCAACCGTTGAAACTCGCCGGTCCGACGATCGATGGCGGATTCATCAACGTCGATGAACTTCAAGGAGCCCCGGTGATCGTCGCTTTCTGGGCGAGCGAAACCTCCGGTGTGGAAGAGCAATTGCCTGAGTTAAAGAGTCTCGCTGATCAATTCGCCTCCAAAGGGTTGAAGGTCGTCAGCGTGAACTTGGATTTCGAAGAGTCCCAAGTCCGCGGATTTCTCGATCGTCATTCCATTCAATGGCCCACAATTTTCTACGCGGATCCCGCTCAACGCGGCTGGAAGAACCCTGTCGTGAAGTATTACGGTCTCCGTAGCATTCCGGCGTATTGGTTAGTCGGTGCGGATGGAAGCGTGATCAGCACATCCGCAACCATTTCGGAACTGACAGAGCAGTGCACCGACCTGCTGAAGTAAACTTCAATACACACTTGGTGTTAGCCAGGGCGAATTACAACCAATAGTTCTACCTATAAACAACCAACACCGATGGCTCCTTGCCATCGGTGTTTTTTTGTGTAGAACGACATCCCTTGGCAGTCCTCATAACACCACTTACTGATCACGCGCACCGAACAAATGGCCTTTTTCGGTGAAAATCGCTGCAAAAATATTGTTCAGGCTTGAACTATGTATGAGAGTCCATTAGTATTTTCCTTAGTGAAACTATGTTTGACCCGCAGTGAACTGAAATACCCTTTAGTAGATATCCTTAAGAGCCTCCCTTTTTAATTGGAGTCACGAAAGTTCTCGAAAAGGAGTAATCAGCCTTTTCAGATTTTTGTAACAAAAGGAAACGACATGGTTGACGGAAACGGTACAAAACGTCCCGCACTTACTCCGAGACAGCGCGAGATTTACGAATTTCTCAAAGACAAAATTGTCAATCGTGGATATGGGCCAACGGTTCGCGAAATTGGCACTCATTTTGAGATCAAAAGCCCGAACGGGGTCATGTGCCACCTGAAGGCCCTTGAGAAAAAAGGCCTGATCACCCGCGAGTCTCACATGTCTCGGGCGATTCAGTTGACCGACTCTCCCCAAAAACGCATGAGTCTTCCCCTGGCAGGGCAGATTGTTGCCGGCCATCCGGTAGAAGCCGTGGAAGATGTCGAGCGAGTCGATTTCGCGAGTCTCTTTGATTCAGACGATCATTTTTGCCTGAAAGTCAAAGGCGATTCGATGATCGAAGACTCGATTGCGGAAGGCGATTACGTCATCGTCAACAAGCAAAGCGATGCCCGTAACGGGGAAATCGTTGTTGCATTGGTGGAAGGTCAAGACGCCACACTGAAACGATTCTACAAAGAGAACGGCCGTTTCCGTCTCGAGCCAGCGAACTCATCGATGAAATCGATCTTCGCGGACGATGTCGAAGTACTTGGCGTTGTGGTCGGTGTTGTCCGTCAGTACAACTAATTATCTTTGGATTTCGTATCCATTTAAGCTCCCGAAGCGAACAATCGGGGGCTTTTTTTACGAATCCGAGGAATCGCTGTCTTCGATCAATTCGCCAGAGTTGACGGACTCAAGAACGCCTGATAATTTGCCGGTTTGCGAAGCAGCAATCAACTGTTGATATCAATATCGTTTCTTTGTGAGAATGAAGTGTTATGGGACGTGTGGAACGGCAGCGCGAATTAGCTCGAAAGCGGACTCGGCGAGCCAAATTACGCCGATTGCGGGAGAAGTATCGGAAAGCCAATGAATCCGAACGTCCCGACATTATCGAGAAAGTCCGTCTCGTCAGTCCTCTCGTGAATTTGGTCGAAGAAGAATCCGCCCGCGAGAAGGCAAATTCTTAACGATTAAGCGGATCGGAAACTGATCAAGGCGAATTGAGAGCTTGGCTGCTTTGCCACCATCTCCGGTATTGGTTTCTCGATTTGCCTGTCTGTCCGAGTGCACTGTCGACTTGAGACAACCGAAACGGTATTTCAAGTCGATGCTCGCTTACGCGCCGATCATCTCTCTGTGATCAAGTTGGCTGATCTTGCTTGCACTCCCAATCTATCAACTGAGTTGTGTTCGGTGGTATCGATCCGCACTCGTTGAAATGGTTTTATTATTCCGTCGGAGTGACCGCCAGCATTACGTTCGCTGACACTGTCAGCCGATGATTGGAAAACGCACTGTCGCCTGACGACGACCGTTCGCCGCTTCTTGGACGAGGAACGAGAACTCGACCCATTGGTTCTCATCGTTCGCGTGGGAAGCCCCAGCTCAGGAAGGTAAGGCTGAGCCTGGATTTCGGCTTCCAAGAGGTTCCCGGAGAGATTGTCTGCTTATCAATTCGAGTACTGAATTTGAAAACGCTTGACATGGCCTCCGAACTTTTATAAGCAACACCTTCCAACACATATGCCTTGACGCAATGATTGAGTCGTAAGTAGCGAGAAGTATTCGTTTTCAGTAAGGAAGCCAACATGGCCGGAATCGGCATGGGTCCAACGAATTTCTGGAACAATGATGCGGATGATCTGCTTGATTTCGACCAGGCTGCGCCGTCCGATGACATCTACATGAGCGATGACGACGACTTCGACGACTTCGATGACGAAGACGACGACGAAGAAGACGACGACTTCGACGATGATGATTTTGATGATGACTTCGAAGACGATGACGATTTCGACGAAGAAGACGAGGACTTCGACGACGACTTCGATGATCTCGACGATGATGACTATGATGACGACGACGATGATGATGACGACGACGACGATGATGACTTCGATGATTTCGACGACGACGATTAACCCGTGCTAGCTTTTCGCTGGTGTGGTCGGTAGAGCGGTCTGTGTGCCGTCGTAACTTCGCGAGAGAGACGGAAAATCCATGCAAGGTTTGTCTGAGCAGATCTCGGAAGCGGTTCAGGCCATCCGAAAGCATTGGGCCGGCACACCACGAATCGGCTTGATTTTGGGAACCGGTCTGGGCGGCTTAGCTGCCGAGATTCATGCGGAGGCCAAACTACCGTATGCCGATATCCCGCACTTTCCCACATCGACAGTCGCCTCACATGCAGGTCAATTGGTCTGTGGAACGCTGAAGGGCATACCTCTCGTGGCGATGGAAGGTCGCTTCCATTACTACGAGGGATACTCGATGCAGCAAATCACCTTTCCGATCCGGGTGATGAAGGCGCTTGGTGCGGAGATTCTCATCGTCACGAATGCCGCGGGTGGAATGAACCCCCAATTTTCGCTGGCGGATATTGTCATCATCGAGGATCACATTGATTTTCTGCCCGACAACCCGCTGCGGGGTGTCAATGATGACGAACTCGGTCCTCGGTTTCCCGATATGCTCGAAACCTACGACCGCGAGTTAATCGCTTTGGCTCAGAAAACGGCGTTGGAACTGTCCATTCCCGCCACGAAAGGCGTGTTTGTAGCCGTTGCCGGTCCGAACTTGGAAACCCGCGCGGAATACCGCATGTTGCGGGGCTTCGGAGCGGATGTCGTGGGAATGAGCACCGTACCGGAGGCGATTGTCGCCAAACACGCCGGTCTGCGGACGCTTGGATTTTCTATTGTCACGGACCTCTGCCTGCCGGATGCGTTGGAGCCGGTCGAGTTGGAGAAGATCATCCGAGTTGCCGGTGAAGGTGGGGCAAGGCTTGGGAAACTCATCGGCGGAGTGTTGGAACAACTGTAATCGCCTGCGGGAGTCAGCATGTCTCAGTCCTCTGCTCCCTTCTTGCAAGCGATCGTTGCCGACCCGCACAACGACACCCCAAGGCTGATCTATGCAGATTGGCTCGATGCCCAGGGCCAATCGACACGAGCCGAATTCATCCGCCTACAATGCGAGTCCGCGAGGCTCCGAAAGGGGAGTCCGCGTCGGCAGGCGTTGGAATTGCGTGCGGACGAGTTGCTGTTCGAGCACGAATCCGAATGGCTCGGCGAGAAGACGGAGCAAATCGTCCGTTGGAAATTTCGGCGAGGTTTTCTGCATTCCGCCACGATGACGGCAGACGCCTTCCTTAAGCACGGCGAATCCGTCTTCCAAACCGAACCGCTGTGGCGACTCGGTTTTACCGATGACGAAGGCGAACCACTCCAGCCCGATGCCCTCCGCGAAGTTGTATCCAACCCCGCATTTCGCCATGTGCGATCGCTCGACATCATTGGTGCCGCTCCTCTCAACGAACCTCATTGGCACAACGACTGGTCTCAACCACCCGTACCGCTGGCCGCTTGGCTCGACGCACTCGGGCACGCAACACATGTACAACGATTAAAAAGTTTCGTTCCCGGAACAAGGCTGCGGTTATTCAATGAGTTTGGCGAAGGAACTGGAACTGTTGCATCCGCATTCGAGATCTTCTGTCGGGCAGAGCACTTGCGGACGCTTTCCCGTCTCGATTTGACCGGTTGCCCGCTCGCTCCAGCAGGGAATTCGAATCGGCTGGCCGAGCTTGTGGTAAATGCCTCGTTTGCCAAACGTCTTAAACGACTGCATTTGGATAATTGTCGACTGACGGACGCAGCCGCGGAAACGCTGGCAACTTCCCCAAATCTGCGAAATCTAACCCAACTCACGCTGGATGCCAACAAGCTCACTCGCGCCGGCTGGAATGCGTTATTGCATTCTCCTTTCCTGAAACGGCTGCGAGATTTCAGCGTCTCTGATGCAGGTTTTCTATTGTTTGCAAGGTCTTCGTTGGCCCAGGAACTAAGAGACCTCCGTGTTGGTTGGAGCGATGATAGCCGATCGCAGGAAGCCGAAAACGCTTGGTATGAATTGATCAAAACCGCTCGCCCACCGCGACGGTTGCACCTCGTCTGCCAGGATATTGCCCCGAAGATCATCGAGACGATGGCGACTAGCGGATGGCTGCGAAACTTGCGTTCGTTGCACATCGATAATGATTCGCAGTCGGAAGGATTTTTCCACACCGAGACGATCGCAAAGCTATTAACCACAAACGCAGCACCGCGATTGTGCGAGTTGAAAACACATGAGTTTGCCGACCAGGACTTCGTGCGATCTCTCGACGGTTGGCACGGGCAGAAGCAGCTAGAGACCTTGGAGTTGTCCGACGATTATTTTGGTCGGAGCCAAGCCCATCGCGTATTGGAATCGCCGAATCTGTCTCGGAATCTTAGAACGCTCACTGGGATTCGAATTCAATCTGATGACGACGTAGCCAGCATCGAGCGTTGCCACGCAAAGTTGACTTATGTCGCTCTTTGCATTGCCACTGATCTTAGCAAGAAACAGGCGGAGGCGATTTTCCAGTCATCTCTCCTGAAGACTGTCGAGAGTCTTCGCTTGTCGTTCTTGTTCAGCTACGGTCAGACCGAAAACATCAGCGAGGAAACCGTGCGGAATTGCTTGCGACCGCTCGCTTCACCAAATGTTCTTCCGCGACTTCGAGCATTCCGAACCTACGTATTCGGGGAAGATCCACCAGAACTTATGGCCGTCAAACACCGGCTTGGGCCACGCATGAAGTCGTGACCTACGGCTTCGCGACGAACTTTAAGACTTCCTTGCCGTCTTCCATGTTCCAAATGCGGATGGTTCCGTCGTATCCGCCGCCGGCGATTCGTTGTGTCGACGGCGAAGTTGCCACGCTGTAGAGCCACTCCGGAGAGCCACTGAATGTCTTGGCAATTTGACCGGCGGGCCAAACGACAATTCGCACGGACTTGTCGGCGGCAGCAACGGCCGTTCGCCCATCTGGAAGTTGCTGGAGATCGAATATCGCCCCTGAAGACCTTACCGCCTTGGCAGCTTTGGCATCAGCGACGTTCCACAGCCGGATTTGATTGTCTTCGCCGCCACTAACAACCTGCTTGCCATCCGCACTGAAGGCGATTGTGTAAACGGCATCGGTGTGGCCGTTGAAGGTAATGACGGCTTCGCCGGTTTCCGCATTCACGATTTTCGCCGTCTTGTCACGACTGGCAGACACGAGTTGCTTGCCATCGGGACTCCATGCGACGTCCATCACCCAATCCGCGTGATCTTCCACGTGCAGCAATTCGGCTTGAGACGCAAGATCGAATACGCGAATCGAGCGGTCGGCTCCGGCGAATGCGAGTCGAGTTCCATCCGGGCTCAGCGCGACGGCAAAGACGGAATCAGGGGTAATGACCAAGTCGGCCAGTAAATTTCCATCGGCGACAGCAAACTGTTTGACCTCTCCGATCTGTGCCGGTGTGCCGGCAGCCACCACGATTGATGCACCATCCGGGCTAAATTGAAGGTCATACACGCGTTCCGCCAGATTTGAGATTCGGCGGACCAATGTCCCGTCCTCAGTATTCCACAGCAGCACTTCGTGATAGCCGGAACTCGCCAACAAATTGCCATCCGGACTGAAGGCGAGTGCGGTGACGGGAATGGTCGCTCTGTAGGTTTCCGGCGGCTGTGGCTGCTGCGGTTTCGGCATGATCGTCAGGAGCGAGGCATCGGCCGGTTTGCCCGCGTCGAGAACTGCTCCTGTTTCGATCCACTTCCGCACAACCGCCATTTCCTCGGCCGTGAGTGGATCGGCGTCTTTCGGCATTTCGCCGATCTCGATCATTGTCCAGAGCATCGACGAATCAGGATCGCCGGGCACAAACGATTCGCCCGACTCGCCACCTTTCGCCAATGTCGCGAACGTGTCCATGTTCAACCGTCCCTGAGCCAGCCGTGCATTGTGACACGCCACACAACGACGATGGAAAATTGGAGCCACTTTTTCGCTGAACGAAACAAGCTGGCCGTGCTCAATCAAATGAGCTTCGACGGCCTGCTGATGTGTCAGCCACTCCGCCGCAACCGTTTCGTAGGCTTTCTGACTTTCATCACGCTTTTGCATGGCCTGCTTCAAGACCGCTTCCGCAACTTCGATTTTCTTTGGGGCGTCTTGCTTGGCCTGTTCTGCTGCGGTGCGCTGTATTTGGGTTTCGTTCAGTGTTTTCGTCGCAGACTCTAACAATTCGCGTTGCTTTTCGAGCTCAGCTTGAGCCGCTGCTTGTTGCTTTTCGGCGGCCGACTTCTTGGCTTCGTCTTCGCCGGCATCGGTCACAGCTTTGTCCGCCTGCTGTTTCGCTTGCTCCGCCTTTTGCACGGCTTCGGTCGCTGTCTTGACTGCTGTCTCTTGGGCTTTCAGCGTCTTTTCCGTTTCACTCAACGTGCGGTCGGCTTGCCGAGGAATTGACTTCGCACGCAGTAAATCTTCCGTCGCCGTCTGGACAAGCGTTTCGGCGGCATCGACGGACACCTTGGCTGCATCACGTCGCGTTTTGGCTTCGGCGGCAGCTTTTTTAAGGTCGACGAGCGGAGTTTCCTCAGCAACAGCGACAAGACTGACAAAGCAGAGCAGGGCGGCGGAAAGAATCGTCTGGACGGGCAGCATGGCGGGAACCTTGGGCGGTCGGAAAATAGAACACGCAGGTCTTACCAGGGTGATTGCCCAAACCCAGAGTGTCAAGGCATCAAGAGTGGTTGATGGTTCTCGGCGATCAAATCAACCCACAAAAAAAGCCACAGGTAATGACCTGTGGCTGAATGCTGATAACAAATCGAAACGGTGTTTCAATCAAGTCGACGGGAATTGAAGTCGCTCGCTTCCTGACTCTCACCGAATGACCATGCGGGTTAATTGCAGATGCAACCAGACCGCAGCACGGTTTAGTCTTTCCGGTGCCGAATTTTGGCCCGGTTACGGCGTTTCTTTCGTCCCAGTTTCCGACGACCTTTACCTGACTTCTTCACACCCATCCCGGTTTGTCTCCTATTCTGTTGAATATCTCATAAACTGATAGTTGTGCAAACTAAGTATACCGTCAAAACCCCTATTCGACAAGGGAATCACGAAACACCAGGCAAACCACCGAACTGCCGGACAGCTTCATAAACGATCGTGTTGGCGGTGCTGGCTAGGTTGAGACTGCGGACTTCCTCATACATCGGTAGCCGGAGATTTCGTGTCGCATCTTCGCCGAGAATCGAAGCCGGCAGCCCGCGACTTTCACTTCCGAAGAGCAGCACGTCGCCTGGTGAGAATTCGACATCCCATGCAAGCCGCGTTGCTGTCTTGGTCAGACACCAAATCCGCCGATCCGGGAGGTGTTCGACCAACTCGCTGTAACTTTCGACGGTTTGCCAATCCAAATGCTGCCAATAATCCATCCCGGCCCGTTTAAGGTAGCGGTCGTCCAGGCGGAAACCAAGCGGGCGAATCAGCCAAAGTTTCGCCCGGACCGCCACACACGTCCGGCCGATATTGCCGGTGTTCTGCGGGATGTCGGGCTGATAAAGGGCGACGTGTAATAACGGTTCAGTAGATTCAGTCATGCGGCGGCGTCTTGGAGGAGTCTGGCGACGATTCGGAATTTCGGGCTCGCTGTTCGATCCATATGCGAGTTTCGGGAGCCACGTTCTCGGTAAAATCGACAGTATAGTCGATCGAACGGGCGTATCGTCCGCGTTCGAATGTGGTCTCGAACACTTCTTGCAGATCGAGAGTCACATCGGGATCTGGCTGCTTCAACGGAACCGGGATCTGAGGTAACCTCTGTCGAACCGACCAAGCGTACACATCGCAGAGTGGGCGTTTCTCGGATCGGGATACCATTGCATAATAGTCTCCCGGTGGCAACCGACGCGCAAACGTCATCCGTTGCCCGTGAAACAACAAATCCAACTCGACTAAGTGCACGGGTCGCAACAGAATGGACTGCCGCTTCTCGTCATACAACGCCCGACCACGCGAGTCTTTGTTCGATGGAGACAAGACTTCGAGACAAGTGACCAGTGATTGACTATCACGATGTATTATCTCGATTTCTGTCTCTCTGACGGTGCCCGGAGATACGAGCGGGACCACGACAGGTTCCAATATTGTGACAGACTCTTTGGTCACAACACTCCCTTCTTGAGGCTCCCTTGTTGTGACTGCGACATCAGGTTCGATTCGTTTCGCGATAATCGCGTCGTCTTCATCCGAATGCACGAGATACACTTTTTCCCGGACGCGGACGTCGTACTGCTCGGAAACAAGGTCTGCAAGCGACTCTTGGAGATAGTTGATGAACTTCGCATGGAAGTCCTCAAACAACCGCGAGACTTCGAGGTACGGGTCCATGCCGGGGAACGGACTGGGCATTTGAATTGAACTCCTGTCACAGGTCGCCCATCCATGCTAACACACTTCAATCGACAACGCGATTTTATGATCGCCCACGTTGACGCTCTTGGGCGATGCCAAATTGCCGTCGGAATCAATCCGGTCGGCCCGTGTTTCGCTCTGGATGGTCTCGGTCCAGGCACTCACAGCGGACTGCACAGCGGACTCTTCCGTTTTGTAGCCGATCCGAATTCGTTGGTTTTCTTCGAGTCCGTTATCCTTCCGAAGTTGTTGCACATGACGGATGAAGTCTCGAGCCATCCCCTCGGCTTCCAACTCCGGCGTAAGGTCCGTGTTGAGCGCGATTTGCAGCGTGTTTTCGGAGGACGTCAACCAACCGGCTGCCTGCTCCGTTTCGGTCAGCACATCATCCGCCGTGAGTGAAATCTCGTTCCCGGCCAACGTAATGGTGACGGAATCGCCATTCTGCAGCGGGGCAAGTTCGGCCGCATCCATGTTCGGCAATTCCTTGCGGATCACCCCTAACAGCTTGCCGTATTTCGGGCCGAGTGTTTTCAAGTTCGGCTTGTATTTGTAGCGAACTAAATCGCCGAGACTGTCTTGAAACGTCACCGTTTTCACGTTGAGTTCGTCGGCGATCAACTCGCTCAGATTCTTCACAGCCGCGGCTTGTTCGGCATCACTGGAGGCAATCCGCAATTCTGCGAGTGGTTGTCGCACACGCAAACTGCTTTCCTCTCGCAATTTCAACGCAAGCCGCACCACCGCTTGAGCCGTGGCCGCACGTTGATTGAGTTCCTCATCCAGCAGGCTTTCGTCCGGCTCCGGGTAATCGCAAAGATGCACCGATTCCGGTACGCCGTCGATCGACGACGGTTGACCCGCGTCTTCCAAATTTCGCCCCAATGCCAAATTCTGATAGAGACGTTCGGACATGAACGGCACACACGGGGCGAGCAGTTTCGTCAGCGTGAGCAACACATGATGTAGCGTTTGATACGCGGCGAGTTTGTCTTGTTGGTTCTCGCTGCTGGCATCTTCGTTCTTCCGCCAGAACCGACGACGACTACGACGAATGTACCAGTTCGACAAGTCATCAATGAACGCCGCCGCCGCACTACACACACCGGGTGTATTGAACGCTTCGAACGACTCACGACACGTCTTTGTCAGTTGCTGCAAGTTTGACAGAATCCAACGGTCGAGTTCCGGCCGTTCACTGACCGGCACGACAGTCGAGTTCTGCGGATCGAATCCGTCGAGGGCGGCATAGTTCACGAAGAACGAATAGCTATTCCACAACGGAATCAGGATTTGTCGTCGCACTTCATCAGCGGGATTACTGGTCACTTTGCAGGTCGGCAGTCCTTCCTTGGTTTCCGAGATCGTGCCGTCCGGTGTGTTCAATGCGACGGGTTCGTCGGGATGCCGTGTGCCGAACCGCAAGTCCGCAGCCGGGTTTTGCGCGAGGTACATCCACCGCAATGTATCGACGCCCACCTGTTCGGCGGCCTCTTCGAACCAGATCGCGGTGCCGTCAGATTTGTGCATCGGTTGGCCTGCCTCATCCATCACCAGACGATGCCCCAGCAGCGTTTTGAACGGGCGTTTTTCCTTCGCATTGTCGGTCTCGTCGTATCGCATCATCGTCGACAAGGCCAACATCGAATAGAACCAATTGCGGAATTGGCCGGGGAAACACTCGGTAACAAAATCCGCCGGGTACCATTCGTTCCACATTGCCGGGTCTTCACGGTAACCCATCGTCGAGAACGGCGTGATGCCCGCGTCCAACCATGGATTCCCCACGTCGACAATCCGGCTCAACACCGCTCCGGTTGCTTCACTTTTGATTTTGACTTTGTCGATCCACGGACGGTGCGGTGTGTTGCCTTCGAATTCATCCCAACCCTCAACCGCACGCTCTTTCAATTCATCGAGTGAGCCGATGACCTCGAAATCGCTTGGGTCTTCGGGGTTGACCCAAATCGGAAGCGCGAGTCCCCAAAAGCGTTTCTTGGAGATCATCCAATCCCGCATGTTCGAGAGCCATTCGGTTTCGCGTTCCTTGCCCTGGATCGATTCTGGCAGCCAATCGATCTCTTGCGTGACATCCATGATCTCCTGTCGCCAGTCCATATTGATGAACCACTCATCCACCAACCGGAAGACAAGTTCATCGCCCGTCCGCCAACAATGCGGATAGATATGCGGATACTTTTCAACGGCCAGGAGCAGCCCTTTCTCTTTGAGTTGCTCGAAGACCAAATCGGCGGTTTCGGAGTCGATCGCTTCTCGCCCAGTGAACGGACCGAAACCCTCCGCGAACCGTCCGTCTTCCTTCAGCGGCGCGATACTCGGCAGAAGGAGTCTCTCACCGAGCGTATGGTCGATGTCCCCGCAACCGGGAGCGATGTGCACAATCCCGGTTCCCTCACCAGCGGTGACCATTGGATTGCCTTTGTTATCACGGCCACCGTCAATCACACGATGACATTCTTTCGCACGGCGAGAAGTTAGACCTGCAAGCCTCGAATTGAGTTCTGTCCATAATGAATGAGCAAACCTGCTAACTTCCTGAAATTCTTCTGTCGCGATTGGCTCTCCATCGCAAAATCTATTGTCCACATTGGTTAGAGTCGCCCAATGTGACGCAATTGCTTCGATTAACCCAAAACTTCTTGCTTCGAGAGTCCATCCCTGGAGCCGCAAGTAGGGCTCGTCGCGTACATCAGGGAGGCGAGTCAACCGTCGTTCCTTCTCTACTTCACTGAACATGTACCAAGTAGCATCCAGATTTGCAAAAACCTGGATAATTGCAAAGCGAAGTTTCACAAAGAGTTGTTTCGAGGGCGTGTCCTCATAAATCTCATCGCGGGCAAACTCCTGCCAATGAGACACATATTCGTCCACGAACTGCTCTAACGATTTACCTGCGTTTTCGTTGATAAACCATGGGTCAGTGGGACGCTGAATAGAATCATGTTGATGATCTTTCTGAACGCTCAACTCATCGAACGGGCCGCGATATCGCCAGCCGACCAGTTCGGAGCCTTTCAGCGTGTCTTCGATTTCATAGCCGCCTTGCTCTTTGAAGATCTGCGCCAGCGACTTCAACTTCGGTACACCGTCCGGCCATTTCCACTCAGGCCGTCCGAAACCCTCCTTGAACTCGGTTTCCATCCGTTTGGTGTCCAAGTTGTCCTTGGCGAAGTAGTAGATCGAACCATCGCGTTTGGACTTGAGTTTGACGTAATCCAAATCCGGATTGACCGCCGCCGCCACGTTGCTGGTCAGCGTCCAAGGAGTCGTTGTCCAGATGAGGAGATTCTCGTTGTCTCTGTCAACCAGCGGAAATCGCACGAACACCGAGCGGTGCACCGTCAGTTTCCGACCGTCGGCCACTTCCATCTGC
Source organism: Thalassoroseus sp. (assembly GCF_984380535.1). Lineage (NCBI taxonomy): Bacteria > Pseudomonadati > Planctomycetota > Planctomycetia > Planctomycetales > Planctomycetaceae > Thalassoroseus > Thalassoroseus sp. The sequence continues at coordinate 198,779 of NZ_CFHRBF010000002.1, forward strand.
GAGTACGCACTCCCAGCCCGACCGGACCAGGGCATCACATCGTGGCCACGGTAGACTTTCTTGCGGTTAAAGCACTTCTTGAGGAACGTCCAGATGGTTTCGTTGTTCTCGGTGGAGAACGTGAAGTAACTCCCGCCCCACTTCGGATTGCCAAGCCGCGCGACCAATTGGTGAGCAGGGCCAGTTTCGGTTTCTCCACTCGGTGCGGTAATCGTCACCGTTTGGTCGGTGCCGAGCGCTTCCGCAAGTTCGCGAAGTTGATCGGGGTTATCCCAATCCATCCAATAACCAAGCCGAATCGATTGCTCCGTCTGCCGAGCCGCGAACCGTAACACCCGCCGCTTGCATTCATTCACGAAGTGATCGATGCCATAATCCTCGATGGCTCGCTTCGTGCCAAAGCCCATCTCCTTTTCAACTTCGACTTCCACCCACAACCCTTGGCAATCGAACCCGTTCTGATAACGCAGTTCGTGCCCGGTCATGGCGAAGTAACGTTGGAAGGCATCCTTGTACGTGCGTCCCCACGCGTGATGCACGCCCATTGGGTTGTTCGCGGTGATCGGCCCGTCGAGAAAGCTCCACTTCGGCTTCCCGGCGTTTTTCTCACGGAGTTTCCCGAAAATATCGGACGCACTCCAAAACCGCAGCGCGTCGTGCTCGCCTCGGAGAAACTCAGAATCACCAGCTTTTTGAAACATCATGACAGTCGAACACAGCAAAAGTAGATGTGGAACAGCCCAAACAGAGCGTCAATTGTAGGTGGACACCCAGCGAATGGAAGGCATCCGCTCAGCGATCGCCCAGATGCCAACAAGTTGCCACTGCTTGACTTTTCGGTCGGCCGACGGCCTACTACTAAACATCCGAATCACATTGAGCAAGAATCACCGAAACACAAACCGTAGGAGTCTTGTAGGCTGGGTCGCGACCCAGCATCGTGCTTGGCAACGATCTGAAAAAAGCTGGGACATGTCCCAGCCTACTTATTCACTAGTCTGATCAATGTCCGTTTCCGCAGAAACTCGGCGAAGAGGCGAGATCCCGACGGAGTAACGTTATACTCGCCAAGCAAACAAATGCCGTTTTGTTGATTTGTGCGAGACGCCCATGTTTGCTGAAACCGCTGCGGGTTTGACGTTTCCGGACTATTTCGTGCTTGCCGCGTTTTTGGCGGGTATGCTGGCGATGGGGGTGGTGATTGCTCGCAGACAACAATCGAGTGATGACTTCTTCGTCGCCGGTCGCAACATGCCGGCTTGGGCAGTGGGAATCAGTCTGTTCGCTTCGCTGCTGTCCACGATTACCTACCTCGGCATGCCCGGTGAAATGTTCCGCACCGGCGTTGCATTTCTCACCCGCCAATTGCCGATTCCGTTGGTGTTAGCCGTCGTATGGGGGTTGTGGATTCCCTTCTTCATGCGACTGCGACTCACGAGTGCTTACGAATATTTAGAGCGACGATTCAACTATCCGGTTCGCGCATTCGCCGCCGTATTTTGCTTACTGCTACTATTCGGCTGGATTTCCGTGGTCGTGCTGACGGCATCCAGAGCGATGGCCGAAATCACTGTTCCCGCCATCGCCGATCCGATCGCCAGAGCTGAAACACTCAACCAGATGATGTTCGGAATCATTATCGGTGTTGGGATGTTCTCCGTCATTTATACCACTCTCGGCGGTATTCGAGCCGTTGTCTGGACTGATGTCGTTCAATTTACGGTGCTGCTCGTCGGAGCAATCGTGACGATGACATCCATCGCTTCGATGACAGGCACCGGAATCAGCGATTGGATCGCCACCAGTCAGCAGTATCAGCATGAAGAAGTGCAGTGGTTTGACTGGAACGTTTCCAATCGCTCGACGGTGTTCACAATCACACTCAACATGTTCTTTTGGTTCATCTGCACCCATGGCGCGAACCAAGTGGCGTTGCAACGTTACTTTACTGTCAAGGACATCTCCGCTGCCCGACGAACCTATCTTGTCAGCGCTGTCGCTAGCATACTTATCGGTGTGTTGCTAGCCGGAGTTGGCATTGCGTTGATGTCTTTTCTGCAACAGTCGGATCTACCAGTTAAAGAACAATTGCTCAATTCACAGGTGGGTGCAAGAGGCGACTTGCCCGATCAAGTCTTCCCGCAGTTTATTCGCATGTATTTACCAGCCGGCTTGAAAGGACTCGTTGTAGCTGCATTGTTTGCAGCTGCGATGTCGACAATCGACTCTGGTGCTAACTCAGCCTCGACGATTATCACAGTCGACTTTATTCGACCATTCGCAAAGACACCCGCTACCTCTCACCAAGAGTTACAGCGGGCACGAAAACTCACCGCGGCTGCCGGCGTTACGGTCGTTGTCTATACAATACTGCTCTATCAGATCTCAAAAGGCACGAACATCATCGACCTCACTCAGAAAGGCTTTAACTGTTTCCTTGGCGGACTGGGTGGTCTGTTCGTGCTAGGCATGTTTACTCGTCGTGTGACGTCGACGATCGCCATGCTCGCTTTATTGCTTGGCGAGGTCTTTGGGGTTTTCACTAGTTATTTCCGAGAAATCACAGCCTGGCTTGCGAATACTCAAGGAGGATGGTGGGCGGAAACTTTAGGTGGACCGACTATTGAAGCCGGTCAACTCTCGGTCTACCAAGGAACGCCGTTCTCGACACATTTAGTTGTTCCCGGGGCCTGGTTTGTCACTGTTCTCACAGGTGTTGTTCTAGCGTTCCTACTGCGAACGAGATGTTCGGAAGAACAAAGTCGTTGGACCTGGAGGCAGGTTGTCAACCATGCTCAAGCAGAACCATCGAATCGCAACTAGCCTTTTAAGCCACTCGTGGAAATGCCTTGAATGAACGTTTTCTGTGCTAGAAAAAACAAGACAATCACAGGCAGTGTAAACAAGACCGCCCCAGCCATCAGTGGCCCGAATTCCGTGCGATAACTACTAAGATATTGTTGGAGTTCATAGGCCAACGGCAATCGGCTGGGATCATTCAAGTACAGAAGTGGCCCTGCGAACTCATTCCACGTATGCAGAAACTGAAACAGCGACACCGTTGCTAAAGCTGGCCATGAAAGAGGAACGATGATCGTTCGCAAGATTGTCCATTCACTTGCGCCATCCAGCCGAGCCGCTTCTGACAGTTCTTCAGGAATCGTCATAAAGAATTGTCTGAGTAGAAACACATAAAATGCTTCTCCCGCCAAAAAACTCGGCAAAACGAGAGGCCACCAGGTGTTGTAGAGTCCTAATGTGGCGAACAGTTCAAACCGCGGTAACATCGTGACGTGAAACGGCAGCAACATCGTCGAAATCAACACGAAGAACAGGACATCCCGACCCGGCCACCGTAGTCGTGAGAACCCATAAGCGACGAGTGTGCAACTCACAAGGGTGCCGATGACAGTACACACCGACAACAGTATCGAATTAGCCAGACTTTGCAGGTAATGACCTGACTGCACAGCGACTCGGTAGTTATGCCAATATAACTGATTCGGCCACAGTTCTGTCTCAAGCTGTCCGGGCGGTTTGAGCGAACCTAGCACCATATACAATAAAGGCAAAGAGAACGCGACAGCCATCAAAACTAGTAGCGGATGTGTTAGACGTTTAGCGTTCATTTCGAACCTTATCGAGTTGCGACTGTACGTCGCGAGCCGCCTCTCTAAGTGCCTCACGCGGACTTTTCTGAAGTGTTAATGCCTCGTCAGCCGCTTGATTGACTCGCTCATAGTAATAAGCTTGAACCGGAATCGCAGGTGTAGGAACTTGAGATTCCGACTCTGCTAGTTCAACAAACAACCGAAAACGTGGATGTCGCCGGAGATAATCTTGAAAGTGTGGCTGAGCAGTCACAAGCGAACTTGCCGGAATCCAGCCACCAGAACTAGCAGTCATCGCGGCTTCCGCTTCATGACCCCCAAACCCCGACCAAAACTTAATAAACTCCCATACGCCTCGTTTCTTCTGGCAGCCTTGAGGAACCACAAAAAAGTTCCCGTTGACCCAGCCTGCATTCGCTCGTCCATTTGGAGGGTAGGGAAGCGGTGCCACTCCATATTGAAACTCCCCTTCAGACTCTTCAACAACACGGTCGAGTTCAGCCACTCGCCATTGCCCATCCATCATCAATCCATAACGACCATCACGCAACATCGACCCCGCACCCGCCTCACGATTCGTACTGCGAAAGGCACGAATCTTCTCCAAACCTAGCTCCCGAGAATAAGACGTCATCCATTCGAGAGCCTCGACAATCTTAGGATCATCGGGTGTGACCATCCCTGACTGCTCATCGTAAAAGTCCCCTCCAAAGGCGATGCCCCAAGCCCAAAGTCGACGATTGTCGGGGAGGTATGGAATTGTCTCATTCGTTGCAAGAGGCCGCTTGGCGATTCTATCGAGTTGTTGAATCGTCTGAGGTGGTTCAAACGGAGCAATCGCAGATTCTCGATAGAACAGTACACGAATATCGAGCGCATTACAGATTGCATAAAGCTCGTTGTCATAAGTCCCGATTTGCTTGGCCGGTGGATAGAGCCATTCTTCAAGTTCCCTGTAAGTCGTTTCATCGGGGCATAACTCTCGAATCGGCATCAGGACCCCGGCATTTGCCCATTGTGCGATAACCTGATCATCCTGATTGAGCAAATCAGGTGCGTCACCACCCTGAAGAGACATAAAAAACTTCATGTCGAGATTCTGCCCGGGAACCGCAATTTCTTCGACTCGATAGTTAGGCTGTGACTGATTGAATCGGCGGACGATTTCTTGAACGATCTTTCGGTCCGCGCCGCCCCAGAAGTGCCAAAAAACAATGCGTTCGCGGTCCTCGTGCTCTGATATCGAGTCTTGTACTTGCCTAGCAATCGACCAGCCGACCGCCAAACTAACAACTCCGACTAGCAACACGGTTTGAATGGAAACTCGACGCATCGAATGCAACCTGGATTTAGCTTCGATAGTGAACCCAATGCTTCGAAGAGCGAAACATCAAGACTGTTAGAAGGATAACAATCACAAACAATGACCAGCAAACCGCACTCGCATAGCCTGCATCAAGATACTTAAATGCCCATAAGAATATATGCAAAGAAACAACGAGTGTTGAGCGATCAGGCCCACCTGTTCCGCCGCTGACAACATAAGGTTGCGTAAAATATTGCACGCTCTGCACGATTCCCATCACCGCATTGAAGAAGATGACGGGAGTTAGATGGGGCAATGTCACATGCCAAAATTTTTTGAAGGAACTGGCACCGTCAATCTCTGCAGCCTCGTAGAGTTCGCGGGGAACATCTTGTAACGCTGCCAGGTAAATGAGAATAAAGTTGCCAATCCCCCAAAAGGACATTAGTACGAGTGCGTCTTTAGAACCGAACCCGGCAGATCCGGTGACCAGCGAAGACAGATTGAATGCTTCTGCAGAACTATTAAACCAATTCGGGGAGAGCCCAATCCAACTCAACCAATGATTCGCAAGCCCTTGTTGGGGATCTAGCAGCCAGACCCACACAATCGCCGTAGCCACCGTCGGCACAACCGATGGTACGAAAAACAGAGTCCGATAGACGGCTTGTCCACGCACCTTCTGATTGAGTAATACCGCTAGTCCGACACCTAGCAAAATGCTTCCGGGTATTGAAAGCATGGCATAGTAGCATGTATTCCAGAGTGCTACGCCAAACCCATCGCCATCAGCAATTTCTTGAATCAGCCGCTCATAGTTTTCTGTGCCAATCCAAGTCGGTTGGGTGAGTAAATCATAACGGCAGAAACTCCAATAGAGTGTCAACACAAACGGATAGGCGGTTAACGCCAGAAACCCGATGACCCATGGAGAAACGAACAGAAGTCCTTCGCGAAATTGACGCATCGATACCTAACGGATCACAATCCTAGTACGTAAGAGTTAGACTTTGCCGGTTCGAGTTCCCTGAATGTTGACACCACTACCAATAATCAGATTGTTCCGATAGCACCAACTGTAAAATCGCCCAGATTTTTCCGGAGGCAAAACTCGCAGATCGTCGAATCCAGCCGCCTGAAACCATTCGGTCAGTTCGGCGATGGTGTGATGATGTTGATAAGCTGGTGCGTACCAGTCGAATGTGTCACAAATTCGATTCTCGCGGCAGGGGTGATTACTAAAATTGACGACCTTATTCAGCGTTCGATTGAGTATCGGAATACCGCCAAGGGTGGCACCACGCCGAGACCAACGCTCAAGACGATCACGACTAAGATTGACGGACCGGTGACGCAGTCGATTATTGATCCACTCCTGCCACCATTGGTTTCGGCGATACAACCAGACCGCGAGTCGCCCACCGGGTTTCACCATTTTCGCGACTGCATCAAACACATCGCGAGTGTTGGCATCGTGGTGCATGACACCGATGGAAAATACGGCGTTGAAACTCTGTTCGGGGAATGGCAACGCTTTGAGGTCAGCCTGCACGAATCGCACATTCGGCAAGTTTTCGCAGAGTTGCTGAGCCTTGTCGACTGCATTGCTATGGTCCGCCCCAAAGACATTTGCGCCGGACTCACCCACGATCTTGCAATACCGGCCTCCACCACAACCGGCATCAAGAACTTTAAGCCCTGATAATTCCGCGAGTCGAAAACCGGTTTTCGCCTCGAATGTTGCACGGTCCTCGTCGGCGTGGGCGACTTCGTAACGATTCCATTGGAAACCAAAGCTTTCGAGATGCTCGGATTCCACAAACCGGGGAATGCCGCTTACAACGGGGTAGCGAGTGCCACACGATGAGCAACCGAGCTGCGTTTGATCGACCTCGGAAAGTGGACTGCCGTCAGCCGGGCATCGGAGTTGCGTCTGCCATTCGGCCATGGGCTTACACTCTTAGAATTCAACAGTCCACGGATCGCGAGCGATTTCTGAAGCGGGAAAGATCTTGCGAACGCCGTCGATTCCGACCGGGTCGTCTTGAGGCTGATCCGGGCCAAAGTGCGTCAGGATTAGACGCCCCACACCTGCTTGTTTGGCGAGTTCAGCCACGGCGGTGGAGTGGCTATGACCTGTCGGCTCGGCATACTCCGCCATCGCGTCTGGAAAGTTGCACTCGTGAATGAGCACATCCACTTCGGCGATGAAATCGAGATAGTCTTCGCTGGTCGTCGTATCAGTGATAAACGCAAATGATTTATCCGGCCAATCAATCCGGTACCCCATCGAGCCACCGGGGTGCGTTAATGGTCGCCAAGTCAATCGGCCACCGTCCGCGAGTTCCCATCCGTCACCGAGTTCGTGGTACTCAAAATTCAGAGGTGCCGGGAACAAGCCCTGAGAGAGCAAGTGCGTTTGCACGGTCTCCAACGTGGCGGCGTTTGCATGTACTCGAACCTTGTCGACGATGCCTTTCAGCATAGGAACGAGGAAGTACGTCAGACCGCAGACATGATCGAGATGGGCATGCGAAAGAAAGACATCCAACTCGCGGGTTTGCACATGCTCTTGCACCCGGAAGAATCCGGTACCGGCATCGAAGACAATTCCCACCTCCGGCAACATCACACACGATGTGTGCCGATGCTCGGTTGGATGATGACCGGAGGTGCCTAGGAATTGAATCTTCATAAAGTCAAACCAAGTTCCGTTCGGAAACTCGCGTCTTTGAACGGCTGACTAGCTCAGGTTGCGTTCGCGAATCCAATCGGTATGGAAGGTTTCACCACGCGGTTTGTCGATGCGTTCGTAGGTGTGGGCACCGAAGTAATCGCGTTGCGATTGCAGCAAGTTGGCGGGCAAACGATCGCGACGGTAACCGTCGTAGTAGGACAAAGCAGCCGCGAAACCAGGCACGGGCAGTCCGAGTTCAACAGCCGCCGAGACCACACGTCGCCAACTCGATTGAGCTTCGTCGATGGCTTTCTTGAAGAAGTCGTCGAGAAGCAAGTTTTCGAGATTCGGCTCTTTGTCGAAAGCAGCTTTGATGTCTTGCAGGAACCGCGAACGAATGATGCAACCGCCACGCCAGAGCAGGGCGATGCTGCCGTTGTTCAGTTTCCAACCGAACTCTTCGGCAGCGGCATCGAGTTGCACGTACCCTTGGGCGTAGCTCACCAACTTGGAGGCGTACAACGCTTTGCCGACGTCGTTGATGAACTGCTCTTTGTCACCTTCGAATTTACCATCGGGACCTGAAAGCACTTCCGAAGCCCGCACACGCGCATCTTTCTGAGCCGACAAACACCGAGCGTAGACGGCTTCGGTGATCAGAGTCGTCGGCACACCAAGGTCGAGCGCGTGTTGGCTCATCCATTTGCCGGTGCCTTTTTGCTTGGCAGTGTCGACGACTTGATCGACGAGGAAATTCCCCGTTTCCGGATCCTTGACAGTGAAAATGTCCCGTGTGATTTCGATCAAGTAGCTTTCAAGTTCGCTCTCGTTCCAGCTTTTGAAGACTTGGTAGAGTTCTTCATTGGTCAGACCAAGTGCATGCTTGAGGATGAAGTAGGCTTCGCAGATCAGCTGCATGTCGCCGTATTCGATGCCATTGTGCACCATCTTCACATAGTGCCCGGCACCGGCTTCGCCGACCCAGTCACAGCAGGGGATGTCGTTGTTCTCACCGACTTTCGCGGAGATCTTCTGCATGATCTCTTTGACGAACGGCCACGCCTCAGGATCACCACCGGGCATGATACTCGGGCCTTTGAGTGCCCCTTCCTCACCACCGGAAACGCCGGTGCCGAGGAACCGCAGACCGGCAGCTTTCAAGTCGGCGTAGCGACGATTGGTGTCGGCATAGTCTGAGTTTCCACCGTCGATGATGATATCACCGGGGTCGAGCAACGGTTTCAGTTGATCGATCACCGCATCGACCGGACCACCAGCTTTGACCATGATCATCACACGACGCGGGCTTTTCAGGTCTTTGAGCAAACCCTCGACCGAATCGTAACCGACAACCCGGTCAGCGGTACCGGGATGAACGACGTCTTCCGGACGATCTTTCAGACCACCGACGAATTCATCGGTCGTGGCTTGAGTCCGGTTGTAGACGCCGACGGAGTAACCATTGTTCGCCATGTTCAGGACCAAATTTTGCCCCATGACGGCGAGGCCGATTAGTCCGATATCGTGTTGTGACATGATTCTAAGTCTCTCTGGAAAAGCCGTTTCGCGTGGTGTCGCCCCATGCTAGCGAATCCGGACGGATTTGGAAGGAACGACGATTGAATGTGAGTTTGAGTTTGTTAGTTTCTGATCACGTGTTAAGTATCTGAGCGATGGAAAATCGAATTGGCGGTCACTTGGAAGCCGGGCAGGTGCGTTTGATCGTCGATGCGATCGTCTCCTGAGAAGATTTGTGGTTTTGCATTGGGTCGATAGACTGTCACTGTTTCCATCACGGGATTGACAATCCAAACAAGTTGGACTCCGGCTGCAAGATAGGCCTGCAACTTGGCATCAATTTCCTCTTGTTTGTCACTGGGAGAAAGGATTTCGACTGCCAGAATCGGTGGACCATCAATTAGGCTGGTTTCTTCTGGTTCGCGGGCCGCGGTTTCTGCGGAGACGTAGCACACATCGATTCCAACGGTCGAAGCCGGATCATCCGAAAGTCGACATCCCGCTTCACCCGAGTAAACTTCGCCCTGCGGTTCAGACTGAGATTTCAACCACGCCTTTAATAAGAAGGCGATTTCAGCTTCGATACGGCTGTGGTGACGGTTCCGCCGCGTCATTGGTTTCTCCCAGAGTTTTCCACGAATTAGCATTCGCTCTGTGCCGTCTTCCGGGAGAGCCATAAACTCTTCGTGTGTCATCAAGCCTTCGGCTACCACCATGCTCATTAATCTGCCCTCTCAAAAACCGGAAACCGTCATTCCGATGTGTTAGGGTAGGCTCCCCTCGGTAAGTTCGACTGTGCCGAGTTCAAAACCGGCTGCTTTCAACTTTGTTTCTGCGTCTGTTGTCGCTGCGAGACCACCACGGGTTGCAACGAGAACTCGTGATTGACTGGCCTCCCAACGAATGAACGGCCGTCGAACCCATGGCTCCCGGAAAAGAACCCGTTGGATCACCCGATATGGCTCCTCAGCACCCTGGTACCCCTTTACCTCGAAGGCCATGACAGCCATGCCAGGAGGAATCGGCGGTCCCATGTCTCGAACGGGAAGTGAGTTGCTAGTCGTCGGTGTTGATTGCGGTGCTGTTGGCATCGGTTGGGGTTGCGGTTCGGAGTGTACAACCGGCTGAGACGGTTCCGAGTGTGCAGGCCTTGCGGTATTCGTTTTCGGTGTTTGGTTCGACGGTGTTGCGGGCACGACCATCTTTTGCTTGAGCCATTGAATTCCTGCGGGGATGCCCTCGCGGATCATTGAATCGTAGTGGTCTCCGCTCGCAACTAGCCGCAATGTGACGTCTTTGCCCAGCGAACTGGCTTGATTGGCAAATTGTTCGGTTGTACCAAAGGGTTCGTTGCTATCGTCACGGGCATGAAACAGGAAGACAGGACAGCTCAAACTTCCTACGTGCGTTCGCGGAGAACTCTGCACGATAAAATCCGCAATACCTGGCAGGAGCGATACGGTGTATGGATCAAGCGTGACTTCACCCAATCGAGCCACCACATCGGTCGCGGGTGCATAGGCGATGCTGCCAGCCAATCGCGGTTCGTGTTCTGCAAATAGCAACGAAAGCGTTCCGGCGGAACTGTGACCGGCGGAATAAATCGCCTGCGGGTTCACTTGTGGCAATCGAGCCAAAACGAACTCCAACGCATTTCGCGCATTGACCACACCAGCGTGCGCGTCTTTGAATTCGGTATATGCTTCGGCGATCTCGAGATCCTCCGCGAAGTCGAGGTCCTCGATACCGCCGTCAATGGAATAGGAAACGACTGCGAATCCGGCTTTGGCATACGGTTCGGTTTCGTCGTGATAGTTCGAGTCATCCAAGCTATTCCCGCAGAGCAAATTGGATCCCGCGGGTGCCACTAGCACGCAACCCAATGACCCCGGAGCATGTTGACCGGGCGGCAGGTAAACCCGGAATTGCATCGCTCCGCCGGGAGTGTTTGTCTGGTTCGACCGAACATCGTAAACCCGCACACCGGAGGGCAACGGACGTCCGTTCGGTGGAAGCTGCGGAAAGCTCGGCAGCGGTACGCTTGCGACCGAAAACAAACCGCCGGCATTCCCGGAACCGATACCGCTATTGCCTCCACCGCCACCAGACTTCATCGAGGCCACCGTGATCGCCCACCAGATGCCGGCTAGGATGATCATCACGGCAATTACGCCGACAGCGACGTAGCGGAATTTGTCACTATCCAGAAAGTCCTCAGGCGGCGGAGCAGCTTTCGAACGCCGCGATTTCGAGGGACTTTTCGAACGTCGAGAACCGGAACGCGACGGAGGCGGTGGAGCTTCGTCTGCAGACCGGGAGCGTTTGCGTTTTGCGGAACTTCCAGAGGATGCGGAAGACCGCGATGGCGAACTCGATGACCGTCGGCGACGACTGGAACCAGACGAATCGCCTCCGAACATATCGTCGAAATCGTCATCGTAGTCGACAAACTCATCGGCCGCTTCCGCTGGAACACGGAACTTCGCACCGCATTCCTTACAGGGCAACGTGCGGCCCGCGAATTTCTCTTTAATGTCGTATTCGCGTCCGCACTTGCGGCACTGGACATGAATGGGCATACCGAGCGTCTCCCCCGAATTTCGTGAGTCAATTGACGGTTGGTCCACCAATCATTATGTGAGCTCCTCCGACTGCGGAGAAGGACAACTCGAAGAAAACGCTCGACGCCGCCTACACTATTTCTTCCACGGCGGCACTTCCGGAAGGTACTCGTCGAATTCGGCGATTAGAGCTTTTTCGTAATCACCAGCGTATTCGCCGTTCAGGAATTTGTCGCAGGATTCGTTCAAGAATCGTTCCCAACTGGCTTCTTCGTTGCCCGGGTTGATGGGGTAGAACAACGCCCCAACCGCCTTCGCGGCTTTCATGTCACCAGGGGCATCGCCGATCATCAGGACTTTGCCTTCCTCGTAACCCATGCCCTTCGCTTGGCCGAGCGTCTCTTTCTTGCTACCGGCTTCTTGGCCGCAAATCGCTTCGACGAATTCGGAAATGCCGTGCTCGTCCCACTCTTGTTGGAGAGCCGCATTCGGTGTTGCGGAGCAGACAATCATGTCGGCGACCGGTGCCAACTTCTGCAGCGACTCACGCACGTTCGGGAACGGCGACACACCATGAACCATGTCAGCGACCATATCGTTGACTGCCACCGACCAATCCAAGGCCCGTTTCAGGTCGGCATCGCCGGTCTTTTCGACTTCGGCTTTCAGAGCGGGATTACCAAGCTTCGTTTCGCGTTCGATCCAATCCCGCACGCCTTGTAGCTTGGGAATCTTCACGCCACGACGTTGCACGTCCGGCCATTCTTCGAGCAAATCGAGCGTCATCGTGAGAGCCGGGAATCGGTTGATGCCCCGCCATTTGGAATACAAGTTCACGAACTCCGCTGCTTCCCGAGCAAACTTCGAGCACGGTTGGAGGTCGAAATATTTCACCGTGTTCGGAATGAAACATTCTTTATGCTTAATTTCCATCGTGTCGAACGCACATCCATCGGAATCGATCCCGATGAGAAATTCGTTCTTCTTCGCAAAGCCATCGTTGAGTGGATTATCAGACATTGTCGGTATTTTCCTCAGTAGGGTGCGTCGTGACGCACCATGAATGCAGATGAAATTTGGTGCGTCGCGACGCACCCTACGAATGAATTACTTGCGGTCGCTTTGTGGGATGTACTTGTCGAGTTTTTGGTCCGCGAAGATTTTCTTCAGCTGAGCAAACCGAATGCGACCGTCGATCAAAGGCACGCTGATCCAGTTATCGCCGATGAGCGGACGGGCGTATTTGACGAACTCGTCGGTCACGTCGGTGCCGTCTTCGCTGATCCAATGACTTGGGAACTTGCGGTCTTTCTCGGCGACTTCACTCAGCGGAGCTTTGTCGTAACGCGGTTGGTAGTTATCCCAGTCGGCTCGCAAGATCGTCGCCATATAGCCGTGCTCGCCGGCACCAGCCAACAAGGCGGCTTTCTGACCAACGTAGTACGACTCTTCCAAGTCGACTGTCGAAGCGTAGGCCATATCGTTGCGTTGATGTGTACCCGGCACATTGCAACGAGCGGCGCCTTTGACCGGAAGTTTCTCTTCGTTCAACGCGTTCGTCAGCATTTGAGCAATGGTAATTTTGCTCGACGACAACATCGCATGGCCGAAGGAGTCGCGGACGATGAACTCTTCGGGAATCTTAAGCCCCTCGATTTCCAACCCTTCACTGACCACCACAATCGCGCGGCCGTGTTCTTTGAGGCTGGAGTGGATGTTCTCGCGGATCTGATCGAGCGAGACTTTTCGCTCGGCCAGATAGATTTGCAACGGCATTTCCCGGTTTGGGTCGCCCAATCGAGCGGCGGCAGGGATGTAACCGATCTTCCGGCCCATCGCTTGCAACACCAACACCGGGTCAGCCGGGCAGGACCCGTTGTTTTCCTCGTTCGATTGTTGCACGTAGTGAGCCCAATACCGAGCGGTCGAGCCGTACCCCGGTGTGTGGTCGACGAGCTTGAACTCGCTGTCTCCGACATCGTTGTCGATCGTCTTCGGCCCACCGATACCGCATACATCAAGTCCGCGTTCGCGGGCCATGTTGGCGACTTTATTGGCGGTGTCCATCGAGTCGTTGCCGCCGATGTAGCAGAAGTAGCCGATGTCGTGGGCTTTGAACACGTCCATCACGCGGTCGAAGTCTTCGTTCTGCCCCTCTTTCAATTTGTACCGACACGTGCCGATCGAACCGGCCGCGGGTGTTGTGCGGAGCAGGGCGATTTCCTCGGGGCATTGAGCAGTCAGGTCGAGCAGTTCTTCTTTGAGAACCCCTTCGATGCCATGCCAACCGGCGTACACGGTGCCAATTTCGTCCATCTGTCGAGCCGTCTCGACAATCCCTCGAAGCGTGTTGTTAATCACAGGCGATGGCCCGCCGGATTGGGCGACGATCATGTTCTTCGGCATCGTGATTTTCCTCGATTCTTCTTAGGTGCTAACGTGTGCTACGGCTGTAGAGCCGTGCATGACATATGGGAATCGCTTGGCACGACTCATCAAGTCGCGGCACCAGCGGATCTTCGATTCGTTATGGTTTGACGGCCCGGTCGCCATTCCAGTCGTCTTCGGTCAGCAAGGAAACTTGCATACCAGCGTGGAAGAAGCGTCGCGGATGTTCCCGATGATGCTCGTAGAAATCCATCGTGCGAGCGAGCTCCTCACGCCCCAGACGAGTCAACCGGTATCGCCGAGACTGCATCCGTTGCCGAACTCGTTTTGGCAACTCGACTTCCGTCACCACCAACTCGGCCGATTCCATGCGTTGCATCAGTTGATAGAACGCCGACTCGCTCAGGTTGGCACCGTGTTCTTGCAAGAGGCCGAGCAGTTCACGAACTGTCAAACTCTCCCAATACGGCGAATGCAACGCCCAACAAACAAGGGCTTGCAAATGCGTTAAATTCGGAAGCGGGACGGGCTTATAATTCACAACACGACCGCGAATTCAGGACCAAAATCGGACGACGAGCGAGAGCGTACACTCACAGACACGAGCCGTCAACACACCGCATACTTATCCGGCATAAACAAAATGAATTCTTTTGGCTGGGTAATACGGAGGCTCTCGACCGATTCCTCGGTTTTCGAAAAGTTTGCAATTTGCGGCAAAATCGTTCGAACGCTTTCTAAGTTGGGGAAAATGCGAGTTCTTGCATCGGGAGGATTTGAGGTGTAGGCTGATGGGAGTTCGACCTCTCGGTTGACAGGACTGAAGTTCCAGCGTTCTCAACTGTATTCACAAAGTTTCGACAACCACCTTCGAATTCCTGTCCGGTATGCCGGTTCAGGTAGGCTGTGGATTTCCCAATGGCCGTCACTGACCCCGAAGTTGCCCTGAGTTTGTTCCGCCAAATGGCTGATGCGATTCCGCAGCCAATTTTGGTTCTTGATCGTGGAGGGCGACTGGTTCTCGTGAATCGAGCCTTAGAGAGGCTGTTCAAACACGAGGCCAAATCGCTCATCGGTCAACCAGCCACAGATCTTTTGCCTGATTTGTGGACGCACTTCGGAGACGACGTCGACCAGACCAATCTCGAACAAAGTTGCGACTGCCTTACCGGCGAACGAGAAATCGATGTATTGACCTGCGACGGAATCCCGTTCCATGCGGAAGTCGAGTTCAACCCGATTCGCACGGACCATGGATTCTACATTTTCGGATCGATCACGGATGTCACCGACCGTCGTCAAGCGGTCGACGCCTTACGCGACAACGAAGCCGAATACCGCTCGCTGTTGGAAAGTCTGCCAATCAATGTCATTCGAAAAGATCGGCAAGGGCGTTTATCGTTCGTCAATGGCCTGTATTGCAAGACGATGAAACGGTCCGCCGAGGAACTGATCGGCAAGACGGATTTCGATCTCTTCCCTCATGAGTTAGCCGAGAAGTACACCAACGACGACAGCAAAATCATGTCTGAAGGGATCGTGCTCGAGGATGTGGAACGACATCGTCGAGCCGACGGCCCCGACTTATACGTGCATGTTCTGAAAAGTCCCGTACTGAATGCCGATGGGGAAGTCGTCGGATTGCAGGGGATGTTCTGGGACGTCACTGATCGGAAGCAGGCGGAGGAATCGCTCAAGGAAAGCGAAACCCGTCTCCGGGCGATCGTGAACAGCACACTCGACTGCATCGTCACAGCTGATGCGGACGGAAGAATTGTCGAGTTCAACCCCGCAGCTGTCCGCACATTCGGATGGACCAAGGACGAGGCACTCGGGCAGGACATTCACGAACTGCTGTTTCCGCCGGAATCTCAAGAGCGACAGAAGGCAAATACCAATCGCTACGCCAGTGGTCGTGGTGAAGGTTCGCTGATGGGGCAACGGGTCGAGCAGTCGGCCATCCGCAAGAATGGCGAACGGTTCATCGCGGAAATGGCGATGCAAGCCAGTTCGCTACAAGGCCGCCCGGTGTTCATCTTCTTCATTCGGGACATTACCGAACGCAAGAAAACTGAACAGGCGTTAAACCATGAGCGGTATCTGCTGCACTCGCTTATGAACAACCTGCCCGACCACATCTACTTCAAGGATCGGTTCAGCAGATTTACGCGGATCAGCCGAGCACTCGCCGACCGGTTTGGTCTAGAGCACCCTCGCGATGCGGAAGGCAAGACCGACGCCGATTTCTTTTCGCCGGAACATGCCGAGGAGGCATTGGCTGACGAACGAAAAGTCATGGAAACCGGTGAGCCGATTCTCTCGAAAGAGGAAAAAGAAACCTGGACAGACGGCACCATCACGTGGGCATCGACGACAAAGCTACCGCTTTACGACCATGCCGGGAACATCATTGGCACTTTCGGGATTTCGACGGACATTACTCGGCAACAAATGGCAGCCGAGGCACTCCGGGAAGCGAAGGAAGCAGCCGAAGCTGCCAACCGTGCCAAAAGTGATTTTCTTGCCAACATGAGTCACGAGATCCGCACGCCGATGAATGCGATCATCGGAATGACGGAACTGGTTCTAGACACATCACTCACGCCAGCCCAGCGAGACTATCTGTCAACGGTTTGGGAATCCGGTGAAGCGTTGCTTTCACTGCTCAACGACATTCTCGACTTCTCAAAGATCGAAGCCGGCAAACTCGATTTGGAACGCACCGAGTTCAGCCTTCGCGAATGTCTCGGCGACACGATGAAATCGTTGGCACTTCGAGCGCATCGCAAGGGAATTGAAATCGCATTCCATGTCGATGTCGATTTGCATGACACATTCCGTGGCGATCCGACTCGACTCCGGCAAATCATCGTCAATCTCGTCGGCAATGCGATTAAGTTTACCGAAAAAGGCGAAGTCGTGCTGGACGTCTCGCCAGCCGAACCAAACGACGCTTCCGGTAAATCGAGCAAGAAACAGCCACTTAGATTCAGCGTTCGCGATACCGGCATTGGCATCCCCAAGAAGAAGATGAAGTCCATCTTCGAAGCCTTCGAGCAAGCCGACACCTCAACGACCCGGCGATTCGGGGGCACCGGTTTAGGTCTTACCATCTCATCCCGACTGGTGGATTTGATGGGCGGAACCATCTCCGTCACAAGCGAGTTGGGCCAGGGCAGCACGTTTACGTTCACGGCCGAATTCGAAGTTGTTCCGGGTGGCGAACGGAACCGCGATCGCATGCCCGCGATGGTCGGCGGCACACGCGTGCTAATCGTCGACGACAACGACACCAACCGGCTGATCCTCAAGGAGATGGTCACGAACTGGGATATGAAACCCGTTTGCGTGAAAGGTGCCGAAGAAGCGATCGATGCGATCCGCAATGCTCATCGCGACGGTAATTCCTTCGGGCTTGTTCTATCCGATGTCAATATGCCCGACGTCGACGGCTTCCAATTGGCTAAGAAAATCAAGGAAGACACCGAACTTGGCAGCACGGTCATTATGATGCTCACGTCCGGCGATCGACCGGGCGACGTTCTTCGCTGCGAGAATCTCGGCGCAGCTGCTTACCTGATGAAGCCGATCAAGCAATCGGAGTTGTTCGACGCCATTATCTCGGCCATGGGCGTGATCGCCCCCGAGGACGAGCAAGAGGTTGCCAAGTCGCGAACCATGGAAGAACATCCGCCACTCAAGGTACTCTTGGCCGAAGACAGCATTGCCAATCAGAAATTGGCAGTCGGGGTCCTCCGGAAATGGGGACACGAAGTCACTGTCGCGAACAACGGTCGCGAGGCATTGGACCTTGCTGCGGTCGGTCACAACTTCGACCTGATACTGATGGACGTACAAATGCCGGAAATGGACGGCCTGAAAGCGACCCGAGCCATTCGTACACGGGAAGCAGAATCTGGCAGTCCACACACGCCAATCATCGCCATGACGGCACACGCGATGAAAGGTGACCAAGAGTTGTGTCTGTCAGCCGGTATGGATGCCTATGTCGCAAAACCGGTGAGGGCACGAAAACTTCATGAAACGATCTGGAAAATGATCGAGATCATGCCGTCACAACAGGCCGCGACAGAGACAACTCTCACAGACGAATTATTGGCGGCGGAGCCGGCCCATAACGAAAATCACAACCCGAACACCGCCGAAAACCGCTTGGATTGGGCGTTCGCCTTGGAAAGTGTCGACCAAGACGAAGAACTCCTGCGTGAAGTTCTCGAGGCATTCCTCATTGAAGGCCCCGAGAAACTTACGGAGGCTCAACAAGCCATCGCCGACGCCGACACGGTGACTTTACGACGTGCGGCCCATACAATTAAGGGGGCGTTAAGAATCTTCGGTGAACCCGAGGTCATGGCGACCGCCGAAGAATTGGAAATGCTCGGAAAAAACGAACAACTCGATCGTGCACCCGAAGCATTTGAGCGTCTCACTTCGCAACTCAACGAAACCCTCACCGAGATTGATCAGATGATCAAACGACCAAGTGGCATCAGCAATTCGTGATTGGCAACTTAGAACTAGCCCAGCACACGCAACGACGAACACCCCGATAGACAAGATTGAATCGCGATGGCGGAGCATTTCCGGGAGACGCACAGATGACACATATTCTCGTCGTTGACGATTCGGCAACCGACCGCAGTCTCGCCGCGGGTGTGCTTCGTAAGAACCCGGATTGGAAGGTGCTTTTCGCCACCGACGGTGAAGATGCGTTGGAGCAGATGGAACTCCACATCCCCGACATCGTGCTCACCGATCTCCAGATGCCCGGGATGAATGGTTTGCAATTGGTCGACCGTATCCGAGCGGACTACCCGCTGATCCCTGTGCTTTTGATGACGAACAAAGGGAGTGAAGAAGTCGCGGTGCAGGCGTTGCAACGCGGGGCGGCGAATTACGTCCCGAAACGAAGACTCGTGCGAGATTTGCGGCCGACGATTGACCGGGTACTGCAGATTTCTTCAGAGTCGCGTTCCGGTTCACGCCTCATGAACCGCATGACGATGAGCACCACGGCTTTTGAAATCGAAAACGATCTCACATTGATCCCCGCCGTTGTCGGGTATTTGCAAGATATTGTGAGTCGTATGCGTTCACCGGAGGAGTCGGAACTCCTTCGCACGGGGGTGGCGCTCGAAGAAGCCTTACTCAATGCCTACTACCACGGCAATTTGGAAGTCAGTTCGGAACTTCGGGAACAAGACCATTCGCTGTACTACAAGACAGCCGAGACTCGCGCGAAACTCAAGCCGTACAAAGACCGCAAAATCTACGTTCGGGCGGAGATCACCAAGGAAGAATCGATCTACAAGATTCGCGACGAAGGCCCAGGCTTCGACCCGAGCAGCCTTCCAGACCCAACTGACCCCGCCAACATCGAGCGGCCCTGCGGACGCGGCCTTTTGTTGATGCAGACTTTCATGGACACCATCTCCTTCAATTCGACGGGGAATGAAGTCACCATGATCAAACGCCGAAACTGTGCCGAAGCGCCAGTTCTCGCGACTGCGAACGGGTAAGCCCGGCTGTAGGACGTGCGAGCCAAAATTCCCGTCTTGTCCTATACCGACCGTCCGGTTATAAGCACCGCCCCGATTGGACCAGTCGGGTAGGGTGCATCTCTCGACGAAGACTTTTTTAAGCCATTCGTTTGACTGGACCGATTGCAATTGTAAGCCGCGCTCCTACGTCCGCCGGATTTGGTCCTCTCAGCTGATCGGCTGTTATGTTGCCGTTTGATGCATCTTCCGTGTCGTTTCCAACATTTCGGGCACACCCCTTTCTTCGAAACGGGCACATCCAGACGATCGTGGGAAACATACTTCCCAATGGACGCTACGAATACGCCGCCGAACAACACTTTGTTCCGGTCAGTGACGGCGACACGATCGTACTTCATGACGACCGACCAGCGAAATGGAAAACGGGCGATGCGGTC
Source organism: Thalassoroseus sp. (assembly GCF_984380535.1). NCBI lineage: Bacteria > Pseudomonadati > Planctomycetota > Planctomycetia > Planctomycetales > Planctomycetaceae > Thalassoroseus > Thalassoroseus sp. The sequence continues at coordinate 218,799 of NZ_CFHRBF010000002.1, forward strand.
GCCTTGCTTGTCCACGGACTTGCCGGCTGTCATCAAAGCGGCTACATGGTTCGAACCGCTAGCAAGCTCAATGCACGTGGAGTCCGCACGTTTCGGATGGACCTTCGCGCCGCCGGAGCAGGTGCCGACCTTGCCAAGTTGCCCTATTACCCGGGATGTTCTCCCGACGTATTGGCAGCGGCACGTCATGTAGCCAAACAGTGTATCGGTGCGCCGATCATGCTCATCGGTTACTCTCTGGGAGGAAACGCGGTCCTCAAAACATTGGGCGAGTTTGCCTGTGAGTTGCCGACATCCGTGGCGGGCGCCTTCTGCGTTAACCCGGCAATCTGCTTGAAAGCGGCGGCCGACCGCTTGGCAACTTGGCAAAATCGCGTGTACAACCGATTCTTCGTCCGCAAACTCTGGCAGCAGATTCGGGAGCGACCGCAACTCGTCCGCCCAGAACTTATTGATACGCCAAGCTGGCGACCACGAAACCTCAATCAGCTGGATGACGAGTACACCCGAACCGTCCGCGGGTACACGTCTCTCTCGAGCTACCACGAATCTTGCGGAGCCGGTCCGTGGCTGAATTGCATCCAAAAGCCCACGATGATCATCACCTCCGATGACGACCCAATCGTTCCGGTCACCGTTTTCAATCGTTATGAACGATCCGATGTCGTCGATGTTCATGTCACACGCGGCGGAGGACATCTCGGCTTCCTCAGTCATAGCAACCACGAAGGCGACTTCCGCTGGGCTGAGTGGCGAATCGTCGACTGGACTGTCGCTCAACTCACTGCCGACAAGTCACTCAGCCGTGCCGCATAAACAACCGAACATGCGAAAACTGACTTTGCGATCTGAAACTGCATAGACACGCAGGAAATTTTGCGATCGTGTTGCAGTTCCCTCGGCGAACCCGCATGATGGAAATCCACAAATTTCCAATAACCGCGCTTCGCCATAAGAGGGGACCGATTGTGATGCGTTCAGTTTTCCACCTAGTTTGCGGACTGCTTGGGCTTTGGCTCAGCTGTGAACACGCGAACCTCTCAGCCGCCGAACGTCCGAACATTCTGTTCGTCTTTACCGACGACCATGCCTCGCATGCGATGTCGTGTTACGGCTCGAAAGTCAATACGACGCCGAATCTCGATCGCATTGCGACTGCCGGGATGCTGTTCGAAAACTGTTTCTGCACCAACTCGCTGTGCGGACCGAGTCGAGCGGTGATTCAAACCGGAAAATACTCGCATCTCAACGGTTTTCTTCAGAATGGAAACCGATTCAACGGCGATCAACAAACGTTTCCCAAGTTGCTGAAAAAAGCCGGCTACCAAACGGCTGTTGTCGGCAAATGGCATCTCGTGACTGAACCACAAGGGTTTGATTTTTACGAGGTGCTCTATGGACAAGGTCCATACTACAACCCACCGATGAACCGCAATGGCCAGCGTATCAATCACGTAGGTTATACAACGGATATCATCACCGACATCACTCTCGACTGGCTGAAGTCAAAACGCAACCAAGACCAGCCCTTCATGCTGATGTATCAGCACAAAGCGCCGCACCGCAATTGGCAGCCAAGTCCTCAACATCTCACGATGTACGATGACGTCACCATCCCCGAACCCGACAATCTTTTCGACGACTATTCCACTCGCGGAACGGCTGCAAAAACTCAGCAAATGGAAGTCGCAACGCACCTCAACGCAAACGATTTGAAACTCAAAGCCCCCGGCAACCTAACACCCGAACAACGCAAACTCTGGGACGCTGCTTACGAACCCAAGAACAAAGCATTTCGAGAAGCAAATTTAACAGGCAAAGATCTCGTGCGTTGGAAGTACCAACGGTACATGAAAGACTATTTGCGATGTGTCGCCTCGGTCGATGACAACTTAGGGCGTGTCCTAGACTATCTCGACGAGACCGGTCTCGCGAAAAACACGGTTGTCATTTACTCGTCAGACCAAGGTTTCTATCTCGGTGATCATGGGTGGTTCGACAAGCGTTTCATGTACGAAGAATCTCTCAAGATGCCGCTGCTCGTTCGTTGGCCAGGTGTCATCGAGCCAGGGTCTCGCAATGACGATCTCGTCTCGAATCTCGACTTTGCCGAAACCTTCTTAGACATCGCAGGCGTCGCCATTCCGGCAGACATGCAAGGACGCAGTCTTGTCCCGCTATTTCGTGGTCAGACTCCGTCTGATTGGCGTGATAGTTTCTATTATCATTACTATGAGTATCCCGGCGCTCATATGGTGCGGCGACACTATGGTGTTCGCACCGATCGCTACAAGCTGATGAAGTTCTACAATCTCGACGAATGGGAACTGTACGACCTGGAAAAAGATCCCCGAGAGATGACAAACGTCTACGGCAAGGCGGATTATGAAAACATCACGAAACAACTCAAAGCCGAACTTGATACACTCCGCCAACAATATCAAGTGCCAGAGAAAGACCCCGACGAGGGCAAACGGCGAAAGAGAAAGTAAATCGCGACGACACTCTTAGAGAAACTCTGTTAGCGTCAACAGGCTGTCACTTTAGACTTGATGTAACTTCGAATGTTATTTTTTGTTCTCGCATGCGTCGTTCCATCATGTCTAATTTCAGCCTTGACGGTTGCCCTTGTTAGACGGCAGGCGTTTGCCTGGGGACTTGTGGACCAACCAAACGATCGGAAGGTTCACGAGTCTCCCACTCCTCTCGGCGGTGGAATCGGAATCTGGTTTGGTGTGGTCGGCACCATCGCCCTCGCACAGTTGTCGGCGTGGTTCATTCATAGTCGCCCGTCTCTCATTGAACGATTGCCGACGATTCTTCGCCCGCACCTGGACGGTGTGCTTTATCGATCAGGACAACTCTGGGCAATCCTAGCTTGCGCCACAGTCCTAGCTGGCATGGGCTTGATCGACGACCGAAAAAATATCTCTTGGCGACCACGGCTTCTCATTCAGTTTCTGGTAGCTGCGGTACTCGTTTTCGGAGTCGGTGTTCAGAGCACTGTCTTTGTTCCGGTGCCGTTGGTTAGCCAAGTCATGACAATGCTATGGATACTCGTGCTAGTCAACTCCTTCAACTTCCTCGACAACATGGATGGGCTTAGTAGCGGCATCGCATTGATTGCCGCCTCCCTCTTTGCCGTTGTGATGCTGATGGGCGAACGTTGGCTCGTCGGTGGTGCGTTGCTTGTGCTAGCCGGCTCGATATCCGGGTTTCTCTTCTTTCACAACTGGCCACCGGCACGAATCTTTATGGGGGACTGCGGAAGTTACTTTCTCGGGACTTTGTTAGCATCAATGACAGTATTAGGAACTTATTTCGAGTATGAGGACCAGGCAAGTCGACACGTCATTCTGGCACCGTTCTGTATCCTTGCGATTCCACTTTATGATTTTTGCTCGGTGATTATCATTCGGCTTCGACAACGACGCAGTCCGTTCCACCCGGACAAAAGTCACTTTTCCCATCGTCTCACGGATTTGGGATTGTCTCGCCCGAAAGCCGTTTTGACAATTCACCTCGCAACTCTAACAACCGGACTGGGCGGCTTATTACTTTACTTTGTGACTGGCTGGACAGGGGCAGTTCTAGTTTGTGGTTTAATCGCCTGTGTGTTGGCAATCATTGCGATTCTAGAAATGACAGGCCTGCGAGCCTCTACATCTCTTGCTTCTAAGAACTAGCATTGTTTTGATTCCCGTCTGTCATATTCGTCCCTAGTATCAACGACGTACCGAGAGTTCGATGGCATCTCCCTCGAAGACCGTGCATAGCCCATCGCCTACGCAGCCGGACTTGTCTTCCCTACTACAGAATCTCATTGCGGCCTTGGTCGTTGCCAGACTCCTCGTTCCGACCGAAGGATCTGTTCTCGGTGATACATTGTGGCTGACACCACTCTGGTTCCTTGTGGTCACACTTTGGGCATGGGACCAGTTTCGTCGTCGTGACTTTCACATCAGACTGGATTGGATTGATGCGGCGGTTTGGGTGATCGTGCTTGGGCATGTCGTATCTGCCATCTCAGTTTTAATCTTTGGAGGTGACAGGCGAGCCGTTCTCACAATGACTTGGGAGTGGCTCGCGTTAGGAGTTGCGTTTGGCCTCATCAGGCAACTTCTTCAAACAGAAAACGATCGTCGTGGTTGGCTGTCTGCTTTGTTCTGTCTGGCGGCCACATTATCTGTTTACGGACTTTGGCAGCACTATGTTGAATTCCCGGCGAACGTACAGCGTGTGGAATCGTTGGAACAGGAACTAGCCGGTCTTGGTTCAGTCCCCTCGGCTCGCGCTGTGGAGATCCAACGTGAACTTCGAGTGATGGGCGTCCCAACTGACGGACCAGCAAAGCGACTATGGTCGGACCGTTTACACTCCACAGAACCGTTCGCAACTTTCGCGTTGACGAATACATTCGCTGGTTTCCTAGCTGGTTGGTGGATTATCGGAATCGGCTGGTGGTGGCAGACTCGATCAGCGGGTTTCAAGGTCTCGCGAGTCGGACTCGTCACAATCTTCGGCCTATTAGCCTTGATCGGTTATTGCCTGATCCTCACAAAAAGCCGGACCGCTTGGGCGGGACTACTCGTCGGTAGTGCATTCCTGGCGGCGATGAGTTTTCGGAACCGAGCACCACAAGTGGGACGATGGCTGTTGTATAGCGTCGGTGCGTTGTGCGTACTGGGTGTGCTATTCACGATCGCGACATTGAGTGGCGGTTTTGATCGCGAGGTTCTTTCCGAAGCTCCAAAATCACTCAGTTATCGACTCGAATACTGGCAAGGTACCGCGGCTGTTATTCAAGACTCACCGTTGCTCGGCACCGGACCTGGAAACTTTCGAGCTGCCTACTTACAGCACAAACTGCCTGGGGCCAGCGAAGAAATTGCCGATCCGCATAATTATCTGCTCGATCTTTGGGTCAGTGGCGGTCTGCTGGCTCTTTTAGGGGCCGGTTGGCTGGCTTGGCTGACCGTTCAGCGTTTTGAGACGATCGAAACGCCCACGGAAACCCGATCGTCGCAGACGCCAGCAACTTGGACAACAATTGACACCGGTGTCATCCTGGGATTCCTATTGGTGCTCGGGCATCGGTTTGTGTTCCTCGCTCAGTTTGATACACGCACGGTGTGGCTTATCGGTGTGTGGTTGATGATCCGTGCCGCTTGGTCCGTTATTCATCGCTCCTCGCTGCCGATTTCTCGCTTGGCGATTGGAGCCGCCCTGGTCGGCATATTGGTTCACCTGTTGGGAGCTGGTGGAATCGAAATGCCAGCGATCACTCAATTGGTTCTGCTACTGATTCTGTTAGGAATCAGTTCGCACACGCGACGAGCAGTTTCTGTCGTTGGAATCACGTTTGTGGCTTGCAGCGGAATCGCGATGGCGGTGGGTTGCGTGTTGACATCGACATTACCCGTCCTGCAGCGAGAGACGCAGATTGCCAGCGGTGATCTGGCATGGTTCGAGAATCAGAACTTTGCCGCCGCTACACGTAACTACGAACAAGCCGCCGAGAGTGACCGATTCTCCGCGGAACCGTTCTTACGGTTGGCCGATTTGGGTTTCCAGCGTTGGGCCGCAAGTGATCGACGTGACGAACAAGGTTTTTGGCAAGCTATCGAGTACGGCAAGAAGGCCGTCGAACGGAACCCTGCAAACGCGTTTACCTATCGGTCGCTAGGGCGGTACTTCTTCCAGCGATATCTGACGACCAAAGAAACGGCCGATGCAACGCAGGCGGTGGAATATCTGGCGAAAGCGGTCGAGCGATACCCAACGTTGCCGGCCATCCAAGCGGAGTATGCATTCGCGTTGCACGCCGCCGGAGAGACCGAACTCGCCAGAGAGTCTGCGAAGACCGCAATTGCTCTCGACGACCGTTACCGTTCCGGTGGACATATCGACAAGGTGCTTGCGATGTCACAGCGTGAAGAGCTGGAACACATCATATCCGGTAATTCGTCAACGCAATCCGCCAAGGATTGAATGTTCCGCCCGGCAGGCTGTTGATCCCGGTGCCGGACCGTTTAGAATGAACCCGTACGGACTTTGTTTCATTTTGTTCATACTGGTTCTAGAGTCTGGTCATGAATTTTCCCACGATTATGGCGGTGATTTTGGTTGGGGTCTCGGCGATAGCCGGGATTATCGTCTTCTCGGAAGGTCCCGTCCCGACGGAAGAGGCACCGGTCGTCGAAGCACCGACGGGTGATCCGCTCGACAATCACGGCCTCCGAATTTCGAAAGAGGGTCCCTGGCCGAAGGCGGTCCTGCAGGAAGACGCCCATTATGAGTTCGGCATCATGAATGTCGGAAGCACCGGCCAGCATACGTTTATCATCAAGAACGAAGGCGATGCCCCGTTGCAGCTCAAAAAAGGGGACACTACGTGCAAATGCACGCTTAGCGAGTTGGAGAACGACGAGATTCCACCCGGCGGAACCGCTGAGATCAAATTGGAATGGACGCCCAAAGACGCAACACCGCAGTTCCACCAAAAAGCGGATATCTGGACCAATGACCCGGAAAACCTCACGATCGCATTGAACGTCGTTGGGACTGTCGATGACTACCTCCACATGGTTCCCGATGGCTCTTGGGAACTTCCGGTTCTCGTCGACGATGATCCACGATCGATTGAGGGTCGAATCTTCTCGACCGTGTTGGACGACTTCAATATCCTTTCCGTCGACACCCCGTCTGATTATCTCAGCGCGGAATGGCGTGTTCTCGAGAAAGACGAACTGGCTCAGTACAACGCAAAGTCGGGGTTTGAAGTCAAAGTTACCGCTCAACCCACGATGGCCGTCGGCAAGCACTCCGATTTGGTGACCATAACAACCGACGTCGAGGAACGCGAAAAACTTTCGGTCTCGGTCTACACGAAACGCCCCGGTCCCGTGCAAACCTTGAGTTACGTTCCTCCGGGTGAGTCCTTCACACACCTCAAGTGGAGACCGAGCGTTCCGTCGATCCATCTTGGTGAACTTCGCTCTGACGAGGGGCAAGTCGGGTGGTTCTCGCTATTGGTTCGAGGAGCCAAAGATGAAAAACTCGTCGTGGAAGACATCGAAAAGGTGATTCCCAACTTCAACGCCGACGACTTGGAAGTGGAAGTCAAAGAAGACGAATCTGCAGATTTCCCCAACTCGAAGCGGTTGATCGTGACGGTGCGAATCAAACCAGGCGCCAAGAAGGGCTCACATCTGTTGAAGGAATCCGCCAAAATTACGTTAAAAACAAACATCAAAGGGCTGGAAAGCTACAAATTCTATGTCGAATTTATCGTAATTTGACAATCCGGTTTGGCCAGTCGTTTGTTGGCGTGTATGATCCGTCAGCCCCATCGGCGATCCGGGAGGGATCGCCAGCTTGCCCATTGCGTTTGAAAAGGACGAAACGCAGATGTCGCATCGCCCTGCGAATTTTGATGCCAACCGGTTTGTCGGTCTCGCCATTTTCCTTGTTTTCGGCGGAATGATTGTCGGCTTCATTGGGTGTGGTAAAGACCCGAAGAAAGAGACACCGCCGCCCATCGATTACCCGAAGAACACGGCTTCCGGAATCCCTAAGTTGCCGCCGCCGAAGTTCAAGAAGTGGAAGAAACCGACCGTCGCGTTGGTTTTATCGGGAGAGCAACACGGGTACATCGAACCTTGCGGCTGCTCGGAAATGCTCTCTGGTGGGTTGTCTCGCCGAGCTGATCTCGTCAAACAATTACAGGGGAAATCCTGGGATGTCGTTGGGCTCGATCTCGGGGGCACACTCGAACGCGATCGGTACCAAAGCCAACTCAAGTTCAACCTCACCCTGAATGTGCTGGAAGACCTGGGTTATCAAGCGATTGGCATGGGCCCCGAGGAACTACGGCTGGGTGTGGATACACTGATCGGCCAACATCAGAACCGTTTGACCGAACTCGCCACGCAGGAGCCAAGCTTTGTTAGTGCGAACGTCACGATCTACGAAGCTCCGGACTTAAGTCCTCGCCGGACCGACATCATCACCGTCGGCGATGCGAAAATCGGGGTGACTTCGGTTCTAAGCGATAGTTATCGCAAGAAACTCTCCGCAGCCGATGTCAACGATCCCACACGATTGAAAGTTTCGCCACCGGCCGAAGCGTTGGAGGATGTCGTCCCGAAATTCGCGGAAGCAGGAACGGACTTCAACATCCTTCTGGCTCAAACACCGCTCCCGGAAGCCGAGGCGTTGGCCAAGCAATTTCCGCAGTTCGCCGTTGTGTTGAGTGCCGAAGGTGGTGACGAACCGCCTAGTGAAACGCATACGGTTGGCGACACACTGATCGTGCAAGTCGGTCGCAAAGGAAAGTATGCCGGTGTCCTTGGATACTACGCGGACAACACGGAGCAGCCGTTTCAGTTCGAGCTGATCGATCTCGACAAGAATCGGTTCACGAATAGCACACTCGTCGAGAAACACCTTCGCGAATACCAACGAAATATCGAAGCCGACTTGGAATCGGTGTTCGCTTCGCTGCCGAAGAGTTTTCATCCGTCGGGTCAGTCGTTCGTCGGTGCTGAAACCTGTGGCAAATGTCATACGAAGGCCTTCGCCAAGTGGAGTACCACCAAACACGCCCATGCTTACGAAAGCATCGTGAAAGGCCGGGAAGGACAGTTCACCGAGCCGATTGCACGCAATCTCGATACCGAATGTATCGGCTGTCACGTCACCGGTTGGAACCCCGAGCACGACTTACCTTACGATAGTGGGTTCCTGCCCGAACGACTTGCCGAGTCAAAGGGGGAACCGCAACGATACACGGCACTCAAAGGGCAACAGTGTGAGAACTGTCACGGACCGGGCAGCGGACACGTTGAGTTGGAAACGGCGTGGAAAACCGATCGAGCCAATGTCGATGAAAGTCAACTGAAGGCCAGTCGTCGGCAAATGACACTCACTAAAGAAGTCGCGGAAGATCGGTTGTGCATCAAATGCCACGACCACGAGAACAGCCCCAAATTCGAATTTGCGAAGTATTGGGAAGAAGTCAAACACCCCTGGCGAGATTAACGCAAATGGCGACGAAGGCGTCTCCGAAACACATTCGGGCGATCCAAGATGATGGCCTGCTCGAAATCGAATGGTCGGACGACCGTGTGCGTCGGTATCCATACAAGCTGCTTCGCGAAGAATGCCGCTGTGCGCAGTGTGTCGACGAGAACACCGGGCGGCGGATCCTCGATCCTGATTCAGTTCCGCATACGATTCGCCCCGAACACGTCAGCTTTACCGGCAATTATGCCCTGAAATTCACCTGGAATGACGGTCATAATACAGGACTGTATACGTGGGATCATTTCGAGGAAATGGATTCGCTGCCAAGAGTTCAACACGTGTCAACCACTTGATTGGGGCCCATGTCCTACGAAGTCGAATTGAAATTCCCGCTTGCCAATGTGCAAGGCGTACTCAATCAATTGACCGAGCTTGGTGCGAAGCATCACCAAACTTCCGAACAAGCCGACACCTACTTTGCTCACCCGCAGCGAGACTTCGCGACGACCGATGAAGCCTTACGGGTGCGGAGACAGGACGACGAAGTTTGCATCACCTACAAAGGACCACGTGATCCCGGTCCGGTAAAAAGCCGACGAGAAATTGAACTCCCGGTCGGCCAAGGGAAATCCACGACTGCGAACGAGTTGGCGGATTTACTGACATTGCTGGGCTTCCGTGTCGTCCGAGACGTCGTGAAACACCGTGAGTTCTACCATTTGCAATGGCAGGGCAGAGAACTTGAAATATGTCTCGACCGGGTTCGCGACTTGGGGGAGTTTCTCGAAATCGAGACGTTGGCCGATGACACAGATCGTGAACAAGCTGCCCAGGCGGTGTTGTCTCTCGCAAAGCAGTTGGAACTCGGCGATCCGGAACCGGCTTCGTACCTTCATTTACTTTTAACGCGGCAGCCTCAATAATGTGGTGTGACGTCGCTGCCGACGGCTGTTAAAAAATTACCAACTTTTTTGAAATTCGACTTCTTTTGTAGTGATCTACCCCTACTATTCCTGCGTATAACAACCGTGCGTTTGTTCAATACGTATTTCCACCGCAGGAGATGGTGATGGTCGCCGCAACTTCTCAACAATCGTCGACTCAAAAAAACGAAGCAAAAGACAATTCCATGGCGAAGAAATCAGCCGCTCGATCCCGTTCCAATTCCGCAAAAAGTTCCGGGAATGGCTCCCCGGATGGGATGCTCAACAACGCTTTAGGTCAAATCGAAAAGGCCTTCGGCAAGGGCTCCATCATGAAGTTGACCGATCAAGGTGCCGCCGTCGATGGCATCTCGACCGGTTCTTTATCGCTCGACTTAGCCCTTGGCGGTTTTGGTCTTCCACGCGGCCGGATTGTCGAATTGTACGGCCCGGAATCCAGTGGGAAAACCACACTCGCGTTACACGTGATCGCGAACGCCCAGAAGAACGGCGGAGTCGCGGCCTTCGTGGATGCCGAGCACGCGTTGGACCCGTCCTGGGCGAAGCGACTAGGCGTGAACCTCGAAGAATTGCTCGTTAGCCAACCGAGTTACGGTGAAGAAGGGCTGCAAATCGCGGAAATGCTGATCAAGTCGAACGCGGTCGATGTCATCGTTGTCGACTCGGTCGCCGCTCTAACTCCGAAAGCGGAACTCGATGGGGAAATCGGCGATTCGCACGTTGGCTTGCAAGCTCGAATGATGAGCCAAGCGATGCGGAAACTGACCGGAGCAATCTCTAAAAGCAAATCGCTGGTGATTTTCATCAATCAAATCCGCGAGAAAATCGGCGTGATGTTTGGTTCGCCGGAGACAACTCCCGGTGGACGGGCGCTAAAGTTTTACAGCTCCTGTCGCATCGATGTCCGTCGAATCAGCACGCTTAAAGACGGCGACAATACCACCGGCATTCGCATGAAAGCCAAGGTAGTCAAGAACAAGGTGGCACCGCCGTTCCGTGTCGCGGAGTTCGATATGCTCAGTGAAGGTGGCATCAGTTTCAGCGGCGACTTGCTCGATTTGGCTACAGAAGATCGAATCGTTGAAAAGAGCGGCAGTTGGTTTAGCTACGGCGAAACACGGATCGGGCAGGGACGCGAAAAAGCCCGTATCTTCCTAGAAGAAAGTCCCGAAATCATGGAAGAAGTCCGCCAACGTGTGCTCGAAAAACGTGGTTTCGGTCATGTCGAGAGTCCCGAAGCAAATGCTGAAGAAGAGTGAATACCGTAACCGTTTCCGGTTTACATGTCTTTTGTGAGCCGAGAAGCGGTTGGCCTTGAGTTGATGAAACGGAAAGCAGACGTTCCATGAGTGTAGCTTGGACCAACCCGTATCGATGGTCACAACACAATGCACTCCGAACGTCTTTTTTGCTGCTGATTGGTGGGTGGGTCAGTGCAAGTTTGCAAACCGTAGCCGCCGCTGAACCACATCCACTCGCCCTTGCTTTTCAAGACTCGCTCATCAAACTCATCGCCGAGGTAGAACCTGCGGTGGTGAGTATTGCGCGAGTCAACCCGGGAACGCAGTACATCCCTTCCGAGAATTTCAATCAGTTCGGGCCGCTCAACCGCAATTTGGAGGCCCGAAACGACCCGCTGCATCCGGAGTTCGTTCCGAACGAGTACGGAGCCGGTGTCCTGTTCACTCCTCAGGGTGAGGGAGTTCTCGCTCAACGATTAATTCTGACAGCTTATCACGTTGTCAAAGGAAGTCGTGTGTTCGAGCAGAATCGGCTTGGGGCTAGCGAGTTGGTTGTACGGTTCGCGGACCGGACGGCGTGTCATGCCGCTATTATCGCTGCCGACCCCCGTAGCGACTTGGCTGTGCTACGACTCTACACAGCAGCCGATCGTCTCAACCCATCTGACGGTTTGAAGAAATATCCCGGAGATATTCGTCAGTTGCCCTCGATTTCGATTGGCCAAGGGGAGTTGGTTCAGAAAGGATCGTTGGTCTTTGCATTTGGAAATCCTTATGCGATCGCACGGGATGGATCGGCTAGTGTTGGGCAGGGGATGGTCAGCAATCTCACGCGACGCCCGGCCCCACCGGATGACGAAGCCGATGAGGAAACCATCCATCACCTTGGCACACTGATGCAGATTGATGCCCGCTTGAACCTGGGGAGCAGTGGGGGCGCGGTGGTTAATCTACGTGGCGAACTCGTCGGCATTACCACGGCACAGGCAGCTTTGGATGGGTACGATCAATCCGTCGGGTACGCGATCCCGCTCGATCAAGGGATGCGACGTGTGGTTGATGACCTAGCCCGTGGGTATGAAGTGGAATACGGGTTGCTGGGGATCGAACCCAAAACAACAACCATCTCCCAACTCCTTCCGCCCGGTCTTCGCCAAGCATCGGCTGCGGAAATCACAAACGTCATGCGGAACTCACCAGCGATGCAAGCCGGTTTAGTGCGAGGAGACATGATTCTCGCCGTGCAAAATCAACCGGTTTTCTCCCAGGTTGATCTCCGTCGCGAAGTGGGCGTGCTTGGCCCTGACGCGAAAGCCCGCTTGAAGGTCGTGCGGGGAAGCGGTCGCCAAGTGCTCGACGTCCCTGTCGAGTTGGCGAAATGGCCGTTGCTTTCCGATGAGGAAGTCGTCGCAACGCGACTGCGGTACGGGGCACCGTATCGGTTGGGAATCGAGTACGCGAACGTGTTGGTCGATTATCCGACCGGTCGCCAGGAATTTTTCGATCGCAATCAGTATCACAACGCTGTGGTCATTACCCAGATCGAACCGGTTCACGAACGCTTCGACACACTGCATGTCGGCGATCTGGTGACTCATGTCAATCGGCGTCCGGTGCGAAATCCTCGGCAGTTCGCCGACGCTCTCGCTGCCGCCACCGGTCCGGAGTTGACGCTCACTGTGCTCGGCAAACCGTCACCGGTCGTCATTGACCGGGAATAACCGGCATTCGGGTTCTTGCTTCCGAACCGTCGGGCTTGACATCTTGTCGACATTCACAGATTCTCCGAAAGCTGCGAGCTGTTGTTTCGGGGGTATTCCGCTGCCAGAACGCGTTCAATGAACGTATCGCGTTTCCGAGCGGGTATTTCCCAGGAAGACACAACGCCAGCCGCTACACGAAAGTTAGACAGGGTCTAGCTCGTGCCGAAAACTCTCGTCCCCGAGAAAGTCGACGATGAAAACAGACGAAATTCGCGAAAAGTATCTCTCGTTCTTTGAAAGCAAAGGCTGTGTACGTCGCCCCAGTGACGTGCTTGTTCCGCGGGACGATCCAACGGTGTTGTTCACCCCCGCCGGCATGAACCAGTTCAAAGAACAGTTCATGGGCATCAATATCGATTACACCCGGGCGACCACCTGCCAAAAGTGTCTGCGGACTGGTGACATCAGCAATGTCGGCGTGACCGCGTATCACCACACGTTCTTCGAAATGCTGGGCAATTTCTCCTTCGGCGATTACTTCAAGAAGGAAGCCATTCACTGGGCGTGGGAATTCCTGACCGGCAAGCAGTGGATGAATATCAATCCTGATCAGCTTACGGTCAGTGTGTACCAAGGCGAACACGGTTTCGACAAAGAAGCCTACCGCATTTGGCACGAGGAAATCGGTCTGCCGGACGATCGCATCGCCAAGCTCGAAGAAGACGAAAACTACTGGCCGGCCAGTGCCCCGAGTGAGGGCCCCGACGGTGTTTGCGGTCCGTGTAGCGAGATTTTCTTCCACCCCGAAGGTTCGAAGGAAGTCGAGATCTGGAACCTGGTATTCACGCAGTTCAACCGCGTCGGCGATCCGCCTGACAACCTCCGGCCGCTGCCGAAGAAGAATATCGACACCGGCATGGGGCTGGAGCGGATGGCGTCCGTCATGCAGGGCGTGAAAAGCAATTTCGAAATCGACACGCTCAAACAGTTGTGCCTCGCTGCTGGGGATGTCGTTGGCAAAAAGTACAGTTTCGACGATCCCGCTGGTCGCCCGATTCGTCGAATTGCCGACCATGTGCGGGCGGTGACTTTTGCAATCCACGAAGGCGTGATGCCGGACAAGGAAAAGGAAAACTACGTCGTTCGGCAACTCCTGCGGCGTGCGGTTCTGGAAGGCTATCTTCTTGGGCAAACCGAGCCGTTCCTGTACCAACTCGCGCCGAAAGTCGCCGAGGTGATGGCGTCGGCTTATCCCGAATTGAAAGAAACCGTCGCCAGCGCTCAAGGCACGATCAAAGAAGAAGAATCGCAGTTCCTCGAAACGATTGATCGCGGACTGCATCGCTTCGAATCGGCCGTAAAGTCGGCTGGCAAATCGAAAGACAACCAGATTTCCGGCGAAGATGCCTTCACACTGCATACGCAAGAGGGGTTCTTGATTGAACTCGTCGAAGCGATGGCCAACAAGAAGAATCTTTCTGTCGATCGCAAGCGGTTCAACGACCTGATGACCGAACACACCCTCATCAGTCAGGGTGGCAGCAGCGGGTTCGATTCCGTGATGGCCGAAGGTCCGTTGGATGCGGTTCGCAAAACGAGTGGGCCGACCGAATTCCTTGGCTACGACACAACACATGCTGACGGCAAAGTCATCGGCATCATCGCGAACAAGCAACTCGTGGAGTCTCTCGAAGAAGTCGGCCATGTGTTGCCTGTCGGTGTGATTCTCGATCGCACGCCGTTCTATGGCGAAGCAGGGGGCCAGGTCGGCGATAGCGGTGTGCTACGCGGTGACGGCATCGAGTTCGAAGTCCTCACCACGCAGAAACAGAAGGAACTCACGCTCCATATCGGGCACCTGAAGCAGGGCGTGTTGAAGTTGGATCAAAAACTGACTGCCGAGGTCGTTTCCGATCGGCGGGAAGGTATCCGTCGTGCACACACGGCGACACACTTGTTGCACTTCGCCTTGCATCAAACGATCGGTAAAGACGCCACCCAACGGGGGTCTAAAGTCGACAGCGATGAACTCCGCTTCGACTTCGCTCATGGTAAGTCGTTGAGTGATGAAGAGATCCTGAAGATCGAAGACATCATCAACGAACGCGTCAGCACAGGTGCGGCTGTCGAAACGGCCGTCATGCCGATCGAAGAAGCCAAGAAACTTGGGGCGATGGCCTTATTCGGCGAGAAATATCCAGACCGAGTGCGGGTCGTCAGCATTGGAGACTTCAGTCGCGAATTCTGCGGCGGTACACACCTCAGCAATGCCGGGCAAGTTGGGCTGTGCAAAATTGTCAGCGAGGAACCCGTCGCCAAGGGCGTGCGACGCATCAAAGCTCTTACCGGCCCCAAGGCACTTGGACAAATTCGGGAAACCGAGAACCTTGTGAAAGAACTAGTCTCGCTCCTCAAAACTCCAGGACCCGCGGATCTGCCACGTCGGATCGAACAACTCCAGGAAGAACTTCGACAAACAAAAAGGGAAATTCAAAAGGTCGCCAGCCAGAACGTCTCCGGTTTGGTGGACGAACTGCTTGCCAATGCCGAGACAGTGGGCGACGTCAAAATCGTGACGCATGTCGCGGAGAATATCACCCGTGAAGCGATGCGGGATTTCGTCGATCAACTTCGGCAAAAGGGCGGACCCATTGCGATTCTGCTCGGAGCCGAAATCGACGGCAAAGCGGCGTTGATTGCCGGGGTGAGCAAAGACCTTATCAAGCAAGGCGTAAAAGCCGGTGATGCCGTAAAAGTCGCCGCTCAAGCCGTTGGCGGTGGTGGTGGCGGAAGACCTGACATGGCCGAAGCCGGCGGCAAAAATCCCGCTGCATTACCAGACGCCATCAAAGCTGCTGCAGACTTCTACCGCGAAAAACTCGGCGGCTGAGTTTGCACGCCATCCGGGTGTAGGGACGAGGACCAGCATATTCGGAACTTCGTCGATGTCAGTAAGGTGGGTTACACTCAGCTAACCCACCTTACTCAGACTCGGTCGGTTTGAGCTTGTCGAAGACGCTGTCGACTGTCTTCTTCAAGACGTCCAAATCATCATAGAACTTTGCATCGCGACGGTTGTTGAGCAAGACAGCAATGTTGAAGCCATCACTGCGTTGTCGGGCCATTGCTGTGGTACCGGGCAAACTGCCATAGAACGTGTAGGAATAGTTTTGCCCCGGCTTGCGTGGTTCGCCGCTGATCCAAAATTGATCGAGAAACCGACACACGGCCGGTGCGGATGCGACCAATCCACCATGCGCGTCCATTACGTCGAGTAAAAACCGACGATCCTCGACCGGGTATTCGACTTCACTTGCCGGGCGGTTCTGCGAATCGCTTGTTCCGAGTGCAACCTCTTTGATCGCGTGCGGCTTGAAGACGAGTTCTTGCACGCATTCGAAGTAGGGTTTGTCGTAGGCTTTTTCCAGCACTCGCCCCAACACGCAATACCCGAAGTTGGAGTAGACCGACTTCGAGCCAGGTTGGAATTGTAAGGGCTGCTGCCACATGTATGCGACGACGTCGCTTGGTGTCGGCGTTTTTCTCGGATTGAGCGTTTGCAGAATTCGCACGCCTTGGAACATGGGGTCGAAACCCACTCCGCGATCCCATCCGCCCTTATGGTTTAGTAGATGCTCGATGGTGATGTCGTTCAGTCGCGTGTCGGCGGGTTCGCCGTGTGTTTTCGACATCTCCAAGAACTCAAACGCTTTGGTTTTGAGCGTCAACTTTTGCTGACGAATCGCGGATTTTATCGCCGCTGCTGTAATTGGTTTGCTCACGCTGGCGATGCGAAACAAAGCCGACGATGTGACTGGCGTTTGTCGACTCTGATCCTGAAAACCGAAGCCCGCCGAAAATAGCAATTTGCCATTCCGAGAGACTGCCACTGTAGCCGCTTTCGCATCGACGAGTTTCATAGACTCACGAATCGCTGTTTCCAACGCGGTTTGGGTGGCATCATCCAATCCCGACTTCTCATCATCGGCAATCGCCGGGGTCGAAAAATGCCCGATGAGCATAACAATCAACAGAGCAATCGAAACGGCGTGTGTCATGAGATGTCACTCTTGAGCGGCGGTGTGTTCAAGCCGATCTTTCGCTTCCTGGGCCCACGGGCCACGCGGGTCGCAATCGAGATAGGCTTGCCAATGATGTAGAGCTTCGTCCGTGCGGTCGAGTCCATCGAGCAGGGCGGCTTTGTGTCGATGAGCATCAGGATATTCGGAGTGAATATCCAAGGCGGCATCAAAAGCCATCAGTGCGGATTCCGTTTCGCCGGCCTCTTCAAGCACACAACCAAGTTGTGTCCACGCTTCGATGAATTGGGAATCGTGTTCGAGGGCCGCATAGTACCGTTCACGAGCAGCCTCGGTTTGGCCGGCCCGGTAAAGAGTTTCCGCCAAGTGAAAGTGGACCACCGGATCGGTTGGTTGTTCCATCAAACACAGTCGAAACGCGTTGATCGCCGAGGGCAAATCACCCGAGTCACTAAACTCGCAACCTTCTTGGAACCATCGCTCGGCCGTCCACGAATCTTGTTCGGAAGACGTGTTCGTGAGGTGATCGTCGGTCGCCATTGGACCGGGCAATGTCGCCGGTTCGTCGTCTTGGTCGACTTCGGAAAAATCAAAATACCGTTGTCGGCTCACCGGTTCGACCAGCCCGGCTTCGTCGCGGTAGAGCAGGGTGGTCCGGTTCTGCATGAGCACGTCGAGTTGCGCCAATGGTCGGTCGACGTGCGGGAGCAACTCGCGAATCTGTTCCAAACTCGCTTTGAGTTTCGCACTCGATACACCCGCTTCGAGCAATTCACTCAGTCGGCGGGCGGCAGCGACTTCGGAGAAATCAAAGTACGCCAGCCGAAAGACCTTCTTCACCGGGCGAATCAATCCGACGCGTTCCCAACGACGAACTGTCGTGATGGGAACATTCAGAAGTTGACTGAGCGTTTCGCTGGTGCATAACCTTCGTGTTTGTCGTGACGGATCGGTCAATCCGATCAACCGGAGCCAATCCGATTCCGTCACCAACCGCGACGCGACTCCACGCTGTTGCCATTCCAGAAAGCGGACAAGTCGCTGAGGTGGTTGGCCGTCGGTGTCGAGCGGGCACCCCTCATCACCGACCACTAGCATCGTCGTCTGCTTGGCCACATGATCGGTCGCCACCCCACCGTTCTGTTCAACAAGTTCGATCGCCTCGCGATGCGTCATCGAAACCAATGTGCCCGTGAACGCCACCAGTTCCCCCTGAAGTGGCGGTGAACTGGTCATCGTCACGTCAGTGGTTGTGGTCGATTCGGAGTCGCTAGAATGTGGAGGATGAGTCGCAGCCATACGGTTATATTCGAGCAAACGTCGTCGAGTTGTCAATCGGCAAAGAGCCAAGTGTGGAGAGTGGCAAATTCTGACGCTGAAAACTATAAACGACTCAGACGAAGTCGATTTGAACCAAAGGTGAACTTATGTCATTGCGAGATGCCGATCCAACTGTTTGGGACATGATTCAGCGTGAGGAAACCCGACAGGTCGAGGGATTGGAACTCATTGCGTCGGAAAACTACACCAGTGCCGCCATTCAGGAAGCCGCCGGCACGGTTTTGACGAACAAGTACGCCGAGGGATACCCCGGTCGGCGGTATTACGGCGGGTGCGAATTCGTTGATGAAGTGGAATCGCTGGCCCGTGATCGTGTGAAGGAACTCTTCGGAGCCGAACACGCCAACGTGCAGCCCCACGCCGGTTCCCAGGCGAACATGGCCGCCTATATGTCGGTGCTAAAGCCGGGTGACACGATCCTCGCGATGGACTTGGCCCAGGGTGGACACCTGACGCACGGAATGCATCTGAACTTCTCCGGTCAGTTGTACAACGTAGTTCACTACGGGGTGCGAGAAGACGATCATCGGATTGATTTCGACCAGGTTGCCAGTCTTGCCAAAGAGCACAAGCCTAACATGATTGTCGCGGGTGCAAGTGCGTATCCGCGAGAAATCGACCATGCGAAGTTCGCGGATATCGCCCGCGAAAACGGCGCGAAGTTGATGGTCGATATGGCTCACTACTCCGGTTTGGTGGCTGGGAAAGTTCACAACAACCCAGTACCCGTTGCAGACTTTGTGACCTCGACCACCCATAAAACACTGCGTGGTCCTCGATCCGGGATGGTGCTCTGCAAGGAAGAATTCGCCAAGGACGTCGACCGTACGGTCTTCCCAGGATTGCAGGGCGGGCCGTTGATGCACATCATTGCGGCGAAAGCCGTTTGTTTCGGTGAGGCGTTGTTACCGTCGTTTGAAACCTATGCCCAACAAGTTGTCTCCAACGCAAAAACGTTGGCGGAAACTTTGGCGGGTGGCGGCGTTCGCTTGATGAGTGGCGGAACCGACAACCACCTGATTCTGACCGATGTGACCTCCATCGACCTCACCGGCAAAATCGCTGAGAAGGCACTCGATCAAGCGGGAATCACAGTCAACAAGAACATGATTCCTTACGATCAACGCAAACCACTCGACCCCAGTGGGATTCGGATCGGAACCGCCGCTCTCACGACACGTGGCATGAAGGAAGCCGAGATGCAGCAGGTGGGTCAGTGGATCTTGCGGGTGATGAAGTCCGCCGACGATGCCGCCGAGATTCAAAAAGTCCGTGGCGAAATTCAAGAATTCGCCCGTAACTTCCCTGTGCCTGGCATCGCGTCAGCTTCCTGAGAACGTTAACAGCAATTAGGTGCCATGCCCGCCTTGAACAGTGGGCACGGCACCTAAGTCATTCGTGACAACTCAAAAATCACTTGTCGGCAGCGGGTTTTTTCTTGTTGGTGGCCTTCTTGGCGGGTTGGGCGTTTTCGCCTTTGACGCGGGTGTATTCGATGACCATCGATTTCATTTCCGGTGCACCTGGCATCGTCATGAACATCGTAAACGAAAATTTGTCGTTCGACTCGTAATCCGTCACCATCCGGAACTTCATTTCGCCCAACGGAGTGGACGCGGTACCGGTTTCTACCATTTGGTGTTTGTCTTCATCGTATTTGCCGGTGGTCGACATAATCCCGGTCCCCATCGAATCCATCCAGCTGCCGACATATTTCTTTGTCGCATTGTCGTAACCTTGAATGCCGATGCCGGTGTAGGGCTTGCCTTCGTACTCTCCCTGGAAACGTTGTTGCAGGAAGCGACCGCCTAGAATTACGCGGAACGTTGCACTACCTTTGGTGACGGAAGGTTCCAAAGGGTTGGGATAGAAGCTTGTCGTTTTTGTCTCCCACTCGCCGACCATGCGACGGAACTGCTTGTGCTCTTTGCCCGGAGTCGCGAACTCTTCAAACTGTTTTTCGAGTTCTGCCAGATCGACTTCTTCAGCAGCATCCTGTGACCAAGCCGTCCCCGTAGTCCCCAGAACCATAGCCAACGCCACCAACCAACATGACTGACGCATCACAACTCTCCCGGCTTACGCGTAAATGACACGGAACACCAGTCTTTGTACCATGGCTTCTACTAACGAACAAGTGTTCTCTATCTGAGATTTCTGTGAACGACGCCGGACGATGTTGGTCAGTGGGTAAACCGTTGCAGTTGTTCGACGGGAATGACGGCGTTCAAGCTGCCCGATCGAAATCCTTCGAGATCCACCGTCACGAACCGAAACCCAAGTCGTTTAAGTTCCGCCGTCACTTTTCCACGATTGGCGGAATCGAGCAACGTTGGCAGGTCCTCGGTCGGAACTTCGATCCGGGCGAGGTCATTGGCTTCGTGACGCACCCGAAATTCTCGGAATCCAAATGTTTGTCGTAGGTATCGTTCGGCCGCATCGACGCGTTGCACCCGTTCCGGCGTGACTTCCACACCGTAAGCAATACGACTGGAAAGACAGGGCATGGCGGGTTTGTCCCACACGGGTAGGTCCCACAATTTGGCCAACTCCCGCACGTCGGCTTTGGTGAGACCAGCTTCGATCAATGGACTTCGAACGCGATGTTCACTCGCCGCTCGCATGCCAGGACGGTGATCGCCACGGTCGTCCAGGTTCGCTCCGTTGACAATTACAACACCGTCGTCGATAGACTCGGAAAGTAAACTTTCCAACCGGTCATACAGTTCCGTCTTGCAGAAGTAACAACGATCCGGCGCGTTTTTGGTGTAGTCCGCATTGGCGAACTCCTGCGTGTGAATCACGCGATGCCGAATTCCGATCTGTGCCGCAAGTGCTTGTGCCTCTTCGAGTTCGCCACTTGCGAGACTCGAACTCACAGCCGTCACTGCTTCTGCATTCTCGCCACACCCCAGCTGAGCGGCTTTCGCGACGACGGTACTGTCCACGCCGGCGGAAAACGCCACTACGACCCGTCTACATTCGCGGAGAATGTTCAACAGTCGCTCGAGTTTGGTCTGCAATTCGGTGGGGGAGGGCATGAGATTCCAGCACTTGAGAAAATTTCGCGACTCTCATCATCGTAAGACGAGATTTCAACGCGATCAACTGGTGGAATCCGTTTCAACGCTCCGGAAAGACACGAACATTTTGGCAATTCGGTGGGTAAACTGATGAATGATGGCCGACCGGGTCGGATTTCATTAAAATGTTGGCACAACGTGGAAAACGTTTCAGGTGATCCCAAAACGGGGAAGCAGATTCGATGGGAATACGTCAGATTGGAATTGTGGCCATTCTGTTCGGTGTGGTTTTCGCGGGTGGCAATGCCGATGCGGCGTTGAACTCGGCCCAGCGTCGTGAGTTGCAATCGTTGCAACGCGAGCTGTCGAAAGTCGCCTCGATGGTCCTGCGGAAGGATGTCGAGGGGGCGGAAAAACTGCTCGACGAGACGCAGAAGAAGATCGACGAAATCGTCAAGGAGGCGAAAGCCGAAGACGATCGGTTCGTCAAAACCCTGAAACAGACCATGGAACGTCACCAGCAAAAGATCCGTACGCTCAAAGGCGAAGATCCCGCGAAACCCGGAGAGGGCGAAGCAGGTGGCATGAGTTTCACGGACGATGTGCGGCCGATTTTGGCGAAATACTGCGGGGGTTGTCATATCGATAACGCTCGCGGCGGTTTGCGGTTGGGATCGGCGTCCGCAGCGGTGCAGGGCGGTCAGAAGGGTGCCGCGGTTGTACCCGGTAATCCGAATGCCAGTTTGATGTTACGTCGAATTGCCGCCGGCGAAATGCCTCCGGGGAATCGTCCGAAACCGAATGCCCAGGAAGTGGCTGTTCTCGCCAAGTGGATTGCCGACGGTGCGAAAGAAGGCGGACCGTCCAAGAAACTGCCGAAAGTGGACGTCCCTAAACCCACCGGTAATGAAACGGTTTCGTTCAAAGAAGACATCGCACCGTTCATGGTCAATTTATGCACGGGTTGTCACAGCGGGAACAATCCGCGTGGCGGGTTGGACCTGACAACCGTTCGCAAAATGATGCTCGGTGGCGACACTGGCATGGTCATTTTGCCGGGCGATTTGGAGAACAGCCGGATGTTCGCATTAGTTTCCGGCAAAGAAGCTCCGCGGATGCCACAAGGGCAAGCTCGTATCACGCGAAAGAACTTCGAAGACTTCAAAAAGTGGTTCGAAGAAGGCAACAAGATCGATGTCGAAGACCCGGACAAGTTGCTCCGCGATGTCGTACCAACCCCTGCGGAATTGTTGGCACGGGAATTAGCTGCCCTGACGCCCGAAGAGTTTCAACAACGACGCCTGCAACGCAGCCATGATGCGTGGAGCAGGGCATTGCCAAAGCAGAGCTATCGCATTTACGAAACCCGTGATTTCGCCATCCTTGGTAACGTGCCGAGTGAGCGGTTGCTCGAAATCGGCAAGTGGGCGGAAGAACAAGCTGCGACGTTGCGAGAGATGTTTGGCCACAAGGCCGACGAAGAACTCTGGAAAGGCCGGTTGGCGATTATCGTCCTCAAAGACCGCTACGAATTCGGTGAGTTCAATCTCATCATCGAACGTCGTGAAAGTCCCGCGGAATTGACGGGGTATTCGCGAGTCACTTCGAATGGGCAAGACGCTTACGCGGTGTTACTCGATGTCGGTGATGAATCCAGTGCTGCTAGCCCAGGGATGCGGGTGAGTGTAATCTCGCAAATCATTGGGGCGTATTTGGCCCGCGGAGAAGGGCAGTTGCCGGAGTGGCTCAAACGTGGAACGGGCTTGGTCATTGCAGCTGAAAGCATCGAGGAAGACCCGTATCTGCAAGGTCTCAAAAGAGCCGCCCAGACGCCGTTGCAACGAGTGACAAGACCCGAAGACATCTTCGCCGACGGACAGTTCTCGCCGACGGAAGTCGGACCGGTGGGTTACACCATCGTCGACTTTCTGATCAAAGGCGGCACGAAACGGAAGTTCGGCGAGTTCATCGCGGCTTTGCAATCCGGAGCCACGGTCAACAACGCCATCCAAAGCGTCTACCGTGTAACCCCACAACAACTCGCGGTGAACTTCTTCGCAACTCCGCGATAGATTTGTAGGCTGGGTCGCGACCCAGCATTCCCGCCCTCAATGACACACTGATGCTGAGACTTGTCTTAGCCGACGATTTTGACGGAACCTCGCTGTCAGAAAATGGGATGAGAGTGAATGGCAGATGTGGTGGTGATTGGCGGGGGCGTCATTGGATTGTCGCTGGCTTGGGAATTGTCCGGGCAGGGGGCCAAGGTCGCGGTACTTGATCGACAGTCGATGGGGCAAGAAGCCTCGTGGGCGGGTGCGGGCATGTTGCCACCGGGGAAAGTTGGCCCCGCGATGAACCCGGAGCAACGCTTGCGTGCCCACAGTCATCAACTGTGGAAACCTCTCAGCGAAACACTCACCGACCTGACCGGAATTGATAACGGCTTTCGCAATTGTGGAGCACTTGAAGTCGGTTTCCCTGGCGAGCACGATCGCATTGCGAATGAAATTGCGACGTGGAAGTCGGAAGGGGTCGTGGTCGATGTGCTCGATTCCAATGCGTTACGCAAGCAAGAACAAAAATTGAATCGGGAAATTGAAACCGGTTATTTGCTGCCCGAGATGGGGCAAGTTCGCAACCCTCGGCATCTCAAGGCTTTGGCCGTCGGATGTGGACTCCGTGGAGGTGTGACGTTCCATTCCAGTCTCGAAGTGCAGGGGTTTGAAACGGATGGCGACCGCATTACCGGTGTTCGCACACGGGGCGGAACGATTGAAGGGGATCAATTTTGCCTGACTGCCGGTGCTTGGTCGGGTGAGTTGGCATCTCAAGTGGGATTGAAGTTACCGGTGAAACCTGTTCGTGGGCAGATCGTATTGCTCTCGACGGTTCCACGAGTGTTGACACGAATCGTGCAACAAGGGCGACGGTATCTTGTGCCACGTCCAGATGGGCGGTTGCTAATCGGTGCCACCGAGGAATACGACACCGGTTTCACGAAGCAGAACACCACCGCCGGCGTCACCGCGTTACTGCAGTTCGCCGCCAAGATTGCCCCGTGCTTGGAACTCGCGAAGATCGAACAGATGTGGTCCGGGCTTCGGCCAGGTTCACCGGATGAACTCCCCTACCTCGGAAAAGTGCCGGATATGAAGAACTTCTTCGTGGCGGCCGGTCATTTCCGCTCGGGTCTACAAATGTCGCCGGCGACTGCTCGGGTCATGAGACAACTCATCCTCGGTCAAGAACTCGATTTCTCACTCGACGGCCTCGAATGTGATCGAACCGCTACTGCCGACGAGTCGTGAAATTCCTCGATCCTCTATTCTCAAAACAAACATGCGTGCGGTTGTTCAACGAGTTTCCCAAGCCAGCGTGACGGTCGAAAACGAAACTGTCGGGCAGATCGGCTGTGGATTTCTGGTGTTACTCGGTGTGGGGTCCGACGATACCCCCGCCGATGCCGACTACCTCGCCAAGAAAATCGTCGGGCTGCGAGTCTTCGAGGATGACGCCGGGAAAATGAATCGTGGTTTGCTGGATGTCGGCGGAGACTTACTTGTGGTCAGTCAATTCACCCTCTGGGGAGACTGTCGTAAAGGTCGTCGGCCAAGTTTCGTAGCCGCGGCTCCACCAGAACAAGCGGATAAATTGTATCAGCATTTCGTTGCGGTGGCTCGATCGGAAGGTGTGAACGTCGAAACGGGACGCTTCCGCGCAGATATGAAAGTTTCGCTCGTCAACGATGGCCCAGTCACTTTACTTTTGGACAGTCAGAAGGAATTCTGAACGGTCGATTTGCTCTTCTCACCGATGACCCGCAGCGGTTATACTCCGCCCGTGACCCCGATCAGGTCGGACTTGGATTCGGGAATTTCACAGACCCTCAGAGCACCGAGCGGCAGGAAGCCCCATGTGGTACGATCTACTCATTGCCTGTATTCTCATCTATGCGACATTGCGTGGCGCTCAGAAGGGGATCACTTGGCAGCTGGCGGTCATCGGTTCGGTGCTGATGTGCTTCGCCTTCGCTGGCTCGCTTTCAGAGAAGATGGCTCCATTTTTCACCGTCGATCCGCCCTTGAACAAGTGGCTGGCGATGTTGGTGCTATACGTCATCTTCTCGATCATCTCCTTCGCGATGGCTCGCCAGCTGAAATCGCTAATTGAGAAAGCGAAGTTTCAAGAACTCGACAGCCATTTGGGCGCTGTTCTTGGACTTGCCAAAGGCGGGCTCATTGCCTTTGTGATGACGTTCTTCGCGATTACATTGACGCAGAAATTTCCGCAGATGCGTGATGAAGTGTTCTACTCTTATACCGGGCATTATGCAGCCGTGATTGCAGACCGCTTGCATACGGTTCTGCCCAATGAACTGTATGACATCGTGCATCCGCATTTGCATCAACTGGATCGTCCTGGTCTTGATCTGCATGCGCATTCCGAGGACGAAACCTCACACTACGACGCCGACGAGCCACACACCGACGACCGGCGTGGCCAACCGCCTGCTCCGATTCGGATTGTCCCACCGACCGATCCGTTAGCCGAAAATGAAGGCTGGGATACCGGCCACGAGCCATTCTCGAACGATTCCCCAATCGCAGACCGGAACTCGGCAAATGATGCGTTAGCTCGGCAAGAGTGGGAGAAGTTGTTGCGGGAAATCGGCTCGGTTTATTCCGACGACCCAAGTGCTCAGAACGCAATTACGAGTGAAGTCAGTACCGCGTTAGGCGGATTGCCGGATCGGGTGAAACTCGCTGTCATCAAAGATTGGTACACCGATTTGCTCGTATTCGATCGCTCATCCGATCCCGATCCGCAAACTGATTTGAGCAGTCCACTCGATCAACGAATCATCCGGCAACTCGAACGCACCGGCGTGCCGTTGTCGACACTCTCCGCCGATTTGCGAGACCGATTGCGAGATCAACTCCGTCGATAAATAGGGCACACCATCGGCTGTTAGAGCGACATGATGATCCAGCGTCTCAAGACGATCCATCGCAAATTCGGTTTCTATCAAACGACGCGAATTCTGGTTGGTAGTCTACTTGCAGTTGGCATCCCATTGTTTCTGATCGCATGGCGTGGGTGGATCGCGTCCTGGGTGATTTTCGTCTGTGTGGTTGGCTACGTTATCGGCGTCCGCCAGGCTCAACAGAACTCTCAAAACCCGGAACGTGCAACGTCGCAACTCAATCTTGGAATGCGACTGACCGTGGCTTTGATGGCGATCGCCAGCTTCTCTTACGAGACGCTATGGTTTCTAATTGGCGTGGCGGGAGGTACAGTCGCTTATATCACCGCGATGTTGGACTGAACCTTGTCAGACCCGCGAATCGTCAATCTGAATCGGAAACCGGGAGTCGAACAGTAACGGAACACCAATCGAGTGATGCCTGCGAATCCCAAGGCATTTTCAAGCTGAAGGTAACATAAGGGACATTATCGGACGTTGGGTATCACCAATTTTGGAACCCCCAAACGCGACACTTCAGCTGCAACCATAAGCGTGATGCCCAGACCGACTCTGCAACTTGTCCTCGATCGCTCTCGCAACCATCGAGGGATAACGAAAAAGTTCACCCGCCGCCGTTTGATTGTACCATTTGACAAAGCGTTGTGGCGGTCGGGTGCAACGCCTTGTTATGCGACGTTGCCGAGCGCTACGCCCCGTTACCAATAGACTTGCTGATTTGCTTGGTGTTCTGGAATATTGACTCAACCAACTCGGTCAGACCCTCTGAAGCGACGTGGGAATGACCAATTCCAATGAGTTGATAATGCAGAGACGTATTCCCATCCCGCATGAATTCGTTGTGTGCAGCTTGCATCATTCCTTCGGCGTACTTTGGCCCGATACCCAGCCCTGTGAGTTGATCGGCAGCAAGCTTCTGAATGTCCTCAACATCCATGAAGCAGACGAGGCGACCAACGCCAAAGACGTAACCGTACATCGTGAAACCAAACACCTGACACATCAACTCATCTTCGAGTTGCCATCGGCTGTCCGATGTAATAGCTGTGGTTAGCGCTTCAGCTTTGGATTTCGCCAATTCCGGCATGTCACTCATGGTTGCCCTCACCGCGTAGCCGCATAACTAGTGTTTATCAGGAACGATTCCTGATAACATGCATACTGTGACGTTATTAGGAACATTGACTGGCCAAATTCGGCGTCACGACCATTGTGCACCACTGAACCCGAAGACACGCCTGTCCATCATTGCCGTGACACGATGCAAAGTCAAATCCCTTCGATGGCGATCCCACAGCGTCAATGTGGTTTATCAAGCAACGTTGTCACTCTTCCAGTCTAACGGCGGTATGTCGTAATACCACTCGGCAGACTCGTGCAAACCGAGTTCAAACTTTGCCGGGTCGCCGTCTTCGATTTTTCCCCGCCGCTTCACTCTCACATACCACACCGATTGAGTGACTTACCAAGGTGCAATTTTGTTCGCGAATGATGTGATGCTTCTTTGCGAATGATGAAAAAACTGTTTGGGTGGAAGACCGCTTGGGTGGTTTTGTTGTATTCGGCTTTGCTGATCGGATACAGTGCGGACGCATAAAACTCTGCCCGTCTCACCCACCAAACGGAAAGTCTCTGCGGATGACCGACTCACACTCGCATTCTTCACGACGATTGTTGACCGGAGCTGTTTCTCTCTGCCTATTGGGCGTGCTGCTTTGGTACTCGTCGCGTTCGGAACATACACCCTCGGTCGTGGCGGCATCGTTGGAGGCGAACGGGAACTCGAAGTGGTATCGCGGGAATATCCACACGCACTCGCTATGGAGCGACGGCGACGACTACCCCGAGATGATCGCGAAGTGGTACAAAGACAATGGCTATCAGTTCCTCTGCTTCACCGATCACAACGTACTCGCAAACACCGAACGCTGGACTGCCGTCGATAAAAACAAAGGCGGACGCAAAGCCTATGACAAACTCAAAAAAGCGTTCTCGGAAGACTGGATCGAAGAGCGTACGAAAAACGACCAACTCGAAGTTCGGCTGAAACAATTCACCGAAGTTTCAGAGCGTTTCAATGAGATTGGAAAGTTCTTGCTGATTCAAGGCGAGGAGATCACCGACCGCTTCGGCAACTTCCCGATTCACATGAATGCCAGTAACGTCAAAGAACTCATTCCGCCAATGCGGGGTGAGAGTGTGGCCGACACGATTCAGAACAATGTGAATGCCGTCGAGTCACAACGCCAACGCACCGGTCAGTCGATGATGATTCACTTGAATCACCCCAACTTCGGTTACGCAGTCACCGCCGAAGATTTGATGCAGATTCAGGGTGAAAAGTTCTTCGAGGTCTACAACGGCCACCCTGGTGTTCGCAACTCCGGTGATAACAAACACGCCGGTACGGAACGAATGTGGGACATCATTTTGACCAAACGACTCGGCGAACTCGACTTGCCGGTGATGTATGGCTTAGCGGTCGATGACGGACACAACTACCACAATATTCCGAGTCGATCGAGTAACCCGGGACGGGGCTGGGTGATGGTGCTTGCAAATGAACTGGAACCGGAAACCATTGTGGAAGCCATGGAAGCCGGTGAGTTTTATTCGTCCTCGGGTGTCGAACTTCGCAAAGTGATTTCGAGTTCCACGGGTTTGAAGATCGAAGTCGAACCGGAGGATGGTGTGACTTACGAAATCGAGTTCATCGGCACACGTGCCGGTTACGATCCCGAAGGCAAACCCGTGCTCGATTCCAAAGGTGAACCGATGCGAGTCACGATGCAGTACACGGCGGACATCGGTAAGGTGTTGAAATCCGTCTCCGGCACAGAAGCGGAGTACCAGTTCGAAGGCAACGAACTTTACGTCCGGGCTCGCGTTACGTCGTCGAAAGATCACCCGAACCCATCGGAAGTCGGCGAGAAAGAACGAGCCTGGGTCCAGCCGGTTATCGGGCCGGAAGCTATGGACAAGTAGTCTCAGCCGGAAATGTTCGAAACAAAAAAGGGGTCAGAGTCGTTTCCAACTCTGGCCCCTCGCCTTTTGTCCCTCGACCAACTACGGCAGTTGTGTCGATCCCATGAGGTACTTGTCACACTCACGGGCGGCACCCCGACCTTCGTTGATGGCCCACACGATCAAGCTTTGTCCGCGTCGACAGTCCCCTGCCGCGAACACGCCTTCGATGTTCGTCGTGTACTTTTCGAATTCGGCTTTGTAGTTGGTCCGCACGTCGAGTTCGAGATCGAGTTGATCGGAAATCATCGATTCCGGTCCCAGGAACCCGAGGGCCAACAAGACCAAGTCCGCGTCCCAAATCTTTTCGGTTCCCGGAATGGCAGTGAATGGGGGGCCGCCTTCGGTGACTTGATTCCAATCGACTTCGACCGTCTTCAGTGCTTTGATGTGCCCGTTGCCGTCGCCGATGAATTCCACGGTCGAGATGCAGAACTCGCGAGGGTCGTCGGGAACATGTTTGAGTTCGTTCTGGCTGTAATCGAACTTGGCAGCGGCTTCGGCGTGACCGTAATCCACGCGGAAAATCTTCGGCCATTCAGGCCAGGGGTTATTGTCCAACCGCTCTTGTGGCGGTCGAGGAACGATTTCAAAGTTGATTAGCGATTTGCAACCATGCCGCACCGATGTGCCGAGACAGTCGTTCCCGGTATCCCCTCCACCGATGACAATAACGTTCTTATCTTTCGCGGAAATATACTGACCATCTTCCAAGTTGGAATCGAGCAAACTCTTGGTGTTCGCATGGAGGAATTCCATCGCGAAGTGAATGCCATCGAGTTCCCGACCGGGCACGTTCAGATCTCGCGGGCGAGTTGAACCCGTGCAAAGTACAACGGCGTCGAAATCGTCCACGAGTTGTTTCGCGGTGACGTCTTTGCCGATTTCCGTGTTGGTGACGAACTCAATTCCTTCGGCCGCCAGCAGATCGACACGTCGTTTGACGATGTGCTTTTCGAGCTTCATGTTCGGGATACCGTACTCGAGCAAACCGCCGATGCGGTCGGCTCGTTCGTACACAGTCACCTTGTGCCCTGCTTGATTGAGTTGAGCTGCACAGGCAAGTCCTGCGGGTCCCGAACCAACTACGGCCACAGTCTTGCCGGTCCGTTCTTTCGGCGGATTCGGTTGAACCCAGCCTTCTGCGAAACCGCGATCGATAATCGACGCTTCGATGTTCTTGATCGTGACGGCCGGCTCGATAATCCCAAGCACGCAGGAACCTTCACAAGGAGCCGGGCAAACTCGACCGGTGAACTCCGGGAAGTTGTTCGTCTTGTGAAGCCGATCGAGGGCTTCCCGCCATTGATTGCGATAGACCAGGTCATTCCATTCCGGAATGAGGTTGTTGATCGGGCAACCACTGGCCATGTTGGCCATCAGGTCGCCGGTGTGACAGAACGGCACACCACAATCCATGCAACGAGCCCCCTGCTCTCGCAAGGCGTCTTCTTCCATGTGCTCATGGAATTCATTCCAATCGAGAATTCGCAATGCAGGATCACGATCGGTCGGAACTTTTCGCGTGAACTCTTTAAATCCGGTTGGCTTACCCATGATGTATCAGTCTGCAAAAAAATGATCGCTTGGACGATTATCGCCGACCCTCAACTCGCTTTGAGAAAAACCCGGTGGCCGACGTCTGGCCACCGGTCGGAGTTCGACGAACAAGTGAAGAGTTATTGTGGAGTCAACTACGAAGTGGCCATTTCGGTTTTGTGACCGGCGGCTTGGGCGGCCATTTCGGCAAGCGCCCGTTTGTAATCGGTAGGCATGACTTTCACAAATCGCGAGACCGACTCTTGCCAGTTGTCCAAGATCTTTTGGGCAACCGTACTGCCGGTGTACTTCGCGTGATTTTCGATCAACTCCTTCAGTTCGGCGATGTCGGCATCTTCCTCCATCCGTTCGAGTTCCACCATCTCCAGGTTGCAATTCACGCGGAATTCATCTTTTGGATCGTAAATGTAGGCGATCCCTCCGGACATCCCCGCAGCGAAGTTCCGCCCGGTCGGACCGAGGATCACCGCTCGACCGCCGGTCATGTATTCACAACCGTGGTCGCCAACACCTTCCACGACGGCCTTCGCACCAGAGTTCCGCACGCAGAACCGTTCGGCAGCAACGCCTCGGAAATACGCCTCACCCATGACCGCCCCGTACAACGCTACGTTGCCGATGAGGATGTTTTCCTCGGGCACGAAGCCGCTGTTTTTCGGTGGTGCGATGATGATCTTCCCGCCGGAGAGTCCTTTGCCGACATAGTCGTTGGCGTCGCCTTCGAGTTCCAGCGTCACACCGGGAGCCAACCAGGCCCCGAAGCTCTGCCCTGCCGAGCCAGTGACATCGATGTGAATCGTATCTTCCGGCAGACCACGGGCTTCCCACTTCTTCGCCACTTGGTGCGACAACATGGTTCCGAATGCTCGGTCGATGTTTTCGATCGGCATGGAGAACCGCACCGGTGTGCCTTCGTGAATCGCAGTCCAGGCTTTCTCGATGAGTTTGTTATCGAGAACTTCGTCCAGACCGTGATTCTGCGAAATCGTGCAGTAAGTCTGCACGTCATCATGGGCCTTGAGTGCGGGAGTCAGAATCGGCGTGAGATCCAGCCCTTTCGCTTTCCAGTGTTCGATGGCATCGTCCGCTTCGAGCATGTCGACTCGGCCGACCATGTCGTTGATCGTACGGAAACCAAGTTCCGCCATGATCTGTCGACATTCTTCAGCGACCATAAACAGGTAGTTGACGACGTGCTCGGGTTTGCCGGTGAACTTCTTGCGAAGTTCTGGGTCTTGCGTGGCGATCCCGACCGGGCAAGTGTTGAGGTGACATTTCCGCATCATGATGCAGCCCATCGTGATCAGCGGAGCCGTCGCGAAACCGTATTCCTCGGCACCCAGCAACGTGGCGATGGCGATATCGCGACCGGTTTTCAGCTGGCCGTCCGTTTGGAGACGAACACGGCTGCGAAGATCGTTCATGACCAGCGTTTGGTGCGTTTCGCTGATGCCAAGTTCCCAAGGCAAACCAGCGTGCTTGATGCTCGTGAGCGGAGACGCCCCGGTACCACCTTCGCAACCAGAGATCAGAATATTATCGGCATGTCCTTTCGCCACACCGGCGGCAATCGTACCAACTCCGACCTCAGACACCAGTTTCACACTGATGCGAGCGGACGGGTTGGAGTTCTTCAAATCGAAGATCAACTGTGAAAGGTCTTCGATCGAGTAAATGTCGTGGTGCGGCGGTGGACTGATCAGGCCCACACCCGGCGTGGAATGCCGAGTGGCGGCGATAATCTGATTCACCTTGAAACCAGGAAGTTCACCACCCTCCCCTGGTTTTGCACCTTGAGCAATCTTGATCTGCAGTTCGTCGGCATTCGTCAAGTAGTACGACGTCACACCGAACCGCCCCGACGCGATCTGCTTGATCGCCGAGCGTTTGCTGTCGCCGTTTGGCATGGGAGTGAAGCGGTTGTAGTCTTCGCCGCCCTCTCCGGTGTTGCTCTTTCCGCCGAGACGATTCATGGCGATTGCCAGTGTTTCGTGCGATTCCGCGGAAATTGAACCGTAGCTCATCGCTCCCGTGCAGAATCGCTTGACGATTTCCGCAGCCGGCTCGACTTCTTCAATCGGAATCGGATTGCCTTCGCGGAATTTCAACAACCCCCGCAATGTGCAATTGCGGTTGGCTTCTTCATTGACCGCTTGACTGAACCGGTGATATGCGGTCGCGTCATTCGTGCGAGCGGCCGTTTGAATCGCCGCGATCGTGTGCGGATTCCACGAGTGCTTTTCGCCGGTTTTGCGATAGGCATACAAACCCGGGTTCGGCAACAACGGAAGTTTCACTTGGTCGCGAGCCGGGAAACCAATTGCATGTCGACGCAGCGATTCCTCAGCGATGACTTCCAAGCCCACACCTTTGATGCGGCTTTGCGTGCCAACAAATGCGGTTTTGATGACGTCTTCGTTCAGCCCGACCGCCTCGAAAATCTGAGCCCCCTTGTAGCTGGCGAGTGTCGAGATGCCCATTTTGCCCATGACCTTGAGCATCCCTTTCGCCACACCTTTGCGGTAGGCGGCGATGATCTTCTCGTCGGACCACGACTCGTTGAGAATGCCGTCGCGTCGGGATTGGATCAGGGCTTCCCAAGCCATGTACGGGTTGATTGCATCGGCACCGTAGCCAACAAGACAACAGTGATGGTGCACTTCCCGAGCTTCACCAGATTCGAGCACGATGCCGACTTTGGTACGCTCTTCATGAGCGACAAGATGGTGATGCACCGTTCCCGATGCCAACAACGTCGGCACGGCGACCAAGTCATGACTGACTGCCCGGTCGGACAGGATAATCAGACTATAGCCGTCTTGAATCGCTTGCCGAGCCTCATCGCGGATGCGATCGAGTGCCCGCAACATTCCGTCCGCCCCTTCGGAGCGTGGCCAGGTAATATCAATGGTCTTCGATTTCCAACCACGATGATCGAGCTGCTTCAATGCCGCCAACTCTTCGTTGGTCAAAATCGGATGGGGAATCCGTAAGCGATGGCAGTGTTCCGGTGTCACATCGAGGAGGTTGCCTTCCGGGCCGATGTAACACTCCAGCGACATAATGACTTCCTCGCGGATCGAATCGATCGGTGGGTTCGTCACCTGTGCGAACAGTTGCTTGAAGTAATCGTAAAGCATCCGCGGTTGATCGGAGAGACACGCCAAAGCCGCGTCGTCACCCATCGACCCGAGTGGATCTTTCTTCACATTGATCAACGGAATCAACATGAATTTTAGTGTTTCGATCGTATAACCGAATGCCTGCAAATGATCGAGCAAGAAATCGGCATCGGGTTGCCCGGGCACATTATCGTGCGGCAATTCGCTGAGTTCGATCCGTTGCTCCCGCAGCCATTCACCATACGGGCGTTCCGAAGCGACACGGTGCTTGATCTCCTCATCGGGAATCAACCGGCCTTCTTCGAAATCGACAAGGAACATGCGGCCGGGTTGCAATCGGCCTTTGATCTTCACGTTCTCCGGTTCGATGTTCAACACGCCGACTTCGCTGGCCATCACGACACGATCGTCGTGTGTCACGTAATACCGACTCGGCCGCAATCCGTTCCGGTCCAACACCGCGCCGATGTAATGCCCGTCGGTGAACGAGACCGAAGCCGGTCCGTCCCACGGTTCCTGCAATGCGGAGTTGTATTCGTAAAACGCCCGTTTTTCCTCCGGCATCGTTGCATGGTTCTGCCATGCTTCAGGGATCATCATCAGCACGGCTTCGTGCAGTTCCCGCCCCGAGTGATACAGCATTTCCAGGGCGTTATCGAAGCGGTTCGAGTCAGAACCTTGAGCTTCGATCAACGGGAACAGCTTGCGGATGTCGTCTTTCCAAAGGTCGCTTTTCATCACGCCTTGTCGAGCGAGCATCCAGTTCGCGTTTCCACGAACAGTGTTGATTTCCCCGTTGTGAGCCATCATCCGACACGGTTGTGCCCGGTCCCAACTGGGGAACGTGTTCGTACTAAACCGCGAGTGCACCATCGCCAAATGGCTGGTGTAATCCGGATCACGAAGATCGGCGAAATACGGCATCAGTTGTGAGGGCATCAGCATGCCCTTGTAGATCAAAATGTTCGGCGAAAGCGAACAGACATAGAACATAAGCCGTTGCGAAAGTTCGCTTTCGATTCGAATCCGACGACTGATCCATTTACGGATCAGGAAACATTGGCGTTCGAACTCTTTGTTCTCAATACTGTCGGCTGCCCCGATGAACACCATCTCCATCTGAGGTTCGGCAGCGCGAGCGGTTGGGCCGATGTTCGCTTTGTCCGCATCTTGTGGGACATCTCGCCAACCGAGGAGTTTCTGCCCCTGCTCTTCGACGATTTCCGCCAGCAGACGCTTGCACTCGTCCCGCTCAGCACCTTCGGTCGGTAGGAATACCAAACCGGCGGCATATCGCCCACGTTCGGGAAGTTGGTCGATTCCCGCTTCCGGGGCGACTTTCTCGAGGAACTCGTATGGCAACGCCGTCAGCATCCCTGCCCCGTCGCCGGTGTTCTCCTCACAACCGCACGCACCACGGTGGGTCATGTGGAGCAGAATGCGATCGGCGTCGTCAAGGATTTGTCGCGAACGTTGACCTTTAATATGTGCCACGAAGCCGACACCACAGGCATCGTGCTCGTTCTCGGGGTCGTAGAGTCCGTACGCTTCGGGCAATCCGTTTTGAGTGATCGCCTTCCGAGCGTGCGTACCGGAATTGGAATTCAAGCCATCGATGCGATCAGAAGGAAACGGAAGAATAGTCATGAGAGTTACTCGCTTGGTCACGCAAAATACTTAGCAGGACATCGAACATGGTCGCTGTGTGTGGGTCGCGGCCGTCTTCGATTTCATTTCATTCAAACAACGTGCGGACCGTGATGGTCCAATCTGGCAATATCTCGGGAAACGAAATCGTTTCGTCTCGTGTTCGTGTCACCGGAGGCCGGTCGGGAAAACACACCGTCGCCGTCTGATCGCGTGGGTCCAAAACACAAACGACAGACACACCGGCCGCCAGGTGTTCCGCAGCTTTGCCTAATACTTGGCCCCATCGATCCGAGGCAGAGAAGACTTCGACAATCAGATCGGGCGGAACGTCCAGATATCCCTGGGGCAACGGACCTGGTGGAACTTTTTGAAAGCTATAAAACGCGACGTCGGCTCCACGAACGGTGTCGGGGTCTCGTTCGGTGATCACACCAGCATCGTTACTGACCACATGCCCCAATTGGTGCTCGTCCGCAAAATCGGCAAGCAGTCGACCGGCCTTCAAACAAACTTGCCCGTGTCTCGGAGTCGGCGGATTCATTTCGATCACCTCACCGCGCACCAATTCCGTCGGCCGGCTGCTCTCGGGCAGCTGAGCATATTCTGCGACGGTAATCGGAACGGTTGCGATTGCCACGGTTCTATTGGGCCTCAATCAATTGGGTTCAATGGGTACCGAATCAAACGGCTGCCGGGATGTCACTCTTGAGAAGATCGATAAATCGTTGGGCAGCCGATGAGAATGCTTTGTGCCGTTTATGCACGATCCCGAGCGGGCGAATCCATTCCCCATCGTCGCGTTCCGCCTGCGAAATGTCCAGGCGGACAACCGCGAGCGTCTTGGCATCACGTTCGCGAAGGACCGTCGGTTCGGGCAACAAAGAGATTCCGGCCCCAATCTCAACAGCCCGTTTAATCGTCTCGACGTTGTCGAACTCGTGGACCACATCCACCGCCACACGCGTTCGACGCAACCAGCGATCAATCCGTCGACGAAGTGTCAATTCCGTCGTAAACCCGACGAACTTCTCGCCATCAATCTGACCGGGTTGAATCGATTCCTGCCCCGCTAAGGGATGAGACTTCGGCACCACCAACACCAAATCTTGGTTCTGCCAAGGAATCGAGCCGATCTCTCCGCCATCTCTCGGGAATGACACAAGACCTAAGTCCGCTGCGTCATTCAGAATTCGTTCATACACCTCGTCCGGGTGCAGATACTCCAGTTGCAATTCCGCCTCCGGGTACTGGATTTGGAACCGCTTGACGTAAGCATCCATCTGCAGCAAGCCCACGGAATAAATTGACGCAACACACACTCGGCCTGCGACAAGATTCTCCGCTTCGCGTGCCTGATCCTCGATTCGCCGAAAGCCATCGAGCAAATCTCGACATCCGTCATAATAAATCTGACCGGCAGCGGTCAGTTCGAAGGGGCGTTTCGATCGGTCGATCAGTTGCACACCCAATCGCTTTTCCAGATGATGAACTGCTTGACTAGCCGCCGATTGCGAGACGTGATGCACCTCCGCCGCCTTCGAAAAACTTCGGCGACTAACGAC
The DNA here is from genome assembly GCF_984380535.1 of Thalassoroseus sp. Lineage (NCBI taxonomy): Bacteria > Pseudomonadati > Planctomycetota > Planctomycetia > Planctomycetales > Planctomycetaceae > Thalassoroseus > Thalassoroseus sp. The sequence goes on from NZ_CFHRBF010000002.1 coordinate 256,023, forward strand.
CTCACAGAAAATCTCGACGTTCCGCAGGTGCATAAACGGTCAAACAAAATGGAGTCAAGGATTCCAAGCGAACGCTCGCGTCACTAGTTTGTTGGCAAACTCGCGACCTCGAAACGACGCAGTCAGATGTTGGGTCCGTCCAAACCATAAGCAAAAGTAATTGTCAATCCAAAAGCAAATCAGAATTCAGGATAAAGGTACCGACTCGCACACCAACCCGTCAAGCGTCTTCTTTCCGTTGGTGAGGCTGCCTGTCATCACATGCAGGCCTATTGGTATTACAGATCGAGACAAAACTATGATTCCGCATCTGACGAGCCGATTCCGCTTGTATGGACTTGGTTGCTGCCTGGTCCTGTTCGCGTCTTGGACTACACCGGTGTCTGTTTCGGCAGACGTACCGATATTCAAGGTGAAGTTCGACAAATCGCTACGGAGCAGCCCATTCACCGGGCGTGTCACGGTGTTCTGTGGGTCATCAAACCGAGAACCACGTTGCGGCCCCAACTGGTTCCATCCCGAACCCTTTATCTCGAAAGACGTTATAAACTGGAGCCCCGGGAAAACCTTGACAATTGACGCGACGGACGGTGACACGATCACGTTTCCTCGCAACTTGGATTCGATCGACTGGACCAACTACAAAGCCCAAGCGGTCGCCCGTTGGAACACCTGGGAACGTGAGGTGGGGACCGGCCCTGGAAACGCCTTCAGCGAGGCCGTCAAGATCACCAGCGACAATCAATCCGAGGTTGAGTTGACGCTCAACCGTACAGTGCCGGAACCAGAATGGCCGGACTCGCGGTGGTCGAAACTGCTCCGTGTGCACTCAAAACTTTTAAGCAATTTTCACAAAAAGGACGTCTATCTTCACGCGACAGTGGTGTTGCCAAAGAGTTATTACGACCAGCCGCAACGTCGATACCCGACGATATTCACCATTCCGGGATTCGGTGGCACACATCGACACGGTTTCCGCGACCGTCCTGTCGACGAAAATAACGCGGAGGGCGTGGAGTTCTTCCGGGTCATGCTTGACCCCAGTTGCCCGCTCGGTCACCACGTATTTGCGGACTCGGCGAATAACGGACCTTATGGAACGGCACTCGTCGAAGAACTGATCCCGACGTTCGATCAAGAATTTCGCACCATCGCCGAACCCACCGCTCGGTTTCTCACCGGGCACTCTTCGGGCGGATGGAGCAGCTTGTGGGTGCAGATCACACACCCGGACACATTCGGCGGCGTGTGGAGCACCGCTCCCGATCCTGTCGATTTCCGTGACTTCCAGCAAATCAACCTCTACAAAGCCGGCGAGAACATGTACGTCGACGCCGACGGTAAACGTCGTCCACTCGGTCGGCAGAACGGGAAGGTATTGGTGTGGTATCGAGATTTTGCCGAGATGGAAGACACGCTCGGTCCTGGCGGACAGCTTCACAGTTTTGAAGCCGTCTTCAGCCCGAAAACTGCGGATGGGTCCCCTGCTCTGATCTGGGACCGCGAAACTGGCGAGGTCAACTCTGACGTTGCCGAGGAGTGGAAGAAGTACGACATCCGGCTGTATCTCGAACGAAACTGGGGCCGGGTCAAAGATAAACTTGCCGGAAAACTGCATGTCTTCATGGGTGACGAAGACACGTTTTACCTGGAAGGGGCGACGCGTCTGTTGCAGAAATCTCTGAAGAAATTGGGGAGCGATGCGGTCGTCGAGTTGCATCCAGGCAAAGATCACGGCACGCTGATGAGTCAGGAACTCCGGCAGCGCATCCGCCGGGAAATGACCGAGCAGTTTCTTCAACATCACACCGTGGAATCAGGATCGCCCCAGCCATGACACCCCGCCTCAGAGTTTCCGTTCTACTTGCCGGCCTCGTTACCGGTTTCACGACATCGTGGACACTTGCAGCCGACACCCCAACCGGCGATGCAGCCATTCTGCCGAAAGACGCCCAGCTTGAGGAACTTTGGAACGAGGGCGAATTCACCGAGGGAGTGGCCGTCGCACCGGACGGCATGATCTACTTCAGCGACATTGCATTCGCGGAAGACGGTGTCGGGCGAATTCTGAAGTTCGATCCAACCACAGAGGAAACCAGCGTTTTCTGCAAAGACAGCGGCAAAAGCAATGGCCTGATGTTCGACAAGTCTGGCCGACTGCTTGGCTGCTGCGGTGCGATGGGTGGCTTGCGGGCACTTGTTGAAATCAAGAAAGACGGCTCGGTCCACCCGATTGTCGAAGAGTTTGAAGGCAAACGGCTCAACTCCCCGAACGATTTGGTTGTCCATCCTAACGGCAGCGTTTACTTCACTGACCCACGGTATGCCGGCAATGAGCCTGTCGAGATGGATCTCATGAGTGTCTACCGTCTCGACCTGGACGGTAGCGTACATCGCGTAACTAAAGCCAAGGGCAAAAACGGCATCGAAAAACCGAACGGCGTGCACGTCTCTCCCGATGGCAAAACTCTGTATGTTGCCGAAACGAACAACGGCAGTCTCGATGTCCGTAAAGAAGGCGGACGAGCGAATCCGGGACGTATGACCCTCAACGCATTCCGGATCAAGAAAGACGGCTCCCTCGGCAAAAAAACCATGCTGGTCGACTTTGGCCAACAAACCGGCACCGATGGCATGACAATCGATACCGATGGCCGCATCTACGCTGCCGTTCGCCAAGCCGACCGTTTTGGAATTACCGTCTACACCCCCGAAGGCAAGGAAGTCGCTTACATTCCATCCCCTGCTCTGCCTACGAACTGTAGTTTTGGAATCGGCCCACAAGCCCAGACGCTGTTCGTGACGTCAGGCAAAGGGCTGTACCGCATCAATCTCAAAACCACAGGCTTCCATCCTGCGCGAGCCTCCGATTGACCGCCGTACGTCTTCCCACTTTTAAGAAAATGGATTCACACTCAATCCCGGCTTTGACCCAGCATCACACCACCTCTAAACTGCGGGCTCATCAATGCCAGACGACCAGAAACCGGCGATAACACCTTTAGCCGCAGGAATGGCATGGGTGGCCCGCATCACAACTGTGGTTGCGGAGATGGTCATTCCGGGCCTTATCGGCCGCTGGCTTGACTCGAAATGGGAGACCCAATTTTGTGTGGTCATCGGGTTCGTTCTTGGACTGGTGATCGGAATGTGGCACCTCATTCGAATGACTCGCTCGATGGATTCGCAGGCTCCGAAAGGACCCTCGCGAGAGAAAATCGAGTGAATCACAAACTTTTAATCAAGTCGCTTGACTCTGACTGTCAGTAAGACTATTCAGGTGACTCAACATCACACCAAACTGGCTCGAAGTTCATAGATCGACCCGTGAGCGTTCCCGTCCCGTCAACAACTCCTCCAACTTCTCCATGGCGTCGTGGAATGACGTCGTGTGGACTGTTGACACTAACGGTTCTGCTTGCCTTGCCAGTGTGCCTGTGGGCTTTTGATTCTCGCTACGGCGAAAACGGCTCCTGGGCAGTTGGGTTAGCGGCGGCAATCTGTTGGTTGGCCGGCTTGTTGGCCTTGGGCGTGCATTTCTTGTTTCGAGACCCACGGCATGCCATTGCTTCTGCGTTTGGCGGAATGCTTGTGCGTACGGCTTTCGTTTTCGCCTGGGCATTTATTGTACTCGAACGGTGGGAACACGCCGAGGAGGCCGGTTTTCGGCTCGCGGTGGTCGTGTTCTTTCTGTTGACGTTAACAACCGAAACCGCCCTCAGCCTGTGGATGTTGAAGTCGCAATCTGCAGGTCTCGAAGTCGGCAATGACGAAAAAACCGATCAGTCCAGTTCGCTGGAACGGTCTCATGTCAATAAAGTGGAGGCGGTCTAAGCCATGGCGAGCGACATTCTTCACATTAAAGATAGCTACTACTTTGAAGTTCCTAAGTTTCTCTGGAAACCGAACTATCAAAGCCTGAAGGATGTTCCGCTGTTCCTTCGCGAACTTCATAAAGATGACTTTCATCTCACTGAGGAAAGTGGCTACACAGAGGCTCACACGGAAGCGGAAACCGAGCACGCGTTGCACGAATTCAACACTCAAATGGCGGGGAAAGTTCTGATTCCTCAGCCGCCGGGTGTCAAACTGAAATCGCTGTATCGAGCCGAAACACCATTTGCATTTTCCAAGTTCATGGTGTTGGAGCTAGTCGTCGCGATCTTCATGATCTTGCTCTTCCGCTGGATGGCGAAAAAAGTCACCGCCGACGGCCCACCAAAAGGTCGATTGGCAAACCTGGTCGAAGCGGTGATGCAGTTCGTTCGCGTCGACATCGTGAAGGCGAACATTCACCACGGAGCATCGAAGTTTCTCCCTTTGATTTGGACGGTCTTCTTCTTCGTCCTCTTCTGTGACCTACTTGGTCTGATTCCCTGGATGGGAACCGCGACAGGGGCACTGAGCTGTACATTAGCATTGGCCGCAGCGATCTTGATTTCGGTATTCGTCGCCGGCTTACAAGAGTTTGGTCCCAAATGGTTATGGTCTGGATTTGTGCCGACCATGGACTTGCACTGGACTCTCGCACCACTCAAGCTGTTCATCTTCTTGATTGAAGTGCTCGGGCTGTTCATCAAGCATGCTGTGTTAGGCTTGCGTTTGTTCGCCAACATGGCAGCTGGACACCTCGTGTTGCTTGCAATCCTAGGCTTGGTCGTCTCCGCTGCAAAAGACCCAAATGCATCTTTTGGAATCGCTGCCTTCTCGGGCATCATCGGAACGACACTGCTGAGCTTGCTCGAATTGTTTGTGGCGATCTTGCAAGCCTATATCTTTGCACTGTTGGCATCGCTCTTCATCGGTTCCGCGGTGCACGAACACTAATCACTGATTGAAATCAAAACGAAACCTGTTTAGTCGTCAATAAGTTGGTACGACACCTTCAAAGACTTTTTCTTTTTCCCACAACTAGGGAGACGTGACTCGTGAACAAGTTGGTTCGAATTGGCTCGCTCGTGTTGGTTCTGCTCTTGGTCTTTGCCGCTCCAGCAATGGCGCAAGAAGAAGGTGGCGAAAGCGGAACCGTGTTGATCGAGTTCTCCAGTGCTTTCGGTGCTGGCCTGATCGTGATCGGGGCTTCCTACGGGATTTCTCGGATTGCAGCCGCTGCTTTGGAAGCGATGGCTCGTCAACCTAGCATTGCGGGGAACGCACAGTTGGCCATGATCATCGCGGCTGCGTTGATCGAAGGTTTCACCTTTGCTGCTCTGTTCGTTGGTCTTTGATTCCGAAGACTAAACGCTTGCTCGTTGCGTCTTCGTTGCGAGACAGCAATTCGGTTCCAGGAACTAGCTTCAGGAGCTTCCGGCTGTGAGACTTTGCTTGACATTACTACTTTTTCTCGGAGTTTCGATCCTGCCTCGGTGGGTGGAAGCTGCTGAGGAAGAACATGGACACGGCGCGCACGTGCATGTCGGTGCCGCTCCCGAGGACGAAGCCGCCGAATTGGTAGACCTGGAATCGGGACTCGATCCGCGTGCGGACCTTGCCGTCTACACGTTTGTCGTGTTCATTTTGTTGCTCGTCATTTTAACTGCCACCGCTTTCAAACCCATTTCGAAAGCTTTGGCAGAACGTGAGAACAACATTCGCAGCAACATTGAAGAAGCCAAGCAGGAACGCGAGAAAGCCGAACAGCTTCGAAAAGACTACGAAGGACAGCTCGAAGCAGCCGACGATCGAGTTCGAGAAATCTTTGCCGAAGCCAACGCGAAGGCTGATGCCCTGCGAGCCGAAAAGCTCGCCGAGGCAGACCGCGAAGCGGAAAGCCGCAAGCAGAAGGCTGTCGAAGAGATTGAACGAGCAAAAGATCAAGCTGTTCAAGAACTGTTCGATGCCATGACCGCCCGAGTTGCAGATGCCACCGAGCACGTTCTGGGTCGGAGTCTTACAGACGAAGACCAGTCGCGACTCATCGGTGATGCACTCGCGCAGTTTTCGGAGAAACGTTGATCGGAGTTGTTGTCGCGGTTTTTACTTGATCGCACGGCGTCGAAAGTCAAATTATGGCCGAATCGGAATTACCCACGTCTCGGGTCCCTAGCGTATTGCAGGATCCCAGTGCCCAAGCGGTGGCATCAGTTTACGCTGACGCCCTTTTAGGGGCGGCTGACGGAAACGATATTCTTGAAGAAGGTCATTCATTCTTAGACGATGTTTTGACGGCCAACCCCGCGTTTCAAGACCTGTTGTTCTCCAATATTGTCAGCCATGATGATAAGCTCGGATTGATCGAGCGAGTCGTCGCCCCCAGAAGCACTCCGGTGTTCGCAAACTTTCTGCGTGTGCTTGTCCGCAACAACCGAATGGAACTACTTCCTTTGGTCATGCGAATGGCAACCATTCAGAACGATCGACGCAACGGACGGCAACCGGTGGTAGTGCGGACCCCTCGACCACTTACGGACGAGCAATACCAACAAATTCAGAATCAGCTGCGAAGCCAATTGTCGTTCGAGCCGATTCTGCATGTCGAAATTCAACCGGAACTCCTCGGCGGACTCATCATCCAAATTGGAGATACTGTTTACGATTCATCACTCCGTAGCCGCATGAAACAGCTGCGCGGGCGGCTGCGTCAGAGGAGCCATCATGAAATTCAACGCGCAAGAGATCGCTTCAGTTCTTGAAGCGGAAATTCGCGATTTTGAGGGTCAAATTCAAACCACCGAAGTCGGCCGCGTGCTTGAAGTCGGTGACGGGATCGCTCGGGTGTACGGTCTTTCGTCCGCAATGGCGGGGGAAATGGTCGAATTCCCGAATGGCGTCAACGGTTTGGTCTTCAACCTGGAAGAAAACTCCGTCGGGATCATCCTGCTCGGTGACTATAAATCCATCCAAGAGGGCGATGAAGTCCGCGCGACCGGTGCACTCCTTTCCGTACCGGTCGGGGATGCTCTAATCGGCCGAGTTGTCGACCCGCTCGGCAACCCGATCGACGGCCAAGGCCCAATTGCCGCCACGGAAACCCGTCCACTCGAGACCGCTGCTCCGGGCGTGGTTGCTCGCCAACCGGTGAAGCAACCAATGCAAACCGGGATCAAAGCGGTCGACGCGATGACCCCAATCGGTCGTGGCCAACGGGAATTGATCATTGGTGACCGCAAGACCGGGAAAACCGCGATTGCATTGGACGCCATCATCAACCAAAAAGGCGGCGATGTCATTTGCATCTACGTCGGTTGTGGTCAACGCCAAGCGAACATTCGCCAAGTCGTCGAAACGCTGAAAGAACACGGCGCGATGGATTACACCATCGTCGTATCTTCGTCCGCGTCCGACCCGGCACCGCTTCAGTACATTGCTCCCTACGCCGGTTGTGCGATGTCCGAGTACTTCATGTACAACGGCAAACACACGCTCGTCGTCTACGATGACCTTTCAAAACAAGCCCAAGCGTATCGGCAACTGTCGTTGTTGATGCGACGTCCGCCGGGTCGTGAAGCCTACCCGGGTGACGTGTTCTACGCCCACAGCCGTCTGCTCGAACGTTCGGCGAAGTTGAGCGATGAACTCGGTGGCGGCTCGCAAACCGCGTTGCCGATCATCGAAACCCTCGAAGGAGAAGTTTCGGCGTACATCCCGACCAACGTGATTTCGATTACCGACGGTCAGATTTACCTCGAACCGGATTTGTTCTTCGCGGGTGTTCGCCCGGCGATTAACGTGGGGATTAGTGTGTCCCGCGTGGGTGGTAACGCTCAGACCAAAGCGATGAAGAAAGTCGCCGGCGGTATGAAGCTCGACTTGGCGGCCTTCCGCGAACTCGAAGCGTTTGCTCAACTCGGGACCGAACTTGACCCCGCTGCTCAACGACAGTTGGACCGTGGTTACCGGATGGTCGAACTGCTCAAACAAAAGCAGTACAATCCGATGGCGACGACCGACCAGGTCATCAGCATCTATGCTGGAACCAAAGGGTACTTCGATAAGGTTCCCGTCGACAAAGTGCCAGAAGCCGAGCAAGAGTTGCTCCGCTATATGCACGATGAGAAGAACGAGATTTGGAAGCAACTGGACGAAACGAAAGCTCTCAGCGACGAACTCGAAACCCAGTTGAAAGAAGCCCTTCGCCACTTCTCTGACTGGGCCGCCCGGACCTACAAGACCGAAGAGGAAACCGCTTAGATGGCTAAAGCCCGAGCGATTATCAAACGTCTGCGGGCGGTGCGTAACATCCGCAAGATCACCCGCACGATGGAGTTGATTGCCACCGCCCGATTCAAACGGGCGATGGACCGCGCCACCGAAGCGTCGGCGTATACCAAGAAAATCAACGAAATCGTCGCGGATCTCGCCCAAGCGGATCTCAAAATTGAGCACCCGCTTCTGCAGCAGCGTGAAGAGACCAAGAACGCGATTGTGCTCGTCATCACAGCCAACCGTGGTTTGTGCGGCGGTTACAATGCCAGCGTACTGCGGCAGGGACTTTCGCGAATCCAAGAGTTGCGACGTTCCGGCGTTAATACTCAGGTCGAAGTCGCAGGTAAGCGGGGAATCTCTGTCATGGGGTTCCAAGGCTACGAACTCGAGCGGACTTATACGCACTTCGAAGATAAGCCATCGTTCGAGGAAGTGAACGAGCTAGCCGAGCGTTACATCGCAGAATTCACCCACGGGACAATTGACCGTCTCGATGTCGCTTGGATGGAGTTTCGGACGGCGAGTCGGCAAGAAGCGTTGGTTGAGACGCTCCTGCCAATTGGCAACCTGACAACTGACGAAAACGGCGAAGAACCGCAAGCGTCGGTCGACTACGAGTTCCTACCATCCGCTAACGAGATCCTTGAGGAAATCGTTCCGGCTGCCTTCAAGGCTCGGTTATTTAAGTGTTTCTTGGACGCCGCTGTGAGTGAGCAAATTTTCCGCATGGTCGCCATGAAAGGGGCCACGGAGAATGCGGATGAAATGATCGGCAACCTCAAGCAACGATATAACCGAGCACGACAACAACAGATTACAAGTGAGTTGGCTGAAATTATCGGTGGAGCCGCAGCTCTCGAATAGAGTTCCGATCGACCTGATTCGGTGGGACACAACCGGCACCAAGCGACTGAATTTCGACCTTAATCGACCAGAAACGCACATCCTAAATCGTTATTTCAGCCTGGGTGTTGATTTCGATCAAAGAAGAATCGTGTGGGATAAATAATATGTCTACAGCCACAGCGACCAATGTCGGTCAAGTCACTCAGGTGATCGGTTCGATTTTCGATGCCGAATTTGAAGAATCGCATATGCCGGACATCTACAACGCCTGCGTTGTCGATGCCGAAGTGAAGGGCAACCCCATCAAAGTGACCGGGGAAGTTCAACAACACCTCGGGGGCGGCCGCGTTCGCTGCGTGGCGTTGGGTTCAACCGACGGTATGGTCCGTGGGATGCAGGTGACAGACACCGGTGCCCCGCTGTCAGTGCCGGTCGGAAAGGGCACACTTGGCCGCGTGTTTAACGTGCTCGGTGAGCCAATCGATGGTCGTGGTGACGTTGAACACGACGTGCGTTGGCCGATCCACCGCCCTGCCCCGGACCTCACGAACCTCTCCGCAAAAACCGAGTTGTTCGAAACCGGGATCAAAGTGGTCGACTTGCTCACCCCGTTCGTGCGTGGTGGGAAAGCGGGTCTGTTCGGTGGTGCAGGTCTGGGTAAGACCGTCATCCTGACCGAGTTGATCGCCCGGATCGCCAGCCAGCACGGGGGTTACGCGGTGTTCGCCGGTGTCGGCGAGCGGACGCGTGAAGGAAACGACCTCTGGTTGGAAATGCAAGAAACAGAGATGGGGAAGGACGAAACCGGTCGGATTCGTCACGTCATCGAGCAGACTTGCATGGTCTTCGGACAGATGAACGAGCCGCCGGGTGCCCGCTTGCGGGTGGCATTGTCGGCTCTCACGATGGCCGAGTGGTTCCGCGATGAAACCGGGATGGACACACTGCTCTTCATCGACAACATCTTCCGCTTCTCGCAAGCCGGTTCGGAAGTGTCCGCGTTGTTGGGACGGATGCCATCCGCTGTGGGTTACCAACCAACGCTTGGGACCGAACAAGGGGAGCTGCAAGAACGGATCACCTCGACGAACAAAGGGGCGATCACGTCGGTGCAAGCCGTTTACGTGCCTGCCGACGACCCGACCGACCCTGCTCCGGCGACCGCGTTTAGTCACTTGGACGCGTTCATCTACCTGGAACGACGAATCGCGGAACGTGGTTTGTATCCGGCGATCGACCCGCTCGCGTCTTCCAGTCGTATTTTGGACCCGCAGTACGTGGGCGATCGACACTTTAACTGTGCTCGCCGCGTGCAGCAGATTCTACAGCGTTACCGCGAACTTCAAGACATCATCGCGATTCTCGGGGTCGATGAATTGAACGAAGAGGACAAGCAGGTCGTGCACCGTGCTCGCCGAATCGAACAGTTCCTCTCGCAACCGTTCATCGTCGCTGAGCCGTTCACTGGTAAACCCGGGGAAGTCACCTCACTGGCCGACACCATCCGCAGCTTCGAAGAAATCTGCGACGGTAAATGGGACCACTTGCCAGAATCTGCGTTCCGCTATGTGGGTTCGATCGAGCAAGCGGAAGAACAAGCGAAGCGGATGCAAGAGTCGTAGGCATCGGTTGTCAGTCTCTGTGTGACAACTTTATGAAAAATGCACCTTCGTAGATTGAGTTGAACGGCATGGCCGATTCCGAGCGATTACAACTTGTGGTCACCACACCGGAAAAAACGGTGCTTTCGACGCCTGCAGATTCCTTACGGTTCCCATTGTACGATGGTTCCATCGGGATTCTGCCGGGGCGTGCACCGCTTGTTGGTCGACTCGGATATGGTGAATTGCTGGTCACTGTCGGGTCAGAGCAGAAGTCGTTCTTTATCGACAGCGGCTTTGTTCAAATCGTCGACGGAGTTGTTTCCCTGCTGACTGAGCGAGCAATCGCCAAGAAAGATTTGCAACGTTCCGTTGCCGAGGAAGCTCTCGTAACAGCGAATGCCCTACCCGCCTCGACCGACGAAGAGTACGCTCACAAAATTCGCGAACAGGAACGAGCCCGTCGCATGCTGGATATGGCGACATAGCGTTCGACCGCGGTCTTGCCTAATCGTTTCAATCGGTCGTAAGCTGAATGCGACCGATTCCTTCATGTCGATCGTCTCGGTTTGACGACATTTCCTCTGGCTGGCAACCGGACTGTCCCATGGAATGGCACGTCCGATGCAAACCCGGTCGCCTTTCTGAGCGACTGTGCGCTTCGGCCATTGCAACCAGCCATTCTTACGTATCGTCAACGCCAAAATCGGCTGAATGCCAAGGAATCCATATTGGCTTTTGATACCTTCGACCAGTTGCAAGTATTAGGCTCTTGGGAATCTGATGAGACAGCAATCGAGGAGCTTTCTGCCCTTGAACTTGTGGAACTCATTGAACACGAAGAGCAATTTGTCGCAAAATTCGAACAGAACCGCGAACTTGGTGCAAGTGCATTACTTCACCGCATCGCTAACTTTGCGGTTGAGCAACAGGATGCCCAGGAGGGAGACCAATCGACGACACAAGCCATCGACTTGATTGATGATCTGCATGTATTACTCGATCAGATTGAAGCGATGACCGACCATCTCGATCATCGCTCCGCGACCCTAGACCGACAAGAAATTGCTCAGGCGGACATTGCCGCGATGCTGCTTGAAGCGCAGACACACCTCGCGAATCGGATCAACCAAGTCCAAGCTCATTCGACCTATGAGCTACGGAATCGTCGGCAAAACAACCTTCGTCGTGCTGCTTAGATCGTGTAACGGACTTTGATCACAAAAGCCGACGCGTTAACGGAGGATGGGGATGCGTGAATCTCTGGATTTCCGCCAACCCCCCTGATTGTCTTCCGATACCATGTTGGTATTTGCACTAAGAAGTCTGTCATTCCGGTCGATCAATGTTGCCTAACGAGCCGAGATCGCTTGGGCCAGCGGTCGGAGGACTTGATCCACGACATACCGATCAAGTAATTCTTCACACTTGGAGCGTAGCACGGCCAATTCGCTCTCGTATGATGTGCCGGGGTCGAGGCTGCCGTACTGACGCACTGTAAAGTACACGCTGATCTGATCTTCCGAGAATTCACCTCGCCGTAGTTGATACGGGGTGGTCCGGGTTTCGACCAACAATCGTGCCCATTGACGACATTCCTCATCCAAGACGAGCGTCATCGAGGGTTTGTAATTGAGAATTCTTGCGCCGGGCACGTCGACTAGTCCGTCGAAAGCCGGGCCGGCCCCGAGAGCTTCGGCGACGAGTTGGTCGTGATTCCCCTGATACGAGAAATCGAAGCCCATCATGTAGTCCAAAGCTTCGCAGTCCAAAGGACTGACTGAGAGCATGTAGGGCACGAGTTGCAAGACGGTGGCGTGCTGCTCGACGGCGAGATCCACATCGGGCGGATTGACTTGGCCGCTGCAAATACAACGGGGCTCTAGAGATAACCAACGCTGGCTGCCCTGCTCTTTGTCTTCCTCCAAGACAAAATCCCCGTTCTCACGCGTGTAAAAGTTCCGCATGGTCGGATAGGTCTTTTGGATGCGTTCAAAGAAGTTGAGGATCGTCTCGCGACTCTCCGGGAGTTTCATCTCCGTACTGAGGTTCATATTGATATAAAATTCATCCGCGAGGGAATCATAGAGATTCATCGGGACCACCTCATCAATTTAGGGCACGCAACTGGGCCGCCACGGGCCATCGTGTTCTGGTTTGTGGTGGTTGTCGTCGTGCTGGAGTAAAATTCTGACCGTGCGCATCGTTTTCGCACGTTTGCCTATCCAAACATCATGCTCAACGGTCTGATGAGCATTCGAGATCAAATCTTTTCGTTCGGGTCGAACTCCGTTGAGTCTGAGGGTATTCTATCCAGAGCGGGAAATGAGGTCAAAGACCAACGTTCAGCGAGCATATCATGGAATTCCAAGCAAATGTCGCCGCAAACGAAATGCCAGCGGGATGTATTTTCCTGACCCCGCTGGGCTGGTGGGGCTATGCCTATACGGATGCAGCGATTGTGGGGGTTGTGATTGGGAATCGCACGGAATCTGCCGCTTGGAAGGCCCTCCAATCACGAGCTGGCAATTTGACCCCTGGCAATGACGATACATTCGCGTTGAAAAAGCGAATCAAGAATTACATCGCTGGGGAAATCGACAGTTTTCAGGACATTCCGATTTCGACAAAACCAACGACATCGTTTCAGTCACAAGTCTTGCAGGCTTGTCGCCAGATCGAACATGGCGAGACCGTCACCTATGGCGAATTGGCCCGCCGCGCAGGGTCGCCACGAGCGGCACGGGCGGTGGGAAGCGTGATGGCTTCCAATGTGATGCCAGTGGTCATTCCCTGTCATCGCGTTGTCCCGTCGAGTGGGCAATTCGGGGGTTTCTCCGCCCCGGGTGGAGTCACCCTCAAGAAACAGCTGCTCGATTTGGAAGCCAGTTGCCACTCTGATTCGACGCACGCCGAACGCACATTGTTTGCCGAGATCGTGTGAGCGACCGACCGGTGTTAAGCGAGAATTTCCTCGACGACGTTCCCGTGCACATCGGTCAGGCGGAAATCTCGGCCCTGGAAGCGGTAGACGAGCCGTTCGTGATCAATGCCCAAACAGCGGAGCACCGTGGCGTTCAAATCGTGAATGTGCACGGGTTTCTCGGCAACATTGTAACTGAAGTCGTCCGTTTCACCGTACGTGATTCCGCCCTTCACACCGCCGCCAGCCATCCAGATGGTGAAGCAACGTGGGTGATGGTCGCGACCGTAGTTCTCACGTGTCAGACCGCCTTGGCAATAAATTGTCCGGCCGAATTCTCCGCCCCAAATCACGAGGGTATCTTCGAGGAGTCCCCGTTGTTTGAGGTCTTGAACCAAGGCGGAGGCGGGTTGGTCGATATCTCCGCATTGCAGCGGCAAATCGCGTGGCAACGCCCCGTGATGGTCCCAACCGCGGTGGAAGATTTGAATAAATCGCACGTCGCGTTCGGCCAGTCGGCGGGCGAGTAAGCAATTCGCTGCGAACGTGCCGGGCTTGCTGACATCCGGACCGTATTGCTCGAGGATGTGTTTCGGTTCGCCGCTGAGGTCCATCAAATCCGGCACCGAAGTCTGCATACGGTACGCCATTTCGTACTGGGCAATGCGGGTATTGATTTCCGGATCACCGACGGCATCGAACTGCTGCCGATTGAGTTGCCCTAATGCATCGAGCATCGTGCGACGGGCTTGGCCGTCCACGCCGGGCGGATTCGACAGGTACAACACCGGATCGCCTTGTGATCGCAACGACACACCCTGGTGTTTCGACGGCAAAAACCCACTGCCCCACAACCGAGAGTAAATCGCTTGGGCATCACGTTTGGCACTCCATGTCGAGTGCAGTACCACAAAACCAGGCAGGTTTTGGTTCTCTTGCCCGAGACCGTATGACAGCCACGCTCCTAAACTCGGACGCCCCGGTTGCTGCGAACCGGTTTGGATGTATGTGATCGCCGGGTCATGGTTGATTGCCTCTGTGTTGACCGTTTTGATAAAGGCCAAGTCGTCGACGATTTTCGCGGTGTGCGGCAACAATTCGCTGACCCACGCCCCGCTCTTCCCGTATTGGGCGAACTTGTATTTCGTCGGTGCAATGGGAAATCGCTTTTGACCGCTGGTCATGGTGGTCAGTCGCTGACCTTGCCGAATGGAGTCTGGCAGGTCTTTGTCGAACATCGCGTCCATCTTGGGTTTGTAGTCGAACATATCGAGTTGGGACGGAGCCCCCGACATGAACAAATAGATGACGCGTTTCGCTTTCGCCGGGAACGGCAATGACTTCAGCACTCCTCCGGTCTGTGGGGATGTCTCATTCGCGGAGGCCGAGTTCGAAGAATTCAATAACGAGGCCAACGCGACCGTTCCGATTCCGGTCGCGGAACGGCCGAAGAAATGACGTCGTGTTTGCAACAGCGGATGCATAGCTCGATTCCTGACCTTCAATGCGAAATTGTTTCATGGGTTCACACTCGACCGAAGACTCACCCCTTGGTGATGGCTTCATCGAGGTTCATCAGCAAACTCCCGATCATCGTCCACGCGGCTTGTTCGCCGGGTTGGTCGGTTTCGGTGGCCGGTGAGTCACCGACGGACAACAGGCTTTTCGCGGCTTCGGGTTCGTCCTCGTATTGCTGACGATATTGGACTAACACCGTATTCAGTACTTGGAGTTCCTGCGGATTTGGATGGCGTCCTGTCGTGACCCGGAATCCGAAGATCAAGCGGTCGTCGTCGGACTCTCCACCCTCTTCGACAATTCGTTCGCCGAAATGTCGAGCGGCTTCGACGTATTGCGTGTCGTTCATCAACACCAATGCTTGCAGCGGCGTGTTCGTTCGCGGACGCCGCACGGTGCACGCTTCCCGCGTGGGGGCATCAAACGTGGCCATTGACGGTGGCGGACTGGTGCGTTTCCAAAATGTGTACATACTGCGACGATAAAGTGCATGGCCGTTGTCTTGCTTGAATTTCGCGGTGTTGCTGGAGGTATAACCAACCGCCTCCCACAATCCGCCCGGTTGATACGGCTTCACACTCTTGCCGCCGATCTGTTCGACGAGCAATCCGCTTGTAGCGAGTGCGTAATCTCGCAACATTTCCGCATCGAGACGGAATCGTGAGCCTCGCGCGAGCAAACGGTTTTCGGGGTCGTGGGTAAACGCTTCCCGACTGGCATGGCTCGACTGCCGATACGTGTACGACATCGCAATCAGCTTCTGGATGTGCTTGACGTTCCAACCGCTCTCGCGAAACTCGACGGCTAACCAATCGAGTAATTGAGGATGCGAAGGCCAATTGCCTTGCGCTCCGAAATCCTCCGCAGTCTTCACGAGCCCCGTGCCGAAGAATCGCTGCCAATCGCGATTGACGATCACGCGGGCCGTTAATGGATGCAAATCACTGACTAACCACTCCGCAAGTGCCAACCGATTCTTGGGAGCATCTTCCGGGAGTGCGGGCAACACTGCTGGCACGTTCGGGAAGACTTCACGCTCTTTGTTCGGTTTGTCGTATTCGCCCCGCTCTAACACGTAAGTCGGTCGCAAGTTCGGTTGGTCGGCCATCACGAGCGAGCTCGGAGCCTGCTTTTCAATTCCGGCAATTTGGTCACGAGTCTTTTGCAACTCGCTTCGCATCTGATCGAATTCCGGTCGCGATTTCGGATAAACCTCACTAATGAAATACGCTTTGACGAGTTCATTCTGCGCGGGTGTTCGTTCGGCGGTTGGTGTCTTGAGAGCAGCGGTAATGTCGGCTGTCAGACCTTCGTACTTGCGAGTCGCCATCGATTGTTCCCAAGCGAGTTGCGATGCAAAGCCATCTCCCGCCTGACGGTTCTCAGAGATGATGCCGGCCTTGTCCCAATAGACGGTCCCGCCGAATTGGGTGAAAGCCCACCCCTTGATTACACTGTTCGGCTTCAACCCGACGTCTTGGGTTTTGACTTCCAACCGAACCCACTGGCCGACTTCCGGCAGTTCGCCAAAGGACCGACGACTGGGAGAATCTTTTTGGCCCCAATCGATTTTGTCGGCTCCCCAAACCGCACGATGTTCCCAGTTACCATCATTGAATTGCAGCATGATTTCTTGCGGCGGATTCTTCGGATCGAGGTACACGTGAGCGAACAACGTGTCGTTCTCGCCCACGATCAATCCGGGTGAAGCGTCTTGAAAGAAATGCTGACTCAGTCCGGTAGCGGTCCGTTTGCTGGCCTTTTCTCCGCTGAACACGGGAGCCGGTGCCGTCACAAACTCCCATGGCGAATTCCCCATCGGACTGGCACCAGGAGGTACGGAATCCTCGATCCAAACAAACTCACGCGGTCCTTCTAAGGCAGAATCGGCTTCGGGACCGGGGTCTTCATAAGGGTAGTTAATTGCTTTTGTGGTTAGCGTGTGTTCGAGCTTGGTAATCTTCGCTTGCAAATCGGCGATTTGTTGTCGCTGTTCTTCCGTAGGCACACGAACCGCGGGCGGTGGCAACAATGCGTTCCCGTCCATCGCATTGTCGGCGGTGCTGTTGTAATACGCATAGAGTTGAAAGAACTCGGCCTGGGAGATCGGGTCGTATTTGTGATCGTGACAGACCGCACAACCGACCGTCAGTCCCATCCACACGGTCCCTAGTGTTTCGGTCCGATCGATGGCGTAACGAACGCGGAACTCCTCGGCGATCGCCCCGCCCTCACTTGTGGAGACATTACAGCGATTGAACCCCGTAGCGATGCGTTGTTGCAAAGTCGGTTCCGGCAACAAATCGCCGGCGATTTGCTCGATCGTAAATTCATCGAACGGTTTGTTGTTATTGAACGCATCGATCACGTAATCCCGATACGGCCAAATGCTGCGTTCGTTGTCGAGGTGCAAACCGTGCGTGTCGCCATAACGGGCGGCATCCAACCAATATCGCGCCATGTGCTCGCCGAAACGTGGAGAGCGAAGTAACCGATCGACCACCTTCTCGTAAGCATCCGGCGACTCGTCCGCGAGAAACGCATCGATTTCATCAAGCGTCGGTGGCAATCCTGTCAGATCGAATGTCACGCGACGAATCAGTGTTTCCCGGTCGGCTTCTGGAGACGGTGTGAGTCCCTCTTTCTCCAACCGCGCGAACACGAATCGATCAATCGGGTTTCGAACGCGGTCTTCCCATTTCGTTTGCGCGAGTTCTGCCTTCACAGGAGCAATGAACGACCAATGTTTCGCCCAGGGTGCCCCTTCGTCGATCCACCGGCCAAGCGTCTCGATGTCGGACTTCGAAAGTTTCCGTCCTGACTCCGGCGGTGGCATTTTCAGAGCTGGGTCGGTCGACGTGATTCGTTCCCACATCGCGGACTTGGCCCGCTCACCGGGGACAATGGCATGATTGCCGGTGTCGGTTTCAGCCATCGCACCGTCTTGGGTGTCGAACCGCAAACCAGACTCGCGATGCGCGGCGTCCGGTCCGTGACAGTGATAACAACGGTCCGACAACAACGGGCGGATATCGCGATTGAAATCAATTGGCTCGGCCGCTCGAATCGGTTGACCAATTGCAGATAGAACACCAGGAAGGAGAAGAAGACTGAAACGGATTTCCATGAATGGAACCTCGTGATGGTTCAATCGGAAGATGCGAATAACGCATCAATTCTAACAGATCAGTCCGGTGTACGGAAACTGGTCGGATCGGTCCACTCCAAAACGATTCGCCGATTTTCCGCATCGACCTCAACAATTCGGCCAATCCGAAGGCGTTTTGCAAACGCTTCGACATCCCGCACGGGCCCGACTTGGCTCGTCCAGTTTTTCTCGCCAGGCAACGCGAGCACGTCGGCATCTCCAACAATTGCAGCTTCGAACGCCAGAAACAATACGTCCTCGGCTTGTTCGTCGAGTTTGCCTCGGACTTCGATGGTGACGTAATCCGCTTGCGTGGCATTCGTGATCGGGGATGATCCGGTTTCGGGATCTGATTTCGAATCGGGATTCGTAGCCGACTCCGCTTCGACAATCGGCGTCTCGATTCCAGCCCATCCGCGGAGTTGCCCGATAATCTGCGTACGAACGTTGTCGTTCACGTCACGTTGCCAAACCTCAGCGAACTCTGACTCGTTTTTGGCGGTCACGAGTTGTGTCAGAACACTGTCCGCCGCTTGCAGCGACTGTAAACGTTCCGCCACCGCTCCTAACGGTTCCGTCGTGGTTTTCAATTCCTGTCGGGCCAGCCGAATTTGTTCCCAAACCAGCAGCCAATCCGCCGACACCCAGTGTCGCCCGTGTCGCACCCACAACTCGACACGTGTCGGCGTTTCCTCGCCCGAACGAAACCAGCCAATGCGGGTCGTTTGCTCATCCTCGGCCAACACCTGTGGATCGGCGTCCGTCGGGAAGATCCATTCGTTCGACTTTGAAGAACTTGAAAGTAACTCGGAGCCGTTCGTCTTCAGAAACTCCCCGATGCTGATCCGGCGAAGCTTCGTGAGACTCGATAGATCACTTTCGAGAATCGTTTCCAACAGGCCGGCTGTTTGCTGCAACCGCGTCTGCAACCGTTGTTGCTCGTCGTCACTGAGTTCCTCGAATTCCGGCAACGCTAGGATGTAGCCGCTCTTCTCTGCGAGAATCTGCCGGACTTTTTGCCAACTCGCGAACGCATTTCGCCAGAGTTCCTCATCGACGCGGTCCGCAAATTCGTGGACCAGCGACTCCGCGTCGTCTCGAAAATCTGCTGGCAACTTGTACCACAACACCTGTGGTTGCCCGTTTCGCAGTCCGTTCCGCATTTCCTGCAGTTCGGTGAGGACGGAACTGTCCGGCGACGAGTGCTCGACGGATTTCGCCTCTGGCTGCGACTTCGGCTTCTCTTCCGTCTTCGCTGGTGGTGCGTGTGGATCTTCCGCACAACCGCTCCAGATCACCCAACCGCACAGTAGAAACCCAACCATCTGCTTCATCACCGGAACTCCCTACGCCAACCGATCCGCGTTGTCTTTAGTGTAAGTGATCTGTCGCCGATCCGCGACGACGCGACACAGTCCCCCGCAAGACGCATCAGCACATGGACAAATTTCACATTCGATTTGTCAACGCCAGGAAATTCGGTTAAGGTTTGGCGTGGACAATTTACGAGTGTTGTCCAAATGGCGAGTCGTGCCCCACACGGCAATCACTGATCATACCCGCCCAGCATCCTTCCCAAATGGACGCTCTCCATGCAATCGCTCGCGCTCCAAACGTCTTTGCGTCTCAGTCTTGTCGCGTTCAGTCTGCACTTCGTCGGAAATCTGTACGCCAATGATGCTGAGTTCTTTGAGAGCAAAGTTCGGCCATTGCTCGTCAAGCATTGCTACGAGTGTCACTCCGCGGATTCCGACGAACTCAAAGGCGGTTTGGCGATCGACACGAAAGCCGGATGGGTCACCGGTGGCGATAGCGGCCCCGCCATCATCCCCGGCAAACCGGACGAAAGCCCCCTTATTGATGCGGTGAAGTATCTCACCTTCGAAATGCCACCCCAGGGAAAACTGTCCGACGCGGACATCAAGATTCTCGAAACATGGGTGCGGTCGGGCGCTTACGATCCGCGTGAGGGCGACGCCCCGGTCAAGACCGCCCACAAGGGTTACGACTGGAACACCGCCCGCGATTTCTGGGCCTTCCAACTGCCCGAATCGTCCGGAGTGCCGACCGTCGAAGATAACCAATGGCCCCGCGATGACATTGATTACTTCGTGCTGTCCCGACTGGAAGCCGAGAACATGCACCCTGCCCCGGATGCCGACCGCCGGACGTGGTTGCGACGCGTCACATTCGATCTCATCGGTTTGCCGCCGACAATCGCAGAACAACAAGCGTTTCTCGCCGATGAATCGACCGATGCCGTCGCAAAGGCCAAGGTCGTCGATCGGTTGCTGGCCTCACCTCAGTACGGCGTGCGTTGGGGACGACATTGGTTGGACGTCGCCCGTTACGCCGACTCGAATGGCAGCGACTTCAACGCAAGTTTCTACAATGCCTGGCGGTACCGTGATTACGTTGTCAACGCCTTCAACAATGATAAGCCGTACAACGAATTCGTCCGCGAACAACTCGCCGGCGATTTGTTGCCATACGAGGACCGACACCAACGGGCCGAGCAACTGACCGCGACCACGTTTCTAAACATCGGCGCGAAGATGCTCAGTGAACGCGACAAGAAGAAGCTGCAGATGGACGTCGTCGACGAACAACTCGACACCGTCGGCAAAACGTTCCTTGGGCTGACGCTCGGTTGTGCCCGCTGTCACGATCACAAGTTCGACCCCATTCCCACAGCCGACTACTACGCGCTGGCGGGCATTTTCAAGAGCACTGTCACACTCGAAGGTGAAAGTCAGCAGTATGTCTCGGCATGGAAAGAAACCTCACTGCCCGTTTCACCGGAACACGCGAAAGCGTTGAAGCAACACCGGGAAGCGGTCGCAGCCGTCAAATCGAAGCTGGATGCGGCGAAGAAATCTCTCTCTGCCGCTGAAAAATCTTTAGGGCGACTCAGCAGTAGTTATGAGGGAATTGTCGTCGACAACACGGACGCCAAAATCGTCGGTGATTGGAAGGAATCGAAATTCAGTCCGAATTACGTCGGCGATGGCTACATCCACGACGAAAAAACCGGTCAGGGAACGAAGTCTGTCACCTGGACCCCAAACTTACCCGAAGCCGGTCGTTATGAAGTTCGTATTTCGTACGCCGGCAGTTCTGGTCGCGATTCCGCAGTGCCGGTAACGATTCGTCATGCGAAAGGCGAGCACGAGCTCAAGCTCAACCAGACCAAAGTCGCCAAGATCGATTCCCTGTTCGAACCGCTGGGAACCTTTGAATTCGAAGCCGGGAAGAACGGATCGGTAACGATCTCCAACACCGGCACCACGGATTATGTGATCGCCGACGCCGTCCAATTCATCCCCGTCAAACAGCAGCCGATCGCGACTGCCAAGGCCCAAAAAGTCTCCGACGAATCCACGAAACTTCGTGAACAAGTGAAGTCGGCTCAGGCCGTCGTGAAACAGTTCGAGAAGCAACTCAAAGACCTCGAGAAATCAGCGCCGGCTCCCGCACCGCTTGTGATGGCTGCGCGTGAAGCACCGCAAATTGACGACTGCAACATCTGCATTCGCGGCGAAGTCAAGAATCAAGGCCAAAAGGTACAGCGGGGGTTCTTGCAAGTTCTGGATTCCGAACCCAGACACATCGAGAACTCCGAACAAAGCGGTCGACTGGAACTTGCCGACTGGATTGTTCGCCCTGACAACCCACTCACTGCCCGCGTGATCGTCAACCGAGTTTGGCATCACCTGTTTGGCAGTGGTCTCGTGCGAACGGTCGACAACTTTGGACATCTCGGCGAAACGCCATCGCATCCGGAACTACTCGACACACTCGCGGTTGAATTTGTAGAGAACGGCTGGAGCATCAAACAACTTATCCGCCGTATCGTGCTGTCTCGCACCTACGGAATGAGTACGAAGTTCCATGCCGATTTCGCGGAAACCGATCCCGACAACCGACTGCTCTGGCGTGCCAACCGCAAACGATTGCAAGCTGAGTCGATCCGTGACGCGATGTTGTTCGTCAGCGGCGAACTCGATCTCAGTCCGAACGAAGCCCCGATGAAAGACTATAAATATCTCGTCGTCGACAATGGTAGTCAGGGTTCGAGCGGTTCTAGCAATGTCTCGCTTCGCCGCAGCATGTACTTGCCGATCATCCGAAACCAACTGCCCACCTTCCTGACAACATTTGACTTCGCCGACCCAGATGTCGTCGTCGGTAAGCGATCACTGACAAACGTCCCGGCTCAAGCACTCTATATGCTCAATTCGCCGTTTGTGAGATCCCGAGCGAAAGCTACGACGCAACTGCTGACTCAGGACGATTCCCTAACGACGACGGACCGACTGATCCCACTCTATCAGAAAGTCTACGCACGCATGCCAACGACGACGGAAGTCGAACAGACCGAACAGTACTTAGCAGACCAATCGTTTTCACAGGATGCTTGGACACAGCTAGTTCAGGCACTATTCGCGACAACGGAATTTCGCTTGGTCGACTAGACCAATCGACTTGCATGACTCTACAGCGTGTCATGCGAGAAACTAGACAAGCGGATTGTGACAATTAGCTAAACTCAATGATTGAATAAGGCCATTCCCAATGCGTTCTCAAAACCCAGTCGCAACTCCGCTAACCCGCCGACAACTACTGCAATCAAGCGCCTGCGGCTTTGGTTACCTAGCATTCGCAGGTCTAGCAGCCGAAGCAAATAGGCAATCACACGCTGCAGTCCGGCCGCATCACGCCCCGCGGGCGAAACGAGTGATCTTTCTGTTTATGCATGGCGGTCCTAGCCAAGTCGACCTGTTCGACTACAAACCAAGACTTCAAGCTGACGATGGTAAGAACCTGCCATTCGATCCGGCTCCGAATATCAGTGCGAAACCCAAGTTGATGAAGTCGCCTTGGAAGTTTGATCGACACGGCGAAAGCGGGCTGTGGGTTTCTGAGTTGATGCCCAACGTTGCCAAGCACGTTGACGACCTTTGTGTCATTCGTTCGATGCATAGTCGTGGGCAATCGCACGGGCAAGCCGTTTGCATGTTGCACACCGGCACCGATAATTTTGTTCGTCCGAGCGTCGGAGCTTGGGTAAGTTACGGTCTGGGTGCGGAAAATCAAAACCTCCCCGCGTTTATTTCGATTAGCCCGCCGAGCGGTCACGGCGGCCCACGCAACTACGGTTCCGCATTTCTACCGGCGGCCCACCAAGCGACGACCATTGGAAGTTCGGGCAAACTCGGAAGTGGAAAGATCGAAAACTTATCCACCGGTGAAAGCCTGACTGCCCAGCGAAAACAACTCGATCTCTTGCAGAGTTTGAACCGCAATCATCTCAATCGATCGGTTCAAGACGAACAAATTGAAGGCGCGATTGAGTCCTTCGAACTTGCTTTCCGCATGCAGCAAACAGCTCCCGATGTGCTCGATTTATCTCAAGAGCCGAAGTCCATTCAAGACCTTTACGGTGTCGACAAGAAAGAGACGAGCAACTTCGCTAAGCAATGCATTCTCGCGCGACGGTGTGCCGAGGCTGGTGTGCGGTATATTCAAGTTTCGACCGGGAATGTGTGGGATCAGCACGGCGGCTTACGAAACGGCCACACACGAAATAGCCTCGCGGTGGACCAACCGATCGCTGCGTTACTCGCAGATCTCAAAGCCCGCGGCTTACTTGATGACACCCTCGTCGTTTGGGGCGGTGAGTTTGGTCGCACACCAATTGCTCAAGGGAATGATGGTCGCGATCACAACCCGCAGGGCTTCACGATGTGGTTAGCCGGTGGTGGCGTTAAAGGCGGAATCGCGTACGGCGAGACGGACGACTACGGTTATTACGCCGTCGAAAACCGAGTCCACATGCACGATCTCCACGCCACCATCCTGCATCAACTCGGCCTCAACCACGAACAACTCACCTATCGTTACTCCGGTCGCGACTTCCGTCTGACCGATGTCTACGGGAATGTCGTGCACGACATTTTGGCGTAGCCGTTGGCTATCCGTGACCAAACAAAAAAGCCCGCCGAAGTTTGCTCCGGCGGGCTTATTCTAATGCACATGAAACTTACATGCGTTCGCAAGTCTCAATGCCTAGCAATGCAAGTCCTTGTTGTAACACGCGACAGGTGAGATCGCACAACAATAAGCGACTTTGTTGCGTCTCGCCCTCACTTTTGAGAACAGGACACTGGTCGTAGAACGTACTAAACTTGTTCGCAGTTTCGAAAAGATACCCTGTCAGAATATGCGGTCGCAACTCGCTAGCCGTATCATCAATTGCCTCGCCAAACTTCAGCAACGCGAGTGCAAGTTCCCGTTCCGCCGGTTCGTTCAGTTGAATCTGCGTGTCCGAGTTGCGAATCATCTCTCGATCAAACCCGCCACGACTAAAGATGCCATTCACGCGGGCATAGGAGTACTGCATATAAGTTGCAGTATCGCCGTTGGTGGCTAGCATCTGGTCCCAATCAAAGACGTAATCACTCTCGCGATTAATGTGCAGGTCAGCGTACTTAACTCCACCAATCCCCACCTTCTCCGCAACATCCCGGCGTGTCGCTTCATCAAGTTCAGGACCGTTGGGTTTTGATTCATCGTTGTCGCTTACAATTCGATAGGATCGGTTCACAGCCTCGTCGAGCAAACTCTCGAGACCAACTGTATCCCCTGCTCTCGTTTTGAATGGTCTGCGGTCTTTCCCTAGCACTGTGCCAAAATTGACGTGCTGAAAGTTCTTGTCATAGCCCCATTTGCGAGCCGTCTCGAACAGCATCTTGAAATGATCGCCTTGACGCGAATCGACTACATAGAGCATCGCGTCCGCGTCGAACTCATTGACACGGTATTGAATTGTCGCGAGATCGGTCGTGGCATAGTTATAAGCCCCATCCGACTTACGCACGATAAAAGGCGCCTCAAACTGTTCCAGGAAAACACATGTCGCCCCCTTGCTTTCAGATGCGAGCCCCTTTGCTTCAAGGGCCTCTACGACTTCGGCCAACATCGGATCATAGAAGCTTTCACCTAGCGTATGATCAAACGAAACGCCAAGTCGATCGTAGACATTCTGCAATGCTGCAAGACACGCCGGCAAAAACTCATTCCAGAGTTTGCGGTTCTCTTCATCACCGGCATGCAGCTTGGCGGTTTCCAGACGTGCGAGTTTTGCAATCTCAGGATGTTGATCGGCTAGTTCTTGAAGTTCGGGATCGGCTTCAAGCTGTTGGATCGACTTTTGAAGTGATTGCACGGATTTCTCTTCGGTCTCAACATCGGACCGAAGCTTCTTAAGTTTCTTCTTTGTGGCCTTGTCCGAGTCGTCCAAACTTGCTTCCGCATCCGCGAGGTCTTGTTTGAGACAGCTGAGACGTGCGATTGCGTTTGGCAACTTGGCATTCACATTCGCATGGTAGTCGCTGAGGGTGTTCACCAAGCGATACAACCTCGCTAACTCCGTCACGGCGTCTTGCTGGTAGGCGTTCTCATTGAGAAAGTTTTTGTAGCCGTAGATGATCATCCCGAACTGAGTGCCCCAGTCGCCGATGTGGTTATCGCTGATGACCTTGTGGCCCTGAAACGTCAGGATGTTATAGAGAGCCGCTCCGATCACGCTACTGCGGAGGTGACCGACGTGCATCGGTTTGGCGACGTTCGGAGCCGAGTAGTCAATCACGATCGTCTGCGGATTCTCGACTGGTTCGACGCCGAGTCGTTCATCGCGGGCAATTGAATTGATATGTTCCGTCAGCCAGTCGCTACGGAGTTTCAGATTGATAAACCCCGGGCCGGCAATCTCTGGCGTCTCACATAAGTCGGACACGTCCAGTTGTTCGACGATCTTAGCGGCGACGTCGCGTGGCTTCTCAGAGAGTTTCTTCGCAAGCGGCATCGCGCAGTTGGCTTGATAGTCGCCGAACTGGGGATTTTGGGCCGGTCGCACCAGGGTGGCATATTCAGCGGGATCGCTGGTCAGAGAAGACAACGCGGTTTCAAATCGATGACGAAGTTCTGCAGTGATATTCATGTTCAAGCCACGCGACCGTTGGTCGCAATGTTCCGTGATGAGTCGAAGACAATTAAAAACGCCCTCCAACGTCTAGCGTTTGGAGAGCGTTCATTCAAGGTTGACAGGACTGTCCGGCGGATTTAGTCGGACACGCTTTCGGTGTCGAATTCGTCCAGGACACTTTGCCAATCGACACGTTTGGCGTCGGCCCATAACGATTCCAAATCGTACATCGCCCGTGATTCTTCGGTGAACACGTGCAATACGATGTCGCCGAAATCCTGCACGATCCAGGTGCTCTCGTCGTACCCTTCGCTGCCCCGTTTGGCTCCGCCCTTCGACCGCTGCATCTTGCTGACTTCGTCGGAAATCGCATGCATCTGTCGGCGGTTGGTACCGGTGGTGATCACGAAGTAGTCGAAAATCGGCGTGATGCCGATCATGTCCAGCACGAGCGTGTCGCGACCGCGAAAGTCTTCACAAATGCGAGCACACCGACAGGCTTGGACAAGAGATTGCTGTTGTTCGGTGGTGCGACGTGTTTGTACTTGTTCGATCACGATCGGTTGAGTCTCCAAGATTTCAGTGAGTTCTGAGGTTTAATTTTAGAAGATTCGGAGGGCACATTGCACGATAAATCCGGCAAAGACGACGGATACCATGCTCATGAGTTTAATCAAAATGTTCAAGCTTGGTCCGCTGGTATCTTTGAAGGGGTCGCCCACGGTGTCGCCGACGACGGTCGCTTTATGAGCTTCCGTCCCCTTCCCGCCGTGTGCGCCGGCTTCAATGTACTTCTTGGCATTATCCCATGCGCCCCCAGCGTTGGCCATCATAATTGCGACTGCGAACCCGGAGGTCAATCCCCCGGCGAGCAAGCCCATCACGCCGGGAACTCCCAGCAGTAGCCCGACAATAATCGGCACGCCGAAGCCAATGGCGGAGGGAATCAGCATTTCTCGCTGAGCGGCTCGCGTACTAATAGCGACACACCGGCTGTACTCGGGTTCGGCTGTGCCGTCCATGATTCCGGGAATCTCGCGGAATTGTCGGCGAACTTCCTCGACCATGTCGCTCGCCGAGCGTCCGACGGCTTTCATCGTCAAAGCACAGAACACGAACGCCAACATCACGCCAAGGAACATGCCAACTAACACAGCAGGGTTCATCAGCGTGACGTTGTAGTACCGCACGAAGTCCGGCATGGTCGCAGTGGAATTCTGCACGGCGGCTTCGTTGTCAATCATTTCCTTCAAGTTGACATCGACAGTTTGGCCGATTTCCGCTTTCTGAATGGCCTGAACCGATTGACTCGGGTTGCGGCCAACCGGATACAGCAAGTATGCCTGGTTCTCTTCACCGTCATTATAGACAAGTACATCACGGTCGAGTTTCAGCAGCGTCGCATTGGTTTCGCTTTCGCTGGCAACCACTTCCGACTTGACCGCCCAGCGTTCGAAGCCGATGCGAACCTCTTCGACATAAGCCGCAAGAAGTGCCAATGCCGTCAGGGCGGCTGAACCAATCGCGAAGCCCTTCCCGGTCGCCGCGGTGGTGTTGCCGAGACTGTCAAGGGCGTCGGTCCGTTGCCGCACGGTGGGGTCTTGATGACTCATTTCCGCGTTACCACCGGCATTGTCGGCGATGGGACCGTAAGCATCGGTCGCCAAGGTGATTCCGAGAGTGCTCAGCATCCCGACAGCTGCAATTGCGACGCCGTAAAGTCCTAGGGCGAAGACGCGGGGGTCAGCATAATTAAAATTCGTGGCGAAACCGAAGGCGAGCAAGATCGCCACGCCGACGGTCACAATCGGAACCCATACCGAGTACAACCCTTCGGCCACCCCGGCGATGATGACCGTCGCGGGTCCGGTGACGGACTGGTCAGCGATTCGTCTCGTGGGAGCATATTCCTCGCTCGTAGAGTATTCCGTCCATTTGCCAATTACCCAACCCGCCAGCAAACCGGTGACAATCGACCCATAAACCCAAAACAGGCTCCACCCTCTGGGCATGTTTTCGCTGACATCGGCCGCGTAAGTGAGGTTATTCGATGGCAAGACGAGCGTGATGATCACCAAAATTGCCGCGACTACCGCCACCCCAATGCTGCTGCCGTTGATGCCCTTGGCGAGTGCGCTCAACAAGTTGCGTTGGGTCGCGCCTTCTTCGGTGCGGACGAGGTAAATCCCACCAATCGACAACCCGATGCCGCAAGCCGCGAGCAACATCGGCAGTAGGAGCATCATGAACTGCATTTGGGACGAAACGCCATGAAACGCGGCCACACCAAGGGCGGCACTGGCGAGAATCGAACCGCAGTACGATTCGTACAAGTCAGCTCCCATCCCGGCGACGTCACCCACGTTATCGCCCACGTTATCCGCGATGGTGGCGGGGTTACGTGGGTCGTCTTCGGGGATGTTCGATTCTACTTTTCCGACGATGTCCGCCCCGACATCGGCGGCTTTCGTAAAGATCCCGCCACCAACGCGGGCAAATAACGCCTGGGCACTGGCCCCCATACCGAAGCACAGCATCGTCACGGTGATTTCGGTCAGTTCCATTTTCCAAATCCAGTTCAGAAACCCGAACCAGAGACAGATATCCAGAAGCCCCAGGCCAACGACGACCAACCCCATTACCGCACCGCTGCGGAAGGCGACTTGCAGTCCCTCGTTGAGCGAGTTTTTGGCCCCTTGCGTGGTTCGGGAACTGGCCATGGTGGCGGTTTTCATGCCGTACCAACCGGCCAGACCGGAAAATGCACCACCCGTAAAGAACGCGAACGGCACCCATGTCGATTGCTGACCAAACCCGAATGCCAAGATCGCCAAGAGTGCACACACAATGACGAAGAACACCGTCACCACTTTGTATTGCTGGAACAGATATGCCCGCGCACCTTGCCGAACGTGTTCGGCGATGCGGATCATGTTTTCATCGCCTTCGTCCTGGGCTGCCATCCAGGTGTAGAACTTGTACGCGACGAACAAAGACGTTAGCGAAGCCAGCAAGCTAAACGCCCAACCGACTGCCACGGGCCATCCACCGGTTTCATGCACCGCCGTGTCGGTAGCGGCTTCTTCGGCGGCTTGGCACACTTCGACCGGGCCAAACAGGGCCAGCAAGAGAAAAAACCCGATTAGGAACTTCATTCTGACCGGGAACATTGACCAAAGTGGTGAGCGACGATGTGTTTGCATCCGTGGTGTCTACTCTCTGTCCTGGAACCAAGGGAAGAATGGAACTGTCTGTGGGTGTCTTTCGCAGCGAACTCCCGCACAACTTCTGATAGGAACACGATTTCGGCATATCAATGCTGATGGGATGTGAGTGTATCCAGAAAATTTTTCGATTGTCAACCAGGTACCGACTCATGAATGGAGAACCGGTTTGATCGGACGACCAAAATCCTACGAACTCACCCTTGCATGCTGACGACGAATTCACCAAAATGCGGGACTTCCATCCATTTGCAATTGCAAGGTTAATCGTCCATCCCTCGCGGCGGACATGTTTGAAGGGTAGAACCAATGGCACATAAGAAGGGGCAAGGGTCCAGCCGCAACGGACGGGACTCCAACGCACAACGTCGTGGCGTGAAGAAATTTGGCGGCCAAAGCGTTGTTCCAGGGAACATTTTGATCCGCCAATGTGGAACGAAATGGCACCCCGGCCAAAATGTCGGCATGGGACGCGATTACACAATCTACGCATTGGTCCCCGGCACCGTTTTCTTCGACCGCAATGGCCGACGAGTCAACGTCGCTCCTGTTGAAGCCAACGCCTAGACCGCCACTTTTCTCTAGGCTGAGACTCGTCCTCGCCTTTCTTTGTGGTGAGGGCGATCGTCGATGCTGGGTGACGCTTTGCTAACCCAGCTTACGCTTCTGATTCTTCGCCTTCCGCGAGTTTGCGGAGGGCTTCGCCGGGATCGACGAAGTCAAGATCACGTAGCGTTTCCATAGATTCGGGCGTGGCAGCGATGAAGGTCTGTACATGGCGATCGCCAAATCGGCGGTCGCTGACTCGAAATCGCCACAAAGTAATGCTCAGGCCAATTGCAATGGCCACCGCTAGCCCGATCACGTAGGGAATCAACCCCTGCTCGCTCTGCTCAACTTCTCTGGGCCGCGTCCGCACAATCAATGGTTGAATCGTCGGACCAATGAGTGTTGGGGTCTCTTTGACGCCATCATTCGATTCATACGCCTCACGTTTGAAGAGATAGCCGCTGAACTCCACCGGTACCTCGATCTCCATACCAGTTGGCAACTCCTCTGAGACGTTAGCCGCGATGATCCGATACGGAAATAGTCCGGAATCTTCGGTCATCATCCAGCCTTCCCAAAACTCGGTAACGCCGGCGACATTTGAGACGGCATCGGTTCGTTGCAAACGCCGAAGCGTACCACGCAGGTGAATGGCCTGACCGCGAAATGCGGAAGTCTCGTCCATCAGAATTGCATAAGTCAATCCGTCCTCGACATCGGAATTCAATCGCTGGGGCTCGACTGATTTCGCGTACTCCAAGATGTGAAAAAAAGTCTCCCGTTCTGCAGCACGCACACCGACCGAACCGTCACTGACCTTTTGTTTCAACTCCCGCCGAAGCGTATCGGGAAGTTCCGGATCGCCTTCTTCATGCAAGTCGGACTGCGGTTCGTCACGCGAATCAGAATCCCTACGCGAATCGTCCGTGTCTTCGACCAGGGAAAACTCACCGAGCTGATCCGCGGATTCGGCTTCTTCCGAATTCGCAGCTGGCGGATTGTTGGGTTCGTTCGGGAACATCCATTTCCAAGTGCTCGGCTTCGCCGCGTGCTGAGCCGCAAGCACAACGACCATCAGCATGCCCACCATCATCAACATCCGCATCTGATCGCGACGATTGAAATAGGGAGTTGTATTCGATTGCCGACGGTCAAAACGCATTCGAAACCTTTCTTCGGAAGCCGCTTCGCACAAATTGCGGGAAAGCCCTTGCATTCTAGACCGACCATCGACGGGTCTCAATCAGAACCCATGGTCTCCGCCCGGATTTGTCACTCGCGCTAGCAAACGGACCGGATTCACCTGAGTTTAAAGATGAGACAACTTTCCCAACGCCTTGGTGACACTCTTACGGCTTAATAGTGAATCCATTTTAAGTGTCGATACACGAAGACAGGCGGAAAATATTGCCAATGGGAAGTTGGACTACTCCCGGGAAGACAATCCGATCGGTACCCATGACCGACATCACGCTCTACAATACGGCTCGGTTCGAATTCTTCTTTGGTTTTTGCATCGTTAGTGATTTATGGGACGTATTGGCACGGCCTTTCGGGCTTTCTTCGGTAGCTTGTTCAATTCGGAAACCGCGACGCGAGTCGGCGAGGCTTTGACGGGGGAAGCCCCGAAAATCGAGTCGCCAAAACAACCGGCTCCCAAACCGCAACCGCCAGCACCGAAGCCACCTGCACGGAGCGAAGCAGTGACGTTGCTCGCCACCTTGCAACGAGAAGCCCGCCTCATCGACTTCGTGAAAGAGCCGCTTGACGGCATTCCCGATGCGCAAGTCGGCGCTGCTGTGCGGGAGATTCATCGGAACTTGGCCGACTCGCTCAATCGCATGTTCCAAATCCAACCAGTGCTGACCGATGCTGAAGGAAGTTCCGTGCAAGTTCCGACCGGATTCAACGCAGGGCAGTATCGACTGATCGGCAACGTGACCGGGGAAGCCCCCTACTCCGGGACTTTGGCCCATCACGGTTGGCAAGCGGCGTCGATTCAGTTACCCGCCTGGACAGGCAACGACGAGAGTGCCAACATCATCGCCCCTGCGGAAGTCGAATTGAAGTAAAAGAACAGACATCGGACGACAACCAAGAGATCACGTTCGAAACGATCCGCCGGGTCCGGTGGATTTAGATCTTCGGACCGGAATCTCTCGCCCTTTGCTTTTGGTCCACTCCTTAGAGAAAGCACGCCCCATGTCCGCAGATTTTGTGATTGGGATCGATCTCGGCACCACGAACAGTGTGCTCTCCTACGCGGCATTGAATACGGAAACGCCGACCATTGAGTTGCTACCGATCCCGCAATTGGTCGCTCCGCAAACTGTGGAGACTCATACAACGCTACCTTCGTTTCTCTATTTGCCAACCGGCCAGGAAGGCAACGGAGCACATGACCTGCCTTGGCAGTCGAATCCGGAATCGGTGGTGGGACGATACGCCCGGCAGCAGTCGGCTGATGTGCCCGACCGGACGGTGGGTGCAGCGAAATCCTGGTTGTGTCACAGCAAAGTGGATCGACATGCGGCCATTCTCCCGTGGAATGCGCCAGATGACGTGCCCAAGGTGTCCCCCGTCGAGGCATCCCGACGGTATTTGGAGCATCTCGTTGCCGCTTGGAGTGAAGCGTTTCCGTCAACCCCGATAGCCGACCAACGTGTCGTTCTAACGGTACCGGCTTCCTTTGATGCCTCCGCCCGGGAGTTGACACGCGAAGCAGCCCTGGCAGCCGGGTTACCAGACGACCTGGTGCTTCTCGAAGAACCACAAGCCGCGGTTTACGCTTGGTTACAAGAAGTTGGCGATGAATGGCGGAAGATCCTGACCGTCGAAGACACGCTACTTGTGTGCGACGTCGGTGGTGGCACCACAGACTTGTCACTCGTTACGGTCGTGGACGAGGGCGGTGATTTCGTGTTGCAACGACTCGCAGTCGGCGAACACCTGCTGGTCGGCGGCGACAACATGGACCTCACCCTCGCACACTATGTTGCAGGACTGTTCGAAGAAAAGGGCATCTCTCTCGATCCTTGGCAGTCTGTGTCGTTATGGCATTCGTGCCGAGCTGCGAAAGAAGCCCTGCTCGCACCCGATGGACCAGAGACGCACACAGTTTCCGTCCTAGGACGTGGCAGTCGACTGATCGGTGGCACGGTTTCTGTCGAAGTCGAACGCAAAGCTGCCCAGCAAATTCTCGCGGAAGGTTTCTTTCCCGAGTGTGCCCTCACCGATCGCCCGAAACGCCAGCGTGTTTCCGGTTTCCAAGATATCGGTCTACCTTTCGAATCCGACCCGGCGGTCACTCGGCATTTGGCGGCATTCTTGACCGCACACGGTAGCGGGAAGGCGGTTCATCCATCGCATGTGTTGTTCAACGGCGGAGTGTTTAAAGGCGAGAACCTGACAACGCGGCTCATGAATGTCCTTGGCGACTGGTTCAACGAAGAAGGACAAAAGCCGCAAGTCTTGGCAGGCACGCACGATTTGGATCACGCGGTTGCCCGAGGAGCGGCATTTTATGGGTGGTCGAAAGAGACCGGCGGTCTCCGGATTCGTGGGGGGACCGCGCGAGCGTATTACGTCGGCATCGAAACCGCCGGATTGGCCATTCCGGGAGCGCCGCGTCCATTGCGAGCATTGTGCGTTGTGCCTTTCGGAATGGAAGAAGGCACCGAGGCGGACGTCCCATCCGGCGAAATCGGTCTTGTTGTCGGTGAAGCCGCCCAGTTCCGTTTTTTCAAATCGTCCGTCCGCAAGGAGGACCGCCCCGGCGATACATTACCGAAAGCCCCGACCGAAGAACTGGAAGAAACCGATCCGCTAGAAACGGTTCTCCCCCCCGATGAAGACAGCGAAGATCCATTCGTACCCGTCAAGTTTCACTCGAAAGTCAACGAACTGGGCCTACTGGAACTCTGGTGTGTGTCCACCCAGACCGACAAACGCTGGAAGTTAGAATTTTCCGTGCGTGAAGACGGCGAGTAAGTCGTCTGGAACCCATAATTAGTACGACGCCAGACCGTTCTCTTGAAATGTGAATCCATTTTTTCGCATTTTTTTGAAAACTTTTCCTGCTGAGAACGGTTAATCGTTACAGTACACCTTCTAATTTCCTAAGGGTTCGTTCACGAACCTCAGACTCGGTACGTATTGTCGATCTGTTTCTACTGTAGTTCTTCGTTGAATTGTTTCTCTCCGCCTCATTGAGCAAGTGATGCGGAATCTTTTCTCTTGTTCGGGTACGATTTACATGCGCAAAATAATTCGCCGGTCTGGATTCACTTTGATTGAGTTGCTGGTCGTGATCGCGATTATCGCGATCCTAATCGCCTTGTTGTTACCCGCCGTGCAACAGGCTCGGGAGGCAGCACGCCGAACCCAGTGCAAGAACAAAATGAAGCAGATTGCATTGGCGTTGCACAACTATCACGACTCCGTCGGCGTGATGCCATTCTCAACCATCTGCCGAATCAATGGGGGCCACCCTGGTTCGTCGACTAACGCTCGGCAGTCCTGGTTCCACATGATTCTGCCGTATGTCGAGCAGGACAACCTCTTTGAGGCGATGCAGATCAAAATCGAAGCAGAGCAATTCCCCGGCAGTTGGAATCCGGAAGCAAGCGTGATTGTCGACACCTTCATGTGCCCGACCGATCCCCTGAACCCGAAGACCACGCAACAGGGTTTTCACGGGAATTATATTCCTTGTCATGGTGCCAGTGACGCTGGGAGCGGAAACGGTGTGCCTCCACAAAACCTTCGCGGAATGTTCTACCCACTCTCAAAAACGAAATTGACCGACGTTAAGGACGGCACGTCGAACACCATCATGCTCGGTGAAATTCGCCTGCAAGAAGACAGTGTTCCCGCCAGCGGAACCGGCAACGTGGTTTGTGGTGGCACACACGACTTGCGTGGCCGTTACCACAACACTTATCACGGCAACTCCACCTTCACCACGATGCGGTCTCCGAACACACCCGTCGGCGACGCGACGCAGTACTGTAACGGTACCGAAGACGTTCCCTGTCGCGAGTGTCGAACGAACAACGGCGAAATCCATGCCCGTAGTTGGCATGCTGGCGGCATTCAGGCTGCCATGGGCGATGGCTCTGTTCGATTCTTTTCCGACAACATCAACCAAGCCACCTTCCAAGCCTTGGGTACGATGCGAGGCAAGGAAGTTGTCGAACTCGAGTAATCCCTCGATCGAGAATTCTTTGGATTCCTAATGAAGCCGAAATCGGTCCGTGAATAACGGGCCGATTTTGGGCATCTCCATTCCCCCTTATTTAGCACCAGTTTCCCAATCGAGTACCGTAGGAACCTTACAAGGGTTCCACAGCGAACAATCGGTTCGGGCAGCCTGGTCTTAGAAATTGATCAATGCGTCTCTACGTAAAATTCAGCTTGCTTTGCCTAGCTTTGATGACTCTCCAAGGTTGTGGCGGGTCTGACGAAGTCGAAAAACATCAAGTCACTGGCACTGTGACGTACAACGGCAAACCAATCGAAAAAGGCAGTATTACGTTCGACCCCGCCGACAACCAAGGAGTTGCAGCGATGGGTGGCATCGAGAACGGTCAGTTCACCGCCGAAGTACCACCTGGCGAAAAGATTCTGCGAATCAGCGCAGTTCGAGAAACCGGCGAGAAGGATCAGTATGGCGAAGTCATTACTGAGTCCTACATTCCAGCCAAATACAATGTCGAATCCAACCTCAAGAAGACGGTCGAAGCAAATGGCGAGAACAAGTTCGATCTCGCACTTGCCGATGACTAGACCGTCTTACGGTCTTCCATATCCGTAAAGACCGCGAGAAGTCCATTGTCAGTCCAACGTCTTATGGGTTTCACAGCCCGTGAGACGTGTTCTCGACCGCCCCTCGATAAAACCGGAAGTGATTGCAACTGCAATAGGTGCTCGTGAACGATTACTAAGAACGACAGAAGGGCAGCCGACGGCACGACTGCCCTTTTGCTTATCGCTTTAGTAACGGTTCTACCCGAACGTCAATTGGCTTCGCTTTTTGCAGACGTGTCATAGTCTGAGAGTTCGATATCACCCAACTTGAAAACACTGCCGACAGACTGTTCGAGAATTGTGATTTCGATAGGCGTATTCTCTTCGGAAAATACGCCTTGTAAGACATCTTCCCCATAGCCGGTTTGATCGTGGAAGATCGCGACTTTGTATTTCCCCGGCGGAATCCCCCGCCCCGGCCCGAGTAATTGGAAATTGCCTTCGGTGTCGACTTCCGTCGCTTCCATTCCGCTGTCGTTGACATCGATTGTCGGATAGAATTGCACTTCGACCCGTCCCAACGCGACTTCCGGGCGATCCATCTTCAGCGGTTCACCGCCTCGAAGAATTCGTCCCGAAACGATGACGCCGTCCGGCACATCGTGCCCCGAGCCCCCACTACAGCCCACCCCAATCAAGAGAACCGCGGCTGAGCATACCAATTGAAAATTTATTCGCAGATGCAACGTGACATCCCCTTGCGTGAATTGCGTGAAAAGTTGGACTGACCAAGTTTTTCCAGATTACGGGAAGTTCGTCACGTTGCCATCGTTGCGGTAACCGAGATCACGGAAAGTCGCATTGTCGATATTGTAACTGATAAAGTGAACGGCACCGTCCGTGAACAACGCATGAAGTCCGCCCGGGTGTGAGGAACCAAAGCGGCTATCACCGGTTCCGGTTCGCACGTCGGGTCGTGGCTCCCGGTTGCTATACCGGATGACATCATGGTCCCAGCCAGACGTGTATCCTTCATTGTCGTCGGATTGGTATCTTCCCAACTGGGCGATATTCAGACGTTTTTCGCCGATCGCGAACGTGCTAGAGGTTCCATCGGTCACGTCACGAAACGCAATAGTTCGTCCGGTTTGATCCGAATTCGTCCGGACAATAATCCCGTTTCCGCCACTGCCAACATTACCCGCGTAGTCTGTTTGCGCGTGCTCGTAACTTCCACTGGGACCGTACCAACTTCCAGTCGGGTCCAATGCGAATGGTCCCCGACGACTTGGACAGTGGAGACCGGCGACAGGTGTCGAGATGGCTTGGCGTTGCCGATCGTCATTGTTGGACATGCCGCTGCCTTCCCAGAGATTCGTTTGCTCCATGAAGGGCAACAATTGAAACGCCCATCCTGCTCGCTGTTTCGGAGCAATTTCCGGGCTACCTGCCGACGAATAATCCGGCGCGTTCGACCAATGGTGTCCGCCGGAGGGCAGAAAACCGTAGGTGTCATGATGATTGTGCAACGCAATGCCGAGTTGCTTCAGGTTGTTCTTACACTGGGTTCGTCGGGCTGCTTCCCGAGCCTGCTGCACGGCAGGCAATAGCAATGCAATCAAAATTGCGATAATCGCAATCACCACCAACAATTCGATGAGCGTAAATCCAGACGGAGACACAGTCGCGCGTTGACGACGCATAGAAAAACTCCTTGAATCGAGAGGGATCGGACGATCCGAGAAAATCACAGAATAGAGTTCATCAGTATAACGACGGGTCTGAACATTTCGATCGTTCTTCGCGTTCGATGCAAGATTTTTCTCGAAAACGAATCAACATCGGTGAATAGTTGACGCAGACGTTGCCTTCCGATTGCAGCGTTTTCATTTCGCAAAGACAGAAGCCGGTACGATCCCAAATCAACTCGTCTATTGCGCGACGGCCCGGTGAAAGGATTGCTGCCGAAGTTGCTGCTCGGGATTGGGTTGATAGAGATGAACGTGCAGCGTCTCGTAAACCCGAAGATCGCGGTATTGGCCGGCAAACTGCAGAACGTCGTTGACGAACTCTTCGGACTTCCGGTGTTCGGTTTCCGGGTCGAACGGCACTTGCATGATGATGCGGAGCGTTAGCGGGCCGTTCTTGTGGGTTTTATGTCGTCCGGCTTCCACGCGTGGTTTCGAATCCTCATACCGTGCGGCGATCGCGTCTTGGAGGTCACGAAACGGAGCCGTATGCCATTCCCAATAGAAGAACAACAAGGACGTCGCGGTGATTCCAAAGCAGAACATGCCTAGAACCACCCATTGACCACTGGTGAAACGGATTTTTTCGGATTCAGGCATCAGATGGGATTTACAGTAAGGTGACTCGTCGATCATGCAAGGAGGATCATAACCCGTCATCACTGCCGGATGCCAAGGCAGCGATCATTTTCAGTGGTTCGGCGAGTGGAATCGGTTGGCCGTTGCGATACGGAAGACGACCGGCACGGTCGATCAAGAAAAGACCAGAACGCTCTTGAACGGTGGCCTGCTCTTGCGGAGTTGAGGTTTGCTCGATCCGTCCGTAAAGACGCTGCGTTGCCAACGTGGGGTCCGATAGGATCGGGAACAGCCATCGAGTTTTCTCCGGATCGATGGTTTTCAGCCGTTCTCGATTCACTTGCGGTAACGCGGCACTCAACGCGAAAACCTGAATCCCTTGCGAATTCAATGCGTCAAATTGATCAGCCAACTTTTGAAGAGTTGGATCACGATCGAACGGTTGTGTCCCGTCGAAGAACGCTAGCAAAATTCGATGTCGTCCCAGGTAGCTGGCTAATCGAACCAAACGGGGCGGCTTGCGGGAATCGTGGGCTGAAAACGGAACGGCTTGTCGCAAGACATTGCCCGCGGCATCGCTTGTCGGTTGCGACGATTCCGGCTGACTCACTTTCCAGAAACATGCCGCCGCAATTGCCAGACCAGAGATCGGCAGCACCCAAAACCGTAGCCGCTTCCGTTCAGACGAGAAAAAACGCATGGTCAGCCATCAAGACGGGTATCGAGAACGTAAAGGGCGTTAAAACCGGCAAGGATACAATTCCCCTCCCGGATCTGTTATACCGTCCCGACCGTAGAATCAAGCGTCGCCTCGACCAATCGCCCTCTCTGTCTCCGACCAATTCGAGCAAACCAATGAAGAACGGATTCTTAGGTTACAATGCGTCCTTCATGCTGGACTTCGTTGTGTCCGCTTTGGTTTTGATTGTGCCTGTACTCGTCTGGAGTATCTGGTTGGTCAAGTTTCGTCAGGCGTTCGCCTTGCACAAGCGAGTGCAAATCGCGTTGTCGGCGGTGCTTTTTCTCGCCGTGATCGCGTTCGAAGTGGATACTCAACTGGTGCATGGCGGATGGCAGTCGATCGTCAACAAGCCAGCAGAACCGCCGCAACGGACCGAATCAGAATTGACCGAAATCAGCCGTGTGTTGCGAATTCACCTGATTTTCGCAATTAGCACACCGATCTTATGGGCGATTACGCTGGGCTTGGCCCTGAAGCGATTCGCCGATCCACCGACGCCGGGAGCACATAGTCAGCTCCACAAATCGCTTGGCTGGATATCGACCGTCGATCTCACTTTGACGGCGGTCACCGGATTATGGTTCTACTATGTTGCTTTCGTCGCGTAACCCGTTCGGCTGACAGCAACTACGATCGAGGCACACCAACACTCTGATGTTGGTGTTCACTGGCGGCGTGTTCGTTCGCGAATTGTTCGGCTGGAATCGATGGGCCTTTCAAGGCATGTTGAGACGCCCATTCGATGCGGATCATTCGATCACCGAGGTAATCAATCCGCTTGGCAACTTCCTGCGAAGTTTGCTCGAGACCACCGGAGACGAGTGTGATCACCCCAAGAAACAACAACATCTGACCGGTAATTGTGACGAGCCAACCAGTTGGAGTGTATTCCTGCCATTCCGCACTGCCGAAGTACCCCATCAGCAGCATCGCGGCCCCAATCGTCAGCGCCAACACTCCGCCATAAGCCAGCATCTGTCCCCAAAACGCCTGCAAATTAGATTTTGAATCCGATTGACCGACAGATTGCATATCAAAATGCGGGGGACGTTCGCCGATTGCATGGGGATCATGCATCCGAGCCGGAGCCGACCAAGCCGGATCTGGCTGGGGACCCGCAGGATAGCCCAACGGGCCCGGCGTACCCATGGGCGGATGCACAACGTGTTGCCTGACAGGATGTTGCGATGGATGAGCCGGTTCGTGCGGAACCTCTTGGGGCTCTGGCTTGGACTGGTGGGGCAACGGATGAGCAGCATCCAGTCGATAAGCCGGTTGCTTCGATGTTGCTCCGGACAGCTTATTGGCTTCCGCAGAGTGACTCGACTCAACCCCTGTGAGAGACGGACCTTGCGACCAACGCTGCAAAAGTTCCCGAGCGTGGTTTGCGGAATCGCTCGATCGGGATGCATTCGCCGTCGGAATGACCGTTCCACAATTTGCGCAACGGGCGTGCCGGTTGTCGGTTGTGACTTCCGCCGCCACGTCGGCTTCACATTTGACACACCACATCCGCACCGCCCCCGTTGGCTGAACCCCGAACCACAAATCATGATAAACCTAGAGAAACCCCCAAATTGAACCGTTTACGGCTAGTTTGGGCTGATATCTCTTGTGTTTGAAACTTGGGGTCTTACCCCAATTTCCGCCTCCAACGCAAGATGGGTTTTTCGACGACTTGCTTGTCGCTGGGGAAAGGGTTAACCTGCGGTGCTGTCAACAAGTCAAATTTCTCGGCGGTTTTCGAGCAAGCACACACGGCAACAGGATGCGTACACCACTGGCCGACCACGAACGTGTGGTGATAACCGGTGTCGGCTTGACCGCACCGAACGGGAACAATCTCGCGGAATTTCGATCCGCTCTGCTAGCCGGTCAATCCGGCGTCGTCCCCTTTGAAACGCGATACATGGGGAGCGTACTAGCGGGCGTTTGCGATTTCGAAACCACACGATACCAAAAAAAGCGGGAAGTCCGTCGCGGCACACGTGCCGGGTCGGTAGCCGTCTATTGCGCCAACGAAGCGATCCGAAACGCGAATCTCAACTGGGAGAGTGTCGAGAAAGATCGGGTCGGCGTTTATATCGGCATCACCGAACATGGGAATGTCGAGACCGAAAACGAGATTTGGGAAATTTCCCAATTCGACTATGACACCAGTTGCTGGTCGCACCATCACAATCCCCGCACGGTGGCGAACAACCCTGCTGGTGAAGTCACGTTGAGTTTGAAAATTACCGGCCCGCACCTGACGATTGGGGCCGCCTGTGCCGCCGGAAACGCTGGATTCATCCAAGGCGTGCAAATGTTGCGACTTGGGGAAGTCGACATGGCCATCGCCGGGGGTGTTTCTGAAAGTATCCACACCTTCGGCATCTTTGCGAGCTTCCAGAGCCAAGGTGCACTGGCTCGCCATGACGACCCCGCCAAAGCCTGTCGTCCGTTCGATGTCGATCGTAATGGCATTGTCGTCGCGGAAGGCGGCGGACTGTGCACACTCGAACGATTGTCCGACGCCAAAGCTCGTGGAGCGAAGATCTACGGCGAAATCGTCGGGTACGCCATGAATTCCGACGCCACCGACTTCGTGCTGCCGGATTCGAACCGCCAAGCCGAATGCATCCGCTTGGCCTTGAAGCGTGCGAACCTCACGCCGGACGATATCGACATCGTCAGTAGTCACGCGACCGCGACCGAACAGGGCGACATTGAAGAAGCCACCGCGTTGCACTCAGTTTTTGGCGAAAGCCAAAATACGGTTGTCAACAATACCAAGAGCTTCATTGGTCACGCGATGGGAGCCGCCGGGGCGTTGGAGTTGCTGGGAAACATTCCATCGTTTGACGATCGAATCGCACACGCTACAATCAATCTCGGCCAACTTGATCCCAACATCCCCTTGCGAAACATTGTGGCCAACGAACCCCGTTCGCTAGACCGGGTGGATCACATCCTGAATAACTCGTTCGGTATGTTGGGCATTAATTCGGTGGTCATCGTCCGACGATATTTCGGAGAGTAGAAACCCAACGCGAATGGGCATTCCTGTTCGCCTTCCTTTTTAGATATTTGATAACTCGACAGACTGAATTCACCACTATTGCCTCTCGTGATGAAGTCCGTCGCCGCGATCAGAGAATCGGAGTTTTGCATGAGTCCCGGAGAGATCCGACAGGTCATTCTCGACATCCTCGATCAAATTGCCCCCGATGAGGATCTGTCCGACCTCCAAGACAACAAACCATTTCGGGAGCAAATGGAACTCGACAGCATGGACTTCCTCGACATCGTCATGGAACTCCGCAAACAATACCGCGTGCAAATCCCTGAAGAGGACTACCCCGCCCTCGCCTCGATGGATAGCACCGTCGAGTACCTCAAACCGAAACTGGAAGACGTGCCAAAACGCTGACACTTCAGCCAGCTACGACACAAAACGAGTGGCGGTTAATGGTCAAACTCCGGAAGGTAGCCCATGAGTCTGGTCCTGGAGATGCCACCCGTTCCGTTGCACGAGGATTCTGACGGCGTCGTCCGAATCGGTGGAACCCGTGTCACATTAGACACGATCGTATCGGCATTCGTACAAGGTTCGACCGCTGAGCAAATTGCTCAAGACTACTCGACACTGACGCTCGCCGATATCTACGCGGTGATTTCCTTCTACTTGAAGAATCAGCCGCAGGTTGACAGCTATCTTGCAGAACGACGGAAAGAGGGACTTAGCACTCAGGTAATGCACACAATGCGACAACAGGCCGACGGTGATTCCAAGGGAATTCGGTCTCGCCTGCAGGCTCGGCAGCAAGATGACGGGCAGGATCATGCTGCGAATTCTGGCGGATGAGAATTTCAACGGTCGAATTGTTCGGGCATTGTTTCTGAACGTTCCAGAACTCGATCTTGTTCGCGTTCAAGATGTCGGACTCTCCGGGGCTTCCGACCCAGAAGTTCTAGAATGGGCAGCAGAAAATGGCCGCCTCTTGCTAACCCATGACTACGAAACTATCCCCAAGTATGCTTATGAACGAGTGACCGGCGAATTACCGATGCCGGGTGTTGTTATCGCTGAAAGCACAATTGCAATCTCAACTGCAGTCGAAGATATTTTGTTACTCGCGGGATGTGGCGTAGAAGGTGAGTTTGAGACGAAAATACTCTATCTTCCACTTCAGTAAGTATTTCCCCACTTTTTGATCTCTCTATTCCCTGACTCCTAAATCCTACCCCCTGACTCGTGAAATACGACACCATCATCATCGGAGCCGGTCTGTCCGGGTTGGCGGCGGGGATTCGGTTGGCTCATTTCGAGAAGAAAGTCTGTATTCTCGAACGGCACACAACCATCGGCGGACTGAATTCATTTTACCGGTTACGGTCGCGGAATCATGATGTCGGGTTGCACGCCGTCACGAACTACGCGGAGCCAGGCACGAAGAAAGGCCCGCTGAGTAAACTCCTTCGACAACTTCGATTATCGTGGGATGATTTCGGGTTGTGCCCGCAGGTGGAGTCGGCAGTTGCCTTTCCCGATCGTACATTGCGGTTCACAAACGATTTTGCATTTTTGGAATCCCAAGTCGCGGAGCAGTTTCCATCGCAGATTGACGGCTTCGCCCGGTTGGTGGAACGAATCAATCAGCATGACGCACTCAATTTGAACCGTGAACCGGTTTGGTCGCGGCCGATTTTGGCAGAGTACATCTCTGAACCGCTGCTGATCGAAATGCTGCTGTGTCCCCTGCTCCTTTATGGTAGCGCGACGCCACGGGACATGGATTTCAACCAGTTCGTGATCTTGTTTCAAAGCATCTATCAAGAAGGGTTTGCCCGCCCGTATGGTGGTGTGCGGCAGATGCTCAAGCCGCTCGTTCGCAAGTACAAAAGTCTTGGCGGCGAACTTCGATTGCGGTGTGGTGTGAAGACGATTCACACCCGTGGTGACCGGGCCGTGTCGGTGGAACTGGATGACGGTGAAATCATCGAAGCCGACAATGTCCTTTCCTCGGCTGGTTCCACGGAAACCTTACGACTCGTCGAAAATGCCAACAATCAAGCGGCCGAATACAAACCTGGTGAACTCTCGTTTGTCGAGACGATTTTCTCGCTCGACCGTGAACCACTCGAATTCGGGCACAAAGAGACGGTGATTTTTTATAACACCCTTCCACAGTTTCATTACGAATGCCCGGATGAACCCGTTGATATTCGTAGCGGGATTGTGTGCTCGCCGAACAATTTCCAATACGACGAACCGCTCGATGAAGGCAAAATCCGGATCACGGCGTTAGCGGACCCCGATCCCTGGATGAGTTGGCCGGAGGAAAAATACGTCGCGGAGAAAGAACGTTGGTGTGCGGCGATCGCGGAAACATCGCAGCAATTCATTCCCGACTTTCGACCGCACATTGTGGACACCGATATGTTCACGCCGCGCACAATCACCAAATACACCGGGCATCTGAACGGTGCCGTCTACGGAGCCGCCGAGAAGGTCGTCGACGGTCGCACTCACCTCGAAAACTTGTACCTCTGCGGAACAGACCAGGGATTCCTGGGTATCATCGGGGCAATGCTCTCGGGTGTGTCGATTAGCAACGCATATCTGCTGCGATAAGCCTTGAGAGCAGTCTGACTGCTCTCCCTCGATAATTCAC
The DNA here is from genome assembly GCF_984380535.1 of Thalassoroseus sp. Classification (NCBI taxonomy): domain Bacteria; kingdom Pseudomonadati; phylum Planctomycetota; class Planctomycetia; order Planctomycetales; family Planctomycetaceae; genus Thalassoroseus; species Thalassoroseus sp. Next base: position 300,438 of record NZ_CFHRBF010000002.1, read on the forward strand.
TTTTGCTAGGTTGAGCCGTCAAGAAGAACGGTCGAGACGAAGTTGTTTCGTCTCGACCGCTTTCTGTGTTTGAGATGAACTGTCAACGGGGCACGGCCCGTGTTCACAGCTCAATGAACATCGCGAATCCTGGCTTACCTTTCAAGACGTTCTTCGCCACCAGGGTTGTTGATGTTGACATCCTCCAAATCCGCGACGGGTTCCTCGTCATCGGGTGATGGAGTGTTCCCAGAGCACCCGGCGAATGAAACCATGCACAACGAAAGACTCAACAGAAGGCTTGGAAGCCAATGTTTTCGAGACAACGGAGTCGTCCTCCTAAAAACTCACTTACACTAGTCCGTGGAAAACGAATTCAGTTTATTGGCCTTCGGTCACTTGCCCGTCATGAATTCGAGTCAGCAACGCGTAGGTGCTTTGATCCATGTTTTCGTTCAGGAATTTGACGGTCCCGTCTCCAAAGAGATACTGTGCACCACCAGGGTGAACGCTTGAGGTCACACCTACGTGACTACGACGATCGGTAGCTGTCGAGGGACCATTGATGTGGTACCGAGTGTTGTTGTTGTGATTCGGGTCAATGTTCGGATGGTTGTTGATGAACGTCCCGTACCGACGATAGCCGCCCCAAATTGGGGTGTAGGCATCGTGAGTTCGGTTGGCAATTGCGAGTTCGCCAACTGCGATCGTGTTACTGAGGCCATCACGCACGGCAGCGAACTTGGCAGCCCCGTTGAAACCGAACATCCCTTGATATTGAATGCCGGTGCGGCCGTCTGACAGATTGCTCGCGCTCGATTGGTACACACTGTAGTACGCACCACCGGGCCAACCATTACCGTGACCGCCAGCACAGAAACCGTAGTTCGTGCGGGCGTGATTGGCATGGTAACCTGTCGTGTCCGTGCGAACTTCGATGTCGTCGCCGATATCGGAAGGACATAGCAACATCGGGAGTTTTGTCTGCACGAGCGTCACATTCGGGTTCGACGCCGGATCCCAAACGCCGGCCGGGCCGGTAGCATTTCCTGGGTTGCTGTCCAAATAGTTATTGGACATCTGGCCGAAGTCCCATTGCTCGTACATATTGTTTTGCTCTAAGAACGGCAGCAATAGAACCCAACCGGTGTGATTCAAAGCCACGTGTGGCGGGTCGACAGAGTGACTTCGTCCGGCGTTGATCACGCCTGAAGGGAGGACGTCATGAACGTCATGATAATTGTGTAGTGCGATCCCAATCTGCTTCAGATTGTTTTTGCACTCAGTACGCCGAGCTGCTTCCCGTGCCTGTTGAACAGCGGGTAATAGCAGCGCGATAAGGATTGCGATAATCGCAATCACAACAAGTAATTCGATGAGGGTAAAACCACGACGGAGCGATGTTCGTGACATCACAGCCTCCAATAGAAAGGAAGAGAGAAAGATTGCGGAGAATCCGCATTTTGTGTGACATGATGTCAAATGAGGGCGTGATAACACCCCCAGGTTTTCCAAGGTATCGACAATTTTCGATTTGTCCACCAAAATTAACGAAAAAGTACATTCATTTGTTGCAACCCCTTTTCGAGGTATGAGGTTCCGAATTTCTGAAGGATCTCAGAATATCGCGAGATCGTGCTCGAGCCCGCGTTTCAGTGAGGCAAGTTGCAACAGCGATGTTGCAAAGTTGCTCGCTTCATTCGGGCGTCAACTGATCGTAGCCGGCACCGACGTCGTTATGTCAGCAAACATCTCGCGTGCTGCCGGATGACTTTGCCGATGCCGCGTGTTATGGCTGTCAGACAAATTAAGCAGGTTCTGCCGTCTCGCAACGTGAGGCCGATGTTGCGGAGAGAGTACGAGCCCCTAAATTCCTGATGATTCACGCAATCCGATCTTGCGTTGAAATAGCGGGACTTCCCGGAAAGTTCCCAAGTTGCCCATTGAGACGCGTCCGCGCAAGGATGTACTATATGACAGATGCGCTTTCTTCCGCGGCAGAGTCCGCGTTGCGACGATTGGATGAGTCGAAGCGGTTCTCATAGCGGTACGGCTTTCTCAACGGATATGCGAAGGTCTTAGTTAGCGGTCTCTACTGCTGACGTCGAAGACAACTCACTTTCCGATCGGTTTCTTCTCGAAGCTGGGCAGCGACATGGCTAATTGTCCCAAGTGTCAGGTCAATCTCTCTCAAGACGATCTCAAGTCCGCACAGTGCTCCCAATGCGGGTATGCATGGGACGCGAGCGAAGTCCCGGCCGATGTCCCGTCGGCGGGTGCGTCCGCAGAACCGGCTAAGCATTGGTCGGACGATGACGACGACGGCGGGATGACCGTCGATGTTCGTGAAATGTCGAACCAGGACCTCAAACGGCTGGAACAGGTTTGGGGAACGACGGCGAATCAAGACGCCACTCCGGGGATGACCATCAAAGCCCGTGAAGGTCAATACCTTGACGAGAACTTCGATAAGCTAGGTTCGGGCGAACAACCGGCGGGTCCACACGTAGACTCAGCAACCGGCGAGAGCGCGAAGACCTTTGCCGTCCCGGATCGTGGCATCGGCAACAGCCCTACCGGCAAGGAAACGAAACAAGCAAGCCCCACCGACGAAGCGTCTCCACCGGTTTCGGCCGAGGATTCCGCCGATGACGATTGGTCAGCAGACAGTCACGACGTCACTTTGGAGTCCGACGAATTCGTCGATCAAGACGAATCCCAAGACTCGAGCCGAACCCTTTCCGAGTTCGATGAGGAAGACGCCAGTCACGATTCCGCAACGTTTGCATCCGATGCCTTCCTTTCCAGTGAGGAAGTCGAAGCACCCGCGGATTCCGCCGACAGTGACGACGACGGAAGTTTCGACCAGACGATCGTCTCGGACGAATTCGAGCCACCCGATTCCAAAACGTTTGATGCAGATATCGAGGCGTCGGATGAGTTTGACGATGCCGGTGCAACAGTTCCTGACGTCGGCGCAGTCAGCCCCGATCGTTTAGAAGACATCGACGCGGACCGCACGATCATCACCGACAGTGTCGACGGGGTTGAGGCAGATTCGGCCGATCATAACTCGAAAACAGACGAGTTCGGCATTCCCCAAGCGGCATCGGATGACGACAGCTACGATAAGACAATTGTGTCTGACGAATTCGGTTCCGACGACAAAACGTTCGATTCGAAGAACGATTCTGGCTATTCCAACGACCGCACTGCTGCGATGGATGCGGACGACTTTAAACGCTCGATGTCGTCGGGTGGTTTGGTCATTCAGCGTCGTTCGTTGCGATTGCAGGGTACGCCCCGGGCCGACGACGCGGATTACGTGCTCTTGAACCTGCTTGGCGAAGGCGGGATGGGCAAGGTCTATAACGCTCGCCAGACGTCTGTCGACCGCTCTGTTGCGGTCAAGATGTTGAAAGTGAAAAGCAAGAAGCTTCGCGAGCAACAGGCCAAGTTCTTGACGGAAGCGGTGGTGACCGGAGACCTGGCTCATCCGAACATCGTGCCGATTTACGACGTCGGTCAAGACGAAGAAGATGCCCTCTTCTATTCGATGAAGCACGTAACAGGGAACCCCTGGATCGACACGCTTCGTCAGAAGACGTTAGACAAGAACCTCGAGATTCTGATGCGTGTTTGCGACGCAATGGCGTTCGCGCACTCAAAGGGCGTCGTGCACCGCGACCTAAAACCCGAGAACGTGATGCTCGGGGAATTCGGTGAAGTCCTGGTGATGGACTGGGGCTTGGCGATGCCGACCGACGACTTCTCACGCGGCAAACGTGGCATTACACCCACCAACAGCATGGGGGGCACGCCCGCGTATATGGCTCCTGAGATGGCGACCGGTCCGCTCAAGTCGATTGGACCGGCAAGTGACGTCTATCTTTTAGGGGCGATGCTTTACGAGATCGTCACCGGTGCCCCACCTCACCGCGGCAAAAACGCTATGAAGTGTTTGATGGCCGCCGCCAAAAACATCATTCATCCCACGACGGAAGATGGCGAGTTGATGTCGATCGCCATGCGTGCGATGGCCACCAACCCGCGAGAACGTCATGCCAGCGTGCACGAATTCCGTTCGGCGGTAGAAGACTATCTCACGCATAGCGAGAGTTACGAACTCTCCGACCGGGCAGAAGACGATCTTAAGAACGCCCGCGAAACCGGCAACTATCAAACTTTCAACAAAGCGATTTTTGGTTTCGAAGAAGCCCTTCGGCTTTGGGCCGGCAATAAAACTGCAATCGACGGGCTCGCCGCGACACAAGTCGCCTATGCCGAACGTGCGTTGGAGAACTCCGACTTCGACTTGGCCGCGTCCTTGTTGGATCAGAAAGACCCCGATCATCAACCGATCTTGGCGACGATTGCCAAATCCAAGAAAGAACGCGACGGGCGAATTCAGAAATTGAAACGTGCCCGGCAAATGGGGTACGGTTTGGTCGCGACCATTCTGGTGGTGATCTCAGCCGCATTCTTGTGGGTCAACGATGCTCGGGCCAAAGCGGAAGACCGGCGAATTGCTGCCGAGATCAGCGAGAAACGAGCGGAAGGTTCCGCAGCCATCGCGGATTTCAACGCCATCGAAGCTGGTATTCAAGAGCGAAAAGCCATCAATAACTTGGTGATCGCCGAAGCCGCGAAGGAAGCCGAAGCTGTGCAGGCTCGTTTGGCAGCCGGTGAAGCCGCCATCGCGTTCTTCAATGCGATTGAAGCCCAAGCTCAGAAGAAGCAAACCGAGCAGGCGTTGTTAGCAGCCGAAATCGCAAAGGCGGCTGAAGAAACACAGGCACGAATCGCGGCTGGTGAAGCGGTCATTGCAGACTTCAATGCTGTTCAAGCAACGGTTCAGCAACGCAAAGCTGAAGTGGCCCAGTACAAAGCCGAGGTCGCTCAATCCGCGGAAGCCGAACAACGCAAACGAGCTGCTGGTGAAGCGGTGGTTGCGTTCTTCAACTCGATCGAAGCACAGGCACAACGAAAGCAAGCGGAAATTGCTCGCTTGGCCGAAGCCGACCAACGTCAAAAAGCGGAAGATGCCCGTGTTGCTGAGGAAGCTCAAGCTCGTCGAGCAGAAGGGTCCGCCGCCATCGCCGAGTTCAACGCAGTTCAGGCGTCCGTCGAAGAGCAGAATGCTCGTGTTCAAGAACAGCGGGCGGTTGCTAACCTCGGCTTAGCGCAGACTCAACGCAAACGAGCCAACGGCGAAGCTGCCATCGCTCAGTTCAACGCGATCGAAGCTTCTATTCAACGCACCATTGCGGAGGTCGAACGGAACGAAGCGATTTCGGCGCGGCGTCGGGAAGAAATCGCAAGAAGAGCACAGGAATATGAATCTTACGGAGCACTCATCGGTTTGGCGAAAGCGAAGATCGAAGAGAACTCGTTCGACTTCGCCCGCGTTTTGCTCAATCGAACCAACCCCGCCTTCCGAAACTGGGAATGGGGCTACTTAATGCACTTGTGTTCGCAAAGTGAACTCGAGTTCGCTCAGGGTAAACGAGTCGAATCCATCGACCTATTCCATCAAAGCGATCGTTTCGCCATCGGTGGAGCGGAAGGACTCGCTCGGGTGCAAAACCGGTTGGACAAAGACGACGTTCAAGACATCTCGCTACCCGCCTCGGTGAATGTATTGTCGATTGCCGTCTCGCCAGACGATCAATTGATCGCATTGGGAACCGACGACACCCGCAACGGATTCATCAAATTGTGGAGTGTCGCCGACCGCAAGTTTGTCGACACCTCATTCGGTCCGGCAGACATCTTCTCCATTCCGGGTAATGAAGATCAACGCATGGCGGTTGGTCACCTCAATTATGTAGTGAGTGTCGAGTTCTCACATGACGGGCAGTTACTATTGACCGCATCCATGGACCGAACGGCTCGTCTATGGAGAGTCGCAACGGGCGAATTGGTTCGCATCTTCGATGGTCACAGCGACTGGGTTTGGGATGCCACATTTGCTCCGAACAGTTCCGGACCGGAAACGCAAATCATCACGGTGAGTGAAGATGGCACGGCTATCGTCTGGCGGGATCCGACCGGTCAGTGGACCGACGAGGAAAATGTCAGTTCCTTGCTGCCGTTCCGAGGACACACCGAGCCTGTCTATTCGGTGGCGTGCTCTCCGGATGGGCAAACGGTAGCAACCAGCGGATACGACCGGCGAATTCTCGTCTGGCAACCCGCGGACATTCCACAACTCACGCAGGAAGAATACTACGCCAAGCTGTTCCGCAAGGAACCTGTGCCGCGAACGAAGTACACGGTGCTTAGCGGTCACTCGGCTCCGGTGACTAGCGTCAGTTTTGCAAACACGACGACATCGCCGTTCAACGACTCGCAAGATTTCTTGGTCGTGCTCAGCGGTGCAAACGATAACCTCGTCAAGGTTTGGCGAGTTCCACAAGGCACGACGACCGCCGAAATCACGCCGCAGGTGACATTCAAAGGTCATGGCGGTTGGGTTCGCGATTGTGTCTTTAGCCCGGACGGAACTTGGATTCTCTCGACGGGGCATGACGGTTACGTTCGACAATTCAGCACCGGCGATAATGCCGAAGATGCAATCTACCTAGTCGACGGACCGGAACTTGGTGGTCACGAGGATGCGATTGAAGACGTCGCCATCACCACTCATGACGGAAAACGCCGCGTTGCAACTGTCAGCCGGGATCGGACCGTCAAAGTCTATAACCTAAACGGTGACCAATCGAACGAATCGCTGACCGAAACTTTGACGGAAGGTCATTCCACCAATGCAGCCGTCTCGTCGGGAATGTTTTTCTCGGATGGTCAAACCTTTGTAAGTGCCGCTTCCGACTTCACGACTCGAATTTGGGACCTCACCTCGGGCACACAATTGATGTCGCTTGAAGGCACCGGCGATGGTTCCGCCCTCAGTGTATCGACGAAAAACGGTCGTTGGATTCTGACCGCTGGCGGCCAAATCAACCCGGCTGACAAAAACAGTGGTTGGCAAGCCAAGCTTTGGGATGTGTCCCAGATGAGTTCCACGGGTGACACATCGTCCGCGGAACCGCTGGTGAAATTCGGCGAACACCCCACGCCGGTTAACGCCGTCGCGATTTCGAACGATGTCAATAACAACGGTGAGTTAGTATTGCTCACGGGAGACCGAGCTGGTCGACTTCAATTATGGACTTGGAAACCGGGCACGACGACCGTCAACCTGTTGCGTTCCATTGCCCCATTCGAAGGCAAATACGCTCACAACGGAACCATTGTCGCTGCAACCTTCCTGCCTGGTGATGAAGTTGTCGTAACGGGCGGTGCAGACAACGTCGTCTCGCTGTGGAATGTCGGCACCGGAGTCGAAATCGACAGCCGGCGAATGCCGCACCCTGCCCCGATTATCTCGATGAAAAAAACACCCGATGGGAACCGCTTGGTCACGTCATGTGCTGACGGCAAGGTTCGTGTCTGGGACCTTAATACGGCTGAACTCGAGCGTCTCTATACACCGCAGGGTGGTCTCAAGACGCTGATTTCCAATGTTCGAGAAGAGTTTGGTGCAAAACGTCATCCGGTCGAAATCATGGAGAAGGCATGGCGAATTGTCAGTGAGAACGACGATGTTTCCGACTTCCGTGAACGTGGGGGTTGGGATCAAAGTGCGGCGGACTTGCTGTACCGACTGCCAAAACGTCTTGCTGAGTCGGTCGAAAACAGCGACTCCCAGTTGGACTCGGCTGCCAATGACGTGCGTCAGGCACGCCAGTTTGCCAAACGATTCGCAGAGGAAGTCTTTACAGATGTCAGTGTGGATTCACTTCTGCAACCCCGAATGACATCGGTCGCGATTTCGCCGGACGGCCAGATTGTCTTGGCCACGAACTTCGATGACTCGTGGACATGCCTCTGGAACGTGGAAGACAACACTGCCGATAACGCAACCGCCGATCAGCATTTGAACGCCAACGGTCGCACTTTGCACGGCGTGACATTCTCGCCGGAATTGGGTGTGCATCGCTTTGCAGTCCTCGGCTTGAGCGACGCTCGTGTCTACACCATCGAAAAGGGCTTCAAGAATCGGTCGAAAATACGAATGGTCATGTCCTTTAACCCGCACGAGCAAATTGTCTCTGCCGACTTCGCCCCAGATGGACTCCACCTGGTTGCCAGTGGGATGGAAAATTCCGCTCGCGTGTGGGACACAAAGAATCGTCGTACAGTGGTGAAGCTCGAAGGAGTCCACACGGCACCGGTTTTGAATGCGTGTTACTCTCCCGATGGAACACGCATCCTCACGGTCAGTGCTGATGGAACGGCGAAACTGTGGGTCGTCGAACCAACTGACGTCAACGGGGAAACGCGAATGCAGGCGTCTGTTATCCAGTCGTTCACAGGGCATCAAAACGATGTCACGGATGGGACATTCTCGCCAGACGGAAAAATGATTGTCACCGTCTCTAAAGATCGCACGATTCGTTTGTGGGATACGGAAACCGGCCAGGCTCTCTTCACCAGCCCTACGGAAGACGACTCGCTTCTTTCCGTCGACTTCTGCGGCGACGGTAAGCGGATTGTGGTGGGACACAAAGATCGGATTGCGACCTTGTGGACGGTGGAAAGCGAAAGCGGCGAAACGTCGCTGAAGAAGCGGATGACGTTCTCCGGCCACTCGGCCGCAGTCACCGATGTGGTGTTCTCACCATTGGAAGACTTCAACGACAACGGCGAGCAAGACGAATTCGAAACCTATGGGGATCGAATGATGTCTGCCAGCGAAGACAACAGTGTGATCGTGTGGGACACTCGCATTCCCGAGGAAGACGGCGTGGCTGTTCCCGAAGCGAAGCAAATTCTGACTCTTCGCCGTCACACTCGTGCGGTGACTTCAGTCCGTTTTGCTCCCGACGGTCAATGGGTCGTCACCGGCAGCGAAGACACACGAGCGATCCTTTGGCCGACGAAAGACTGGCGTGCTGAAAAGCACGAAGAACTGCTTAAAGAAAAGAACCGCGATTTGGCCGATGACTTGCAACCGGCAGCCAAAGTCGAAACAGCCGTACGGTAATTGATTCCGCCAAGACGTTCTTGGTCGCTCCAATACGATTCCATTTCCCGGCGGGTTTGGCGAAGATAGCCAGACCCGTCGTTTTTCTTTTTTGGATGAGTGTTAAGTTCATGAGTTCTGTGGTGGCATATCTCTCCCGGGGACGATTGTTGGTGCAATCGCCCGATGAGTCGGCTCGCGAAGTGGAAAGCCCGTTTGCTCGGCAGACAATGGAGCGTCGCGAGCGTCAGCGTCAAGCACGGGGTTGGCAGGAGTCGAGTGGGCTCTGGGGCAACATGGGGATGACGGAAGATAACCCGCTCGAAGCGATGGCCTCGCAAGTGGCTGTCCGTCGACCGATTCGATTTAGTTCGCTTGCATCGGGACATAACACGGGGGACTTGTTTTACCTGCTCGATTTGCATGGAGTGAACGGGTTGTTCCGTTACAACACCGAACGCGACGAAGAAACGCGGCTCATGCACCGTAATGACTTCCCCGCCCGCGATCTTGCCTACCATGCGGAGTCGGAAAGCCTTGCGTTGTCGTTGCCCCGCGAAGACGGCACGGTGGGCATTGTCGTCGGAGAGAACGACGGACGCTTTCTTCGCGACATCACCCTCGGCGACTCACTCGATGAAAGCGCTCAATGGTTGCCCGGCGAACACCGTCGCCTCGTGTTTCAGTCGGCCGGTTTCCTCCGTGATCACCTGGGCTATCAACGTGGACTGTCGCCTTATCGAATCGAGCAAGCCGACCTCGACGCCGAAAAATTTGACGTGCTACTCGAAGACCCCGACTTCGATCTACTTCACCCCCGAGTCACCGACGACGGAACCTTGTACTTCATTCGCCGCCCATACCGTCCCCAAGGGCACCAGCATCGCGGATTAGGCACGGTACTAAAAGACATCGTCTTGTATCCGGTGCGATTTCTGATCGGGGTCCATCACTTCTTCAGTTTTTTCTCGACGGCCTTCGGTGGTCCACCGCTGATTGCCTCCGGCGGAGCAAAACGACCGCAAACACCGGAAGCGCGGTTCATCATGTTGTCCGGGCAAGCGATCGACTTGCATAAGCGTCAGCAGAAAGGCACGCCGGAATCCCCCGCCGGACTCGTGCCCGACGATTGGCAACTCGTGCGTCGATCGACCGATGGTGAAGAAACCGTGCTCGCCGAGGGGGTGGTGCATTATGACATCAATGGGGACGGCGAAATTCTCGTCACCAACGGGAGTGTCATTCGCAGGATCTCCGCCGATGGAAAGTCCACCCGTATCGCAACGGACCAACTCATCGAGCGAGTCGCCTTCGTACCGAATTCCAACCCCGGAGTTTAGCCGAATTGTCGAGACAATATCCTTCGGTTTTGAACCGTCGGTCGATTATAGTAAAGCCATCCTTCTTCGCGTTCGCCATTAGGTATGTAATGTTATGGTCCTATTGCTGACCGTATGCTGGTTTGCAGGTGTGATTCTGCTAAGTCAGGGCATCACACGCATGGTCACATCGGCCACGAACGGATTCGTATTCCGCCTGCTGGTTTTCCCTGGCGTCTTGGTGCACGAACTTTCCCACTATGTTGCTTGCAAACTGACCGGTGCGCCAGTCGAGAAAATGCAACTCTTCGGTCGCCTGCCTAGCGAAGACGGCAAACGTGTTTACGGTGGCTATGTGATGCATGGGCCGTCGAAGTTGCCGATCGTGGGGGATTTTCTGATTTCGTTCGCCCCTGTGTTCGGTGGCTTAACGCTGATCCATCTCTTCACGGTCCTCGCGGGTGATCCGTTGGGACTCGACCATAGCCCTGCCGAAGCCGTCAGTGATGACGCTTCCCCTCAACACAACATCCAAAGTGCCATCTGGGGAATGGTCTATCTTATGGGTCGGCTACCCATCCGAATCTACGAGAACTTCGGCAACTGGATTTTCTGGGTCTACTTGTACCTCACAGCGTCACTCGCAGTCACCCTGGCACCGAGTCGGCAAGACTTCAAGAACTCGTGGAAGCATCTTTGGAAGAACTTCCTCTGGTTGGTCTTGCTGTTGGGCGTGGTGTATATCGTGACCCGGATCCTCGGGACCTTTATCGATAGTGTGATCGCCCCGTATTTGGTCGGTCTCTATGCTTACACAACTTCGATCTTGCTTGTTGTGATGCTACTGACGTTTCTCGTCACACGATTATGGTTGGTGTTCCGACGACGACATAAGTCGGCATGAAGGACTACTGTCGCGAAGTCGGCACGATGGCCATCAACTCCAACGCCTGTCTCGCAGCTTCGCGAACGTCCGGGCTGTCGTCGTTCAACTTCTCACGAATGTCGGCTGTCGCGGTGACCGAGTGGGGGCCCAGATTTCCAAGCGCGACAAGTGCCATCAGCCGGTGGTGTTCCGCATCCGATTTCAACAACCCCTGCAAAGCCGGCACCAACTCTGGCGGTGGGTCTTGGAACAACGACAATGCCGTCGCAATGTTGATTCGCACGTCTGCCGACGGATTATCGAGTGCCCGTGGTAGGGTTTGAAACACGCGAATTCGCAAGTCTTTTGGGAAAGACGGATTGACGAGCAGCGTCTCGGGAACGATCTGCAGCAACATCATTGACGCCAACTCCTGCCGGATGGAATCTTGCGGAGCTGAACCGGATTCAGTCAGTCGATCGAGCAACACAGGAATCGCGTCCACACCGAACTGTAGCAACTTTGTCTCGGCGGCCTGATATTCCACTGGTTGCTGCGATTCATACGCCGTTTGCAATTCTTCGAATGTGCTTGCAGCTGCGGTCATTTCTGCAGCGCGTGTCGGGACCGTTAGAATTCGCGAATGCGGCAGAATGTTGGTCGGCTGCGTTCGACTCGGCTCCTCGCCGGTTATCGAGGCGGGTGTCGCTTGTGGCTTCGGAAGTTCGATTGGTAATTCGAGTGCAACGGTCTGCGTCACAATTTCGGCAGACGGCTTTTCAGTCGTTTCGGCTACCGACTTGTCGCCTGAGTCCACGGACGCTTCAACCACTTTTTTGGCTGGAGTGTTTGCAGCGGTTGCAACGATGGGTGGCTGTGGTTTCTGGGCTTCCGAGGTATCTGCTGACTCCGAGCCGCAACCCCCGCTGACGATCATGCCGATCATCAACAATCCGGACCACTGGTTTCGTGCTGAGTTCTGTATCGTCGGCATGGCTGCGTTCCTTCGCAAAACAGATGCACTGACTGTTTCGGCACGATCGAATCACAGATTCGAGCGCAATCCTCGCCTGAGACGCATTCTTGGTGGGGTCGGTTGGTTCGATCGTCTGAGTTGAACGTCACCGGTTATTCGTATTAGTCTGGTGATAGTGATGCTGCTGATCAGGAGGGATTCATGACACACTACACGCAGATACTAATTGCATCCACTGGACTGTTTGTTTTCGCTTGTCTGGCGAACACAGCCGACGCCCAGGACCGGTATGAGGAAGCTCGCAAACAAATGGTGCAGCGTTGGCTGCGTGACGAAGGGATTTCGAATCGTCGCGTTTTGCAGGCAATGGAGAAAGTGCCGCGACATGAATTCGTCACGCGGACTCATCAACGTTCCGCCTACACCGACCAAGCTCTGCCGATCGGTTACAAGCAGACGATTTCTCCGCCGTTCATCGTGGGCTATATGACGGAATCGATCGATCCCCAGCCCACCGATAAAGTGCTCGAAATCGGCACCGGCAGCGGATATCAAGCGGCGGTGTTGGGCGAACTGGCCAAGGAAGTTTACACGATCGAGATCGTCGAGCCACTCGGCGAGTCGGCCGCTCGACGGTTGAAAGAGTTGAAGTACGACAACGTCCACGTTCGCACCGGTGACGGTTACCAAGGTTGGCCTGAAAAAGCTCCGTTCGACAAAATCATCGTCACCTGCTCTCCCGAGAAAGTCCCGTTGCCGTTGGTCAAGCAACTTCGCGAAGGCGGGATGATGATCATTCCGCTCGGCGAACGTTACCAGCAGGTGTTTCATCTTTTGAAAAAGAAGGATGGCAAACTTCAACAGGAACGACTCATCCCGACTCTGTTCGTGCCGATGACGGGTATCTCGGAGAATAATCGTGAGAAACTGCCGGACCCGAAGAATCCGGAAATCGTGAATGGTAGCTTTGAGATCGATGCCAACAACGACGGCCGAGCCGACAGTTGGCATTATCAACGCCAGACCACCCTGGAGAATCAGGGCGCTCCGCATGGGAGTCGGTTCGTGACTTTCGAGAATGAGGAACCCGGACGATTAGCCCAAATGCTGCAAGGCATGGCAATCGATGGTCGTGAGATCGCCGCGCTGCGTTTTCGGATGTCGGTAAAGTTGCTCAATGCTCGTCGCGGTCAGCAACGATTTCATCAACCGGGATTGGTGGTGCATTTCTACGACGACGTTCGTCGCCCGGTCGGGGAAATCAGCATCGGTCCGTGGCTCGGCTCGCAAGATTGGGAAGTCTACAGCCAGACCATCGTCGTGCCACCGCGAACTCGTGAAGCCGTCATCCGCATGGGTCTCAATGGCGGAACCGGCACGTTGAGCATCGACAACGTCCAAATGGAACTCGCCCGACGCCAGTGAACCTTCACGTCTGCGTGGTGTCGATCTTTTCGTTACGACACCACTAACCCGGTGCCGCCACATGTTTGACAGGGTTCGACGTGAATCAAACCGATGTACTTTCCCCGTCCGCTGCAGTCACGACAGCGGTATCTGGGAAATAGCAGGAATTGCAGGTGTCCGCGGTGGTAGTCGCTGTTGATTTCTACGCGACCGCAATTCTCAGGCAACAGTTCCCGATGCTGATCGAGCAACCCTTCGAACGCGGCTTCTGCCGAGTTGCCGACGAATCGCACATTCGGGTCCTTTTCGAACCGTGCCAACCATTCGTCGTGTCGCACACGTTCGACACACACCAGCATTTCACTTGTTGCAGGAGTCACCGTCATCGATTTACCAGACCAGTCCCAACCCATGAATAGAACGCGAGTATCGTCTGATTTGCCGCGAATGCGGGAACTTCAATTGTTTTCGTCAAATTGTATCCCCAGAGACGCTCTGCAAGCGACCGGGAAGTCGCTCGAAACCGATGTTCTTGAAAATGCCAGTGTCGAATGGAACTTCAGCACCGGTTTTCGGGATTTTTTGAGTATGTTCACGATGCGAACGCTAAATCCGTCCGGCTTCCCGAAATACGAGCCGACACCGCAACGGTTTCTTTGCGTTTTCCAGCTACAACCCTGGTTCTCGACGACGAAATTGTGAGAGTCGCAGAAGAACACCTGTCTTTCCTTCGGTCGGGTGCGTAGGATTCCCGAAGAAGGAAGAGGAACTCAATCGGCAGGAGGTCGAACCAAATTTCCTTCCACTCGATACCCATTTGCAAGTAAGAGTTGCATCTTGACATTTTTTCCATCCAGCGGGGCTGGCAAGCGGCCCTCATCGATGCCTAATAACACTATCTCGAGCTTCTGGACAGGTGCCGGCATGAAAGTTCCCGCGTCTCCGAAATTGATGAAGCGTCTCTCTGCGGCCGAAGGATATTTGGATCTCGACTTGCCCGAGCGAGCGCTGATCGAACTTGACGCCGTTAAAGATCCGGGGCCGTGGGAAGCGACCGTGGAATACATGAAAGGCGAAGCGTTCATTGCCGCCCGTCGGTTCGAGGAAGCGATTGCTCCGCTGAAGAAAGCGGCTCAGTTGATTCCCGCACCGCACAATAAAGGCGTGTGGCAATCGCTGAGTGAATGCTACCGCAGTCGCGGCGATGACGAAATGGCCGAACTCACGGAAATGTTCGCCGAGAATCCACAGGCCGAAGTCGCTCCCAATGTGATTCAAGTATTGCAAATCACACTGATGCTTGAACAAATGGTCGATCACGACGAAGATGATGAAGAATCGGCCTTCTGGGATGAAGAAGACGCCGACTGGCACGACGAGGAATAACAGTTCCCCATCGGTTCGTGTCCGCGGCGAATGTTTCAAAGCCATCGTCGTTGTTTCGCCGCGAGACACAACACGTTCTAGCGAGTCAATTATTAGTCGTCCCAATCGGCCTCCACAAATTCCGCCCGAATTTTTGAGGAGACGAGGGATGTCGCCCCGCCGAATTTCGCTGCTGTTTGCCCCCCTCACCCTGCCCTGCATCGTTCTCGTGGGTTGGCTTTCTGTTTCCGAGTTATCGGGCGCAGTTCAAGATACCGACTTGGAGGACAAACCTCTTGTCATCGAGCTGCGTGACAAAATCGAACTTGCCGAAGTTCAGCTTGAGATCCGCCAGCAAATGGTGAGGGTCGCCCAAGCCGAAGCCACCGCCGATCCAGCAGAAATTCGCAAAACCAAGTCCTTGCTGAAAGAGGCCCAGGTGAATTTGGAATGGTGCGTTCACGAGGCAAAACGAACCGAAGAGCTTTTCAAGCGAGGAGTCAGTAGCCCGAGCGAACGATCTCGAGCTAACGCAGATGTCTCCGAAGCGGAAAGTCGCATTCAAGTGTTGGAAGCCACGCTCGAAAGCCAAACGAAACCATCCCGTGTCCATGAAGAACAGATTCGCTTGCTCGAATTGAAGGCGAAGAAAGCGAAGATCAAACTCGACCAATTGCGTCGCAGTTTGAACCGCTTTCTATCTTCCGCTGCCGAGCCGCTTCCATTGCAGTAATTCGTTGGTCGAAGCCATTCGCGATTACCGAGTTTGGTAGGTGCGTTTCTTTCCATTGGGGCCAATTTGGACGGTGTAGCTTTTTCCGTCGGCTGCAATCGAAGCTTTCACCCAGCGACCGGGACAATTGGCGGTTGTCTCGTGATTGGCGATGAACTTTGCCGGTGCTTGCTCCGACTCAGGCACATCGACGTTGCGATGAAGTTGGTACCAGTCTTTCAATGACTCAACCTGTTTGAGCGTCGCGAGTGTTTGCGGATGCCCGCCCTTTTTCGGCCCATTGCACATCACCGCGACCACCGGATCAATCGCTTTGACCAAGACCGGGTTGTTGCTGGTTGGCAACCCGTGATGGGTGACCATATACAGATCGACTTTACCAATCGGATTGTTCGGCGTCATCAGTTTAGCTTCGATGTTCCACGTCAAATCCCCGCAGCATAGGAATTTGAATTCGCCGAAGGTCAGCAGAAAACTCAAACTGTCGGCATTATCGCTTTTGTCTTCCGGGTTTGGTTTGTGCTCCGAAGCGAACGGATTTGGCTCTCCCTTATTGGGAATGACCTTGCGACCGCTAGTGACAATCTGAAGTTTCAGCGGTGTGTCTGTTGATTTCAACGGCAGTCGATCCCCCGCTGCAAGACTTTTTGATTGATTCTGGGCAGCAGCCCGATAAGCGAAAATTCGCTCGGAAAAATTCTTGTCTTCTGGAACGTCATCTGGGATGCCTCGGTCCCAGAACGTGTGGATGGGAATCATCGTCGACAACGCCGCGTGGTTGCCGTAATGGTCCAAATGCCAATGCGTGACAGCAGCATGATCGAGATGGTCCAGCTTGGCGACGTTCTTCACCACATCGAGAATCCGATCCCGGTCGCGACCGTTGTTGTCCGGATAGCCGGAGTCGATCAGCAGCGATTCTCCGGCGGGCGTCACGAACAACGTGGCGGCGCCGCCTTCGACATCAATGAAGTAAATGTCCAATCGACCATCTGCTTCACTCGCATGTGTCATGCTCGCGTACAGAAAAACGACGATCACCAATACGAAACGCAGCATCGAATATCTCCGGGAATAAAGTGTCGATTTCATTGCGGGGGATTTTCCAGCGATCGAACTGCCCAAGGGCACTCACTCACTACATTCGACTTCAAATCCGCGAATGCGGTCGAGTCGGTACTGCTTCTCTTTGCGATCGGTATGGCAAAAAGCCAGCAGATAAACGGTATTGCGAAACTGGACGAACTTTCGCGGCGTTACCGAGCGTTCTGCGGGGGCTCGTCGCGCACTTTGGTACTGCATTCGTACGGTGGAGTGGTTGTCAGCCGCAACTTGGAGGGCCGCAAACTCACTTGGTAAGCATGGCGTTTTTTCCGGTGGCTTGGTTGCTCGGAAGAATTTCGGCTTCGCAAACCGAAGGAAATCGCCCACGGTCTCCATGGGTTTTCCAGCCCGCATGACGCCGAGGAACACATCCTTCAGCACAAGCGAATCCGATAACGCGCGGTGCTCGACATAATCCGCCACGCCGAAATATTGTCCCAGTGCTGCCAGCGTATGACGTCGAGAATCGTGGATCCAACGACGCGACAACCGCACCGTATCGATCACAGGAGTCAACGGACAAACCACCCCGCAGCGGTAGAGCGCTCGATTGATGAAACCCACATCGAACGCTGCATTGTGAGCCATCCCGATCGCGTCGGCATCACCGAGAAACTCAAGGAACTCGGGGAGTGCTTCCTCGATCGTTGGTTGCCCAGCGACCATGTCGTCGGTGATTCCGTGAACGGCCGTTGTCGCGGAAGGAATCTGACACCGCGGATCGACCAGTTGGCAATAGTCTCCTAGCACAGTTCCGTCGAGACGGAAGCGAACCGCCCCAATTTCTACAATCTCGCTAAAGTCCGGGGAGCAACCAGTGGTCTCTAGGTCAAAGGCAATAAATTCGGTGTCAAGTAGCCAAGCGCTCGGGTCCAGCATCCAGCGTTCCCAATTGAGTGATATGAAACGGGATTGGTAATCCTTCCAGTGTAACCGTTTCAGTGACGGGGACAACCAATCACCCCCTCATCGTGATGTCCGACGCAATCCGTCGATCAGCCTGCCACGATGTCACACTTACAACCCGCAAAATCGGAAAAGGCGGTAGGAATCGGCAAAGTCGACGCATTTTATCAAAGACCGCTCCCATCTGAGACCGATGAAAGACTGTGACCGAATCCGCTGGATTCGTGCGCGGTGTGTTTCGGAACCGAATTTCGGTTCCTCAGATCGACATTGACGGTGAGAGGAACAAATGCGATCGCCAATTCCACCTTTGTGTTCGTCGATCGGCATTCGTCTCGCGATGTTTCTCGGGCTGCTGTTTGTAATGCCCGGTTGCGCTGCCCCATTGGTCAACACCACCAATTGCAGCAACGTTGGTGGCTTGATGGGAATGGACGACGGCTCATTCGTCGGCCACTCTGGTTTCGACGTGTGTGAGGCTCCGCGGGAACTGAACAAGGTTTCTCTGCCCCATTACACCGTGGAACCGCCGGACATTCTGCTAGTGGAGTCCACCCACAACTTGCGACGACATGACGCCCCCTTACGGGCAGCCGATCAGTTGATGATCCGTGTGGCCAATACGCTACCGATCGATCCGCGAGACGGCGATATCGTCCAAGGCTTCAAACAAATCGATGGCATTTTCGTCGTGCTAACCGATGGCACGATCGACTTTGGTCCGGAATATGGGAAAGTTCGCGTGGCCGATCTTTCGGTGGAACAAGCACAGGCGGAAATCGAACGACATCTGCGTGACAACAATAGCCTAGCTCGTCCGCAGTTAATCGTGACCCTCTTGCAACCGGATGGCAAACAGTTGATCTCCGGCGAACACCTCGTTCGCCCAGACGGCATGCTTTCGCTGGGTGTGTATGGGGAAGTTTACGTGGCCGGAATGACGCTGCCGGAAGTCAAATCGCAAATCGAACGTCATCTGTCACGGTATTTGCATCACCCGGAAGTCAGCGTGGACGTGCTCGCGTACAATAGCAAGTTCTACTATGTCGTGGCTGATGGCGGTGGAGCCGGCGAACAGGTGCATCGTTTTGTGTGCACCGGTAACGAAACGGTTCTCGATGCGATTTCACAGATTAACGGTTTGCCGATTGTTTCATCGAAGAAGCACATTTGGATCGCCCGCCCTTCTCCGGCCGGTGGCGGGTTCGATCAGGTGATGCCAGTCGATTGGAATGCCATCGTGCAAGGTGGTCAGACCGACACCAACTATCAACTTCTGCCCGGCGACCGGATCTATGTGAAAGCCGATCACTTGGTGAAGTTCGACACCTTCGTCGCAAAGATTACCTCGCCGATTGAACGTGTGCTCGGATTCACGTTGCTCGGCAACGGAGCCTATCGATCGGTTCAATTCGGCCACCGCTTTGGCGGCGGCGGCACTGGTATCAATGGCTTCTAGATGCGAACCGCATTGCAGGAGCCGAACAATATCCAGTTCAACCCTGGGCCTCGCGTTACACCGTCCAATCGTTGCCTTATTGAACCAATGGCGACTGAAAGTGGAGACTCCTGATGAATTACCTCCGGCTTGGAGTGGTGTTGATCGCGATGAGCTTCGGTCAATCCGCATGGGCACAGTATAACGGCTACTTGCCGAACGGGCCGGGGAATCCGTTTGGACGACCGACAGTCAGTCCGTATCTGAACCTGCTTCGACAACCAGGTAACCCCGTGTTGGATTACTACGGAATCGTTCGGCCGAATCAGCAATTGCAACGTGAGATTCGATACACGCAGCAAAACGCTGAGCCCCGATATCTCGCTCCAGCCGATGGACTACTCACCAATCCTCAAGCATTCACAAGTCCAGCTCTCGGCGGTGCTCCACTTCCCCGCACTGGGCATCATACGCAGTTTAGTAGCAACCTCGGGGGAAGCGACATCATTGTGACTCAAACGTTAAAGGCTCGCCGGGCGGCGGTCTTTGCACGGTCGCAACAGTCAGCAAGTCTGTTACCCAGTAGCGGACACGGTGCCTTCTTCGGCAACCACTACCAGTACTATCGCAAGCAAGTTCAACCCGTGTTTGACGCAAGAAACCAACGGTAATTTTTTCGCGTGGCTCTGTCTCGCAGAACACCTTTTGCCGGCATGGAACAGTTGAGAACGAATCTCGCTCGGTGATGCCTTGCTTCTGTCGTTGCTCGAAAACTAGACGCAGTCTAGCCGCATATCAGAGGAAACCAACGTGCCCCGAATCGATCAACGTTTATTGTGGACCGCGTTGCTAGCGACCGGTAGTATCTTCGCGTCTTCCTGGCCGGTTTCCGCGGGTATTTGCGAGTACTGCCAGGAAGAAAAACGGCCCCAGTACATTCCGGTTTGTGAGCCCTCCTACGGGTTTCATCGTACTGGTTGGCGGGCCTGGGATCCGCGTAACCTTCATTGGCATCCGCAGGAGCACCCGTCGGGGGTTCTGGAATCGCCAAGTACAACCGTCCCCATGCCGCATTTGCCTCCGGCTCCCGTGCCAGGTCTGCCCAACTGGACGGTACCGGCACCGTCGTTTCCGGTTCTGCCGCAGCAAGTCCCACCGTTGCCAACCGCTCCGCCGGAATTCGCTCCAACCCCGTCGCCAATTTCGACCTCGAAAACGGAACACGAACCTCGCCCGGTGTTCAACGGCATCCCGGTTCGTTTTGTCGGTCATAGCACATTGAAGCCACCACAACCGACACCCATTACGGCTCCCGCGAATCCCTATGGCGACTACCGAAAAACACAGCCGCCACGCTAAACAAAGATACTGCGCAACTCCCAACCGGTCGGACCGAGAATACATCGGACCGCCCGGTTTTTTCATTGATGCCCGAGTCGCAAGTTCTTGTCGACACCGGCGGTTAGTTCCCCGGAAATTTATCGGGAAAGATAATTGTCTTTACATTCTCACTGACATATCATTCGCTCCACCTGCTCGTCGAGTACCTGCCTAAACTCCATCCCTAGGCCATTACCGCCGACAATTCTACCATCTCTGTTTCTTTGTTTTAGGACCGTCAATGCACTCGGATTCCGTACGTTCACGCAGTGGTTTCACACTGATTGAGCTACTTGTCGTCATTGCCATTATCGCCATTCTTATTGCGTTGCTGCTGCCAGCCGTACAGCAAGCCCGTGAGGCTGCTCGGCGAACTCAATGCAAGAACAACTTGAAACAAATCGGCTTGGCACTGCACAACTACCACGACACCTTCGGCAAATTGCCGCCGGGAATTACAACGTCGAATCAACTGGCCTGGAGTGCCAAGATTCTCCCGCAAATCGAGCAGATCAACCTGTATGAAGCCATCAAAGATTCCGGCGCGTTCGACCAACCGTGGGAAGATATCCCGGAGATGGTCACGACCGGAACAACGCCCTTTGCCAAAACAATTCTCCCAGGATACATCTGCCCTTCCGATCCAGGCAGCGAACTCAATCAAGACCTGGGTGGCGGTGGCTCCGGTGGTCAAACATTCGGCAAATCGAACTATGTCGGCGTGTTTACGGCGTACCACAACCCTACGGATCCAATCGCGACCAACGGCAACGGTGGAACCGACCGAAACGCAACCTTCTATGACAACTCCGCGGTGCAATTCCGTGATTTCACCGACGGTTTGAGTAACACAGTCATCGTTGCTGAACGTGGCACAAGCGGCAGTCCTGCAGGATCGCTTTGGATCGGTTATCACAATGATCACGGCGGAGCAATCACCGGGTCGATCGCTCAATTCCAAGTCCGGATGCGGATGGAACGTTCGTCGAACGACACCGACTACATCATCAACGGCAACACCGTCTACAATCCTGGCAGCGAACATGCTGGTGGTGCCCAATTCTTGCTCGGCGACGGAACCGTCACATTCTTGAGCGAAAACATCAACCTGCGAATTCAAGCCGCTTTGGGAACAATCGACGGCGGTGAAGTGATCGGCGAATTCTAGAACGTTGTTGTCTAACTTCCCCGAGACAGAGCCCGTTACGAAGAAGAGTAGACTTTTCGAGATCGTTTAACGGCTAGGATCTTGGCGGACAATTAAAACGAAAAGAGCCGGCTTCCCGTACTGGGGTGCCGGCTCTTTTCACTTAGAAACACTGTCGATCACGATTTCAAATCGAAGTTGTGTTCGCTACCGCCAGATTCCACTTCGACTTCCAGCGTCGTTTGTGTGTTGAACTTGGGCGGGATTCTTTCTTGACTTTCCGAAGCGGCTTCTTCGCCGGAAACTTGGCCAGTCGAAATTGCGACCTTATGTTTGCCGACAACGGCTCCCGAACGGTCTTCGGTGTACGCTAATTCGTAGTCACCATTAGCATCCGTGGTTCCAAACGACGGGCGACCACCTTCTATCGGGGAAAAGGTAACCGTTGCCCCTTCGACAGGTGTGCCATCGAGCTGAACGCGGCCGTTCACTTCACTCAGTTCCGGGCCGCTTTCTCCACCACCACAACCGGCGAATATGCCAACACCACAGAGCACTAAGGTAGCAACTCCGAACTGATGTCGAATTCCATTGATCATCTGCAAGCTTCCTGAAGGGTTCAAAAAATTGATCGCGGATCATAGAAGACAGAAATTTCTATGTCCAGAATCAAGATTGAACCGCAGGACAGCTAGCCGGCTTTGCGGTGCGGTGTGCTGAAGGTCGCGTGGGGGCCGACAGCGCCGCTGGGTGTGCCGTCCCATTGGTGAGCCAACACACAACGTTGCACGAGGTCCGCAACTTCCATCGCCTTCAGAGCGTCTTCACCAGAACAGATCGGACGGGCACCCGTTCGCACACTATTCGCGAAACTCGAAAGTTCCGCGGTCAATGCGTCGCCTTCTTGCACTGGGATGGTGTCCACAGTTACGAATTTGCCAAAGACGTTGCTCTTGAGTTGCTCGATGTTCGCGCCCGGTTGTTGGGAGCGTTCCAAAGGCGAGGTGCCAAACAACAGCGTTTCCGAGGGAGCATACCGAGTGACTTCACGACTCGTGAAATCCACTGTTGTGGTCCCCTGCGGCGACCAAACCTGCATGGATCGGCTGCCACTTGGATTCACGCGGCTGGCGGTTAGGTCGGCGATACATCCGCTTTCGAATGTCAGCCGAGCTTTGACGACATCTTCATTCCCGCCCATCACACACATGCCGAACGCATGCACGTCACGGACCGGGGAATCGACGAAGTCGAGCACCAAGTCGATGTCGTGGATCATCAAGTCGTGAACAACGCCGATGTCCGTCGAGCGGAACGAGTACGGACTGAGCCGCTCGGCAGAAATGTATTTCGGTGAGCCACAACCGTTCTTCGCAGCCACGGTCGCGGGGTTGAAGCGTTCGACATGTCCGACTTGCAATGGCACATTCATCTCTGCCGCCAGGCGACAAAGTTCGCGGGCCTGATCGACATCGATCGCCAATGGCTTTTCGACGAGGACAGGAATGCGAGCTTTCAAGAACTGCGATGCGACGTCGAGGTGAAACGTCGTCGGTACAGCGATCGAAACCGCATCGATCTTGAATTCCGAAGTCAACAGGTCACGGTAATCATCGATGCATTGGCAGTGACACGCCTGAGCGACACGCTCTCCGTTTGGGCTGGGGTCGGCGACGGCAACAAGTTCCACGCCCGGCATCTCCGAGAGAATTCTCGCGTGATGTCGTCCCAAAGCTCCCACACCAACCACTGCCATCCGCAACCGTTTCATGCCGCTCTCCGATGAATCGTTGTGTCCTGCGGATTCTCGATCGCTGCCGAATCCGCGGGAAGAGTCTCGTTCGTTTTCGGTACATTGCGGACGGCCTCACGTGACCGTCCCATTTTTCCGTATTGCTGTGCTTCGACGAAGTCGAGCAACATCGCCAATTCACTCGGGAGTTCGCTTCCCAGTTCACTGATGAATGTGTCACGCACGACTTCGAGTCGTTTATGTTCGCGGTACAACAACCGATGCGCACGTTTGATGACGCGAATCGTGTCGTTGGAAATTCCCTTGCGTCGCATGCCGACGATGTTGATCGTTTTGATTTCGGGATTATCGCTGCCGGCGGTCAGCATGAACGGTGGCACATCGTGCGGCACCCGACATCCCCCGCTCACAAAACAGAGTTTGCCCAGCGTTGAGAAGTGATGCACCACAGAGTTGCCGGAGACGATGGCTCCATCGTGGACGTGCACGTGCCCGCCCAGCAACACGCCATTCACCAGAATGACGCCGTTGCGAATGTGACAGTTATGAGCCACATGGGAGTTGATCATCAGCAAATTGCCGTTGCCGATGCGGGTTGTGTGATCTTCTTTTTCGGCTCCCCGATTGACAGACACGCCTTCGCGGAATTGGTTGTCGTCGCCAATCTCGACGTAGGTTTCGCCCTCTTCGCGGTAGCTAAGATCCTGTGGAGCAGACCCGATCACCGAACCGGAAAAAAATTCGTTGCGTTGGCCAACTTTGGTATGACCGACAATTGTCACGTGGTCGTGCAAGCGGGTCCCGTTGCCGATTGTGACATGCGGACCAACCACGCAAAACGGACCGACTTCGACGTCGTTACCGAGTTGGGCATGTGTATCGACGTGAGCGAGAGGAGAAATCTTGCAAGACATAGCATCGTCCTTGTGCTACGACACGACCGGCTGACGCAGTCCTTGCATCGCCCTGGCTGATCATGGGGGCCGAGTCATGACCAAAGTCGTTCGATCCGAATTGAGGTTACCTTTCCTCGATCATCGGCACACATCACCCCCGGCCAGGAGTCAAGAAATTCGAATTCGGCACTTTTGGTAAACTTTGAGGTTTCCAACCATCCCAACTTTTCCAGCCCTACGCAGCTCGGTTCTCGATCGCGCCGGAACCGTGTTGGTTTTGGAGCGCGCGAACCATCTCGCGATTCATTTGGTGTCCCGAACGGTCCGCATGGAATCGGCCGCTCAACGTCGCGCCACACAACGCGAAATCACCGATACAATCGAGAATTTTGTGACGAGCACACTCATCGGCGGCTCGCAATTCATTCCCGACCACACCGTTCTTTCCGAAGATCAACAGGTCACTCGCGTTCGTGCGTTTGCCGTAACCGAGTGCCCGCAGGGCTTCAATTTCTTCTTCGAGAATAAACGTCCGCGCGAACGCGATTTCGTTGATGAATGTTTCGCGGGTAATCTCGAACGATCGCTCTTGAGCGGGAATCGGAGACCCCGGACCATAGTCGAGCGAATAACCGATGATGAGTTTCCCACTCGATTCCGGTTCTGCTTCGATCTTGCTGTTTTTCCCAGGCACAACGCACGATTGTTCCACGGCCACGTGCGAGCAGAAAGCATCTTGCTCGACCAAGCCGGCCTTCAACAATGCTTCTACAAAAGCTTGTGAAGACCCGTCACAACCGGGCGGTTCCGCGGCGTTGAGTTCCACCAAGCAGTTGTCGATTTCTAACCCAGCCAGAGCCGCCATCACGTGTTCGGTGAGTTCCACCGTCACGCCATCCATGCTGATCGCCGTACGGCGTTCGCGGGGAATGGCATACTCGATTCGTGCAGGGATGGCCTTCGATCCGGGAACGTCTGTTCGCAGAAATCGAATTCCATGATTCGGGGCGGCCGCATGAAAGTACACGCGGACATCGGCACCGGTGATAAATCCGATCCCGTCCGTCCACACCGAATGAGCCAATGTTTGCTGACGTCGTGGCGTCACAAGTGCTCTCCCAACCGCGAATGCTATGACCAGAAGCGTTCGATTCTGGTGTCCGTGGCACACAATCGATTCCGGTCCGATAAAGCCCGGAGGCGAATTCCAAGAATTCCAAACCCCCGGGCTGAAAATCTGACGTGCCAAGCACAAACTATTTGGTCGTTGTGCCGGTTCCGCCTTGAGCGGTGGAGTACTTGCGGTTGAGGTACTCGAGAACCGTGTCGGTGATGTCGAGTTCCTTGCCGAAGCTGACAACCTGACGGTTCATGCTTTGGAGGATTTGTTGCGGATTGCCTTCAGCGGTTTCCACGCCATCGCGGCTAAACCGCATGATCAGCGAGTACTTGTAGTGCTTGGCATACAGTTCGACGGCTTCGCTGACTTCGAGGTAAACGGTCTTGTAGATTTCCGCTTCTTTCCGCAGGAAATCACGTTGAGCGATCTTGCGGAACGCTTCGAATTGCGAAGCTTTCTGAGCGAGTTCGGATTCGAACTGTTTGAATTCCGGGCTACCTTCTTTGAAGGTTTTGGCTTTCTCTTGGATTTGCTTCAGCTCACCCGCCATCTGTTTGGCTTTGAGATCGCTTTGTTCGATTTCCGCTTTCAAATCGTTGCGGAGAGCTTCGAACTTCTTGTAGTTCTTGAACACGTGAGCCATGTCGATCAGGCCCACTTTGAACTGGCTACTGGTCTCTGCTTGGGCGTACGCTGCGGGTGTGGCAGCGAGTCCGGCGACCAGAACGAACGTTGCAACAAGGGTTGTGAACTTCTTCACGGCCTGCACTCCTTTGCTGTGCCGAAGGACCCCAGCGAATTTCACTTCCCAGGGGCTACGAATGAAAATTGGCGTCTGGATCGGTCAATCGGACCGTCGCCGCACATCGGGCCGGAATGTTGCACATTCGCTCTGATGGGTCAAGACTTTTTAGGGGTTAGGATTTAGGGAATAGGATTTAGGGGCTAAAATTCTGAAGTCGTCGCTGGCATCTCCTTCCCTAACCCCTCCCCCCTCATGAAATTCACTTGTCTCGGAGCCGCGGGCGAAGTTACCGGCAGTCAGCATTTGATTGAAACCGATTCACTGCGGTTGCTGCTCGATTGCGGACTTTTCCAAGGTGAACGTGCGGAGACATACGCCAAGAACGCTCACTTCTTCTGCGACCCGCCAAAACTCGACGGGGTGATTCTCTCACACGGTCATATCGACCATTGTGGCAATCTGCCCAGATTGGTGAAACATGGTTACGCAGGCCCTATCTTTTGCACACCAGCAACGGCCGATGTCGCGGAAGTCATGCTGCTCGACAGTGTTCACATCCAACAGGAAGACGCTGCATACCTAGCCGACCGTCTGGGCCCGGGTGCCCCGCCGATCGAACCGCTCTACACCGAAGCCGACGTTCGAGCCGCTTGCGAACAGTTCGAAACCTTGGAACCGGGCGAATGGCACCGTGTGGGGAAGCCGCTTCGAATTCGTTTCCAGCATGCAGGGCATATTTTGGGAGCCGCGATCACAGAGTTGGAAATCGATGACGACCGCGAACTCCGTCGGCTGGTTTTCACGGGTGATTTAGGTCGCTGCGACATGCCCCTCCTGCCCGACCCCACACAAGTCGACGCTTGCGATGTGTTGATCATCGAGTCGACTTACGCGAATGCTGTGCATCCGTCGCTGTCCGTTCTGAAAGACCGCCTCGCGCACATCTTGAATCGTGCAGCAGAGCAAAACGGACGCGTCATCATCCCCGCATTCAGCTTAGGACGCACGCAAACGCTAATCGCGATCTGGCGGGAACTCGACGAATCAGGGCAACTGCCCGACATTCCACTGTTCATCGACAGTCCTCTCGCTCATCGCTTGGAGACAGTCTACGAACGACATCCCGATGCCTGGAAATCGACCAAGGTGGCATTGTTCAGCGATCTACCGAATGTGCACACCGTTCGCACTCAGCTCGATAGCATTACATTGAATTCTCGTCAGGACGCGTTTGCTGTCGTCGCCGCGAGCGGCATGTGCGAACACGGCCGGATTCGCCATCACCTGCGACACGCCCTGCCCAATGAGAACAACACCGTCATCCTGATCGGCTACCAAGCCCGAAATACTCTCGGACGGACACTTCAGGAAGGTGCAAGAACGGTGTCCGTCCTTGACTACGAAACACCAGTGCGAGCCACCGTGGAAACGCTTTCCGGTCTCTCGGCACACGCGGACGCCGAAGATACACGGTGGTGGTTCCGCAAACTCACGGACACCGGCGGCGTCGGTCAGGCCTTCGTCGTTCACGGCGAACCCCATGCGGCAAACGCACTCGCAGAGCAGATTCGCGATGACTGCAACGAAGACCCGATCATCCCCGAATGGCGTCGGGCATATACAATCTAACGCCTCAACTCGATTAGTCGCCTACGGGGAAACCGTCAGGGCCGAAGACGACTGTCCGCATGTCTTTCCCACCCTTCGAACCAGAATCAGCAACGTCCGGCTCATCGTCGCCAGACGGTTGGAAAGGCTTGGCCGACGGTGTCGGTTCTTTGTCGACCACTTTCGACGGCGGCGGCTTGGGAGCATCGCGTTGTTCGATCGGTTTACCGGGCGGCGGAGGTGTCTGCTTCTTGACGTTTTTCAGAATCGGTCCGCCGGCTTTCATCTGAGCGTACTTGCGGACACCTTCGAGTTCCGGAATCTTATCTTCGACAGCTTGCAAATCTTCATCGACGGCAGTGAGTAGTTCATCCAACAGTTCCGGTCGCAGTCTCGATTCGGACGGATTCTCTTTCTTCCGCTGGACGTACGACTGAATCCCCTTCAGTTCGACAATCTCCAACTCGGCATCTTCGATATCTTTCTGAACGTCTTCCAGCAATTGCCCGAAATCAATGCCCGACATGAGATGACACCTTCCAATCAAGCCGACCGATCAATCTTCGCTGCCCAGACCGATCAAGAAATGTAGGATCGAACCACCCAGCGATGGAGAGATTTCCATCGCGAAGAGTTTATCGTAATCGAATCGGGTACGCGATCAACCCGAGACTGGCCGGTTCGATCGTTTCCCTACTGACAAGATTGCATTTCTCGGATTCGGTAGGACAGGCAAGCTTGCGGTTTGGAGATTGAAATCGAACTTCGCCGCGACCAGACATTCGGTTGTGAGGATTGCGATTTGAAAATGGAAGATAGCAATCGCATCCGATCGCCATTCTCTATCTTCCATCCTCATTTCCAAAGCCGCTTATTCCGCAAAGTCGCCAGACTCGACTTCCTTGGATCGATACGGATAGCCATCACGGTGCGTCGATGCTGTTGGCGTCGGCTTCGAACTGTTGCAGCATCTCCGGCAACGCCAACCGGCCGCGTGCGTATTTGGCCGCTTCGCTTTCGGGGTAATCCCACCGACATTTATTGTACCGCCGGTAAGCTTCCCGATTGTTCTTCGCCATCCGGTAACTTTCGCCCGCCCAGAACAACGCATCCGGAGCGAGTTCGGCATCGGGGAACTCTTTCGAGAATCGGTCGAACGCCGTCCCGCCTTCGCGGAATTGCTCAGCCTTGAAATGGCATTGCCCAATTCGGAACGCCATCCGCGAAGCATGCTCGTGCGACGCAAACTTCACCAGGAACCGTTCTCCCACCTGAGCTGCAATATCGTAGACCTTGTTCTTATAGAAGTGATCAGAGATGCGAATCATCACACTCGCGATCAACGGGCTTTTCGGGTACGTCGCCGCTAGCGTGACATACGCCTCCAACGCCGCATCGAAATCGCCGGACTCTTCATGAGCCTGAGCCAACTTGTATTGCGCATCGGGGGCCAACGAGTGTTCCGGGTACTGGTTGACGATCAACTGATAGGAATCAATTGCCGAATCCCATTCCCCAAGTTCCTGTGAAAACTGGCCTAGCAAATACGCCACCCGTGGGACATATTTGGGATCCGGGTAGTCTTCCATCACTTCCTGAAGCAATCGCCGCCCTGCTTGCAAGTCGGCTTGTTGTTCGTCTTTTCGCCCCAGTTCTTTGTGGCTTTTGAACAACTCGAAGTAGCTTTCCGAGATGTGAAACTTCGTCTCGACCGCTAGTTGCTCGTCGCTGAAGGTCTTGCTGAAAGCGGCGACAAGTCCGTCGGTGCCAATCACGACGGGAATTGTCGTTGTCGATTCCAATTCTCCCGATTCGGTACTAGCCGCTGGGTCGGTGTAGGTGATCGTGAGCGAATCGCCGAAGTAGGTTTCGATCGTCGGTTCATCGAGACTGAGATTGCCCGGCGTCGGTTGTTCGCTGGCTTTCAGGGTCAGCGACCCGGTGAAGATGCCCGAGTGCGTCAGCGTTTCCGCGAGCACGACTTCTTCCGCCTCACCGCGTTCGGTCGTGACCGTCACTGTCGTTGTGTCACGCTGGTCGGAAGTGTCCCGGTCGGCATCGGTCACCATGAGGAACAGCTTCTCGCCGACGTGCAACTGTTCGACCGCGTTTTCATAGTCGCGATCAACGCACGCCAACTCGCCATTCGAAATCAACCGGCCTTGGGTAGCCACTGTCGGTTGGCCTTTCGACTCGCGTCGCTTATCGGCATAAGTCGCCGTGATGACGTCTTGTCCCGTCAGATTCAACACCTTTGTGACCAGATTGCGGTCGAAGTCGGAGAGATTCTCATCTTCGATCGGTGGTCCGCCAATGAGATTCCGTGGCATCTCGGCCGACAAGGGCACAAGTACCGGACTTTTCGCCCCACCAAGTTGCAGTACGACTTGCCCCACGAACCGACCTTCGCGAAGTGGCCAGTTCGGCGGACCCGCGTTCTGTTCCCGAGTGGCGAATGCATTCGAAATCACACATTCCAAGTCTACGGTTGCACCATCGGTCGTGGACAACTGCAACAGCACCCGACTCCGACTATCACGAGCCGCATCAGGATCGATAACTTCAACAGTCAATGGAGCTTCGAAAGCCACACGACTGAGTTCCTGTTCCTCGTCCGGTAGTTCATAACTGACACGCGGCGGACGATTGGAATTGGGTGGTGAGGGAATCAGACGCGTTTCGAGAATTCGGACCTTCGCCGTCGAAGGTTTGGTGACATACACGATACTTTCTCGCGGCACGGAATGACCGGGAAACGTATTCTGCTCATCGAGATATCGGCAGAAAATTCGGTCTCCGGATTTGACCACCAAACCTTCGTCCTCGTCCTTTGCAGAAGTGTCGACTTCCTTCGTAAATACCCCCGAATATGGTTCCGTTTCCGTCGCGGTAAAACGAACCGGCTTGCCATCATTGATGACCACCTCAAACTCCACAGTGTCTTGCTCGCTGGTTTGATCGCGGTCGTAATCGACGATTTCGACAATGATCCGCTCGCCGGGATCGATCCGCATCATCTCCTTGCGAACTTCATCCACCGCTCCATTCTGCAATTTGATGAAGTCGTACGCGATTGGCGTAATTGCGGCGTTGAAGTATGTGGCGGTCAGTCGATCACTCAACAATCGACTTCGCCCGCCGACGCTTTGTGTAAATTCGTCGGTGTAGGTCGCAGTCACCACATCCCCACCGGCGATTTCGAGCGTGTTGTTCGACGCCAACGCCAGGACGTCGGTTTCCGTCGGAATGTAGGGCGCGGCCGTCTCGTTGCGAATTTCGATGTTGCTCACCGCAACTGCCTCACCGAGATACTCGTCGATCGAGAACCGAATATAACGGACATCCTTTTCGGGGAATGCGAAGGACCAGTTGCGATCTGTCAGAACCACGCTTTCGCCAGTTGTAGGTTTCAACGTAATGCCAAACAGATCCATCAACCCGCCACCGTTGAGTGACGTGGGCTTGATCGAGAACGTTGCGGCGTCGGTGGCGGTCAGTTCCACCACACCGATCTTCAGCGGCTGAGAGCGGTTCCAATCTCCCGTGTTCGGAACTTCAAATGCGATCGACTGTTCACCAACCGCAAAAACACCTTGGCTTCGACCGCCACCGCCATGCGACACATCCAATACCACTTCATACCGTCCCGCCTGCGGAATGGCGGTTTTCCATTCCAGCCAGTCTTCCGTGTTCTGCCAGTAACCGATCGCCTTACGATCGTCCTTCATATCCTGGATGCCGAACTGCTCTGTTTTCTTGTGAATCTCCGCAGTTTCGATCGACAACGGAAACGACTCGCCAACGGCTTCTTCCGATTTCTCGTTCGAAGTGATCTTTGCGGCTGGTTGGGTCAGGTCGAAATCGGAATGTCGAAACGCATGAAGTTGAATGGACGACGCTTGATGATCAGACCGCATCAGCGTTGCCGAGAGTTGGCGAGTGGTGGTCGTCGCGGCCGCAAAAATGGTGAGTGAATGCCGCCCACGTTCCAACCAAACATCGGCGAACCGCGAGCCGGCTCCTAGTGGCAAATGAAGTCGGTTATTGATGGCGAACGCGGTTTGTTGACCTTGCACTGCAATACGCACGGCTCCGGCTCGCTCTTGAATAAAGTGCCCATTCCAGACCACTCCATAAGAATCGCCACGTTCGCCTTCCTCCAGGTCTTCCTCGTCCTCACGCACCCAACTGAGCGTGTCCACTTCCGCTTGGTCTGCAGGGTTGCCATTGTTCGCCAGATTCAGCACATCACTCCAAGAATCTTTGCGATAATGGTTTCCTCGATAGACACGTCTTGTCATCTGAGGGGAATCCCACTCAGGATGTTCGACGCTAGGCAACTGCGGATGGCTCGCCAAATGGAACCACAACAATCCGTCGTTGCTCCCATAGACACCGCCCCGCACCGGTCGGTGCTCATCAGTTTGTGGCGTTGTGACAGTGACTCGAGACACTGATTTCAAGTCCTTCATATCGACGGCAAGCCATTTCGGAGTGGCTCCATCGGGTTCGCTCAGCCAGAACGAATCGGCATCCTGATCGATCGCCATCAAAGGACTATGCTCGATTGCTGTGTCACTCGCCAGGGCACCGGCGGGTAGTTCTTGAGTGCTCAGTGTGCCTTCGAATAAACCGGTATGCGGTTCCGTTTCCTTCAACGTGACTTGAACTTCATCGCCACTGTCGGCAGTGACTTTCACCGTCACAGAGTCTGCTTCAGTTGAAATGTCGCGGTCCGGATCGGTGACACGTAGGTAGACAGTGTTCCCCGGCTTGACCTGGTTCGCCGGTCGGACCTGAGAAATCGGCTGATCGGAATTTCGCAATGCTTGCTCACGTGCCAGTCGTTGACTGAATGTTTCCTCGTCCGCGTCGACGATCTGACTACTAGCCACTTCAAATTCGGCATCAGCGGCAACTTGAATCTCCGCATCCGACAACGCCACATTTTTGAACTCTTGCTTGAACTCTTCGGGATAGTCACAGGTGATGACATCTCGTCCTGAGAGTTGCAATACGTTGTCTCCCGCTTCGACAGTTCCAAGCTTCGTTTCCAAATCGGCCCGGAACAACCCCTTCCCGGCCCCACCGCTGGTGAGGTAAATGGTCTCCGCATCACCACCGGGCACGGTGCGAATACGAACCGGGATCTTGTTATGCCCCCGACTGATTCCTAAGTCGCTGTCTTGCACAACAATCGACAACGGTGTCCCCGGACGGTGCCAGCGTTTACTTGCCCGTCCGAGTCGACCAACGGTCCGCAACAAGTTGAGTTGGTCCATATAGCGTTCTTCGTCGCCATAGACTTCCGCGAGATTGAACAACGCCTGATTCGCCAGCGTGACGTTCGGCACACGATCCAGCACCGTGCGGAAGATTTCTCTCGCATCGTCACGGTCCCCCCGCCGATAAGCAAGCACCCCT
Organism: Thalassoroseus sp.; assembly: GCF_984380535.1. Taxonomy (NCBI): domain Bacteria; kingdom Pseudomonadati; phylum Planctomycetota; class Planctomycetia; order Planctomycetales; family Planctomycetaceae; genus Thalassoroseus; species Thalassoroseus sp. The sequence goes on from NZ_CFHRBF010000002.1 coordinate 333,631, forward strand.
CGCAGAAACTCCGCCCGCACCGTGACGTCCGCTTCGCGACTCGCTGCTAGTTTTTGAAAGACTTGTTCGGCCTGGTCATAGACTTTCTGTGCCATCAAAGTTTCGCCAATGCCAAACTCCGCTTCGATGGCCTCAGGCGTGTCGGCATACCGATTCAAAACCGTTTGATACTCACTACGAGCAACATCATACCGCTGCGCTTTGACATAACTTTTCGCGAGCAACAGCTGAACTTCCGCCTTTGTTTGGGCGTCGTACTCTTTGGATTCACTGTTCTTGACTAACCAAGCTCGCAGCAGGTCTTCCACACGTTGATAGTTCTCATCCCCACCGGCAGCAAGGTGGCGTTCACTCACGAACAAGAGAAGGTCCGTCGGCACCTGCGTTTGATGTTTATCGAACAAAGCGATATTCGCCCGATAGGTTTCATCCGCCAAGGCTCGGTCACCTAACCGTAAATACAAAGCGGCTTGCAAGAGCGGTGCGATCGGGCTGCTTTCATCAATCGTTAGACCAACCGCTCCCATCCGAGAATAAGACTGAGCCACAAGCTCGCGTCCGCGTTCGACACGTCGCGACTCGACGTTCTGAATGTTAGACAACATTCCCGTGAGCAATGTCGCAGCAACTTGGTATTGCTTTTGAGTCATCGCCGTTTGGACTGCGGACAATACCACATCCCATTGATGTGAACCGTCACCGACAACACGTGTCACATGCTGGAAGTTGAGCAAGTCCCGAAGCTGTACACCATTTTCTTCAAGACCGGCCTGCAACAACTGTAATTCAGCCGCTGCTGATCCCCATGACAACTGCAAGTCACGTATTGCAGCAAAGACACGTTGCTGATCTTCGACAGACACATTCTCATTGGTCGACTGCACAAACCGAATGGCGTTACTAGCCAACCCATCATCGAACCCACTATTCCGAAATGGCCGTTCGTCTTGCCTGGACCGTGCGGCAGCTAGTGTCTCGAGAAATGCCTGAATATTCTTTTGTCGCAAATACTCATACGCAAGCAACTGCGCATATCGGCCATGAAAGTCAGATTCAACCTGGAGACGTTTCTTGAGAAACTCCTGTCGCTGTTGTGTCTGTTCGTCTCCCATGCGACTCAGTAATCGCTCAACGCAGTAATAACAATCGCTATCGGTTTCGCTTAAATCGAGATGTTTCGTCCAATAGTCCACTGCCTCGTTCTCGAGTTCGAGTCGACTCAAAACATCACCGATAAATCCGGCAGCGTAGGGAGACGGCCCAAACTTTGATTCCGCGGTCTGGATCCATTGCAAGATGCGTTTGGCGAGTTGAGCGTCCTGATTCTTATCGCTCGCAATCATCATCCGTCGCCAAGCATCGGCATCTTGAGATTGCGGCTGAAACTTCAGGAGATGTTCGGCAGCTTGTTTCTGAACTTCTGGCGGCGCGGTGTCGGTTGCCGATTGAAGATACCACAACGCAACGTCATAACGCTGTGGGAACCGAGCAGCCATTTGGCCGTATAGTTCTGCGGATTGCGACCGCTGATCACTTGGCGAATAATGCCGATAGTAATAGGCCTGCTGATACAGAACTTGTTCAGCCTGTTCGTCACTCAACTGGCGATAATAGTCATCCTGCAACAACCGTTGTCTCGCGGCGACTGATTCCTTCTCCCGATACCCTGTAATGTCCATCCAAGTCTTGACGTACGCATCGCGATTCTGCTGATCCAGCTGCTTTTCAAGATACTCAGCTTGTGCAACGGTCTCTTCCCGTCGCTTTGCATTCTTCGCCCACTGACGAAGATAGCTTTCAAGATTCTTGTGATGAATATGCTCTCGTCGCGACTTTAATATCTCTGCGACGAGTTTCTGAAAGGCGGCTTGGTCGGACTCTGTTGAGAGCAGCCAGCTCATTGCACTTGATGTGTAACCGTCGTTACTAGGCGAATCAAAGACGAGTTGCCGGAGTGTCTCCCGCGTCTTTGCCTCATCTTTGATGCGATCTCGATAGAGCGTATAGGCCAAAACATAGCGGAGATAAGCGCGATGTTTTTCGTTCTTCTGAATAGCAGCTTTAAGAACATTTTCCGCGTGTTTCAATCGATCCGGTTCGGTACCGTTCCACTGCACGAAATATTGAGCCGCACTATGGGACTGTGCATCAGCCGCAAGACACTGTTCTAAAATCTGTGCCGCTTTGGTTTCGTCACCACTTTTAGCAACGGAGTGAGCATAGCGAATCCGCTTCGCCCAACGGTCATCGGCATCAGGATACTTAGTTTCGTATTGCTTAACAGCTGTTTCAATTTGCGAAATCGGTGCTTCCGATTGACAGAGTTGCTCGACAAGTTGACCTTGCAGGTATTGATCATCACGAATCTTCAGGGCGGCTTCGATACTTCGAGCAGCGTTCGCATGCTGACCGAGCGACCAATAGTTCTCCGCGAGATATCGGTGCAGCGTCCAACGACGTTCTTCCCCTTTCGGCAAACCAGCCTTGATTAAGGCCGTCCCGATCTGATTGCTTTCCGCGCGTTTGCCAATTCGTCGCCAGTCCCAAAAAGCTTTCCAGCCACACTCCTCTGTGAATGAACCAGCTGGCAATGCCTGAAACATCTCCGCGGCAAGTTCAGCACCCGCTTCGATCGACTTCGAGTTATTGACTCGACTATAAAGTTCGACAGCCTTCGCACCAGCCGCCCGTCCATTTGCATCGGGTTGGCGAGTCCATACCGCATGCCAACCGCGTGCCGCCGCAAAAGCGTCATCCATTTGACTCAATGTTTCCGCAAGTCGGCGTTCGACAGAGGCACAAGCGGAAGACTTTGGATACTTTGCTAAAAACTGACGAGCATAGATTGTGAAATCCTGATTTCGACTCGTGGCTTCGAGCCCATCTAACAGTTTCAACATAACAGACTCGTGTCGCGAGTCATTTGGATGAGCCACCGTAAACCGCTGACCCACCCGAATCAAACCGAACACCCGTGCGTTGCTATGATAAAGCTCGACGAGTTTCGTCATAACATCGGCTGCTTCCGGTGTGCTATCGTTATACTTCCCCAACTGGGCTTCCAAGTCTGAAACTTGTTGGCTGACATCGTCGACTGAGGGGTCTTCCTGTGCGACCGCGTCAAAGACAGGATTGAGACTGAATGCAAACAACAAAGCCCAGAAGAATCGATATAACATAGTGAGAAGCTTTCCAAAGGTTTCGAATCAATCGGCGAGACGGAGAGTAGTCGACAGAGAACGAAATCGACTAAACACCAGCCCGTGCCAAAGCATCCGATATCTTTTTCGCATCAGTCGCGAGTGGACTTTCTGGGAACTCAGAGATGAGTTGATCAAACCGACGACGAGCATCCGCACGACGGTTCATTCGATACAAACACCGACCGTAGTTAAAGAGGATGACATCTAAGAACTTTGCATCGGGGTAATCTGTTAAAACGGTCTCGAAGGTATCGATCGCCCGGGCATAGTCTTGTTGTTGATAGTAATGGTTCGCCATCTTCGAAACCGCTTCACCAACTCGACCGCTCTCAGGAAACTGATCGAAGACCTTTTTGTACTCTTGAAACGCTCGGTCTAGCAGTTGCGACCGTCTTGCATCGACCGTGTCTTCAGCAAGTTGTTCATAGCATGCGGCAATTCCAAATTGTGCTTCGCCACGTAAGTCACTACTTTGCATTCCAACCAGTCGATTATAAATCCCAATCGCCCGATTGATATTCCCTTGCGTGCGTGCCACATCAGCTAACTGCAGGAGTGCATCATCAACGAAGCCACTATTTGGAAACTCGCGTTGAAGTCGAGTTGCCATCGCGGCGGCAAGGTTGAGATTGTCCATCTCATAGTAGATTTCCCACAGTTGCACATAGGTTTGCTCAAGTAATGTGCCTCCTAGTTTGACGGCATCGCGAGTTACATCTTCACAAACTTCAAGTGCCTGCTGATACTTGGCATCGGCCTGTTTCTGCAGACCAAATTCCTTGTAACGATTACCAATATTGGTAAGAGCATCCGCAGTTCGCAGTCGCGTTCGGATACGTAACTCTTCATCACTAATCACGCTGCGTGTCACCCGAACGCCGCCCAAGTTTCCATCGACACACTTGGCAGACGCTTGCACGGAATTCGCACCGGCACTTGTATTGCGTTCGTCAAGATATGTAATTCGGATCACATCCCCAGTGAGAGCTTGTAGAGCAGCATCATCGGCGATCACAGACTCGGTTTTGACGAGCGGAACCGTCGTCCGAAACACACCGGAATAGACACCATCGGCCGCTTCATTAGGGGTCTCGTCTGCAGACGAATCTTCATCTTGCAAAGACTCTGCAATTTGAACGGTCTTTGATTCCGTGAGTGTCAGTTGCACACGATCAATCAATTTATAGGGGTCCGGTTCGACTGGGGTTTCCGAATCCGTTGTATCGCTACCTGCAAGAGTCGCGATTTCATCATTGAGTTCGTCTTCGGACTTGCGTCGATAAACCTCGGCCACAGCAGTGATCGTTTCTGCGTTAGGGCCGCGATCTCGATCGAAGTCCGTCACCTGCACATTCACCGGTTTGCCCAGCACTACGCCTTGCAACGTTTCTCGGAATGCACCATCGGTCATTTGCACGATTGCATTGGCGACAATCGGAATCTTGCGAGTCACAGGACGATTGAATTCGCGGTCGGCGGTGTGTTCGTCGATATAACTAATTGTGATTGAATCATCGCCATTCACTTCCAGCGACTCATTGTATTTTTGTGGGGCTCCCAACCGCGTTGCGATGTTCCCTAACATCACCCGCACATTTCGACCGAGCTGGAAACATCGAACTTTCTCACTGTCTCCACCACTCGTTTCGCAGAGCACTTCAATCGACTGCCCCGGTTCTAACGCGGCGAGGTCGGCATCGTCGATCTTGATAAAGAGTCGCTTGCCGGCTTCCGCTTTCTCGCGGCGACTATCGTCTTCGGTCAATGCAGTACCGACCTTTTCGAGCGAGTCAATCGCCCGGCTGTAGTGTCCGAGTTGGAAGTGACCAAGACCGATATAGTAGTAAGCGCGGTTGACCTCACTGCTAACCGGGTACTGTTCGATGACGTCTCGCATAATCGCAAAACACTTGCCATAGTTGCGAACTTCGTAAAAACAGATTCCGGTCTGTACGAGTGCCTTCGCACGGGCCTCCGCATCGCGGTTTTCTTCATCAGCCGCAGCTTGAAACTGAGCGCGAGCCCGGTCGTAGGCACGTTCTCGATTGAGGAAATAATCCCCTAACCGCATATGGGCTTCAAACCGAACTTTGCTGCGAGGATATCGTTCGATCACGCTTTGCCAAATTTCGACCGCTTTGCGAGTTTCGTCGGCTTCCAACCGAGCATCGCCAGCTTCGAGGAGTTTCTTCGCGGCACGGTCTTCGATAAATGAACCGCGAGCCGGGCGTTCAGAGTCTTGAGCGACCAACACCGACTGACTGAACGCAACAAGTAAAACGAACAACAACGAACGAACCGTGACCATCACATTTTCCAAGCGAATTGAATGTTTGATCGTGCGATAAACGCCGATCACATTTTGAACTGTCGATATTGAAAAAGCCACAAGCGAATCGCTCGTGGCTTCGTGAAGTCTGCGGGTCGCATTAGCTGAATAACTCTGCGACCGGTGTGCCGTTGTCGACCAGTTTCATCGGTCGTTGCAACGGCGTGAGGACTTCCTTATCCGGATCGATTCCGAGGGAATGACAGATGGTGGCGTGCAAGTCGGCAACTTGAACCGGACGATCGTGAGGGTCGAAGCCGTCGGCATCGGATGAACCGATGACCTGCCCGCCTTGAATCCCGCCACCCGCTAGGAAACAACTGAAAACGTTCGGCCAGTGATCACGTCCCGCGTTCATGTTGATCTTCGGCGTCCGACCGAATTCACTGAGCATGATGATCAGCGTTTTCTGAAGCATGCCACTTTCGTGCAAGTCAGCGATGAGCGATGCCAGAGCTGCGTCCATCGCTTGACCATGCCCCCGCATAGCCGGGAAGTTGTTCGAGTGCGTGTCGAATCCACCGCGATTGACTTGCACGAATCGCACACCCGTTTCCACGAGGCGTTTGGCGAGCAAAGCACCACGACCGAAAGTGGTGTCGCCGTAGCGATTCAATGTGGTCGTGGGCACGGTATTCAACTCGAACGCTTCTAACGCTGGCGACCGCATTAGCGTCACAGCGTCGCTAATTGCCGTTTCCGTGGCAGTAAGGGCAGCGGCTTTTTTGTTGCTCGCGTAGCGTTGATTGTATTTCGAGAGGATCTCGAGTCGACGGTCACCACGCGTCTGTGTGATGCCTTCGGGGAAAGCCAGATAAGGATCTTGGGCTCCCGGTTGAGGCACAAAGTAAGCTTCACAACGCTGCCCGAGATACGTCGCCTTCGGAGCACGTCCGCTGATCGACACGAATGCCGGCAGGTCACCGATTTTCGGTTTCTCATGCGTGACAACCGAACCGATGCCGGGGTGCCGAATGTTCGGCGTTTGCGTGTAACTGGTTTGCAGATTGTAAGTCGCTTGGCCATGGGCACCCTGCGTCCCAGCGATTGAGCGAATCAACGCGGCATGGTGCATTTGCTTCGAGAGTTCGGGAAAGATTTCCGAAATCTGGACGCCGGGAGCTGACGTGTCGATCGGTAAAAACTCACCGGCCGTCGGACGCCCTGGTTTTGGGTCCCAAGTATCGATATGGCTCATCCCGCCGCCATTCCAGAACAGGATGACATGCTCGGCTTTTTGCTCGCCATCCGTGCCCGCGTAGGCTAACAGGTGTCGTACTTGTAATCCGAGCAAGGTCGCGCCAGTGGCACCCAGCATGGCTCGGCGAGACATTCGATAATCCGCACATCCTCGACTCATACTAGGTACCCTTTGCATCCAGATAGGAACTGGTGAATGGTGAGACAACAATGGTTTCGAGCTACGGCAAGAACCGGAACTCGTGTGAGTTCAGCAATACCCAGCGTAAGTCAGCCAAGCCCTGCTGTGGAGTTTCCGCCAATCCGATGACTTCTCGCCCTGTTTCTAAGTCGGCTTCGGTTGGTTTGCGAGTCAGAATTTCCCGATAGGCCAACGTGATCGCAGCGTTCAAGTTCGGAGATTTGCCGGAAATCAGCGGGTAGATTGGTTCCAGTTCGCCGACACGAGCCGCTTCATTTGTCAGCTGTCCGTTTAGAATCATCAATGCTTGACGCATTGTCGGACTTTGATCGCGTTCCGCTCCAAGTTCGTTACGGTCGGTCTGACCAAAGACTCGCACAAAGTGGCCATCGGGAGCGGGTGACGGCATCCGCATCGCAGTCGAAAACGTCGGGTTATCGTCAATAATTGCCCGCGTGAACACGTCCACATAACCCATCCGTTGACGTTTCATTTCGTTCGCCAAGCGTTCGGCTTCGAGTTCTTCGGGGGTTTTGACCATCATTTGCTCGACCTCGATCGCATCTTCGGCTTTTGCATCAGCGAGGACGGCGTCGAAGTCAATTTCGATGGCCTTCTCGAAGTCATACCCGGACTGCTTCGCGGTCATCGCACTTGGCCCCGTCATCGTTTTGGACATGGCGGGGTTTGCATTCGGTTTGGATTCCAAAGCGGCCAGATTGATGGAATCATCCCCGGCCGGCTTCTTCGTCATGCGACTTTCCTGCCAGACCGTTTTTAAGTTCTGGCCTTCCGGATGTTTGACTGTAAAGAGGTGTCCGGCAGTGATAATGCTGTCGTACAGAACTTCGCTGATCATCCGACGCATGGGGGCCGCTTGGAAATTTCGTTCCAACGCCAACCGATCAGGTTCCGGAAGCCCGTCGGCCCGAGAACGGCGGTAGGCATCACTGAGAACGATCATTTTCACCAGTTGGCGAAGGTCGAATCCGTTCGCCACAAATTCATCGGCCAGGAACGCCAACGTCTCGGGATGGCTGGCGGGGTTGTTGTCACTAAAATCGTCGAGCGGCTCGACGAACCCCTGCCCTAATAATTCCGCCCAGACGCGATTGACGAACGACTGCGAGAAGTACGGGTTTCGCGGATCAGTTACCAACTCCGCCAGTTTCGCCCGTAGTTCGCTGTTGCGATACGCAGCGGCTTTGAGATCGATCTCGCGAACATCACTCTTGGCCTCATCGAATACATCGAGAGCCCCCAAAGAGCCCGCGGTTTGCCGATTCGCTTTTTTCGCGGCCCCGGCTAACAAGTCATCGAGCGAAGGCTCGTTCGAAGCGACCGGTTCCGGCGTTTCACTTTTCTCACGAAGCTGATTCAACCGTGCCAACGGTCGGTACGGACTTTCTTCTTTCACGAACGAGATCGGGAACACGGGTGGCATCGGCCGACGGTCTTCGTCGTCGACGGCCCCTTCAGGCGGCCACATTACCGTCGACTGCGGCAGTTCGGTCGTATAGACACCCAGGATGCGGTCGTTGATCCTTCGTTCCTGACGTCGCGTTTTTCCGAAGTAAGCCGCGAAGCCGTAGAAATCCTTCTGGGTCCATTTGTCAAACGGGTGGTCGTGACACTGAGCACACGAGATTCGCACACCCATGAAAACCTGCGACGTGATCCCAGCGAGCGCCATGGGATCAGCGTCGTCCCCCAGAATAAATCCGACCTCGGGCACCGAGCCGGCTTTTCCACCCGAAGAAATCAGTCGACGAGCCAATTCATCGTAAGGCATCCCATCTTCAACGGCCTTGTGCACATACGCAATCAATGCGGAACCGCCTTCGGCGTTGCTGCGGAGTCGGAGTAAGTCCGCAAAGAAGACCGTCCAGCGATCCGTAAATCGTTCGTGGTGTAGCAACTTCTCGACGACTTGCTGACGACGAACTTTCGCCGGCCACGCCATGTACTCGTCGATTTCCGCACCAGTGGGAATCCGCCCGATCAGATCGACACTGACACGCCTCAGGTAGGCCAAGTCATCAATTGGTGACAGCGGTTCTCGGTCCACACCGCCGTTTCGGAGTTCGGTTTGCAGAACTTCGTCGATAGTCGGTATCTCAGCCGCCTCTCCCAGGGAAAGGGTTCCAGAAAGAACAGCGAGAATTGCGATTGTCCAACGGGATTTTTTGATCATCCGAGAATCTTCCCCCACGAAGCGTTGGAACCAACGGTGAAAACGAGCTTGAACCGAAGGACGGTCTCGCTTGTCGGCGGTGGATGAAAGAATCCAAACTCCACGTTTGCGGAGGGATAAAATCCCGAACCGACCGAACGTGAACCGCTCTTAGAGGAGTTGGAACCTTCTGCTCAGGAAGTTACTCGAAAACCGGAGTTTTTCCAGATTTTTCTCGGATGTATTTGAAAGAGACCTTAGAGCTGGCTGTCACCCAGAGTTGACGACAGCAAGAGCCGATGCAGTTCTTCAATGCTGGTCGTGCCCGCGAGAACCTTTTTTCGTCCCGCGGTTTCGAGCGTCATCATGCCTTCTTTCTTCGCGATTTCCCGAATCTCCGAGCTGCTTTTGCCCTTCAAGATTGCATCGCGAATATCCTTGCTGATTGCCATCACTTCGAAGACTCCGACCCGGCCGGAATAACCGGTGTGGAAGTTTTCGGCAGCCGGAATGCCTCGCGCCAAATTCACGGTGGCAGCATCTTCCGGGTTGATGTCCAGCATCCGACAGGTTGCTTCATCAGGATGGTACAACTCACGGGCATTAGTGCAGACCCGGCGGACCAGTCGTTGAGTGATGATGCACCGCACGCTATCGGCGATGAACATCGGTGGGACGTCGAATTCCCGAAACACGTCGATCGTGCTGGCACAGTCGTTGGCGTGCATCGTACACAGAACCAGCACACCAGTCAGTGCGGCCCGGCAGGCGATGTGCGAGGTCTCAGGGTCGCGAATTTCTCCCACCATCAAAACATCCGGGTCTTGTCGAAGCACACCGCGAAGGGCTTCAACGAAACCGAAGTTAATTTTCCCATCCGTCTGCACCTGCACGACGTTGTCGATTCGTCGTTCGACTGGGTCTTCAAGCGTGGTGAGACAACGGTGAGGGTCGTTGAGCCGCTCCAGGCAGTTGTACATCGTCGTACTCTTGCCAGAGCCAACCGGCCCGACACTGAGCAGCATTCCATACGGTGATTCCAACTGCTCACGCAGCAAATCGGCTTGTTCCGGTTCCAGACCAAGGTCTTCGAGTTCTTGAAAACCCTCAGTCTGTGGCATCAAACGTAGTACGATTCGCTCACCGTAGATTGTCGGACCGCTGCCAACGCGAATGTCCCGCGGTTGATCGGACATGGAACCGGAAATCCGGCCATCTTGGGCCAGCCGTCGTTCCGTGAGGTTCATGTTGGCCATCAACTTGATTCGCGAAACCACGTGCGAAGTCATCGATGGCGGGAGCTTGACGATGTCGTGAAGCAAGCCGTCGACTCGCAACCGAATCCGCAACCCATCATTGGTGGGGTCGAGGTGAATGTCGGTGGCCTTGAGCTGAAACGCTCGCTCCAACAACAAATCGACGAGCGGTCCGGGACCGACAACATCTTGTAACTGGTTCAACTCAGCCCGCAACGCGTTTTGCCGGCCTTCCAAATCGGGATGATCCTGCTTGGTCTCATTCATGGGAAAGTCGACTCTTCAATCGTTGGTATCAAGGCAGATATCGCGGACATCAATGATAGCAAGAAATATCGCCGCTACCTATTCGGGATCATTTCTTTCGGTGTTATCGGGATTCTTCGCAGGTTCCGATGAAGAATCCGTGGGGGCAGCATGTGCATCGGGTGAATTCCCGCCGTTACCGAGATCTTCGGTAGGCAACGACGGATCGTCTTCCGGCGGTGTCTCGCTATGCGAAGACGATTCGCCATGCTCCGACGACTCGCCGTGCTCCGACGACTCGCCATGCTCCGACGTTTCCCCATGTGATGCATGAGCATCGGTTTCGAAGTCTTTTTCTTCGTGCGGATCGGCCAGTGCGTTTCTCAAGGCGGCACGCAGTCCGGTCGGGTCGACAAATTGACTCATCAGAATCGCGGAAATCGCCACCACGACCGTCACTCCACCCAACACACGCAGGCCACGCTGATACTTGGCGATACACAGCACGCCAAGAATCGCCGCGACGGTCGCATTCCCAAGAATGAGCGTTGTCCAAACGGAGTGTCCAAGCAGTGAGGGCATCAACCAATACAGGATGCAGCAGCAAAACGCGACGATTGCCATCAGTGGAGCAACGATCGCGACCACCCGGCTTTCGCGTTTCTCGATCTGAACTTGTCGGGGTTGCCCGAGCTTTTTCAGCCCCTCCTCTCGCGAGCCGACAACTTCCCAAACCTTCAGCAGACCGGCAATTTGCAGCACTTCGGCGACCACGGGATGCGAATTGACGACCACCATCCGACCGCCGACAGAGTTCACGGATTTCCAAATCCGCACCACCAACGCCACCATGGTACTACTGATGTAATTCAGTTCTGTCAGATCGACCAGGACGCCGGGCTCGGAATCTTCGCGAATCAACTGAATGATCCGCCCTCCGGCCGCTTCCACATCAGTCCACGGGGCATCCGATAACGAGGGATTGAGCACCACAAGATGCCGCCCTGAAAGTGTCTCATAGTGCAACGTGGACTCACCTGTGGACACGAGACCCTCCTTATGACGAGCCGACAATTTCGGGAAATCATCAGTGTTATTCGGTTTGACGCAAAGACAAAACCATGTGATTGGCCAGAACGGCAACTCTACGCGAAATGGAAATTTTTCGGAAGAAAACGCAGATTCATGTATAAATTCGGAATAGAATCGAGATGAAACACGCAATTGCATCATCGTCGGCTCATGCGTGAAACGCAATGGTCCGCCGGGGAAAATTCTCTGAAGTTCGTCTTCATCAAATCTTGAAAAAGACATCCAAACTTGACGAGGGAATCGGGTCACGCGTCTTGGCGCGGACGCGGCGGTCGTGTTGGCGGTATCAGTCGTTGCAACGGCTGTTTGTGACTTGGCTTCCGTCTCAATCCGGGGGCGGGAATTTGTTTGACAGCCCTCAGAATGGCTCGTAAGATCAAACAGTGCAGGGTTCCGTACAGGTTCCCTTCCCAATTGGGCCTATTCAACGTCCCATCGGCTCCGCCATGAGCCGGATCAAATCCGATGACAACGGGACGGCATAATCGAAGACCCACTCGGTCGACTCAACTCTTGAAGGTGCGGTGTGTTAACGACAATCAGCAAAATCTTAGCGGTTCTCGTTACCGTCTTCAGCATTGCCTTTCTGGCTATCGCCGGAGTCGCGGGCGTCGGTGGACCGAACTGGAAGGGTATCGCCGAGCAAGAATTACCAGAATACCAGTTCACACGAACCGAAGGTGAGAACCCCACTTGGTCGGTGAAGAATTTGGAAACCGGTCAAAATGTGGGCTCCCCTTCTCCAGTGCTCGCTCAGAAAATCGTTGATGCCCTGAATGAGAAGAAACAACAGCAACAAAACCGGATCACCGCCTTGACCCAAGGTTCACCAAACCAGCCCAGCATTCCGTTCCTGAAACAACGCGTGAGCACCATGCAGAGTTTTATTGCAGCGGACATCAGGGCTCTTGAAGAATCCGCGAACAGTTTACGGACCGTTATCGCGAATTTGAATCAACAAGTTCACGACGCCCAAACGCAGTTGGCTCAAAAAGCCCAAGCGGCGGAAGCTTTGCACGACGAAGCCAAGTTACGACGCGACGACGTATTTCGCTTGCAGAACTTGGTCAAGGAACTCGAAGCGGATCGGTTCCGAATCGTGGAGTTGCAGGCCAAACTTCGCGATGTGCGGGAACGCTACTTGGGGACCATCAACCGGTTGGAACATCGACGCGAACAATTGAAGACTCGGCTCGCGAATCAGGATTCGGACGACACCGCGACTGCGGCGTCTCCAACCGCTGCAGCCGTCACAAACGAGCGTTCGTAGGCAGAACGTTCGAAAACTCATAGGAATTTGTTCAAACTTTTCCGATCTCGTCGCGTTTTGCAGCCCTGCTAGACGGCGATCGATTCGACAAGGAGCGGCAGGATGACATTTGTTGGAAAAATTCTGGTCGTTGTGCAAATGATTCTCAGCGTTTGCTTTATGGCATTCGCGGGAGCTGTGTACAGCTTTCAGGAAGACTGGCAAACCGCCTACAACACCTCACAGGATCAGGTGACCAAACTCAATAACCAACTCGGTGAAGCGAACGAAAAAATTCGGCTGATGGAAGCCGACGAAGCAGCGGACGAGGTCATCGAAACCAACCTCACCGAATACCTGCAACAAGCCCGCTACGATGCCCTCACCGCTCATATCACCGATCCCGGGGTGAAGGCCCAACTCAAGCAGTTGGCGAACGACTTGGCAGATGCCCAAGCGCAACTCCAACGACAAGACATGGACTTGGCAAACACCAAGGTCGAGTTGGAACGTCAGAAAGAAGAAACCAACCGTCTGCAGGTTCTTTCCGACCTCAACCAACAAGAAGCCAAGCAACGGGCCGTCGAAGCGAAAGAATACAAAGTCATCAACGCCAAGTTGAACGAAGAACTCAACCAAGCTGTTGTCCAAATGCAGGATTTGCGAGACCAAATCTTCAGCAAGGACACGCAACTCGAACAAGTCGCCGTCAAGCAAACCAAGTTGCTCGACGAAATGGCGAACTATGTGCAAGCTGTCAATCAGGCTGGTATTGATATCGAAGAATTCGTCGCCGCCTCCGAGCCCCCGCCCGCTGTCAGCGGCAAGGTCGTTCGTACGCGAAAATCGGATGGCGGAGTCGTGCTTGTGGAAATCACGATCGGCAGTGACGACGGCATCGCCAAAGGTCACGTCTTGGACGTCTATAACACCCAAGGGCGTGGCAAATACCTCGGTCAAATTCAGATTCTCTATACCACGCCGGACGCCGCCGTTGGCCGCGTGATCGACGAAGTCCGCAACGGCAGAATTCAGAAGGACGACGATGTCACCACGAAGCTCTAATGAACCGCCCACCTTGGGAATCTACACCGGTCTGATGCTCGTCGCTTTCCTGTCATTGGTGCTTGGCTGCGTCATTCTGGTGTTGCAACTCGGTCAATATAATTGGACCGCTGCCAACTAAATCGTCTCAAGGTTTTCTGGATCTGCAGAAGCCACGACGATTGAAAGTCAGCCGTTTAAGAGATTTGAATCAATTCCTAAAAAAGCCCGCCAAGATTCTTGGCGGGCTTTTTTCAATATCGGCATTCTGGGCAGGTTGCCTGCGGATGGAGTCACGCGATGGCGTTTTCCGGTCGACCGCAGGCAACGAGTGCCGAGACACGGATTAGAACGGCGTCATTCCGCCCGTTGCACCGTAGACCTCCGCCGTCACATAACTAGCCTCCGGCGAAGCCAGCCAGACAAACAAGGGAGCCAACTCCGCAGGCTGTGCCGGACGACCGAACAAGGTGTTGTCTCCGAAATTCTTAACCTGTTCCTTCGGCATCGTGGCCGGAATGAGCGGTGTCCAAACGGGTCCAGGAGCCACAGCGTTCACGCGAATTCCCTTCGAAATCGCCAACTTGGCGGCGGCTTTGGTGAACCCGATCAATGCGGACTTGCTCGTCGCATATGGCAGAAGCATGCCAGAGGGATCATACCCCTGAATCGAAACCGTGTTGATGATGCTCGCCCCCGGCTGCAGATGCGACAACGCGGCTTTACACAGATAGAACGGCGCATGCAAGTTGGTGCGGATGATGTCGTCGAATAGTTCCGATGAGAACTCGTCGATCGATTCCCGGGTCTGCTGATAGGCGGCATTGTTGACGAGCACGTCCAAGCCACCAAGTTCCTTGACTGTCTGCTCGACGGCCCGTTGACAGTTCGCCTCGTCCTTCAGATCCCCGGGAATCAGAATGGCCTTGCGACCGACCGCTTCGACAAGCGATTTGGTCTTTTCCGCATCGGCGGTTTCACTGAGATAAGAAATCGCCACATCGGCTCCCTCATGGGCGAACGCAACGGCGACTGCGCGGCCGATTCCACTATCCCCGCCGGTGATTAATGTCCGGTAACCGGCAAGTTTGTTGCTTCCCTGGTAAGAATCTTCCCCATGCGAGGCGGGCGGATTCATCTTTTCATCGGTACCGGGAAGATCTTGCGGCTCTTGCGGGAATGGTGGCTGCGGATATCGTGTGCGAGGGTCAATCATGGAAACTCCTTTCGAAAAGTTGACTTTACAGCCAATTTTAGAACGCCATGCCGAATTGACGACCCCTGTCCTGCCCTGAAACAGGCCGAGTGATCAGGAACGAGACAACCGCAGAAACGCCGACGCATTGCCAACGGAAACAATTCCGGATTGGCACAATCGGCGTGAACCTCTTATGATAAGCGAACTTGTTTCGCTCGTTTCACGCCCCGTCGCTTCCTGTCCGCTTCTGTCCGGTGTTATGACTTCACCTCGCGATCGGCTTCCCTTCGTCGATTTATTGGCTGTGCAGACGGTCCGACGACTTGAGGACGACACCCCGAAATACTATCCCGATGTCGATCTGCGGTTGTCCGAGGAATCTAACCGAGACAGCGACGGTCACATCACCCAACCTGCAGCGGTTCTAGCGGATCGCGCGGGTGAGATTCTGCAGACGCGTTACGGGTTTCAAACCCGATGGGTCGGCGAACTCGTCGGATGGCTGAAGATATTCCGTGTCATCGGCTGCATCTTGGCGTTCGTTTTGGCTTTCAGTGCCGCCGAGCCTTGGCTGAGTGAAGGCGAAGTCGTCAACGTCGAGTGGATCTTCGGATTCCTCGTCACGCTCGTGCTGTCGATGACAATCGCCACTTTGTTGATGATCACGGCTATCTTTTCCAGACGCGGCACGAAATCGGAAGCGGGGTTCGCAACACGGTCACTTTCGAAGTTACTCGTCGTCCACTGGGTGATGTCCCTACTCATTCGGCAGGTATTGCCCTGGGTGCAACGACGGATTCTCAAACGCGAAAAGGACCATACCCCCGAACGAGATCGCCAACTCGAAACACTTTCCCAGGCCGCCCTAGAAACACTGAGTGATCAATCCCGTCGCTTTGCGTTGGAGACCGCCGCGACTAGCAACTTGATTTGGTTATTGATCAGCCTGGGGATCTTCGTTTCACTCGGCAAAATGGGGCTGTTCCGCGAATACGATTTCCGTTGGCGAGCCACGATTGTTTCGAGCGAATTCATGCTCGACTCGACGCGAGCGTTAGCCACACCGATTCAGTCATGGCCGTTCGTGATGGTGCCGAACAAAGCCGACGTCCATTGGCTGACGACTGGCGAAGTTCCCATCGAACCCGGCCAGACACTGACAGAAACCGAAATCGCTGAACGCTCCCAAGCCGCACGACAAGCCTGGGGACGATTGTTCCTTGCGTTTTTAATGTACTACGGCGTCCTTCCTCGGCTGATACTGACACTGATTTCATTCGCTCTGGCGAAACGCGGTTGGCGTGAGTTGGTGCCGAAAACGAACGATACCTACTTTCGGCAAGTTCTGGACTGGATCGAAAACCCGCCGTTTCACACAGAAGAATCACCGTCGCCGCAACCACCGGTTGCAATTGTGGCCGTATCCCCTGCTCCGATACCACAGCCACCGCCAGTCGAAACACCAGCAGAATCGGCCGTTGATACCGTTCCACCTCTGGGAGCGAACGTTGCGGTGTTCGGCTTCGATTTGGACTCGCCAGCGGATGGTTGGGCCACTGCGTTGCCATTGCATCCGCTCGGCAAGCCCATTGATCTGGGCAGTGGTGCCACTCGTGACTCTCGCAAGCGAATCCTAACCACACTGACCGATCAACAATCTGACATTGGCAGCGTTCTGCTGATCGCGAATCTCACCGACAACCCCGACGGCTTGTTCGAAGATTTTGCGCAGAAAGTCGTCGATGCCGTCGATCCACGTGCCGTTAAAACGATGTTGCTCTCGGGCGGTGAACGACTCCGACAACGCTTTGCCGGCGATGCATCCAAGATCGCCGCCCGTGTGGATCTTTGGAAACAACGAGCGGTTCAGTCGGGTTTCGACAATGACGGAATCCTCGAATACGATTTCGAAAACGCCACCGCAACCGCACGGTCCGCGTTGGAGTCGCGTCTATCCGCACGCTCTCCACAGCGTGACGGACATCACTCATCGGGAGTGAAAATCCAGGCGGCCGGTCACATCCGCAAAGCGACGGCGTTGATCTCCGGACATGTCGGTCGTGATGTCGCGGACAAATCGGAAGACGAACTTCGCAGCGAGGCGGTGCGTCTGCACGATGAACTCCGCGGGCTGTATCAGAAGCAAGCGAATCAGTTGGAAGCAGCTTTTCGAAATGTGTCGATCGACACCAATCGGCTCCAAGCGGCCGTTCAAAAAACCACCGGAGCCGTGGGCGGTCAGTTCGAGAAACTCGAACAACTCAGCCGCATGAGCGAAACCATCAGCCGTTATACACAGCGACTCAGCGGAAAATGGGCAATCGCGGGCGGTGTACTCTGCGGCGTTGGCAGCGGAGCACTCACAATCATGGCGTCCCCGGCGTTGATCCCTGCGATCGTACCGGCCGCAATGATCGGTGCGAAAGCGGGCATGCTCGGCGGTGTGGTGTCGGCTCACGCGCCGCATTTGGCCGCCAAGTGGGGGTGGTCGAGTGAGAACTCCACGACGGAATCGGAAGACGAAACGCCCTCGGAATCGGAGTTTCCGGCCTTCACACTGGATGACCTGGTCCGACCGAACGCGTTGTGGGCTTTAATCCTGGAATTCCAAGGCACGGCGGAAGAACAAATCGCCCGTTTGCTCGAGCAAATTCTCGATCCGCTGCCCGATACGCCGCTGTTGACTCCCGAACAAACTCACGCTTGGCTGGAACAACTCGCCAGTCGAACCGAAACCATCGTTGCCGAATCGCACGCCGAACGCGATAATCCTTCGAACGCACCTGTCAGGAACGCGGGATATTCATGATCGTCGGTGCGATGTTTTGGCGAAGAATTTGTGTCATCATTCGAAATGAAATGATCGGAAATGAGTAGCGGTACGGAATCCAACCATTCCACACCGGGCAACCTGGATACGCTGCTGCACGGCTACAGCTTCGCGGATTTGGAGCAAATCAACGCCGACCCGATCGTTGTGACCGTTGCCGGGCATGCGAACCACGGAAAGACGTCGATCATCCGCACCTTCACGCGAGATCGCAAATTTGGCGAAGTTCGCGACGAACCTGGCGTCACACAGGAAGTCGGCTTCACACGGTTCATTCTCCAAGGCAAAACGTACCTCAAACTTTACGACACGCCAGGGTTTCAGTATTCGAGCCTCGCCATCGAAGCCTGTGGCGAACTCGCTCAGATCGAGGATTTCGAGCAGTTCTTCCAAGATGACCGCTACCGTCATGATCGGTTGGCACTCGAACAGGCCCGCAAGAGCCACATCATTCTGTACGTGATTGACGTCAGCCAACCACCGAGCGAACGACTCCGCGACGATTTTCATATCCTCTCGAAGTGTCTCGTGCCGGTGTTGCCGTTGTTCAATTTTGTGGGGAACGAGCGGGAGAACCACGAGCAGGACTGGAAAACCACGCTTCGGCGGTTCAACTATCACGAATTCACCCGCTACGACGCCCACCACTACAGTCCCGCGCACGAGCAGCAACTTTACAAGCGGATGATCGAAAAGCTCGACGATAATCCGTTGCATCGCAAGTTTCTGCAATGGCGGTCGGCCGACAGTCGACGTCGCAACGAAGAGATGGCGAAACACGCTCGCCGGGCGATCGCGGAGATGCTCGTCGATTGCGTCTCGTACCGTGAAAGTGCGACGAACGTTACGAAGGAGACGCGGAAAGATGTGGAGGCGATCGTCGTCGACAAGTTCCGCAAGCAGATTCAAGACCGTGAATTTCAGGCATTCCAGCGAATTTTGGAGATCTACGACATCGAACCCACGCGTTTACACAACCAAGGCGATGCCGGTCGATCGGCTCCGTTGTGGACGCGGGAAGTGTTCAGCAAAGATTCTCTCCGCATCTTTGGAAAAGGTGTTGGCGGTGGCGTGATTGGCGGAGCAACCACCGGCGGAACGATTGATGCATTCGTCGGCGGAGCGTCGTTCGGCACCGGAGCGGTGATCGGCGGATTGATTGGCGGATTGGCCGGTTTCTTCGGCACCGCAATCGACAAACGACAATACGACGAGGAAACCGGAACCGTGATCATCCAAGCCGACCGCGACATGTGGCAAATGCTGACGGGTCGGTCTGCGGCACTGCTCAAAGACGTGCAGCAGTGCGGAGCCGCCAGCGACGCGGAATTCGAAGTCACCACGAAGCCGCCGCGTTTCTCGAAGAAACAACTCCATGAATTGAACCACATCATGGAACAAGTGGCCTCACAACCGAGATTCACGGAAAGCGGGCTTGGTCGCATCATCGCGCGTCCGCTTGCACCGCGGTTGGAAGCTCAACGAACGGAGTTCATCACCTCTATCGAACGTTGGTTGCGGGAAAATCTCGATTCCCCAGGCGATCTCACTAGTTACTGATTCCAGTCGTCACCACTTCTCCCTTCACCGAACAGATCCGATTCATGGCGTTACGAATTCTTGGATTGATCGTCCTGACCGCAACTCTTTCGCAAGGACCTTGTTTTGCCCAGCGGTCGAAATTGCCGAAGGCAATCGAAGACCGGGCCGATGCCGATTGGCAAACCGCACTTCAGATTTGGCAGTGGGCGGAACCTGGTTATCAGGAACGGCAATCATCGGCGTTGTTGGCTGAGCAGTTGGAAGCGGCGGGCTTGAAAGTCACGCGAGGTGTGGCGAACATTCCGACGGCTTTCACCGCAGAATTTGGTTCCGGCAAACCCGTCATTGGGATTCTCGGGGAGTACGATGCCCTGCCCGGTCTCACACAGAACGCCGTTCCGTATCGCGAGGCAAATCCCAAACTCACCTACGGTCACGGTTGCGGACATCACCTGTTCGGCGTGGCATCCGCGGCAGCGACGATCGTCATTGCGGAGCAAATCAAATCCGGCGAACTCAAAGGAACCGTGCGATTCTACGGTTGTCCGGCGGAAGAGGGCGGCAGCGCAAAAGTCTTTATGGTTCGCGAGGGATTGTTCAAGGATTGCGATGCCGTCCTGCATTGGCATCCCAGTTCGCAGAACTCGGCGGGTGATCGGTCCTCACTCGCACGGATGGCAGTCAAGTTTCAATTCCATGGACGCAGTGCGCATGCGGCGGGAGCGCCGGAGCAAGGTCGATCGGCTCTGGACGCGGTTGAACTCACCAACTTCGCCGCTCAACTGTTGCGGGAGCACACACCGGACTTCACGCGGATTCACCATGTGATCACAGCAGGCGGCGGAGCCCCCAACGTCGTGCCGGACTTCGCCGAAGTCTACTACTACATTCGCCATCCTGAAGGCGAAGTCGTGCGTGATTTGTACAAGCGGTTGGTGAAGTGTGCTCAGGCAGGAGCGCTCGGCACAGAAACCGAATTGAAGATTCGCTTCGAAGGCGGCATTCGTGAAATCATGCCGAACAATACACTGGCTCAAATCACGAAGCAGAACCTCGAAGATTTGAATGACCTGAAATATTCACCAAGTGAAATCAAGTTTGCGCTGAAGCTGCAAGCGACCTTGTCCAACGCGAAACCGCTTGATGAAATTTATACGGTCAACGACCGCAGCGGCACCATTGGAAAAGGCTCAACGGACGTCGGTGACGTCTCTTGGGTCGTGCCGACGACGGGGTTTTCCACCGCGTGTTGGGTGCCAGGCACGCCCGGGCATTCTTGGCAGGCGGTCGCATGTGGCGGAACGGAAATTGCCAAGAAAGGCATGGTTCTCGCCGCGAAAACACTCGCCGTGACTGCCTGGGATTTGTTCCAAAGCCCAGACGTCTTGCAAGCCGCAAACGAAGAACTCAATCGACGACTGGGTGACGGAAAATATCAATCGCTCATGCAACCCGGACAGAAACCACCTTTGGATTATCGCAAACCCGCGAGCCGTTGATTACTCACAATCGGGTGGCATGCCCATGGCTTTGCATGGGCATGGTTCGTCGTTCGAATCTGAAAACTCATGCCCACCCAAAGCTGTGGGCATGCCACACTCGGTCGGGTTTGCTCGATCAGCGAAGTCATGTCCGAAGATCCTCTGCAGACACCGTTGCAATATCTTCCCGGTTGTGGGCCGGATCGGGCGGAGTTGTTCGCTCGGCTCGGTTTGCAAACCGTGCAAGATTTGCTGTGGCATCTGCCGCGGGAAGTGCTCGATCTCACACATATCAGTGACCCTCGTGAACTCGTGCCGGATGTTGTGCAAACGGTGCGTGGGGTGGTGATCGACCGTGATAGCCGACCGACTCGCAACAACCGCACGCTGACGAAAATCCTCATCGATTGTGGCAGCGAATCCGTGCGGGGCACATGGTTCAATCAACCGTGGGTGCTGCGGAAATATCAGTTGGGGAACGTCGTCACCTTCGCGGGCAAACCAAAGCGAAACCAAGGTCGCTGGGAATTCACGCATCCGATCGTGCAGGAATTGCAGAGTGCGGACGACGAAACGGGCGGCGAAATGCTGGCCCGTTACGGTCTCACGGAAGGTTTGCAGCAAGATCACGTCCGCCGCGTGATGCGAACCGCAATCGACCGTTTCGCCGATGCCGTCCCGGAACATCTACCAGAGGCGTTCCGAGAACGCCATGATCTGTTGAAACTCTCCGCCGCCTTACGAGCGGTGCATTTGCCGGAGTCTTCCGAGGAATACCAATCCGGTTTGCGACGGATTCTCTTTGACGATCTGTTCGAGTTTCAGCTGGCTCTCGCATTGCGACGACGTGCCTGGCGAAAACGGCATTCCGCCCCCGTGTTGCCGACGACGGCAAAAATCGACGCCCGTATTCGTCGGCTGTTTCCGTTCCAGTTTACCGCTGGACAAAACCAAGCAGTCGAGGATATCGCGAAGGATTTCGCTAGCGGTCAAGCGATGCACCGACTCTTGCAAGCCGACGTGGGTGCCGGCAAGACCGCCGTGGCGATCTATGCGATGTTGGTGGCAATCGCGGCGGGTTATCAAGCAGTCCTGATGGCACCGACCGAAGTGCTCGCCTCGCAACATTGGGCCACATTCGACGCGGCTCTCGCGCACAGCCGTGTGAAACGAGTCTTTCTCACCGGGCAATTGACCGCCAGCCAACGCCGTCGCGTGCTGGACGACATTCGTGTCGGGGCGACGCAACTTGTGGTCGGCACCCAGGCGGTGATTCAAGAAGGCGTGCGATTCGGACGGCTGGGAGTGGCCGTCGTCGATGAACAACACAAATTCGGCGTGATGCAACGCGCCGGTTTTACGACCAATGAAGATACGTCGCCGCACGTACTGGTCATGACGGCGACACCGATCCCACGCAGCATGTGTCTCACGCAGTTTGGCGATCTCGATGTCACCGCCATCACCGATCGTCCCCCCGGACGACAAAAAATCATGACCAGCCGGGTGATCGGTCCGAAGTCCCGCGAGCGGGCATGGAAGTTCATCAAAGAGCAACTTCGAAAAGGTCGGCAAGCTTATGTCGTCTGTCCACGGCTAGCGAGTGAGGGAACTGCCGACGAACAAGACACGCCCGCCCTGCCCTTGGAATCGAATTCCCTTCCCGCGAGTGCCGAGGATGTTTACGAGCAACTTCGAACAGGGGAACTTTCCGACTTCCGGGTCGGGCTGGTGCATGGGCAACTCGATCGGCAAGCCAAAGCCAACGCGATGGACGCCTTCCGCAATGGCGAGACACAAGTGTTGGTGTCGACGACGGTCGTGGAAGTCGGCGTCGATGTGCCCAATGCCACGATGATGATTATCAATCAAGCCGAGCGATTCGGGCTATCGCAGTTGCACCAATTGCGGGGTCGTATCGGTCGCGGACGGTTCCAGGGGTATTGCTTCTTATTCTCCGATGTGGAAACCGACGAGGGCAATAAACGTCTCACCGCGATGGAGCAAACCACCGATGGGTTCCGGATTGCCGAAGCCGACTTCGAATTGCGGGGGCCGGGAGATATCCTGGGAACTCGGCAACACGGGCAGATGCCGTTGAAAGTGGCGGACCTACGACGGGAATTCGATCAAAAAATGCTACGTGAAACCCGTAAGGTTGCCTTCCGAATTGTGGAGGAAGGCGAATTCGATCGACCGGAATTTGCCCCGACGAAAATACGCGTACTGGAACGCTTCGGAGATCTCATGGACTTACCCCAAACCGGATGATTTGCACGAGAACTCCATAGGGTGCGTGCAGTACCGCATAAAGCACCCGATAATTTCCGAAGAATTCAGCCGGTTCCACCGATCCCGCAGAACCGTTTCGGGAATTGTAACATCTTTGGAAACGGTGCCCGTTGGCGTTGCCAGCCAGCTCATGTGTCCGTCATAGTGGTCGGTTCAATTCGCTCTGGACGTTGATTGCAAGACAATTGGGATTGGAATTTCAGTGAAACGTGTGGCTTTGATCACCGGCATTACCGGTCAAGACGGTTCCTACCTGACCGAGTTTTTGCTGGAGAAAGATTATGACGTGCATGGCATTTCGCCGTGCACCTCGCATGGTTTTTTCAATCACGATTCGACCATTCACTTCGCGGACTTGGCCGACGGTACGAATCTGCGAGAGATTATGGATTCCGTTCGCCCGGACGAAGTCTATCATCTCGCTGCCCAAAGCCATGTGAAGTTGTCGTTCGAACTTCCCGTGCGCACAGCGGATGTGACCGGCGTCGGCACCACACGGGTCTTGAATGCGATCCACGAACATCAGGAGCACACCGGTCGACAGGTGAAGTTCTATCAGGCGTCTTCCAGCGAGATGTACGGCAAAATCGTCGAGTCGCCGCAAACCGAGACCACGCCGTTTCACCCGCGGAGCCCATATGCCTGTGCGAAGGTGTATGCCTACTGGCAGACGATCAATTACCGCGAAGCCTACGGGATGTTCGCCTGCAACGGGATTTTGTTCAATCACGAATCCCCCCGACGTGGGCAAGCTTTTGTCACCCGCAAAATCACGCAGGCGGCGGCTCGCATCAAACTTGGTTTGCAGAAAGAACTCCGTCTCGGCAACCTCGACGCCAAACGCGATTGGGGATTTGCCGGCGATTATGTCGAAGCCATGTGGCTCATGCTGCAACACAGCGAACCGGATGACTACGTGATCGCCAGCGGCGAAACGCATTCAGTGCGGGAGTTTCTCGACGAAGTCTTCGGCCACCTCGATCTGGATTGGCAAGACCACGTCGTCATCGATCCGGAATTCTTCCGGCCCAGCGAAGTCGATCACCTTCACGGCGATTTCAGCAAAGCCCGTCGCGTGCTCGGTTGGGAACCGAAAGTTAGTTTCCGCGAACTCGCCCAAATCATGACCGACCACGACCTCGCCGTCGCCGAGAAAGAAAAAGTCCTGGCCGATCATGAAGGGAAGTAAAGCGGGGGTTACATGGTATCGATCAAGTCGGTAAAGGTGCGGCGATTACGACCGGTGATCGGGTCCCAGAACGCGAGACCAAAACTGAACAATCCGTCTTCGGCTTCCACGAACACCGCCTCAATCTGGCTGAATTCCCCGTTGATCACGGTCGGTTGGATCGGCTGCGTAACGGTGGAAAACGAAACGTTACCCGCTGCCGAATCGGTCGTATTCAGGAACAACCGATTCCGCCCACTCCCTGGTTGGAAGGCAAAGACATCGTCCACACCATCCAAGTTGTAGTCCCCAACAACCAGCGTGGAAAAGTCGTTGCCGTTGAGCGCCGTCGGATCAATCGCGTCGTTGGTCAGGCGATCGAAGCCGACGAATTCGACATCCGTCAGGGCCGAGGTTGACGTCGATAACACGCTCTTCAACTCCACCAACCGATTTCGTCCCGAGGCGAAATCAACAAACAACAATTCGCTCAGCCCGCCAGGGCGAAAATCTCCGGCCACGACTTGATCGAATTCCCCGTTAATCGCAGCAATCGGAATGACAGCCGGATGAGCCGACAATTCGATTCGCTCACCCGCGTAGTTCTCCGGTTGAATCCCTTGGTTGAACAGGAACACAACGTTCTGACCGACGCGCCGATTCCAAAGGAATAAGTCATCGGACGAATCGGTATCGAACTGGCCGACAACCATGTCATCCCATTCATTTCGGTCCAGGAGGCCCGTTTGAATCGTATTAGTCTGAAAAGTCGACCGCACACCGAAAACGGTTTCTTCGAATTGCACAATACGGTTCTTCCCGGTGGTGCGATTCCAGAACAGGATTTCATCTCGGCCTACACCGTCGAAATCACCAACAACGAAGTCTAAGAAATCAAAGTTAATCACGCTGGGCACAATCGCGTTCGTCTGAATACGACCATCTCCAAAGACCAACCGATTTTCTCCTGAAACCGGGTTCCAGTAGAAGAGATCATCATCCCGATCCAGACCGGGCGATGACGTGTTGTTCCCGAAGTTACCGGCGACTTGATGGGTATAACTTCCATTGATCACGGTCGTACCAATGGGGTCACTCGCAAGCGTGTTCAGCGGCCCAACTTCAAAGCCAGTTTCGATCGTGGAACTTTCGACGGCTCCCAGATCCACTTGCAAACCATTGATTCGAGGAAAACCGGCACCGCGTTGATCCGTTGCGGCTTCGCCTGGAATTTGACGATTGTCCCCCACACCGATGGCCGGACTTCCGTCAACCAAGGCATGCGTGCGGGTCGGTCCACCATTCTCGGCGAGCATCGTTTCGATGACCGTACCAAGATCAACGGTGCCGGTACCGTCGACACCGACTTGATTGCCGTTCGTCCCATCGACAAGTCCGCCGGATGTCGCTGCATCTCCAATAAGATTCGATGAACTCGCTGCATCGACCGTGCCGGTGTCTAAGTCGTTAGGAGTGCCATCGCCGAGTTCATTGCCCGCGATGATCGAATTGTGCAGCCGTGTGGTCGCAAATGAATCCGAATCCGTCCAAATGCCGCCCCCCACGCCACCTGTTGATGACTCGGAATCGGCAGTATTAAGAACTAGCGTCGAATTCCGAATCGAAAGGTCACCTTGGTTCCCGATCGCGCCACCGACACCGTTGGCGGAGTTTAACGAGACAGTGGAATTGTTGATCGAAACTGTGGCTTCTTGACCAATCCAAAATGCTCCGCCGGCCAAGGTCGTTCGATTCCCCGTGACTTCACTTTGCGAGATCGTCAGGCTGACATCTTGAACGACATAAACCGCGCCACCGACGAAACCGGAAACGTTGTTGGCAATCTGCGAGCGAACGATTTGGATGTCGTCACCACCGGCGATATGAACACCAGGAGTGGAATACGTAAGGTCGGTCGCACCGTTATCGAGAACACGCGAATTAAACACATTCACTCGCGAAATCTCTTCGAAATGGAGTCCACGACCGACATTGCCCTGCACGAGCGTATTTGCAATCGTCACCTCGGCGTCATTGGCAATCGTTGCATCTTTATCCTGAATAAACCGTATCCCGGCGAAGCGATTACCGCTGACCTCCAAGCCATCGACAATCGCTCGACCTGATATGTTGAAAATATCGAGACCAAGCAAACTGTTGTCGCGGATGGTTGTCGAGTACAACTCGACAAAGTCGAGATCACCGGCGAAAAAACCGCTGACGTTATTCCCATTTGACATTGGGCCGTTCGCGTTGACTTCACTTTGGCTGATGACAACGGAACCGCTTTCGCGAATGTCGATGCCGTTATCGACATTGCGATTGAATGTCGATTCCGCGATATCGAACGTGTCCACACCGAACGCGAATAGACCCTCGCTTTGATTATCGTCGAAGTGGCTTTCCCGTAAAACCACTTCGTCCGTGTTGCCGACGTCAATCCCATCAAGCATGTTTTCCGAAACGTTGGAATCCGAGACATAGACATCGTCGAGATTTCGAACATAGATCCCGCGATGGCCATTCCCGTGAATATCGCTTCGAATGATCGTTGCCCGTCCATAGTCAATGACAGCGATACCACTCAATTGATTGTCACGGAGAACCACATCTTCGAGACGAATCGAACTTGGTGTACGGCCAGCGGTCGTTCCTCGCACATGGATCCCGTCACGCCCGCCGATCACCGTGAGTGAAGACATGATCACTGATTGACCGCCCGACGTTCGAATGTTGAAAGTATCCGTCGGTGTCAATGCCCCGCTGCCGTCGATAATGACATCGCCAGGTTCGGCTCCTAAGCCTCGGAATGAAAGAAATCCATCCTGTTCGCCAATGCTGATGTTTTCGACATACGTTCCAGGGGCGATGGTGATATGGTCACCCTCACCATTATTGGCAGCCGCGTCGACGGCGGCTTGGATCGTCGTGAAATCGCCGTTGCCGGCCGCATCGACGAGGAACGTGGTCAGCAACGTTCGGCTTTCCAGCCGTTCGATGCCGGTCAACCATGTGCGTCGGCGACGTCCTGCTCGCGTCTGCCGACCTGTTTGACCCTGAATCAAATTAAAAAGCTTCGACAACATCATCACAAATGAACTTTCTGGGAAAAGTCGTTGCAAGAGAACAACGACCATTGAACGCGGGAACACTTCCGGACACCAACTTTACACGGTTAGCGTGACCTGCGTCCACCGTAACGAGTGAACTCCGCAGACTGTTTGGCGATTCGGATGACGGTCGTCCGCAAGTGACAGCCGCTACTTGTGAAGTTTCTCCAAGAGCGCTGGGATGACGGGGGCGGGAACGAAGTTTTCCAACTGCTTCGCGGTTTCGTCGCCACCCATTTGGGCGATCTGCTTGATCAGCGAGCTAGAGATGTGCGTGTATTTCTCGCTCGACATTAGAAAAACGGTTTCCAGTTCCGGCGCGAGAACGTGGTTCGCCAGCGACATCGTGAATTCGGCTTCGATGTCCGTCAGTGTCCGCAGGCCCCGGAGCATCACTTTCGCGTTGCAACTTCGCACGAAATCGACAGCCAACCCGTTGAACGCCTGGACGCGAACGGCGGGGACGTCCGCGAAGATCGTTTGGATCAGTTCGATGCGTTCTTCCACGGTAAACAAGGGAGATTTTGAGGGGTTGATCCCGACGCCAACCGTGAGCGAATCGAACACCTCAGCACCACGACGGATCAAGTCCTCGTGACCAAGTGTCACAGGATCAAAACTACCCACGTAAACCGCGTGGCGAGAATTCGGCGCTGTCATTGAGCACAACTTTCGCTAGAAGCAATTTCATTGACGACGTAGCTTAACAAAAATCGAGGCGGCGGTTGAGGATCTTTGTGACAAACTGCCCCCTGCCAAATTGTCAGTAACACCACGCACTGACACCACGAACACTACTTACCACAACTACATAACATAGTGAAAGTTACGTCATGAACTGACAAAATACCAGTCGATTCACTAGTAACTTCTATCCGTTGGTACGAAATGTGCACGAACAGACCAACTGCAGCGAGTTGCAACTGACATACAACTCAGATTTCATAAATTGGGATGTCATCCCTACATATCGGCGGTCCCGCCGGTTTGTGGATTCAATGTGGAGTGAGGAGAGCCAGCGATGCCCGTTTTTCGTTGGGGGCAAGCTTGGGGCGGTGCCTTCCGCGACCTCGAACGTGAGGTCGATCGGCTGTTACAAGGTGTGAATTTAACGTTCGAAGGCGTGCGTTTCGGGCGGCAATACCCACCGCTGAATCTCTATGAACTCCCGGACGAATACCTGCTGACCGCGGAACTCCCGGGAACGCGGAGCGAAGACCTGGAACTGACCGTTGCCGGCGGAATTCTCACACTGAAAGGCCGTCGCGATGAACTCAAAGATGTGCCCGAAGAGAAATTTCGGCGAAGCGAACGGTTTCATGGCAACTGGCAGCGTTCGGTCACCATTCCCGATCGCGTTCGCGACGAGGAAATGACGGCCGAATTCAACGATGGCATCCTGAAGGTCCATCTCCCCAAAGGGGAAGAGACGTCACCGCGTCAAATCCCGGTGGTGGAAAGTCACGACACATGACAGATCATTCCGACCCCACACGATCTGCGGACGAAGTCCCGATCGAACAGAATCCGGATGGAACCAATCCGCTGCCCACGGACGATGCTACTTCCGCTGAACCGGAAGAGTATTCTGGCGAGGACTACGGCAGCGAAGAACGTTTCCTCTTCACTCCGCCAATCGACATTTACCAAACCGAGGAAGGGTTGGTTCTCCATGCCGACTTGCCGGGGGTGTCGTTGGAGACGTTAGACTTGCAGGTTCAGGACAATAAACTCACACTGTTCGGTCGGGTCGCCCCCCCTGCACCGCCCGATGCACAACTGACGCATTGCGAATACCGGGTTGGCGACTTTCTCCGTTCGTTCATTCTCAGCGATGAAGTCGATCACGACCGCATCCGAGCCACTTTGAACAACGGCGTACTGCGTGTTGTCCTCCCGAAGGCCAGAAAATCCGAGCCGCGACGGATTCAGGTCCAAACCGATTGAGAATCTCATCTCGTGAATTTAGAACCTTACGGCGAACCGCTGGCCGAACTCGATACGCCTGCATTGTGCATCGATTTGGATGCGATGGACCGGAACGTCGAGCGGATGGCGACGCATCTGCGTGAGCGGAATGTACAATGGCGGCCGCATCAAAAGTGTCACAAGACCCCCGCGATCGCCCATAAATTGCTCGACGCCGGTGCGATGGGAATGACCTGTGCGAAAGTCTCCGATGCGGAAGTGATGGCCAGTTCCGGCGTGCGGGATTTGCTGATTGCCAACATGATCGTCGGCGAGCGGAAACTCGAACGCTTAGCTAGCTTGTGTCGCTGGGCTGACCCCGTTGTCGCGTGTGATCACTTCGTTCAGGCGGAAGCACTTGCGGAAGTGTGTCGTCGTCGTGGCGTGACTTGCCGAATGATTATTGAAGTCGACATCGGTATGAACCGTGTCGGTGTTCGGCCGGGACGAGACACGTTGGAGTTGGCCCAGGGCATCGACAGGTTAAAGGGCGTCCAACTAGCCGGCATCATGGGGTACGAAGGGCATTTGCTACGAATTCCCGACCCTGAGGAAAAACGCCGACAAATCCACGAGGCCATCGGCACACTGATTCACTGTCGTGATCGGCTGCTCGAAAACGGTTTGAATTGTGATATTGTTTCCGCCGGTGGAACCGGTTCGTATCAAATTACCGCCGACTGCGAAGGCGTCACCGAACTGCAAGCTGGCGGCGGGATTTTCGGCGATCCGTTCTATATCAAGCAGTGTGCACTCGCGGACCACGATTCCGCATTGACGGTGCTCGCGACAGTTGTCAGTCGTCCAAGCCTGACCCGCGCGGTGCTCGACTCCGGACGCAAAACGCTCCATGCGGATTTGGAACTTCCGATCGTCAAACACTTCCCCGATGCGAAGGTGCAATCGCTTTCGGCAGAGCATTGTCTCGTCGAACTTGGGCCGGAATCGCAGGACCTGACGATTGGTGACAAAGTCGAATTGTTCGTCGGCTATGCGGATTTGACGACCGTGCTCCACGATCGTTTCTACGGCATTCGTGATGGCATCGTGGAAACCGTTTGGCCGATCCTCGGTCGCGGCAAACTCCAGTGATTCCTACCAGGCGAGCTTCGTGACGACGACTTGATGGTCCGATAAGCGTGGGGCCAAATGTCGCGTGGAAACGCTGTGAATGTCGCCGACGAGCCAAATTTGATCGAGCGACAAGACCGGGAACGGTATGGGCCAAGTTGCGGCATGGCCTTGGCCGGATTCCTCGAAGGAATTCCGCATTGTTGTTCGCCAGGAATCGAAGAACACCGAATCGGTCGGAGTGTTGAAGTCGCCCATGACAATCGCCGGGTTCTCCGTCACCTTCCCAACGAGTTCTTCAAGCGATTTCAACGCCGCCTCGCGGTGCGTGCCCCACGCCTTGCTTTTGATATCGACGACGAACACCGTCAGTACTTGCTGCTTCCAACGCAAGTCGACGCGGCCGTAGAATGACCCCGGATGCAGTTCCCCATGCTCTCGAGAAAGCACTTCTGCCTTCGTAATCACTGCTAACTGATGTGGAAACGTCACGACGTTGCGATCGGTGAACTCGTTGATCCAAAACTCCGGACGTTCGGCTGTGATCGTGGCGGCTTCCACGAGGCCGATGATCGGGGCATCATGATCGCGAAGGAATTCCGCAATTTTCGGCCAAGCGTGTACGCCGCGTTGGGTATTCCACAGGAGCACGGACACCTGCGATGGTTCGTTCGGGTTCGCCTTCAGGAACAGACACGAACTTCCCCACCAGCCAGCGCACAACACCGCAAGGCAGACTGACAACTCGGCCCATGGAATTTTCCGCCGCCACCAGAAGACCGCTGCGATGCCGAAATAGCTGACAGACTGGACGATCAACGGCGTCATGTAGTACACAACCGCGATCCGCGGGATGTGATCTCGGAACGTCAAACGGAGCAACAGGCCCAGAACGCATACGCCACCGACAATGTGGGCGATCCGTTCGGCGATCTTGGCGACCCCAGAATCTTGGCGGAACCAAGAACTGTGTGGTGCGGAACTTTCGACTGGCGGAGGCTCGGCTTCTAAAGTCGTGGACACAGCGACTGTTCCTCAAGCAAGAAAACGTGACTCATTCAGTCGTGAGCCTGCTCTAACAGCATCCCTTGCAAATCGATTGAATCTACCTTCATGTTTCCGCAAACCCACGAAACCAACAAAATCGGCCCGACCGAAACGGCAGAATCGTTTCAACCGGACCAATTTGAAGTTGGGGAATCGTCGCGAATTCGGACTGACTAATCTTCGTTCAGCGGACGAATTTTGATGCTACGGTAATAGACCACGCTACCCGGATCGTGTGCTTGCAACGCGATGCTGCCAGAGCTGAGTTTGCGTCCGCCTTCGATATCGGTCGGCTCGGTGTAATCGACGATGGTTTTGCCATCCACGGTCAACGTGATGTGTTGCCCTTCGACTTTGATGTCGTAGACGAACCACTTGTTATCTTTGTGTGGGCATTCGAAGTTCTTTTTGACGTTGTACAAGCTGCCGGTTTTAACCGGGTCCTTGTGCGTGCAGTTCACTTGCGCTTCGTGTCCCAATTCCGGCCAGCCGGACTCTTGGTACTTGGTGTGGAAGTAAATTCCGGAGTTGCTACCGGGTGTTGTCATGACTTCGGCTCGCAGTTCGAAGTCCTTGAACTCCCGCTTGGTGAACAAGTGTGACCGCTCGCCATTGACGACGATCTTACCGTCTTCCACCTTCCACTTGCCGTTCTCGTTGAATCGCCAACCGGTCAAATCTTTCCCGTTGAAGAGTTCTACCCAGCCGTCTTCATCGGTGGCTTTGTCATCGGCTTGAACCACGCCGACCGAACAGCATGCAATCGCAACAACCGCCCAAACACTCAATTTGCCAAACGTGCGCATTAAACTTTGCCCTTACGAAATGGAGATATCACGAGCGCGATAATTAGAGATTTCGCGCCATTTCCAGAGCTAGCCTAATCGAGGCACGGAGGACAGGCAACACAGCCGCCAATTACCGGCCAAAAACCCGTCTACGTGGAGGGTTCTAACTCGGCTAAGGCGTCTTCGCGGGTGGGGCATTCGGACCAGAGAAAGTCGAAGCGATCGTTCTCGATGAGCTGAGATTTCTTCAGCAACTCCCGCACATTCTCATTGATGCCGCACAACCGACTCTGACCTTTGCAGAGTTTCGCTTTCTTGGCCAAGCTGAGACAGACGCCAATGAACGTGGAATCGATGAATTCAATCTGCGAAAAGTCGACCACGAGATTCTTGATCTCGGGCTGCTCGAACAGTTGATAGATCCGATTGTACTCTGTCTGAATGTCAGTATAGCGAAACCCAAACGCTTCCCCCTGCGGAGAAACGACGATGGTGTGTTCGCCCTGCTCTGTTTTTAGAACTTGATGGAATTCGAGAACCGATTGCAAGACACTCAATCTCCCGAAAAAGCTGAAGAAAAAGCCCGACGGCAGCGTACCGACCCGTACAGACTCCTCAAAGTCTAGCATCCTGAATCGTTCGACGCTAACAGTTTGTAAGTCCTCTTGTCTAGGAAATGAAACCTACTCAGCTGTCCTCTCACGAGCCAACCAACTACGTTGGCGATTCGCAAAGTCTTGGGCTTGGCTCACAAAGTCGACCTGGACGAACTCCTTCCATGCCGATTGCAACCGCTGATACACCGGGCCGGGGCGGCCATCTCCCACCGGATGTTGTTCGAATGTCGCTCCGTATAGTAAACAGAATGACGTCGCGGTGCAAAAAATTTCCTCGGCTTCCCGAAAATCCGAAAGCGTCAAGTCGGCTTCATGAGTGGTGATTCCGAACTCCCCAGCCAACCGTAACGTGTGGAATCGGCTGACGCCATCAAGCACCAATCGGGTGGATGGCGTGAACAGCTCGCCGTTTCGGACCATGAAGACGTTCCACGACGGACCTTCCGTAACGTACCCGTCGGCAGTGCACATCAATGGCCATGCCCCCGGTTCAATTGCGTTTGCCTGTTGGATTGCGATCTGCGAGTGAATGCGATTGCGGGTTTTCGTATGCGGATTCTGCAAACTTGGGGGCATTGCTCGCTGCTCGGGGACGACCAATCGCACACCGGCCTCGTAATAATTCGCAAACTTCGCCAGCCGGGCAATCAAGGGGAAACATTGAATACAGACGGTCGGTCGCAAATCCTCATCGGAGAATGCGACACGATACTCACCGCCCGGCCCTGGTGAAATGTTGTGCAGAATTTGCCATTCCATGTCTTCCGCTTCGGTCGCCTGATTGATCTCTAGCGTTTCGAGCGTGCGTGTTCTGATTTCGTCGCGTGATAAACCACAGTCGATTCCCAAGGTCCGCAGCGTTCGCTCCAACCGACGGAGATGATGATCCAACTCGAACGGACGCCCGCGAAATGTGCGGGTCGATTCGAACGCCATCTCTCCCCACAGTACGCCGGCATCGTAAAACGAGACGCGGGCTTCGCGTTCGGGGACGAACGAACCGTTGAGATACGCAATGCGATTCGGCATAGATGGAGCAGATGATGATGTGATGAGGACTGGTATGATGATGTGATTGACTCAACTTGGTCTATTCACACCTCATCATATCATCTGCAATCATGCTGGCCAGATTTGGCTACCACCGTCGACTCGCAAGACTTGTCCGCTGACGAAAGCACCATCGGGACCGGCGAAGAAACGAATCACCCGCGCGACTTCATCGACGAGGGCGATCCGATCGAGTGTGCCACCTTCCATGAGTTTGTTCGGGTCGGCTTGGCGTGTGCCGAGATACCGCCCGGTCCGTGTGTCGCCAGGAGCCAACGTGTTGACGTTCACGTTGTGCGGGCGAAGTTGTTCGGCCAAACACCGCGTGTATTCCACAACCCCGGCTTTTGCGGTCGAATAAATCGCACTGTTCGCGTTGCCTTTGAACGCCGCGATCGAACTGATCGTAATGATCCGGCCCTGTTTGCGTTCCATCATGCCGGACGCGACGGCTTGGCAGATGTAAACCGTGGTGAGCAGATTCCGTTCGAGCACGCTGCGGACGTCTTCGGGTTTGATGTTGACGGAATCGTTCGGATTGGGTTTCCCGCCCGCTGCCGCGATGTCGCCACCAGCGTTGTGCACGAGAATATCAACTGGGCCGAGTTCGCTGGTGACTTCCGCGACGATTCGTTGGACGTCTTCGGGTTTTGTAAGGTCGGCGAGCACACGATGCGTTTTCACGCCGTGCGTCTCGCCGATGGCTTTCGCGGTGTCGGTCAGGGTGGTGCCTTCGCCGTATTCACTCGGACCATGCTCCCGCATGCCATGCACACCGATTTGGCAACCCATCGCTGCCAATTGCTCTGCAAACGCACGCCCCAACCCCCGCCCCGCACCGGTAACGAGAGCCGTCTGACCCGACAATAACCGTGATGAATCTGCCAACGAACTAAAACCCTTTGATCGGAATATTTCTTGCGTGCCAGGGACTCAAACCCCCGCACCGTCTGACTCCTGTCTCCCGTTCCTTGCCTCCTGCCCCTACCAGCCGAGCGACATATTCGTTTCGATCGCCCGTTGTGCTTCGTGCAGATCGGAGCCGGTGTCTTGCATGAACAACCGGATGGCGTGGAGTTTGTCGCCACGAGCCCGCGCGAGGCAATCGCGAGCGATGTCCGACGGTTCCGCCGTTCCTTGCACACCGAGTAGGCTTTTGGAAATCACCCATACGTCGCGTGGACGAACCGTGGTGCGGAGCACTTCATCGTCGGGGTAATTCTCTTTGGCGAGTGCGACAGCCGCATCTTGGCTGTCCGCCCACCCAATCATGATGTGTGCGTTGGTTTCGATCTCGTAAAGTGGCATGACTTCTCTCCTCATCAACCAACCTGATCCGGGGTGCCCCACCATTTGGCGCATTGTTCCGATGCGGATTATAAACGGACGGCCAAAAATGCACCATCCTACGGCGAATCGTTTCCGCATCGAAAAAGCGGGTTGCCAGCGAATGCCCGGGTAATCAGAATACAAGACTCACATGACTTTACCGCGTCGCCAATGGAACCCAGTCTTCGATGTCTACTGCACTGAGTGAAGAAACGGCCTTTCAACGATCGATTTCTCCGACCGCGACCCAGCAGTACGGCGTTGATGAGGTTCATCATGCCAGCCCGGAGGACGGCGAACTGTTGGACGTCGCCTACGACTGGGATCGTGTACCGCTGCCGAAGTCGTTGAACGAGTTCAGCGCACGACGGGCGAACATCCAGAACCCGTTGGATCACAGTGGCGTGTGGCGATTTCGGGAGTTGCTCCCATTTGCACCGCCGGAGCAGATCGTCACGATTGGCGAAGGTCAAACGATGCTCCGCCCGTCGGATGTCGCCGCCAAACATGTCGGGGTGAATGCCGGAAATCTGTTTCTGCAGTACGAGGGATTGAACCCCAGCGGCAGTTTCAAAGATAACGGGATGACCGCCGCCTCGACACACGCCCGGATGGTCGGTGCAAAAATCGCCGCGTGTGCGTCCACCGGGAATACGTCAGCTTCGCTCGCGATTTTCGCCAGTGCGACGGGATTATTCCGAGCCGTCGTGTTTGTCGGCAGCGGAAAAATCGCCTATGGCAAACTCTCGCAAGCCCTGGATTACGGTGCCCTCACACTACAGATTCTTGGCGACTTCGATGACGCGCTCATCCGCGTGCGGGAGGTGTGTCGCGAGCGGAACATCTATCTGTGCAATAGCGTCAACCCCTTCCGACTCGAAGGCCAGAAGGCGATCATGTATCGCGTGTTGGAAGGGCTGAATTGGGAAGTGCCGGATTGGATCGTCGTCCCTGGCGGCAACCTGGGCAACTCCAGCGCGTTCGGCAAAGCGTTCATGGAACTCAAGGAACTCGGCCTGATCGACCGTATTCCACGGTTGGCCGTCATCAATGCCGCCGGTGCGAATACGCTGTATCGGTTAGTCGAGGAAGACGGGCTCGCGTGGAATGGCGGAAATGTCGACCGCGCTCTTGTCCAGAAGTTCTATGATGAGATGGACAGTGAAAACCGTCGTGCGTCGACATTGGCCAGCGCGATCGAAATCAACCGCCCGGTGAATCTCACCAAGTGTTTGCGGGCCATCGAAGTGTGCGACGGTGTCGTAAGGGAAGTGCCCGACCAAGCGATTCTCGAAGGCAAAGCGGTCGTGGGACGCGGCGGTTTCGGTTGTGAACCCGCTAGCGGTGCGAGTGTGGCGGGTGCGAAACTTCTCCGCGAGCAAGGTGTGATTGCCCCCAGCGACCGCGTGGTTTGTATCCTCACCGGTCACCAGCTCAAAGACCCGAACATCACCGTCGGTTGGCACATGAGTGATACCGAGAAAATCAACGCAACTCTCGGCAAAGAAACCATCACCGCGACCCCAAATGCCAACAGCCCGGTCGTCGTTGAAAATGACCTGGAGAAGATCATCGCCGCCCTGGAATCTTGTCACTGACTTTAAGCAAGATGCGATTAAATTTCGACGAATGGGATACCGATCCCGAGAAGCCAAGATCGTCCGCGGAGGAATGGCTGTGGCTATTCTTCTTCGCCGGAATTGGAGCCGTGCCATTTTCGATTTATCAATGGAAGGTGGACGCGGCCGGATTTATCCCGCTGCTTTGTGGCCTGTCTGCGATGGCTGGGGCGTTTTCGCTCGCGATTCACAGTTGGTTTGAGGAACTCCCAATTACGTTGGCCTTCGTGCCCGGTGCCATCGCGGGGGCCGGTGCGTATGGGCTCACATCGTCACTGCTCGATCTCGGCGGTCAGTACCCGCTCGAAGTGTTGTTTCTTGCAAGCGCCGTTGGTTCGTTGCCAGGAGTCGCCGCGTACGTGATTGCTATGCGTCGTTACTACTCCTGATCGCGAAGCCGAACATCGTTGACAAAACCACACCAGAGAGCCATTGTGATGGCTAGTGGATTTTCGATCACCTAAGGGGGCGAATCTCATTTGAGTGTGAAGCATTCAACGAACCGAGGTGATTGCAATGCAGGATCGACGTCAATACCGAGCCGCCCGACGATATGCCCAAGTACGTTTAGAGCAGAACTGTCCGACCGACCGAATCCGAGAGGAATTGATCGACCAGGGACTCGACGAAGAGACGGCTGCGAAAGTTGTCGTGGAATCTTGTCGCAAAATTGCCAAAGCGAACTCGGAAATGGGCACCGGGAAAGCGTTGTTCGGAGCCTTCGTTTGTCTCTTGGGAGTCGCAGGAACTGCTGTCACAATGAGTGCAGCTAAGGACGGCGAGCCATTCACTGTCTATTATGGAATGATCATTGTGGGAGCCATGTTTTTCGTTCGTAGTGTGGGCATCGGCGATTAATTCACAACGGCAACTCAATTTGATTGAGATGCCAGGATACGATTCATGAATCATCGAACCAATGAAGAGCTCTATCACACAATCCGACAGATTAAGCTGTTTGCGATTGTCAGTATTGTGGGCCTGCTGGGACTCGGCTTTCTGGTGATCTTTTTGGATCAGAGTACGGAAACCTTCGAGGAAGCTGCCCGCTATCGGCCACCCGCGGAAAGTCTCGACCAACCGCCGCAAACAGATTCCGCACTCATCGGCCCACCGGTGCAAGGTCAGACGGTTTATGTGCCGGCTTACTCGCACATCTACCACTCCGATGGCAAACCGTCTCTGCTGACGATTACCCTGAGTGTCCGCAACACCAGTTTGCAACATGGCATCGTCGTTGACTCCGTCCGCTACTTCGACACCAACGGCAAGGAAGTCAAATCGTATCTCAAGAAGCCACTCAAACTCGGTCCGCTCGCGACCACCGAGTTCCTCGTCGAACGCGACGACACCACCGGCGGTAGCGGCGCGAACTTCCTCGTCAAATGGACGTCAGACGCGACCGTCTCCGCCCCAGTGATCGAAGCCATCATGATCGACACCAACACCCAACAAGGCATCTCCTTCGCCCGCAGCGGCGTCGTGATTGAAGAACTGGGTTCCAGCGAGAAGTAACATCATCAAGTGCGAAGTGCCTCTAAATTCCTGCGCTATACAGGAAACCGGCGGAAGTCGAAAACGCGTGAGCTTTCACCGAGACCGTGTGACGGTTCTCTGTATCCGTAAAGTACGCGAAGCAGCCTTTGTTCTCCAACTTTCGCGAGACAGAACTCGCGACGATCAAACTTAGTCTGCTCTAAAGATGAGCATGTTGTGTGGACCCCCGCTGATCATCAAGCGTCTCTCGATCGGCAATGTGCCAGATGAAGAACCAATGGCAACTCAGTCCAATCAATACAGCGACATGCCAAAGTTCATGTGGGCCAAGGACCCTGGGAATCAAGATGGGCCAGTGCAATTGCAGCAGAACTGCCCCGCATGAATAAGCGACGCCCCCCCAGACCAACGGCTCAATCAGCGAAAACGAATATCGCTTCCAAAGGTTCAAGGCCGACAACGCTCCGATCCAACCAAATGCCAAGAACAGGCCTGTGCCAAACCAACCAGATGTTGAATTGAAATAAAGGATTCGGAAAGTCATTCCCAAGATCGCTGCTCCCCAAACAACGACAAGGAGAAGCAACCGGGTGGGACCGCGATAGAGAATTGTAAATGTGGGCGTGAACGTGCCTGCTATCAGCGCAAAAATCGCAGCGACGTCCATGCGTTCCATCACATCCCGACCGCTGCCAGGCCAATGCATGTGATAGAGACTGCTCATCACCAACAGCAAAACACTTGTAAACCCGAACACCGCCAACGCCACAACTCGACCGAAATCACCGCGTCCACGACGAATCAGTAGCCCAGTCATACCGGTAAAGACCACGGCAGCGATCAGGTGGCTAAAACTGCTAAACGGTTCTCGAAAACAAAGCAGCGAATCAACATCAATACTGGCTGTCATCACCTCACGCGCGGACAAATCTTTCGGCTCCAACGAATATTCGAATCATGCCCAATCATTGGCATTGGCGGGCGAGGTCTCAAGTATAAATCGCCATCGAAAAAGAAGAACGCCGAGTTTGCCATTGGCTCACTCGGCGTTTCAATTTAGAACATTCGAACGGTGGACTCTATGCCGCCGGGCGTTCGTATTTTTTGTCGCTGGGGATTTCTTTCAGCAGCATTTCGATGAGTTGCTCGCTACCGATGTCGTTGGCTTGGGCGGCGTAGTTGCCGGCGAGGCGGTGACGCAATGCGGGACCGGCGACGGATTTGACGTCTTCGACGGTGGCATGATAGCGACCGTAGAGAATCGCCCGGGCTTTGGCGGCGGTGACGAGGGTGAGCACGCCACGCGGACCGGCTCCCCAACTGGCCCATTTATTGATGAACTCCGGCGCTTCCGCTTCGCCGGGACGCGAAGCTCGCACGAGTGCCCATGCGTAGCCGAGAACTTGGTCGCTCACCGGCACGCGGTTGACAAGTTCCTGATATTTGACGATTTCCTCGCCACTCATCACCGGCGCGATTTTGCCCATGTGTCCGCCAGTCACGCGGCGAGCAATCTCCCACTCCTCCGCACCGGTCGGGTAGCCCACACGGATGTAAAGCAAGAACCGGTCGAGCTGGGCTTCCGGCAACGGGTACGTGCCTTCTTGTTCGAGCGGGTTTTGCGTGGCGAGCACAAAGAACGGTTTCGGCAACACATGCCGCGAACCACCGGCCGACACTTGCCGTTCCTGCATCGCTTCGAGCATCGCCGCCTGCGTTTTCGGAGGCGTCCGGTTGATTTCATCCGCCAGCAACAAGTTCGCGAAAATCGGACCGGGCAAGAAGGTGTATTCCCGCCGTCCGGTTTCCAGATTCTCTTGGATAATCTCCGTGCCCGTTACGTCGGACGGCATCAGGTCCGGGGTGAACTGAATCCGTTTAAACGTGAGATCGAGTGCTTCGGCGAGCGAGGAAATCAGCAACGTTTTCGCCAATCCCGGTACCCCTTCGAGCAGGGCATGGCCACGGGCGAAAATCGCGATGAGAACTTGCTCGATCACTTCATCTTGGCCCACGATGACCTTCGAAAGTTCATCACGAACGCGGTTGTAAGACTGCTCGCAGGCTTGGACGGCTGCAAGATCATCGGGCGAAGCGGTGGTGTCGGTCATGGTCAAATCTTTGCTAGTGGTCTGTCAAAAGATCGTTTTCGGGTGCCACTGACTTTGCCAGTGCGAACTCAGACTAGCATTCGACTTGTGAGGCACTGGCAGAGCCAGTGGCACCCTCCCGAAAATTTTGTGTGACCCTCGACTCGGTGAACGTTGAAGTTACTTTTTGGATTGTTGCTTACTGCGCGGTCATTCGATGCTTTCGAAGTACCGTTTCAGGCGTTCTTCATAGGCTCGTGGAGCACGCATGGTGGTTCCGGAGCGAATCGCATTGCGAATTTCCGGCGGGAGTTTGGTCAGCCAAGTGTCACGTCGGAATCGGCGTGATTCGGCATCGGAATCTTTGGTGCTATTTCCGGTTCGACTATCGCCTTCATTTTGCACAGGGGAAGCATCCAGCGGTCCGTCTTTGAGTCCATCGTTCTCTGCGGAGAGACCTGCGATAGATGTGCTGCCGCCGACTGCAACGGGCGACACCGAAGCGGTCGGCACACCCGGTGTCGGCTGAGCCGCCGGCGTTTGACCGGGTTGTCCCGGCATGGGCTGGCCGGGAGTTGGTTGGCCGGTTGGACTGGCAGCGGCCATCTGAGTGGCTTGTGGACCGGCCATCATTTGAGCCGTCAGTTCCGGCGAATTCGGAACGAATCCGGTGCCCAAGTTCGGATCAATCGCTTGCGCGACAGCCGGTTGATCACCTTGACCAGGCGGTGTTTGGCCTGGTTGTCCCGGCATCGGCTGACCGGTTGGCGTGCCTTCTCCGGCTGGTGGTGTTTGGCTCGGTTCTCCGACTGGATTGCTTGGGTCGGTCGGCATCGGTGTGCCTTCAGGAGGTGCAAACGGATTCAAATTCGAAGCCAACTCCAGGGCCTCACGAATCGGCTGATTCGCGATTTCTTCTTGTTCGGCGATTTGAGCTGCACCCTGCCCCGTCGCCCGTTGAGCTTGTGCGAACAACTGCAACGCACGGGCCAAATTCGGGTCGATCGGTTTTGCCGGTTCGTTCACAGGTTGGCGGTTAGCCGCAATTTGCTCGGCGGCGTCTTGCTGTTTCTGCGCCAAGTCGGCCAAGGCTTGAGCAATGGCTTTGTCCTGTGCAATTTGTTGCTCCTGAGCCGCCAAGTTGGCGACCGCTCGTTCCATCGCTTCTTGAACGGCTTTGTCAGTGTTCGCAACAGCCTCGGCATTCATGGGCTGTGTGGGCATCGGCTTTGCCGACTGAGCGGCTTCGCGTAATGCCGATGTTGCACCGGGGTCAACATTCGCCGCCTGTTGAGCCAAGTTCATTGCTTGCTCGGCTTGCTGTTCCATTTGAGCGTTTTGTTGTTCGGTCAAGTCTTTCAGTGCGGAATCAATCGCTTCCTTCGCATCCGCAAGTGCTTTCCCTGCGTCTGCTTGAGCGGGCTTGGCGGCTTCCGCGTTCTCGTTCGCGAGAGCATCGGCGGCTTTCTCCGCTTGTTGTTGAGCTTGGGCCAGTTTTTCCGCGGCAGAGCCCGATTCCATCTGTGCTAACTCGCCAGCCTCACCCGCGTTCTTGGCAACTTGCTGTTGAGCCTCGGCGTCGGGTTCGCCGGTGGGTTCGGCTGCAGTCGCGGCCTGAGCTTCCGTTTGTGCCAGTTCGGCCGCCTGCTTGAGTGCCTCGCGGGCTTCATCACGAGCCTTCTTCGCAGCTTCACGATTGCCTTCGAGCGTTTGCTTCGCAGCCTCGGCAGCGGCTTGCTGAGCTTTCGCCAGCGTTTCGGAAAGTTCGTCGCCTTCGCCCGCTTCCTTTTTAGCCTGGGCGGCAGCACGACTTTCAGCCTGCTTCTTAGCGTCTTGAAGGGCGTCGGCCACTTCTTGCTGGTTAGCCGTCGCATCGAGTGGAGTGGCCGCGTTCCCGTTGGCTAATTCTTTCGCGGACTGATCGGCTGCATCTTGTTTTTGTTGAGCTTGTGCGATTTGCCCTGCAAGTTCCATCGCTTCCGCCGCCTCGGGGCGACCATTCGCTTTCTGCTGTTCAATTTCCGCCGTAGCGGTTTTCGCTTTCGCGTCTTCGAGGCGCTGGATCCGCTCCGAGAGTGAATCCGGGCGTTCGTTCAACGCGTTCTCGACAGCTTCCCGCACCGGCGAGACAGCCTTGAGTTGCTCATCACTGACGGCGACCAACTCGTTTGCGGTTTCGCCGATCTCTTCACGCAGGGCGTCGGCAGCTTTAGACAACTCGTTCGCCATCGCAGTCGCCTCTTCGGCGATGTTCTTCGCGGCCGGCTTCGAGTCTTCGCCGGGAGCGTCTTTTGCTTTGGCCAACGCGGCTTTGAGATTTTCGGATTTCTTTTTCGATTCTTCCAATGCTTTCGCAGCTTGCGGAGCGGTTTGCTTCACGCCTTCAGCGACCTTCTCCGCGATCTCGTCGACCTCGTTCTGATCGGCCTGCAAATCGTCTGTGTCTTCCGATTGCAGACCGTTTTCTTTAGCGGCATCGTTGGCTTTGCGAGCAATTTCACGTTCGACCGCGGCGGCCCGTTCGAGTGACTCGGCGGCCCGTGCCAACTCTCCTACCTTGACGGCCAATTGCTTCCGTTTGGCTTCCGCGAGTGTGGCTTCGATCTCCGCAGCGGCACGTTCGAGCGCCTCTTCCGCGGTTTCAACCGCTTGTTCTTTGGCAGCTTGTTTGTCGCTTTCCGTTTCCGCGTTGGTGGCTTCCTTCAACGCTTCCTCAGCAGCTTTCGCGGCATCAGTGGCTTCCGCGAGGCGGTTCTCGACGTTCTCGGGGAGTTCACGTTCCTTGGCGGCTTCTTCCGTCTTCTTCGCGACTTCCGCTTCTGCCTTCGCAGCTTCGTCGGTTTTTTCGTCGGCCTTAGCCGAGGCTTC
The DNA here is from genome assembly GCF_984380535.1 of Thalassoroseus sp. Lineage (NCBI taxonomy): Bacteria > Pseudomonadati > Planctomycetota > Planctomycetia > Planctomycetales > Planctomycetaceae > Thalassoroseus > Thalassoroseus sp. The sequence goes on from NZ_CFHRBF010000002.1 coordinate 377,169, forward strand.
GGCTTGTTTCTCTTGAGCAGCTTTCACGTCTTCCCGAGCGGCTTCCAAGTCTTCGATGGTCTTGGCCAACTCGTCCGCACTTTTGTCGGCGGAGTCCCCGTTCGCCATGTCTTCGAGCAATTCTTCCAACGCGGAAAGATGCCCTAAGGTCTGCCCTTGATCTTTAGCGGCTTCCTCCTTGTTGCCCTCGAAGAGCTCCATCGTGGCTTGTTCGGCGGCTTCCTGGGCTTGCTGCAGATGGGTTTCCGCACGCGGCTCGTCGGTCAGTTGCCCCGCGAGTTCGGCCAACTCCTTTTGAATCTCGGTTTGCTCCTCGACTAATTCCTTAACGGCGTCCATTTTGGCAAGGTCGGTTTTCTCGGTCTTTTCGCGGAGTTCGGTTTGCTCCTCTTGAAGTTCGCGAACTTTCGCCAAGAGTTGTTGCCGTTCCGTTCCGATCAGTCCTTGTGCGCGTTCGACCACCCGCAGAAGTTGCCGGAGACCGTCGATGACTTTTTGTTCGTGAACAACAGCCGCCGTGTACTGAGCCGTCTCCAACCGCACGAGCGTTTCATCAAGATGCAAGCCAGTCTCGGCGGCGGCGAGAATGCGAATGCCCTTGGCTGCACCGGTCGCAAGTGGACCGTCCCACCGGCTGACATCAGCCAATGTTTCCAGCAAGTTTAAGAAGAGTTTGTTGATGTCGCGTTGGTCTTCCTGGAGCGTGAGGGCCAGTTCCTCACGACGTCCGGGCGTTTCCGACGGGACGCGTTTGGTTTTGTCTTGAACGGCGGTTTCGAGGCGAATTAGTTGTCGAACCAACTCCGTGATTTCCGCCGCCTTCAATCGTCGCAAGAGTTTCCGTCGTTCGACGGACAATTGAATGATGATTCGCCGAATCAGTCGGCGTGCCTCGACGATTTTGTGTTGACGACCAGCCGCGTCGGCTTCCTGGGCATCTGCGAGAAGCTCGACGACTTGATTCATTTCGTTTTCGACGAGCGTTTCAATGTTGGCCCGCATCGTGCGAATGTCGTTGTAGATGGTTTCTTGCTGCAGCCCATTGATTTCGAGTTGCTTGAGCTGCGTATCAAGAATGTTCGACAGCAGTTCCCGGGCAAGACGTCGGGCACGGCTTTGAGCCGCCTGACGGGCGCGGATGTCTCGATCCGATGAACCGTCTTGTGCCGACACGGTCGTGCAATCAATCAGACCGATCAGCATCATCATCGCAAACGACAACAAAACGACCGACCATCGTGTTCGTTTCACAGTCTCCATCGCGATCTCCCGACCTTGGTTCATGAATTGATTGGAGGTGCCAACAGTTTGTGAGCGGTTCATTCAGTGTCCCCTGCTCCCAGTTCGATAATCGTCCCCAAGTCGGCTGCCGCTTTCTCGTCTCCCTCGCCGAGTGCAGCCAGAATTCCTTGAAGATCGGTAATTTTCATCACCAGCGGTTCACTGAAATTCGATTGCGGCGGTGCCTCGCCCCGGTAATCGAACGCTTCGAGGGTGAGTTTCAGTTCGTCGCCTTTTTCCAGACCGAACGGTTCCAAATCGAGGCGATAATTTCCCGAGAGCGTCCGCTGTGGTTGCTCCTTCTCTGACACGATCACGAGATCGAGATTCTGCGTCTCCATCTCGCCGTCATTCCGCACGACCTGGACTCGCAACCGGAGTTTCGAGAGCCCGTAGTCGTCAGTCGCCTGATAGGAGATTAATTGCTTCGCGGTTGGAAGTACTTGTTTCGTGCCCAACAGAACGTTACGCAAAATCGGCTTGCGGTCGGCCCGAATTCGAATGGTGCCACGGATTGGTTGGTCAAGTTGTAGACCGTCTTCGTCTTCGACCTGGACGGCATAGCTGACGGATTCCGTCACGTCCCACAACGGCGATTCGTCTCCCGCGAGCTGCCAAGCGTGACCATCTTTGTCGCTACGTTCGAGAGGGTAGTCGTTTTCATCGACGGTCAACCAAACCCGACTGAGTTGCTTGTTTTCGCAATGAACATCGATGACGACATCAGTGCCTTCAATGACTGCGAGTTGTCTTGTGCCTTCCCGAGCGACTAGCCGGTCATCCTCGACCAACGTGGCGTATCGCGGTGGGTTCGGTGTGAGATTGACGGCCACTACCGGTTGGGGAATGACGTCAATCGTCAGCGGGTCCGCCCAGGCATCCCCCAAGAACACTTGATACGAAACGGTGTCGACCAACTTCGAAATTGTGCATTGGTAAACGTTTTCGTCTGGCGATTCGGGAAGTTTCGTCAGCTCTTCCTCGACTGAAAGACCGCGTTCCGTGTTGGTCAGCCGAATGCGACCGGCCTCCGGCAACACTCCCGCTGCCCGCACATCAAAAGTCAGCGGTTGGCCATAGGGGATGGTGATCTTCTGGGTCTGGGCGTCATCGCCAGCTTGGAAAGTGGTTTGTCCATTAACGGAGATGGATTCAATCTGTGTGTCGGTGGGATAGTGAGCCGCTCCGAGCAACATCCGGTTCGCGAAGACCTGGAGGTACTCCCCGCAGAACACCCCAAGAATACCCAACACCAACAGCGTGAGCAGCAACGTGACAACTCGCCGCCGAAACCGACGATATCCGAACCCTTCGAACACGTCCAAACTTGGGCTGAATTCGGCCACGTAGTTGACGACTGCCTGCTTGAGATCCGCTGACCCCCAGCCTTTCGATTCGGCTTGCTCAAACTGTAACGCGGCGACGAGATCGCTGTCGATGTGTTGTCGATCTTCAACGAGCAATGCAACATCGAGCAGGTCTTCCCGATGCCCCAACCACGGCCAGGTGTAGCGTCGGAACACCCACGCGACAGCCAGACCAGCGAATACCAATCCAACAATGCGTTGCGAGACGCTCATTTCGAGCAGATAGTCGAGAGCGAACAAAACCATCACCGCCCACAAACACGCCAGCATCGTCGCCGCCCACGCCGTGGCCCAGCGCGTCAAGAGGCGACGACGGCGGAGTCGGTTCAATTGTGTCGTGAGAACGGAAAGTTGAGTCATTGTTTTTTACGGTCTAATGAGTCGTCACTTGCTAATGGCCACACTGATATTGTTCCTGGTTTCGCCGTAATGAATTCCCGTGGAGAGCCAGACTAGTTCAGCGCAGGTTTCGATAGATTCCGGCTCTCTGTTCTCCACTCTCCGCAATTCTTGCTCGCAGAGACGTTGTGGATCATCAACGAGTTACCTTTCAGTTTCGACAAAAAATCATCTACGGGAGACTGGCGAGTTTTCGAACCCACCATTCACTCAGACAAAGCAGCATCAGCAGCACAAAGCACGGCCATGTGGCCCATAAGGGGCGAATATCGGTTGTGCGTTCGGTCAGTGCGGGCGGTTCGGTGTCGCTCAGAAAGTTCGGGAGCGTGTCGAGTTCGTAAGTTTTGCCATTCGTGGCTGTCGCCAGTCCTGTTTGCACCGAAACATTCCGCGTGGGGTTTCGAAGTTCCACCGACAAACTCGCGACCTGGAAGTTCACCGGATCAGCCCACTCCGATGTGACAGGGTCACGCACCTTGAGCGTGTATTCCCCCGGCTGAAACACTGGGATGCGGGCCTCAAACACACCCGGTCGAAGCTGCGAAACTTGGCCTTGTTGGATGTTGTCCACATCAATGCCCTGATTCGGTGGCAACAGTTCATAATCGAGACTTTTCTGCAGCGTCATTGATTCGACATCGTCTTCACCAAGCGGTTGAAAATCTTCGTCGTAGGCTTCGATCGACAGCAGAACTTTGTCGTCGGCCTGGTATTCCTTGCGATCGGTCCGCACAACGAATCGCTTCTGTTGACCGAGTGCGTGACTGAGGCCCAAGCGTTTGATTAGCGGACCCCAGAAGTTGCGGTAGTACTTCTCACCGTAGAGCCGCCGGAGTCGCCAAAGTTCGTCAAACGCGATGTAAACGACTTCGCCGCGTCCGTATTGACGCACTGCAATCAACGGCTGTTTCGTTTGCCCGTTGAGGCACATATCGGTGGGATGCTCGGCGAGAACGGTCGTCGCAGACGGTTCCACCGCTTGCACGGGTTGATACCAATTGAGCCGGCCCATGTTGTCCCAGGCTGTTGATGTCTCTTCCGGCGTTTCGCCCAGTTGCATGAAATCGAACTGAGCCGCTGATGCGATGGGCGTGCGTTGAATGCGGAACGGGCGATCGGTTCGCGGACGGGCGTCCGCATCGACGAACACCGGCAACATGTCTGCAAGCGGTGTCCCCGCCAACTGACCGGGACCGAATCGCGAGCCGGCGATGACAACCAAACCGCCGCCGAATTCACTGACGAACTCCTTCGTCATTTCGCAGAACCGCGTGGAGAGTGCGTCGGCGGGCATGTCGCCCAGGAAGATCACGTCGTGGCTGAAAAACTCATTCCGCGGCAGCGTAAGACTCGGCAGGAACAACTCGTTGCTTTCCCGCACGATCGGGTCGGAACTCCGCAAAAACGTGCGAAATCCACGCATGCCGACGAGTTCATCGCGGTGGAACACTTCCTTCACAAACCGCCATTCCCAGGTTGGTTCATACGCCACGTAGAGCAGTCGCATGAAATCATCGATGACGGTAATTTCCCGCGTCATGGCATTATTCTGGCTGACGATTTCCTCGCCGAGCGGTTCGATTGCTGTAAGTCCTTGCGGATCGGTGCGATCGCCGATTTCTCCGACTTCAGCGGTGAGCACATAGCGACCGGTCTCGGTCGGCGTGAAGGGAAAATCGACAGAGAGTTTACCCGCAGCGAATTGCACATCTTTTTCACCGATCACAATCGGTGCAGCTGCGATGCCCGATTCGCCGCCAATCTCCCGCGCCGAAAGTCGCACATGAACTGTTTCACCGGGAAGTTCTTGCTGACGGATCGCTACGGAAATCGTGGATTGTTCGGCCTTCTTGAGTTTGACCGGACTTTCGATGTGATCGAGTGCCAAATCAATCGCCGACTTGGCTCCCAAGCCAACGGTGTAAACCGGTGTTTTCAGTTTCTTAGCGGCGGGTTCGGGAATCGGGCCAGCGTTGCGGTTGAAGTCTGAAAACACTAACAAACCGGCAACCTGGCCGCTGGCGTGACGCAACGCCAAATCTTCAAAGCCGGCACCGAGAGCGGTCACCTCACCGGTGGCAGTCAGTTGCTCGGCGACTTTCTTGGGATCGAATTGATTCTCGGAATCGGTCAGATCAATCGCCCGCACACCATCGGCTCGATCCAACACATAACCGCGAAGGCGATAGCGTTCTGAGAGATCCGTGAAGAAATTCTCGTCCGACTTTTGCACCAACGCGTGTAGGTAATCCATCCGTGTCGGAGTCTCGGTGAGTGCAACCCCGGCGGCTTCTCGTTGCTTGCGGTACCCGGCCCAATCCGTCGCGGTGGCCAGTTTTTCCTGTTGTTCGACGGGAAGTTTATCTTCGATCGCCATACTTTCGGTGCCGTCGAAAAGCACCCAAAGAATCGGCTTCGGGTGATCGACCAGACGAATTTCTAGAATCGGGTCCGCCAGGACGAACAACAGCAGCGACATCAGAAACGCCCGGGAGACACCCAGAAGAATCCGGCGACGACGATGGGCCTGTTTTTGAAATTTCAGATAGAACACGACCGACAGCAACGACACCGCCAGACAGCCAAAGATCAACCACGCCGGACCGTTGTGTGCCCAATCGGCTCCGAAACTGACTCGCCAGGATTCAATCCGCGAGACGTTGTCGTAACCGAGTGCCCACCCGATCCAACTGGTCCAAAGGTCTGGTGTTGTTTCCGTGCCGTTCATTCCCGTTAGTTCTGTTCGAAGTTGGTGTGCCACAGCTGTGTGAGCCGTGCTTGCCAGCTTGAATGATCAAGCCATCTTACTCGTGTGTGTCACTGTCTCTGCCAACGCCTTACCGATTGTGTGTCTTTCTTCATTCGTAGTGTCAAAGCTAGTGCAGGAAACTGCATCGATATAGCATCGTGGGTGGCATGCCCACGGTTTTACGTGGGCATGATTGGACATTAAAACACCGCTGGCCCATGCCCACCCCAAACGGTGGGCATGCCACCCAAACATAAACTGCATTGAATGTTACGTAATATTGTCTTTAATACATGCAATTTCCTGCAGTGACACCTGTTCAATGGAAGGCCAATTCTCTCAAGAGACTTTCACTTGATCTCCGACTGGTTGTTCGCCGGTTTGCCAATCTCGCAGGTGTGGCCAAGCGAGGATCAGCATCTCGGCTAGCAACCCCACGATGGCGAGCAAAACGAACATTTGCCAGTAGTTCCGCCCTTGGATTTCGGCCCCTTCAGTCGTGATACGCTCCCCCGGCCCGACCCAATGCCAGGGGGTTCCTTCATCGGAGCCGAACCGTTCGGCCAACTTGGCTTCGTCGAGAAACACCATCTCGGATTCTTGCAGTGGCGCGTTGACGACCAAAGGAGTGACTTGCTTGCGAGACGCCTCATCCAACTCGCTGCCGTCGCCTTCGGTGCGAACAAGTTGATAAACCCCGGCACGGTCCGCATTGGAAATGTCGACACCGAATTGATCGCCTCCGAGCGCCTCGACGGTCAGCGATTCCGTTTCGCCGTCAGGACGGTCGAGTGTGTAACGGAAGCGACGGTCCGGCGAGACCGGCAATACGATGCGTTCGCCGGCATTAAAATTTCGTTCGGGTAATGTCTCTTCAATGAGTCGCCGCAGAATCCGATCGAACAACCCAATGTTGCTGTTCTTGCCAGAGAGTGTGTTCCAACTTGAATACACTCCGGACGAGAAGAACAACACCCGACCCGCACCCACCTTGCGTTCCACCAAGAACGGCAGCGGGTCGGAACCGGCTTCGGACGCTGTCACATCGAACGCGGCTAGAACCCGCGGCTGCATTTGCCGAGCAGTCGACTCGATGGCTTCGGCTGAACGTGGTAACTCGGTCGCCCGATCCGCCGCCCACAACAGCCAACGTGGCCCATTCGTGGCGTCATCTGCAGAATCATCCTCGGTCGTTGCGACGACATCACTGAGGCGTTTGCGATCGGCTTCTAATAAACGCGTAAGGACTTCTTCCGAGGTATCCGCGATCGCAGCTTTGAAGAAGAGGGTTTGCCGATACCAGTCGCTGAGGAATTCGTCGTCTTCGTTTTCGAGTACGAAGTACGGGTGCTGCATCGTGCTGTAATCCAAATGGAACAGCTTGAGCGAATCGAGATTGGCTTGCAGTTCCAACTGTTCGGGCGTTTCGCCGAAGGCGTTACCGGCGAGTGGAACCGGCAAGATTCCGGCCCCATCGTTCCAGGCCAGTTGCGTCCAGATGGCGGGGTCGAAGTCGCCACCTGCGGTCAAGACGAGTGCCCCACCCTGCTGGACAAATTCCCGGAGCATCTCCACAGCCGCCCCCGGAGATTCAAGCCCCGCAACCACAACCAAACGAGCATCGGCGAGCGCTGCGATGTCGACCTGGTCGATGGTGAGATGACGCACATCAATTAACTGACGTTGGTATTCATCACGGCTGAGCTTCGGAGCCAGATACCGTCGCAGCGGGTACGTTTCTCCGACTTCCCCACTGGCGACATTTTCCTTCGAGCCAAGCGTATCCACAAACACCACTGGCAAGCCGGCAACGACGGGCACGTTCAGCGAACGGCTGTTATCACGTTTGAGGCGGTCGCCATCGACAGTTGGTGTTTCGACAAGCACTTCTGCCGTGACAAATTGCGGTCGCCCGGGTTCGGCGGGGATATCAATTTGATACTTGAATTCGACCTGCCGTCGTTGCCCCGGTTCGAGATCGATCGATTGACTCGCGACCGACATGCCATCCAGCGACAACGTAACTTGCAAATCTTCCAGTGGAAGTGTGCCGGAATGTTCCAACTCGACAATGAACGTGGACGGCGTTTCGATATCCGCGACACCACTGGCCAACCGAAACTCGGATACCCAGACGTTTTGCGGCTCCTCGGGTGCGACTTGCACGACTTGCAATTCGGGCAGTTGCTTCAGGTCGTCGCCCGCTCTTTCGACGGGCCAGCCGGAGGCTTGTTGATCACCGAACAGGACGACGCGTTTGGCCGCCAGTTCTGGCAGTCGATCACACGCCTCCGCCGCAAGTGCAAGGGCCGTCGACACCGAAGCCGATTGATCGACGACCTCGATCCGACCGACTGCATCCCGAGCATCGTCTTTGTTGCGATAGGCATCCAAGCTAAAGGATTTGCTCGCGCCGCTTGTGGGAATCACACTGATGCGACTGCCCGACGGCAATTGATCGATGAACTCCGCGGCTCTGGCCTGAGCCCGGTCGAGCAGATCACCTTCGAGCGTTTCGTACGCCATGCTGAGACTGTTGTCGATCACCAGTACCGCATGCACGGGTTGCCGGGAGTTGGTGGCGGAATCGGCAACCGCTCGCGATCGGAAGTTCTGATAGACACCCCAACCCGCGAACCCTGTGAGAAATAATGCCACAGCGGTGGCGACAATTTTCATGCTTTTGGTTGCTGCGACCACCGCCCAAATGCCGGCAACAATCGCACCCACACCGACCACCCATGGCCAAACGGTTGCCAACAGCGAATTGTTTCCGCTGTTCCGAAAGAACGGTTGAGCCAACGCCAACCCGATGCACAACACAATCAGACAGCGTAACAACAGCAGTAACAGATCGCGGAGTTGCAGGATGCGTCGATTCCGTTGCATCGCCTGCCGCAGAAAGTTCATCGCCCCCCAGGAAATCGTCCGAAACCGCCGCCGATTCAGCAGGTGAATCACAATCGGCCCTGCAGCGGCAATGGCTCCAGCGATGGCAAAAGGTTGGACGAGAAAGTCGATCATCGAGACAAGACAATTCGAATGGTAAGAGATGAAAAAGCCGTTCAGAACCCCATAAATACGTCAGTCAAGACCCAGTTTCTGAGTCAGACCTTCGATCTTACCTTCCTGAAGAATCGGAAGATATCGATTCGGAATTGCCAGGATGAAACATGCGACAGCCGTGCCGTACAATCGTCCCGGCTGACCGCTCACATGCCCGGTGGCATCCCAAGAACCGTGTTCGTTCACATCCCCCGGCTTCAACCGTTGACAGCCCACAAGATGATCGCGGAGCTTGGGGTAACTCCGTCGCCAATACGGTTCGTTGATGTCTTCCCGATCGCCCACCTGATACAACGCCTGCCCCACGTAATACAGGGTATACGCATCGAACGGCAAACGTCCGTTATGGCTATTGTTCGGTTTGAGTCGGTCAATCTCGCGGGAGATGAGCGTCATATTCTTCGGGATCCGCCAGTCGTCGTATTGGCCATATTCTTGCAGACACACAACACCAGCGGCAGCCATCGCGGTGGTGCCACGATTGCCGTCGTAAGTAAACTGCCCGGGCCCGTCTTTGACTTTCGGATTGTCCAAACCGCGGGTCCCGTTCTCCGCTTTGTAGTGCTCGCGGACACTTTGAATTGCCAGCGGCACAATTCCGGGTGGCACGGCTAATCCGCTATCGGCAGCACTGCGGATCGCCTTGGCTTGCATCACGGCGAGACTCAAATCGTGGCCGCGTTCTTGTCGACGAGCTTGGTAATCCCAACCGCCATCACGACATTGCGTATTGTAAATGAGTTTTAAAGCGGCATCGAGCGTGCGACCGATCCGGGCATCGTCGGTCATTCCATACGCTTGACCAAGGACGAACGTCGTCAGCCCATGATTGTACATATCGCGATGCGGATCAGCGATGTTGAGCAGACCAGACGGTTTCGCATTATCGAGAATGTAGTTGATCGAGCGATCGACATGCTCCCCATAGGGACCGTGCCCCGGCATGTGTCCGGCGGCGAGAAACGCCAAGGTGCCCATGCCGACCAATCCAAGGTCGTTGGAACCCCAGTTCCCTTTTGGACCTTGGTTACGGGCTAACCATTCCAACCCGCGATCCAGGGCGGCTTCAGCTTCCGGGGTCGTTTCCCACGGCCCAACCGCCGCCACAGGACGTGCGACAAGCAGCGTTAGCAAGACTCCGGTGACTACAATGCGAAACCTACCCACGGTAGAAACGCTCCTACAGAATCAATAAAACTGGTTCTGTAGGGAGTTGTCCCGCCACAAGGCGACGTTACGGAGCTTTTGCAAAATTCCGAGATTGACACTCGCACAGTCCGCCCGACACGATTAGGCGGCACCGGCATCATCGGGCAACGGCGGCGGAGGTGGTTGTCGATCTTGTGATACCAGAACAAACAACAACTGCACGGGCTGGCCACCACGGACAGCATTTTCCTGGCCCGGGGCTTTCACCATAAACCGTTGTGGAGCCTGCACACGCATTCGGAACGCCGTCTTCGCAGGGTCAGACTGGCTCGAATCCGCATCCGCGACGCCCGACGGTGACGCTGGTTTCTCCGACGCACCAAATGCCCCCCCACCGACTCCGTTTCCAAGTTGCTTACCGACCTCCAGAACATCGTTCTTCACAGTCAATCGCCGCTGACGTGCCTGCAAAGCGACGGTAACTTCCTCAGCGACGTTGTCTTTCCGCTGAGTGAAACTATCGGGGCTGGCGGCTGGTTCTCGATTTCCAGAATTGCGGTCTGCCAGAGGGACGGAAGACTTCTTCATCGCTGGCTCTGTGACTGTCCTGGTATCCTTTTTGTCCCTCGGTTTGGCTTCGGCTCGCTCTTGTTCCAAGGAGTACGAATCAAAATTCGCCGCCATTGCCAATTGGGTGGGCGAAATGGACGGTCGCTGTTTGATCTGGGAGACTGCCGCCGCCGACCGCAACTCGGCCAAGGCCGCCTGCAACTGCGTACTTGGGGCCTCCACATGAACTGCCATCAGCTGATTCGAAACTCCCAATGAGTTCGATTCCGCGGGCGACTTTATCGCCTCGCCCCCTTCACTTTCGGTTTCCGATTCCTCGACCAGAATCCGATGACGTGCCAACAACAGTTGCAGTTGTTCCAAACCTTGACGACGATCGACGACCGTCAGTTCCACGACAATGACCTTGTCATCCTGACGCTGCAAAGCCCGCACCACCTCGCCAACCTGCGCAGTCTTCAAATCGTCTTTGAATGCCAGGTTGTGATTTCCGGCTCGCCCCAATGTATCCGCCGGCACACTAAGCGGAGCGGCTTCTGTTGCCATCATCGGAGCTTCTGGCAACGGCGCACTTGCGCCGGCCATGCCCGACAATGCTTCGGCACCAAGCGGTTCCGACGCTGCAATCCGAGGGGAAAACTCATCCCTGCTGCTCGGATCCCGCGACTTCAAAATTGGTGCGTCGTCTTGCAATGCCACACCGTCCGCGAATTCCGCGTCCTCCGCGACCCCTGACTCGAGTGCTCGGTTTCGCGAAATCGGAATCAATTCGTCGATTTCCGTAAAGTCCCGATCTGCGACGATGCCACGCTCATCTTGCATCGCCATTTCCGACCTTGGGGAGTCGACATTCCACCACAATGCAGTGATGCCCACGACCGCAATTGAAGCCACCAAACCGCCAAGCCAAACAAATCGGCTTCGCTTCGGCTTCGAGTTTTCCGATGCATCTTGAGACACGGGCCGAACGTCTTCCAACAACATGCGTTTTTCACATGCATGTAGAACTTCTGCAGGGAAGGTTTCGGACAACGAATCCGGTGGCAGCGAAAATAACAATTCTCGGACTTGCCGAAGTTCTGCCAATTCTTGCCGAGCCGCTGCCGATTCCTCTAACAACGACTCCACAACAGCCCGTTCCTCGGGCGACAACTCGTCGTCGAGGTAAGCGGAAAGTTGTTCATGAGCCGACTGTTCGTTCATCGGTAAACCCAACTGCGGTTTTAGCACTACTGAATTTGCAACCGACCAATTAGAGGTGAAATCGGTTCGAATCGTTCCCGCAAACTGCGTGAAAATCAAAAATCCTGATTGTTATCGATAACTCGACCGATTCACAGCCCAATTGCAGTATGATTCGCCGGCTGACAATGGAATTGCAAGCCTGTTCAAAAGTCTCGGTCAGCGAGATTCCCCGTTCCGTTCGCAGTTCAAGCGACTTTGCAGTTGACGCTTGAGTTTTCCACGAAATGATAGAACCATCTGCCAAATTGACATCGGTTCGTTAATTCACCCCAGATCGTTTACCTATGGCTTCTGACGACTATTACAAGACACTTGGCGTTTCGAAATCAGCTTCTGATGACGAGATTCGCAAAGCCTACCGGAAATTGGCTAAGCAATACCACCCCGACCGCAACCCCGATGACGCCTCTGCCGCCGAAAAATTCAAGGAAATCGGCGAAGCGTACTCGGTTCTGAGCGACAAGGAAAAGCGAGCCCAATACGACCGATTCGGCAAGGCGTTTCAACATGCCGGTGGAGCAGCGGGCGGTCAAGGACCGTGGCCGGGCGGTGCGGGACCGATCGATTTGGGCGATCTCTTCGGCGGGGAACTTGATTTAGGCGATCTTTTCGGTGGTGGAGGTGGACGACGTCGACAAACCCGCCAACCCCGACCGTCGGCCGGTCAGAACATCGAAATGGAAGCCGAAATTCCTTTTAACATGGCCGCTGAAGGTGGAAGTTACGGAGTGCCCATCCGCCGCCCAGACGGATCGACCGAACGCATCAGCGTCAAAATTCCCGCCGGCGTGCAAGACGGCGCGAAGATCCGTCTGTCCGGCCAAGGCCATCCGGGACAATTTGGTGGACCGGCGGGTGATGTCCTGTTGAAACTCAAGATTTCTCCCCACCCCTACTTCCGTCGTGAGGGAAACAACCTACTCATCGACGTGCCAATCTCGCCCGCTGAAGCGGTTTTGGGAGCGAAAGTCGAAGTTCCGACCCTCTCCGGTGAGCGGGTCACGTTGACAATTCCACCCGGCACATCCAGCGGCGGAAAACTTCGCATGAGTGGGCTTGGAGTTACGGATCGGAAAACCGGCACCAAAGGCGATCAGCTCGTCGTAGTCAAAATCGTCGTCCCGAAAAACGCCGACGACGAATCCCGCAAACTCTACGAGCAACTTCGCGACCTCAATACCCACCAACCACGCGAAGGACTGTGGTCATGAGGACTTCGAGGGCGTGCCCTGAATTTGTGAGCTGTGCGAATCACCTGACAAACTCGGATTTCAGGAATACGCACTGGCAATGGCTACCGGCCTTGATCGCAGTGTTAGTCGGAATCCTGGGGGAGGTCTCGCTTGCCCAGGAGCCCGACGTATCACCGCCCGCCCAAAAATCAGTTGCCGAGAATGCCAAACCGGACGGTGAAAAGGAACGCGACCGCAAAGAGCAATCGGCCATCGTTGGCGGATTGCTTTTGTTATTACTCGTGATCGTCAGCGTCGCATCGGTTTCGCTGCTCGCCATTTGGGGACGTCGAACACGTCGCCTCGCCCGCCAATCGCTTCCTCAATCCTCCCAACTCGATCCGCTCTGGTATCTACGGAAACCGAATGCGTCGTCTTCCGATTCCCCGACTGACAATTCCCCGTCGCAAGAATCGAACCACCAATAGAACCCGAATGACAATGGTTGCAATCGAAATTTGCCTATGGTAGCTTTCCAGCGCAACCATTTCTCTAATTTACGAAGCGAATTATGTACCGAGTAACCCTGATTCCCGGTGACGGAGTTGGCCCCGAAATCGCCGAAGCGACCCGGAAATGTATCGACGCGACCGGCGTGAAGATCGATTGGGATCATCAAGAATGCGGAATCGAAGTTATCGAAGCTGAAGGCGGTGTGCCGCCCCGCGTGCTGGAATCAATCCGCAGCACCGATGCCGCTTTGAAAGCCCCAATTACCACCCCGATCGGCAAAGGCTTCCGCAGCGTCAACGTGTACCTGCGACAGGAACTCGGTCTGTACGCTTGCGTTCGTCCCTGCAAGACTTACAAAGGCGTGCGAACGTTCTTCGAAGACGTCAAAGTCGATTTGGTCCTGATCCGCGAAAACACGGAAGACCTGTACGCCGGCGTCGAGTTCAAAGCTGGTGAAGACAAGACAGCCACGTTGATCGATCAAATCAACGCGATCGCGACCGGCAAGAAGATCAACACGCCCGCCGCCGAAACCGGCATCAGCATCAAGCCGATTTCCGTGCCGGGCACACGCGACATCTGCAAATACAGCTTCGATTACGCCATCAAGCAAAAACGCTCTTCCGTGACGAGCGTCTGCAAGGCGAACATCATGAAGTTCACCGATGGTCTGTTCTACGATGAATGCCGAGCCGTTGCATTGGCTTACGGTGCCAAGTTCGAGTGGGAAGAACTCGCCGAGGGCGTGGAAGCCGACCCAACCCTGAAAGGCAAAGTCGAAGACGGCAGCGGAGTCGCCTACATGGAACGACTCATCGACAACATGTGCATGCAACTGGTCCAAAAGCCAGAGCAGTACGACGTGATCGTTACGCAAAACCTCTACGGCGACATTCTGAGTGACCTGTGTGCCGGTCTCGTCGGCGGATTGGGTGTGGCTCCTGGTGCGAACATCGGCCCTGATGCCGCTATCTTTGAAGCAACTCACGGGAGTGCTCCGAAGTACAAAGGCCAGAACAAGGTTAACCCGACCGCGTTGATTCTTTCCGGCAAAATGATGCTCGACCACCTTGGCGAACATGAAGCAGCTGCGAAACTCGACAACGCCGTTGCGGAAGTCATTGCTGAAGGCAAAGACGTCACCTACGACATGAAGCCCGACCGCAACGACCCCACCGCCGTCGGCACCCAAGAAATGGCCGAAGCCATCTGTAAGAAAATGTAGATTTCCGCACAACCCAGCGTGTGCCACGGCTCTGTGAGCCGTGCTTTTCCGGGTTCATTATCGGGTGCCACTGGCTCTGCCAGTGCAATCAGCAATCCACGTTCAAACCGACTTCGCACTGGCAAAGCCAGTGCCACCCAACACATCCAAAGCCCCAGGACACTTCCCCTGGGGCTTTTTCGTGGACGACGGGCATGGATACCGCCTCCTTTCTAGAACTGATTTCCGGTCGTAAACAGGGACTGCTTGCCAGCGGGCTGCGACTCGGATTGCGGGTGCTTTCGTTCGGTTATTCCGCCGCCGTTCGCGTCCGCAACGGGTTGTTCGACCTGGGTTGGAAGAAGTCCCATCGCGTCCCCGGCACCGTCATCAGCGTCGGCAATCTGACTACCGGCGGCACCGGCAAGACACCATTCGTGGCATATCTGGCGAACTATTTCACCGAGCGAAATGTTAAAGTCGGTTTGCTCAGTCGTGGCTACGGCTCGCTGGACGGCGAAGAAAACGACGAAAAACGGGTCCTCAATCGTCTCTGCCCCGGCGTGCCTCACCGCCAGAATCCCGATCGGGTCCAGATCGCTCAGGAATCAATCTCTAAAGACGGCACCATCGTGCTGATTCTCGACGACGGTTTCCAACACCGACGACTCGCACGGGACTTGGATATCGTCCTCATCGACGCAACGAACCCCTGGGGCTACGGATATCTCCTGCCACGCGGCTTACTGCGTGAACGCCGCAGCGGATTCAAGCGGGCAAGTTTGGTGGTTATTACCCGCGTCGATCAAATCTCGCCCGAACGTCTCGCAGAGCTTCGCTCCCAAATCGATCGGTATTCCGCCGGACTCCAAATCGTTGAAGTCAGTTACCCGGCGGATCAGTTGATTGGCCTCGACGGTCAAGTATCGCCACTCAACGCGGACCCGAACGAACGGATCACTGCATTCTGCGGCATTGGCAATCCGGACAGCTTTCGCCAAGTACTGACCGATGCCGGTTTCAAACTAACAGCAGACGCCTTCGGCGTTTTCCCGGATCATCACGCTTATTCCGAATCAGATTTGGATTCGCTCGCCGAACTCGCCCGCCAGCGTAGTGCCAGTTCGGTACTGACGACGCTCAAGGATCTCGTCAAAATCTCACCCGAGAATTGGACCGGTCCGCCGTTGAAGGCCGTTAGCATCCGGACGCGTATTCACGCCGGAGCCGACGAACTTCATCGGCATTTGGACAAATTCATTCAGCCGAAGCTTGCGACCGATCCCGACGAACGTGAATGATCGCCGGTGCCGACGCCTGCCCACCGCCTGAACCGGTATTGAGGTGGAACGTCCGGGTGCCCTCCCGCGTGATCGGCGAAGCCGTGATAAAGAACACGCGTTCGTTCTTGCCCGGCATGATGAGCAAGCCGTTGAGACCGATGTTGTCCACAAACGCTCCATGAGGCAGATTCCGCCCGGAGTCTTCTTTTCCGAAACTGATCGGTCCATTATCACCGTTACGATCAATCCGCACGCGGGCAGCAATGGTTTCACCAGGCGAAACCGTAAGCTCCAACGGCTTGGTCGGATCAAACGAGGCATTCGGATCGGCTGGGAGAAGTTCAACCTTCAAACTCGGCTTTTCGATCCGTTCGATTTTCCCAAGGCTGTTGACGGACTTCGAAACACGTTCACCGGCAATTTCGGCCGATGCGGTCACCTGGATGTCGGCCGGTTTGTCACCGGTCTTCTCCGCATTTGCCGGCGATTCCGGGTCTGCAGTCACGACACCATAGGCCAGTTCTTGGCCTGGTTCGATGACTAACGGTGTCGTCACCTGAAACCCGGCTGGCACATTGGCGATGTCCACCTGAATGGCACCGTCGAAGTCGTCCAAGCGGGTCGCTTCGACCCGAAACTCTTTGCCGCTCCCGGCATTGACCTTGAGATTCGCCCCGACCAGCCGAACCTGGAAATCCGGTTTTCGCGGGCGAATCGTCAACTTGTACTTATAGTCCGGACCGCCAAAGCCACGCACATCCTGAATGCGAACGAGATACTCACCATCAGCCGGTGCGGTGAACGTGAGTTTTGAATCGGCCCCCAACTTGCGTTGGCTGTCGTCGTCATTTTCGAAGTAAATCGGAAATACGGGCAGCCCGTTGGGAACGATCTGTTCCGTCGGAGGAATCGGTCGCACAATGTAACCGGGTTCGCCCAATGCATGCGACAGAGCCGGCGTATCAAAGAACGTGTGTCGCTTTCCTCGTCCCGGATAGACTTTGAAGCCCGAATCCGGTCCACGGGGATAAAGCCACAACCGGTTCACTTCGCCGTTCGAGTAGAAGTATTCGTCGAGTTCCATTTCCTGCCAGTTGTGCACGCGGAAGTCGTCGCTGGTGTCCGAATCCTTTCCCCGAAAAGTGAAGTAGGAATCGCGGACCGCCTGCAACTGCGTTCGCAAAATTGGCTCGCCCTCACTATCGAGCACTTCAATTTTCGTATCGAGCGGAGACTTGGAACGAGCCGCATTCGTTTCAACCACCCACTGCTCGCCCGCCTTGGCGGTCCAGCGAAAGAGATCGACCTCGGAACCGTCTTCGATCACGCCTTCAATGACTGCCGGCGCAGAGACCGGCATTGCGGTTGTCGGCTGATTGTTCGGTTCCGCTTCAGTCACTGTCACTGTTTCCCCTGCGGAGTCGACAAGCCGAGCAGTCACTTTCGCCACCTGCTGGTGGGAGTCGTCGGTCGTGTCCGGTACGGTGAGCGTCACCAACGTGCCATCCATTCGGCCAACAACAAACCGCTGACCGTCGGGAGAAAATGCGAGCGTTTCTGCAACGTCGGGTTGGTTTTCCCAAGCGTAGAGTTCCGTGTAGCCCTTGGTTTCCCACAGCTTGACGACTCGGTCTTCCGAAGCCGTCAGTAGACGTTTGCCATCCGGCGAAAACGCCATCGCGACAACCGCTCCCTCATGGGCAAACCGAGCATGCAATAACGGATTGATTTGCTGTTTGGTCTTCGAGACGAACTTCCACACGCGAATGCGATTATCCGCCCCCCCCGCCACCACATGCTGACCGTTTGGATGAAACGCGATTGCATATTGCTCGGCCTCGGGTTGCGAAAGTGTGTCCAAGCGTTTTCCCGTAGTGACATGCCAAACCTTCCCAGTTTCATCGCCGCTGGCACTCGCGAGCACTTGGCCACTGGGATCAAAAGCTAAGTCGTAAACGGCGCCGTTGTGTCCTTCCAGCGTTCGCACGGCCTGACCGGTCTTCACATCCCACAGAATAATCCGTCGATCGTACCCAGCCGTCGCCAACGTTGTGCCATCGGAACTGAGAGTCGCCGAATACAGGGTGTCGCGGTGCCCTTGGAACTCCTGAATGACCGACCAATCGGTCGTGTCGAACAACATCGCCTGCCCGTAAAGCCCGGAAACCCCCGTAGCGACCAGCAGCCGTTTCCCGTCGGCGGTGAACTCCAGATCGTTGACCGACCCATGCGGAATTTCCAGTGACTTTGAGTCGCTCTTGCCGTTGGCCGGTAAGATCTTCACTGTCTTGAACTGCCCCATGGCCACGATGCGATCGGGCGACCATGCGACCGCGGTGATCGCGGGATTGGTCTCGGCGGGTGTCAATTTTGGCACGAGCAATGTCATCCGACTGGGTTCTGCACCGTCCGGTCCCTTTGCTCCCGACTCCACCCAGGCTTTGAGCGTTTCGATTTCCGATTCGGTTGGCACATCCAATCCATCCGGCGGCATGACGGGTTCGGCTTTGCCGGTGATCATGGCAATCATTCGGCTGGAATCGACGCTTCCCGCCGTCAACGCCGCACCATGTTTGCCACCGGCATTGATCTGGGCATACGTCTCCAGCGACAACCCGCCTTCCTTGTCCTCCGGGTTGTGACACCCCGTGCAATACTTCCGCAAAATCGGCGCGACATCTTTGCCATAGTCAGGCGTGGGACTCGCCGCTTGAACTCCTGAAACACAAAGACAAAGCAAGGCAAATAGAGTATCTGAAAGTCTCATCGAACTAGCCTAAACTCGAAGCGAAATATCGACTGGGACGAGTCCCAGCATTTGTTCTCACAGTTTGGAATCGCATTCAAACCACAAAGTCAGCCAACAAGATCGACTAATGACTAAACAAAAACTCTTTGCTTGTTAAGACGGCCCAGAACAAGTCTTCAATCGCCGTGCGTTTTTCTTGTTCCGGGGCGGCTTCAATCAGCGATGCCAGTTGTTCACGTTCGCGGTCAGTTGGTTGTCGCGACAGAGCTGATAGATAGACATCTTCGACAATCTCGGTTGGCGACTTCTTAG
Organism: Thalassoroseus sp.; assembly: GCF_984380535.1. Taxonomy (NCBI): domain Bacteria; kingdom Pseudomonadati; phylum Planctomycetota; class Planctomycetia; order Planctomycetales; family Planctomycetaceae; genus Thalassoroseus; species Thalassoroseus sp. The sequence goes on from NZ_CFHRBF010000002.1 coordinate 396,228, forward strand.
ATTCCAAGAGTTGCGTCACGCGGCTATCTTTGGCTTTAAGTTTCTCATTGACGGTATCGCCATTCGAGAGATGTAGCACCTGCACCATACTCGGCTCTTCGCTACGTTCGCATTCACAGGTAATGTCACGTGGGTTGCGACCGAAAGTTTTGAGGAAATAGGACCGCACAGCCGAATCATAGAGCCCGATCGCACGTGTTCCCGGTTTATAGAAGTCGGTACTACGAACATCAGCTCCTGGGAACTCGATCTGCTTGAACTCCGTCGGCACCGATGTGACTTGCGAAATGCCATCTAATAACACTTCCGCCATCATCCGCTCTGGATAGTAACGACTATAATATCGATGCTCGTCCTCGTTCTCAGGCAGCGGCTGACTACTACGTTGATAGGTCGCAGACTGCAGAATCGTACGCATCAATGCTTTGAGATCAAACTTGTTTTCAACGAGATGATTCGCTAATGCGTCGAGCAATTCTTCATTACTAGCAGGGTTTGACTCTCGCATGTCGTCAATGGATTCCACGAGACCCACACTCATAAAGTTCGCCCAGATACGATTCGAGATGGAACGTGAAAAATAAGGGTTTTCAGGCGATGTCAGCCAATCCGCGAGGAGTTCACGACGATCACTGGGATCATCAAACGGGAGTGGCTCACCATCGAGCGGAGTCGGCGGCTGCGGTTTGCCGGTGAGAGGCTGAACCAAGTCGCCGCTAGTCGCCACATACAGTGTTCGCAATCCGTCGCCGTTCCGAGAATCCCCGCCCCACCCTTTCGTGCGAACTCGGGCGAAGAGATTCGCCATGGCGTAGTATTGATTGTTCGTCCATTTCTCGAGCGGATGGTTATGACACTTCGCACAAGCAATCGACAGCCCGAGGAATGCTTGCGAAACATTCTCGGTCATGTCTTCGGGTGTTTGATGCAGCGAATAGAAATTCGTAGCACCATTCTCGTAACTCGATCCTTGGGCAGTGACTATCTCGCGAACAAATTCGTCCCAAGGCGTGTTTTGTTCAACGTGGTTATGAATCCAGTGATAGTAGGTCTCTAATGCCTTTGGACGAAGTTTCGTACCACTCAATAGCAGAATATCAGACCATTTCAATGTCCAATAGTCGTTAAACTCAGGACGCGAAAGCAGGTGTTCGATCAACTGATTTCGTTTATCGGGACTAGAGTCGGCGAGAAACTTGCGAGTTTCTTCGATCGTTGGCAAGGTGCCAATTGTGTCGATGTATGCTCGGCGAAGAAAGGTAGCATCATCTGCGGGAGGTGATGGTTTGAGATTGAGTTCTTTGAGTTTTTTGAGAACGAGCTCATCAATGAAATTCTGTCGGGTGGCGTTCGTATAGACTTCCTCGGGAATCGACTGATCATAGGGCACCGTCATTCGGGCCACAGATATCTGGCTCGAAAACCAAACCGTTACCGCGCCTTCGCCGGAACCGACCACATTCACTAGACCGTCTTCGCTGACTCGGCAGACGGTTTCGTTTGTCGAGGTGAACATCGCCCATCGAGTCACGTCTTCCACTCGACCATCAGTATAATGCGCATGGACTTTTAGCGTTTGTTGATCCTGGGGTTTGAGCGTGACTTGCTTTGGCAGAACTTCGAGTTTCTGAAGTCGTGGATCATCAGACCGAGGCGCCGGTGCCCCTGCGGAAATCCAATCGGCGAGGACCTGATAGTCGTGAGAGCCCGGCTCAAACCGTAGGCCACCTTTATGGGGAATCGCGCCGCTCGGTTTGGCAAGTAGCAAACTTCGACCCGGATCGTGAGGGCTGATTCGACGACCACGTGCTTGACGTGTAATCACATAGTGATCACGGTCGGGATCGTAACCTCTCAATGAGAGTTTGAAACCGCCTTTGCCCGCCAATGCCCCATGACACGCACCGGAGTTACACCCATAACGCGACAGGACCGGCAATACGTGGTTGCGAAAACTCCAACCGTCTTCGGGGGGCGTCATTTCCGAAGCCGTTTGACCGGATGATTGCGTCTCGTCCGCCAAGACCACTGACGAAGTAAAAACGCAGATGACAACGATCAGAATTCCCAAGGCCTGCGGAATTCGTCCATTCCCCAAATTATCGAGGGCGAACGTTCGCAGAGTGCCCATTGTGTTCATGATGGAAGCCCGTTACAGTTTTTTGAAAGACTCGATCGGCCCAATAAGCTCTCACGAGAGTTTTGACTATTTTTGAACTTGCTGATGAATCGTTTGTTTCGTTTTGTTGGTTGTAGCCTTGTGTTGCTTTCGTCGTGTGCTGCTCGCGAGGAGTGGAACACGGTGATGGATATCAAAAGCGAATACAGCGTCGACTTGCCTGGCAAACCGGAAAACATCTCCCGAACTGTCGACATCCAGGGTGAAACGATCACCGTCGTGGGCAAGCTTTGTGTCGCTGATAATGGCTATATTTCCTGTGGCGTTACGGTGAGCACATTTCCCGAAGAAATGGTGAACGACACCGATGCCGCCGAGTTTTTCCAATCTGTTGCCAACCGAACCGCCGAAAGTTTGCCCGGGGCTGTGATCACCCAGGAACCCGAGACCGAATTTCAGGGCTATCCCTCGGAATTGTTCGTGGCGAAATCCGGGAAGGACTCCCAACAGAACTCGATCATTTGCCGGACTGTCAAAGTTGGCAACCGTGTGTATTCACAGATGCTCACAGAGACGGCTGGTCGAAAGTTGTCAGCCGCATCACGTGAGCGATTTTTGAACTCCTTCAAAATTACCGCGTCGGCTCCTAAGACGCCTAGCGATCAACCGAGCGACGAAAAACCAAAGTCAGAACCCGCCAAAGCGGAGTGAAGTTCGAAAGGCATGGTCTGACCGACACGGTTAGAACAATTCGTGAATTTCCTTGTGGCCGAAGTCAACGAGCGGGAACGGTCGACCGGCCGGACCGGGCAAGGTGGATTCCAAGTTGAACCCCAGACTGTGATAAATCGTGGCGGCGATATCGGCCGGTTCACAGGGGCGATCTGCGGGAACGCCGCCCACCGGATCGCTCGCACCAACGACACGTCCACCTTGGACACCGCCGCCGGCGAAGTAAGTCGTAAAACATTGCGGCCAGTGATCGCGTCCGCCGGCTGGGTTCACTTTCGGCGTACGACCGAACTCGGCCAAGTTGCAGACCAATGTTTTGTCAAGCAAGCCACGATCGACCAAATCTTCGATCAACGCCGCGTAAGCTTGATCGTACATCGGCGCGACAATGTTCTTCATCCCCTCAATGCTGGTAAACGGTTTTGAGCCGTGAATGTCCCAGGTCAGTTCGTCGAACACGGTCAAAAAGGTGTTGATTGTGATAAACCGCACCCCGGCTTCGATGAGACGCCGAGCCAACAAACAGCACTGGCCGAACCGCGTCATGCCGTACTTTTCACGCAGTGACTGAGGCTCTTTGGAAAGGTCGAACGCATCACGGGCTTGTGTGCTGGTCATCAAGCGGAAAGCAGCGTGGAAGTTGTCGTCAAGAAGCTGGGCGTTTTCGGTGGCTTCGAAGTTGCGGACGGTCTCATCGACGATGTCCCGCATTTTCCGCCGACGAGCCAACCGGGCTTCGCCGAGAGATGCCGGTGGCAGTAAGTCGGGCACTTGGAAATTCGGCTGCGACGGGTCCGCCATGAGCGCAAACGGATCGTGTGCTTTGCCGAGAAAACCGCCACTTTGCCCGTTCGGTAGATTTCCGCCGCCCCGCCCCATGGTCTCCGGCAGGACGACGAACGGCGGCAAGTCGGTTTTTCGTCCTCGCAAGTAGCTGACTGTCGCTCCGACGTGCGGTGTGTTCACGCCGCCAGAGAACAACCGACCGGTTTGCATCATCTGCCAACCGGCATCATGAACCGCTGCCCCCCGGTGGTGACAAGAGCGGACGAAGGAAATCTTATCAGCGATTTCCGCGTGTCGTGGTAGGATTTCGGAGAGGTGCAAATCTGGGACAGATGTTCCGATCGGGCTGAACGGGCCGCGAATTTCCGCCGGTGCGTCCGGCTTCATATCGAACGTGTCCAGCTGACTGGGTGCCCCGAGGTTGAAAATCATGATGCAGGCGCGATCGTCTTTGGACTGATCGACCGCACCGGCAGCCTGGGCTGCGTAATAATCCGCCAGGGTCAGGCCGGTCACCCCCAGAGTACCGACTTGAAGAAAGTCTCGCCGAGTGATGCCATCACATGTATGGGCAGTTCCGCGACCGGTGAGGTTCAACATGTTATCGTGCCCTTATCGCACATCGCATTTTGGTACTGATGCACCCCCGAGAGTCGTACATCTTCAATCACACTATACGGTAAACCAAGTCGTTCATTGTAGGATGTCCGCATTTTTTGGTATTATTTGCGCATGAAGACACTCTAGCCCTCTGTTTCTCACAGACATTTGACCACGGAAACTGCCTGGCTTTGGATCGGAAATTCCATAGAACGATCGAAACTGCACCGTCGGTTCGTCTCGCAAACACGATTGGTGTCGACTCGCGCCTTTCCAAAGTGAGGCTCGCTTGTTCTACTTGACACTTATCGAAGTCGGCCCGAACCATTCCGGTGCCATGGGGGCCGGGTTCGTGGGAAATCAATCTGGGCTCATGCAATAATTGCGAGACCGAACCTGCATCGTTCACACAACGACGGCATCGGGCACATATACGGTTGGCATTCGGTCGTTTGGTTAAAATATGACGCAACGGAAGACGAAAAACTCGCCAAAAACGGGGCCAGCGACTCCGGTGGCGGACATTTCCTTGGTTGGCTATCTGAACTTTTCGCGAGGCGAGGCCAACGCGGAATTTCAACGCGGAGTCAATGAACTCTGCCGCCAATTGGGACCCGGTTGGCAACCCAGCGAACTGCATGACTCGTTGCTGGCGTCTTTGGAACACGCCTCGCCTCAAAATGCGGCTTTCAGTGATGTCGGTCAGGCAAAATCGGTTATCGACCTCACACTCAACCATTTGTTGCCCGCCTACCGGGATTTCCACCGCGATTTACTCTTCCACCTGACCGATCAAGATTTCGCCCATCCGTATCTGCTGGTGCGGATGTTCGAAGCGGTGCTTTCGCAGGGGCCGAGTTGGGACCAAACCGACCGCATTGTCGGCGGTGCATTGGATCAGTTGAACGACTACCTCGGATATCGCCCGCTCGCGGTGCTTGAGAACGGCCAGCAAATGCAGCCGTATCCCCACGAACGGTTCCGGCCCGTCCCGCTCTACATTCGAGACGCCGGTGTGGCTTTTGGTCCCTACGAGGAGTTGATTACTCGCACCCTGGAGTTCTTTGAAAACACACCGACCGGTATCCAACAATCTTCCTACTTCGACTTGGCTCAGTTGGATGAAATCTCACTCGATTTGCGAGCCCATGATCACCTCCACCCGGCCAACAAACGCACCAACTACATGTTCGGCGAGTGGGACCCGCACCTGATCGACAGTAAAGGCTACTACAAGCGGTTTGTGCTGCGAAAAGTCATCTTAGATGCCTTACTTGTCTGGATGACCGACGCCGCTCGCCGTCAACGTGGCATCGGACGCGACGAACTACTACACGATGCCTCCGCGGTTCTTTGTGGCACGATGTTGATGGCATCGTCGATCAGTGGCAGCGGCCCCGGCATGCACGATTCACTGACGACCCTCACGTCACTTCTGCCGAAAGTCGCCCGACAACGCGATGCCTTCTACGAACGACTCTTGAAAGAAGCGAGTGGCGCTCGGGCGAAACGTCTCAATCGGGAAGCCCGCCTGACGCAGCAACCCTTCGGCCATGTGCGTCAACGGTTGAATATCGAACTGGCGAAGTACGGTGCTCGGCAAGTGCAAACCCGACACCTCGGGCAACTCTACGCGCGGATGGGGTACTTCGACGCTGCCCGACAGCAAGCGTTGACGATTCCCGTTCCGTCGGCTCGTTTCGAATGTGAGATTCAATGTCTGATCACCGAAACACACCTCCGCAGCGAACGCGGGGAACTCACGAAAGTGGCGGAATGTGTTCGCTCGATCGAGGACATGCTCCATCGCGGCATCGAATGTGGTGCGTTGATTGACCCGTGGAACATCCTCGGCTTTCAGGGGCAATTCCCGCTGTTTCACACGCGAGAAGACTCGCTGCATGACATGCGAGCGGAAACGCTGATCGAGATGATGGAGCGAATTTTCCGCGCTCACAGTCATGCCTTGACCGAGGCCGCCGCCCGGGGCAATTCGGAACTTGGACGGGAATTGTCACAGCGTTACGGCCGACTCGCGGAATGGTGGGACCGGTTCGCCACCACGATCGTTGAGGATCTGCCGGACGTTTCCGGAGCGGAATCCGTCAGTTCTGCTCGACACGTTGCTGCCGCATTGTCCGAATGGCAATCAGCAGGGGCATCAGCGGGCGACATTTCCTTTTGGCGTCAACACGTCGACGATTTTCAGTCCTCGAAAGCTTACGCCGTCGTCGTGGATGCCCTGCTCGAACGCAGCGACCGGGTTGCGGCGCTCGGGTTGCTCATGCAATGGCTCAGCGAGACCGACGACATCGGTCTGGAGTCCGGTACGTACTCATTGACGGTCCGATTAGTACGCTGGATGCGGTTAGTCACCGACGATGCCATGGGCACTTCCGATGGCAATGCGTTGTCTACGATTGTACGACTGTTTGCTTTGTTGGAAGCCAACGCGGAAAATCTTTGGCAGCCGCCCAATCTCGGCGATGTCCTTGGGATCGGTGAGATCGAGGACATGGAAGAAGAAGCCGAGGATCAGGACCTGCTCGAAGATGCTTACGATTCCGGCGATTGGGACGACGATGATGACGACGAAGACAAACTCTTCGGAGCCGCTTACGACGATGTCGTCTTCAAAGACAGTGCCGACGACGGCTTCGACAGCGACACCGTCGACGAAGGCGGCCGCAGCGGCGACACCGCGATCGAACAACTGGCCGACCAACTCGAACCGCGGTTACGGTTTCTCGAAACCTTGGCCCAATTATGGGAAATGGCGGCTCACCCGATTGCCGAACGACTGCGGAACGTCTCGGACCCGATTGACGACGACACCTCTGCCCTGCTCTCGCATGTGCAAGGTTGGATCCAGCACGTCAATCGCCTGCAACGTGGTTTGCAGAAATTGATGACCACCATCTGGGACTACGACATCCTGCCGTCTTCAGGTGATCCCGATTCGAACATCGAATACGACGAGCAGGTGCAAACCCAGTTCTATCTCGTGCAGACCATCATGACGACCACTGTCGGTTTGCAGGGAGCGGAACGGTCGCTGCGAAGTTGCATTCCGGTGGGCTACAACCTGCTTGGCGAGTCCCGCAAACGGTCCGCCGAAGAAATCGCGGTTCTGGAAGTCTACCGGGGAATCCTGACCCGCAAACCGACCCAAGTGCAGCAGGCGTTGCCGCGATTGTTGAAACACCTTTCTCGCCGACCACTCCTGTACGTCCCGCTAAGCAATGATGGCGACCCCGAATTGATTCGCCAAGTCCAGGGACTTCAATCGTTGATGCGGTTCTTGCTCGCCCAACTTCCAGGGTTGGGGCTTATCCGCGAGACTTGGCAAGTCCTGCAAACGGCGTTTCGCATGGAACGGTCATCCCGACCGATGGGGCAAGCAGTCACCGAGTTCGACCAACTCTTCCGAATCGCCCTGCGAAGTTCTGTCGACTGCGTGATCCGTTCCTCGTCGAAATGGCAGTTTACTGCAACTCCGTCACGGCCAACTCGTCGACGATCCACGCGAAAGCGTTCCATCAGAAACCAACATTCTCTGAAATCACGTTATCGTCACCGACGAGCGACAAGTCGACGACGACAATACACTCGCGAGCAACGTAATGCGGCGTTGGTGGAGATTGTGTCGGTCATTGTGCAGCAATACAGCGGGTTGTGGCTCAAACATAGCCAAACGACGCGGTTGTCGACCGTCGAAGGTTTGGCAGACGCGGGACTTTGGAAAGACGTCAAAGATTTCATCCGCCGTTACGGAGCCGATTTGTTCCACGCACGGATGTTGACGCTCGGGAATGTGCGGACGATTCTTCACAGCGGCGTTGATTTGTTTCTCGACTATCTCGAAGAAACCGCCGACCCGCTTCGGCCGATGAAGCTCATCGACGACATGGACGACGGCACCATCGATCGCGATCAAGTTGTCGAATACCTGGAACTTATCTACGGCACACTCGTGGATCGGATCGACCGATTCGTGGAGTACAATTCCACGACCACGCAATCGGATTACGGTGAGAAATTCTATTGCCTCTTAGACTTTCTCCGTGCGGAAGCCGCGTACGAACGTGATGCGTGGAACCTCACGCCGTTTGTCGTTGCCCATGAGCAATTGGCCGCGCATGCCACGCCGGAAGTCGCAAGACTTTGGGAAGAAGTCTTCGCACGCCGGAATCAAGAAACCGCCGAACAACACGTCCTGCGGTTGCAGCGTTTGGAGAAACTTCACGGCATGCATTTGCCGGCGTTGACGGACCGGATCGAAGAGCGTTTCGTAAAACCGCTTGCGGTCAATCGAATGATCGCACTCGTGGAACCGGCGGTGGAAGACGCCCGCCACAATCGGCAACCGTCCGACGCCTTCGAAGCACTCCGCGAGGAAATCCAAGTCTATTTGGAGTCGACATCAGGATCGGGAATCGATGTCGCCCCGTGGCTGCGGAACATCGAGAAAGAAGTCGAGTTAGCCGACCCCTACGGCAGCTTCGCCGAACGCCCCTTCGGCCCCCGCCGCACCGCCGATTCCATCCGCCTCAACCTCCCCCAACTCCACCGCCAACTCAGACGCTGGATGAAACCCAAAAAACGCTCCGGCGGCCGATAATTTTGCAGGGCACGTCGCGTCCGATTTTGCATTTATCAGCGTTAATGGGTGCCACTGCTGGCTTGTCCAGCAGTGTTTTTAGCGACTGCCGGACCACTGGTGACTCGCACTGCCAGGCCAGCTAGCAGTGGCACACAACTTCTTTCCCTGTAGTAGTTTGTGTTCTTCGCGATTTCGCAATCGTACGCGACGCACCCTACGAACCTGAACTCGATGCTGGATCACGACCCAGCCTACCCGGTTTCGTTCCACTCTAGGCCGAGCATCAATGCGTTTAGGCCGCTGCCGATGCCGAGGAGCGCGATGCGGTCGCCGGGGTTGATGTGGCCGTTTTGAATGCCTTCCGCCCAGGCCATTGGGAGTGCCGTCGAGCCGGTGTTGCCGAAGCGTTCGACGGTGGGAAAATCTTTCTCCAGCGGAATCCCGAGTTCGTCGAGCAGCAACTTTCGGTGTGCTCGACCGACTTGGTGCGTGAAGACTTTATTGATGTCGTCCGCGGTCCATTCGAGGGTCCCAAGAAAGAACGGCCACAACTCTTTCGCCAATCTGACACCTGCGTGTAGCAAAGCTTCGGAATCGGTTTGCATCCGCGGGCGGTCATCGCCATGCCGGGCCGCTTCCACGCCACCGGCACACAATTCATGACTGGCAGTATCAGCCCGGTAAAGCCCGCCGACCAAACGGTTTCCGGTTTGCGAGAGTCGTTCATCGCACAGCACAATCGCGGCAGAGCCAGAACCAATTGTCAGTGAGGCAAATTCGCCTTTGAGCTGTTTGCGGGAGAGATTAGGGTCCGACAGGAGCGAATCGATCGTACCTTCGACAAGCGGACGACCAATTTCTGTGCCAACCACGACACCGGCCCGGACATGGCCCAGTTCGATCATGTTGGCCAGCAGAATCATTCCGTTCAGCAGCCCCAAGCAGGCGTTGCTGACGTCAAAAACCTGACAGGTTTGAGGAAGTTCCGCGTGGTGATGCACACCGTTTGCGGTAGCCGGTTCCATTTGATCCCGGCAGACCGAGCCGTGAATCAAAACACCGAAGTGTCGTCGATCAAGCCCGGATTGCTCAATTGCCTGCTTCGCGGCAACCGCGCTAATTTGACCGGGACGCGTGCCCGGTGGAAAAAATCGCCGTTCGCGAATACCCGACATCAACTCCAACCGTCCCTCGGGGAGTCGTAGTCGCTCGTATACGGCGGCGAGTCGATCTTCGATATCGGTCGAGGTCACTACTTCAGGCGGCAAAACCGTAGTGACCGCTTCCACGCAGACATGCCGATAACGCATGACTCCATCCACCAATTGAGGGGAACGCCGTGTCGAGCCTCGTGCGACATGCGGCGAAGTGTTCGATCAAGCGTGTACGGCGTTCTTTTGGCTTGAGAAGTGATCGATCAGCGATTCCACTTCTTGCAATTGGCTTTCTCGGTCAGCACGAACTTCCGAAGAGGGAAGTCGCGGCTCGAGCAAAATGCTGCTCCGCACAAAACGCAACCCTCGCACGACAAGTTCAAGCTGTTCGGTATTTAGGCCGATTGTGTTGGTCTCGGTCATTGATATTCAGCCTCAGCGGGTAATTTTCATCTCAAAATTTTGATTGCCGGTGGATTCGTCAAGAGCGTTCCCGGCGGTCTTTGCATTATCCTACGGTGCAAATCTCGGGTTCTCAAGCACGCAGGTTCCTGGCGCGCTAAGATTTTGCTGAGTGTGATCCATTCAAGCAGCCTAGTCAAACTATACCGATTACGGAAAACAGAGCGAAGCGTGTCATCCGGAATGACCGTTATGATCGGGATCCGCTCGAAGGAAACCGGCTCGGAACGCATCGGCCATTGCCCGAGGCACATCCGCTTCGGCCAGCACCACGTGGGCCTGGTTCTCTTTGGTGAGGGCTTTCATCTCTTGTTCTTGTGCCACCGCAGCTGCCCGACGTTCTTCAGCTTTTGCCCGTGCGATTCGCACGTCAGCTTCGGCTTGGTCGGCTTGCAAACGGGCTCCGATGTTGTCTCCCACGTCGATATCCGCGATGTCGATCGACACGATTTCGTAGGCCGTCTGCGAGTCGAGCCCTTTATCCAATACGCGACGGGCGATCATCATTGGGTTGGCGAGCACCTCGCGGTGGTTGTCACAGGACCCGATCGCCGAGACGATCCCCTCACCTACGCGAGCAATAATCGTTTCCTCGGTCGCACCACCAATAAGTTGCGACAGGTTCGTCCGCACCGTAACCCGTGCCCGCGCTTTGAGTTGAATCCCATCTCGGGCGACGCCGTCGAGGGTGCTTCGACCATGACGACGCGGGTCGGGGCAGTCGATGACTTTCGGATCGACGCTCGTCTGCACCGCTTCCAAGACGTTCCGGCCAGCCAAGTCGATGGCGGCACCGGTTTCCCAGTCGAGAATGATATTTGCACGGTGAGAGGCAATCAAAGCTTTGACCAAGCGTTGTACGTTCCCACCGGCGAGGTAGTGAGCTTCCATCTGCGTGGTGCTGATGCTCGACAGACCGGCTTGCACGGCCATGATCTTCGAGTCCACGATCACCTGCGGATTAACCTTTCGCAGGGACATCGACACCAGACTCAATGGGCCGATGCGTGCCTTCGTCACAAATGCCCGCAACCAGAGTTTGAAGTACCGGCTGAACAGAATCAGAAAGGCCAAGAAGAACAGGCCAAAAATGGCCACTGCCACAAAGATGAAAATCATCAATGTGCTATTGTTCGAAAAATTCATTGAGACGTGACCTTCAGATCAAGAACGCATTCGGATTGGTGCGGTACTTTCATTTTAGTCATCACGCCTGCGAGGTGGCAAGGATTCCGGAGCTGTCGGCCGTCGGCTGCCCTCAGTCGGTGAACTTGGCTCCTCTTGTTTCCGATCCACCAAGGGCCATCCTTTTCACTGTTTCGATTGGTTTTCGTATGGCGAAAGCGTATCCTGAGTGAGTTGTTAGCGCTACTCAACTCGATTTTTGATGAAACATCCCAGGACCGACAGAACTATGAGTGCTGAAGCCCGTTTGGCCGCGTTGAACTTGGAACTCCCCCCTGCTCCGAAACCGGCCGGCGTTTATAATCCGTGTGTGCAGACTGGTTCATTGTTGTATGCATCGGGACATGGCCCGTTGAAACCCGATGGCACTTTGATGAGCGGCAAAGTCGGCGACGAAGTCGACGAAGCTCATGGCAAGGAAGCCGCTCGTCAGACAGGTCTGGCGATGTTGGCCACCTTGAAGGCGCATCTCGGCAGCTTGGACAAAATCGCTCGAATCGTAAAAGTCCTGGGCATGGTCAATGCCACTCCGGAATTTGGAAACCATCCGGCCGTCATCAACGGATTCAGCGAATTGATGGTCGAGGTCTTTGGCGAAGAAGGTCGGGCAGCGCGGAGTGCCGTCGGTATGGGCTCGCTACCCTCCAACATTTCCGTCGAGATCGAAGCGATCTTCGAATTGCATCCCGACGCCTGAGTCGCTCTATTTGAAGTTGCGTGAATCCGGCGAGCTCGACAGCTTTCTCGAGGCAGATTATGACGACATCGGTCGCTCAAAACAGTGTGCAGGTTTATCTAGGATCGCGAAGTTATGATGTCTTCATCATGACGGATTTTCTTGCGTCATTGGGGGCGGGAATCGAACCGTGGTTTGAAGATCGAGCCGACATGCCACCCGGTCGTCGACAAGCGATGATCGTGACCGACCGAAACGTCGTCGATCCACATGCGAAGGCTGTCCACAAGAGTCTGGAAGCTCACGGATGGAATTGTGGTCTGCATGTGATGGAGCCCGGTGAGCAATCGAAGTGCTTGGACACCGTCTCCCAAATTTACGATGAACTCGTCGCCATGAAGGCCGGTCGCCAGGTCGTTGTCTTGGCGATCGGTGGCGGTGTGGTAGGCGATGCGGCCGGTTTTGTCGCCTCGACCTACACGCGAGGCGTCCCCGTGATTCAGGTCCCGACAACGCTATTGGCGATGGTCGACAGTTCGATCGGCGGTAAAGTCGGCATCAATCATCGGAAGGGCAAAAACCTGATCGGGCAATTTCACCAGCCGATGGGCGTGGTGATCGACACCGCGACCCTCAACACCCTACCCGACCGCGAATACCGCGCAGGATTGGCGGAAGTCGTCAAGTATGGAATGATCCTCGATGAGGATATGTTTCAGTACTTGGAACAATCGATCGACGGTTTGAACACTCGCGATACCGAAGTGCTGCGGGAAGTGATTCGGCGGAGTTGTCGGCATAAGGCGGATGTCGTCGAGGAAGACGAGTTCGAAACCACCGGGAAACGGGCGATTCTGAATTACGGCCATACCTTCGCACATGCGTACGAAGCCCTCACGCAATACGGTGTGTTGCTCCACGGTGAGGCGGTCGCGATTGGTATGATTCACGCCAGTCAATTGGCCGAACGACTCGGTATGGTGGACGCGACCGTCACGGAACGTCAGCAAAAGCTTCTCACGGCCTTGTCTCTCCCGACGGAACTGCCGGAGTCGGTCCAAATGACGGCCGACGATGTCCTCGACCGTATGTTACTCGACAAAAAAACCGTCGGCGGAAAACTGCGATTTGTTCTCCCGACGCGGATCGGCCACGTGCGTGTGGTCACTGATGTGAACCCGGATGACGTCCGAGCTGTGCTCCCCGTGTGACCCAAACTCTCGGTGGAGCGGGCAACGATGGACTCCGAGATCCTGAATGCGATTCAGCTGAATTTGATTCCCGGAATCGGTCCGCGAATGCGACAGGCGTTGTTGGATCGGTTCGACACACCAGCCAATGTGTTGGCGGCGTCACGTCAGGAGTTGCGGAAAGTTCCTGGTATCGGCACGAAGTTGGCCGCTGCGATCGAAAACGAACAAGACCCTGAAGCCGCCCAAAGGGAGCTGAGTCGTTGTCGTGAACGCGGTTTGCAATTGGTTCTACGAGGCCAACCCGAGTACCCCGCCCACTTGGAAGAAATCCCCGACCCACCGACGCTACTGTATTGTCGGGGTGAACTGACACCCGCGGATCGGTTAGCGGTGGGAATCGTGGGTTCCCGAAAATGCACGCATTACGGACGCACCCAAGCCGAGCGTTTTGCCCAGATGCTCGCGCGAGCGGGAATGACGATCGTCAGCGGACTCGCACGTGGAATCGATGGCGCGGCCCATGAAGGTGCGTTATCTGTCGGCGGGCGGACCATTGCTGTCACCGCAACCGGGCACGGGACCGTTTATCCCCCGGAACACGCCGACCTCGCCGAACGCATCTCGCGAAGCGGTTCCGTCGTGACGGAAATGCCCATCGACCAAGCCCCGACACCCGGACTGTTCCCGCAACGAAACCGGATCATCAGCGGGTTGTCGCAAGGTGTGTTGATCATCGAAGCCTCCCGCAACAGCGGCGCGTTACACACTGCCCGGCATGCGATGGAACAAGGCCGAGCGGTCATGGCGTTGCCTGGACCGGTTAATAGTTTGGCCAGCGAGGGTTCGCATGATCTAATCCGCGACGGTGCGATACTGGTTCGTCATGCGGACGATGTTCTGGAAGCGCTCGGCCCACTACCGGAACCCGCCCCACGCGAAAACAACGAAACCGTGCTCAGTCCACGCGAACTTTCGCTATCCGATCAAGAACGGATGGTGTTGAACTTGGTCAATACCGAACCGCAGCCCATCGACGTGATCCTTCGGTCCGCCGACATCGAAGCATCACGCGTGTTGGCCACCCTGACGGTGCTCGAAATGAAACGCTTCATTCGCCGTCTCCCCGGCAGCCGCATGGTCCGCGTGCCAACGTAGTGTTGGCACTTGGAGGCCGAGCTGGATACCGAGGTATTGGAGACGCTTGATGCCAACCCGGTCTCGGTTTTGAGGATGGCAGATAGAGAATGGCAAAGCAAACGAACACCCCTCTATCCTCTATCCTCTATCCTCTATCCTCTATCCTCTATCCTCTATCCTCTATCCTCGTGAGCAAAAGTGAAACGCGAAGTTCGCATCCCGTCACTCCTTCGGCAACACCGTGACGAACAGTGGCTCGCTGGCATAGGTGGCTTTCATCACGAAATTGAGGGAAACGTTTGCCATCACTGTTGTCTGCTGTTTTTCGACGGGGGCGGCGTCGGCGGCACAGGTGAGCGTGATGTGCCCTTTGGATGCACCAGCCGTAAGCAGCGTTTGACTGTTTTTCGCATCGATACTCACGCCCTTTGGCAGCGGGTCGGCGTATGTTGAATTCAGATGCCGAAACAGCATGTCGAGCTGAATGTTCTTGTCGAAACCTTCGGCTCGTTCAACCGTGACTTCGATCCGCTTGGATTCACCCGGCTTGAGAGCGATGTCATACGTTGAAAGCGACACGCGGGGCACGTCCGCAGTGACGCCGACCGACACCGTGTGCCAATTCACCGGCCAATGCCCTCGCCCACCGCCAGGCTGATACGTCTCCTGATACGGAGACGCCTCCTGAGTGATCGTTTCCTCATCATCCCCGACAACAGCCGTACCGGTAATGCGTAGGTTCGCCATTTCGGGTTCGGCGGTTTCGTGTGCTTGAAAGACGATGCAACCGGAATCACGCCCCGGCAGAATCCGTCCGCAATGGGCAATCATTCCCGTCGGAACGTTCTCGACCGCCAAATCAATCGCCTCTTGAAAACCGTTCTTCCGGACCGCGTTCACAAAGACCACACCACAACCACCGGGAAATATCTGGGTCTTGTCGGTATCGACATATAGATCAAACGTCGGTTCCGCCCGCGTGACCTTCAAGAAATACGGAAACGTGTCTCCCCCGCGAAGGTGCAGATCGCGAATCTCGATGACGTAATCTCCGTCCGCCGGAGCCGTCCAATTCTCGATGCTCGAATCGGCAAACGTGCGTCGGAATCGGCGAATATCATCGTTCTCGGTGAGTCGTTTGCCGTCGGCGTTCAGAATCCGCAAGTTCGAATCGAGTTCCGATTGATACTCCCGTGCCAAAACATCAAAGCTGAAGCGTTCACCTTTCCTGGCCGTGAACCGATAACAATCGATGTCCGCCTCATCGCCGATTCGCCCACTGATCCCGCAGGGAAGAGTCACCGGCATTCCTGATTCGGCGGTGTTGTTTTCGTCCGCAGACTCCACCACCATCGGCAAATCGCTGACAACAATCGGAATTGGATTCGTGTCTTGCTCCCCGAAGCGAAGCGGCAACTCCACCGAACGGGTTCCTGCACCAGTGGGTGCGTCAACCGTAAATGGGGGTTCGCTGGGTAGATGGAGTCCAGCGGGTTTGACGGTTGACGTTTGACCGGCCGCCACACCGAGCGGAAACATCGTTTGCACAAACGGACGATCGTTGACTTCGATCGCGTACTGCCAATATTGGTTGCCCTGATAGCGGACATCGCGAACTTCGAGGAAGTATTCCCCATCCTGAGGCAACTCGACGGACAGCAACGGATCGGCGGCGAAGTGGTTGTCGGCAACGGCGATGGTCGTGCCACTCGCGTTGCGAAGAGCGATCAACGGGTCCGCGTGTTGTTGCAAATCGTGAATGCGATCCTGAAGCCGCATGCACCGCACATGAAACACCAACTTCGTACCCGCTGTGCCAGTGAAGCGGAAAAAGTCGACATCCTCGGCTCGTTCGATTCGCCCGCAGATCGTCGCGGGCAAACTGACTTCAAGCGCTTCCGCCGACGTATTATTCTTTGCCGACTCATAAATGACTGGGTCGCGAACGACGACGAGTTGTCCCAAGGTGCTGGTGCCACGCGGTGTGAGTAGTCGCAAGTCCCGCACACCGAGTTTCGCATCTGCGGAGACCGTTACCCGCAGTTTGATTTTCTGCAGGTTCGGCGGTTCTTTGTCGGGCGGGACGGTCATGTCGGTGATGACTTCCGCCGAGACGCCATCGCCACTCACGAAAACGGTCGTGCTGCCATGCATGCTATAACGCGAACTGACTTCGACTTCCGATGCCTGCCCCACCTGAACCGCAACCGGTTCAATGCTCATCAACATCGGATACGACGTCTGAGCTGAAAGCCAACCCGTGTGGAATACTGTGATTGCGAATACCGCAATCATGCAAGAAGTGCAGAGAAACCGCGATCCTCGATCTTCCATCCTCGATCCTCAGCCACAAATGATGTTGATCAACAGCGGTTGTTGACGCTTTGAAACCACCAACTCTACACCCATTCGCGGATCGGTTCGCCTTCGATGAGTCGCACGGGGCGTCCGTCCGGGCTTTGCACGATCAGATCGGTGGGGATGCCGAGCTTGTGGTAAATGGTCGCGGCGATGTCGGCGGTGGTGTACTCGTTGCGAATCGGGCGACCGCCTTCATCGTCAGTGGCACCGAGCACCGATCCACCTGGGATGCCGGCTCCGGCCATGATTGCAAACCCGGAACTCGCCCAGTGATCCCGACCGCTGGCGGAGTTGATCTTTGGTGTCCGGCCGAAATCGGTCAGCCAAAGTACGAGTGTCGTGTCCAACATGCCCCGCTCTTCGAGGTCTGCCAACAGTTGAGGCAAAGCCTGATCGACGGGAGGAATGCGGTTGGTTTTCAAAGATTTGAAGTTGTTCTGGTGAGTGTCCCACCCGCCGTCAGTCACGGTCACGAACCGTACGCCGGATTCGATCAACCGCCGAGCCAACAAACAACTTTGACCAAACCGATGACGACCGTAGGCATCGCGGAGTGAGTCACTTTCGCCCTGAATATCGAACGCCCGTTTCGTTTCCGGTGCGGTAATCATGTTTAACGCGGCTTTGTAGTGTTCGTCGAGGGCATCGAACGCGGACGGTTGCACATCGGATTGACGTTGCAAGTCGTCGACTTGGGCCAGCATCCGTTTGCGACGTTCAACACGATCCATCTTCATTCCGTTCGGCGGCGTGATATCCCGTACCGTGAACGCCTTCGCATTCGGGTCGGCGTTCATCGTAAACGGGCTGTGTTCCAGACCAAGAACGCCCGGGGTGCCACCACCAAAGCGACTGTCGACTTGCTCACCGAGTTGCACAAATGGCGGCAATGCAGACTTGAATCCGTGTTGATGACTCACCACCGATCCATACGTGGGATATGCGACGGCAGCGTTGAATTTCCGACCGGACATCACGAATTGATCGGCCATCCCATGGCTGCCGTTTTGCGGGTTCCAACTTCGCAGCAACGCAAACCGGTGCAATTCTTTCGCCATATTCGGCACGATTTCCGTGAACTGCACGCCCGGAACGGCGGTTGAAATCGCACCGAATTCGCCCTTCACGCTCACCGGGGCTTCGGGTTTCGGGTCGAACGTATCGTGATGGCTCGTCCCGCCACGCGTCCAAACCAAAATGCAATTTGCGGGTGTCTTTCCGGTATCGGAAGCCAACGCCCGAGCCGCCATCCAAGACGGCAACGATAACCCCAACCCCGCTAGCGAACCGACCTGCAGAAAACTTCGACGGCTCTGTCGTTCACAATCCGAAATCGTGCGATTGAGGAAGTTTAGCATCGCGGATGCTCCGTATCGGTGAGAGGTTTAGGATGGCAGGTTGGGCAGGCGGAAGACGGATTGGCCCATCGTCTTGATCGAGTTTACTGGATTCACTTGGGACAAATCAATGGTTTATGATATGAATTCTCTTTCAACATCAAAACCCGTTTATCTATGGAATCGGTCCGCCAGACGTGACATAATGAGTTCTCGAGAAACTTGCCGATTCCCTCCCTCAACCGTTCTGACCGGACACCCGCCTTGGAGGCTCGCGACATGCCCTGCACCATCTCCAGCCGAACCCATCTGCTGAATCTTGCATTCATTTGTGTCACGTTTACGCTGTGTGTGCCGAATGTGCATGCGGGGTTGGTCGTCGAACCGGCGGACGTCGCTTTGAATGGCAACTTCGCACGCACCCAGTTGCTCGTTCGTTCCGAGGGACCGACTTCCCACGCGGCCGACCTTACCCGATCGGCAAAATACGAATCCTCTGCCCCGACGATCGTTACTGTCGACGAAACCGGGCAACTTTTGGCAAAGAGTAACGGCACCGCGACCGTCAAGATCACCGCGAACGGCGAGACCGTGTCTGTGCCAGTGACGGTTCAGAACATCGCCGAGACGGCAGCTGTCGCGTTCGACCACGACGTTCGTCCTGTTCTCAGCAAAGCCGGTTGCAACATGGGGGCGTGTCACGCCAGCCAATATGGGAAAGGCGGGTTCGTGCTCTCGGTCTTTGGGTTCGATCCCCAATTGGACTGGAACAGCATCGTGCGAGACCGACAAAGCCGCCGGGCAAATCTGTTGGACCCCGAACGTAGTTTGTTCCTGCTCAAACCGACGATGCAAGTTCCTCATGGCGGTGGCCAGCGGTTGAAAAAGGGTTCCATTGATTACCAAATTCTCGCGGAATGGCTCGGTGGGGGTGCAGCATCTCCGGTCAAAGATGCCCCGAAAGTCACGGAAATTAACGTCTCACCGAATCGCCGCGTCGCAACCCCGGGTGTGGAACAGCAACTGCGCGTTGTCGCAACATACAGCGATGGCACAACACGCGACGTCACCCACTGGGCCAAGTTCGACACACTCGACGATGCCGTCGCGAGCGTGTCCGATGACGGGCTCGTCACGACTGCCGGTCGCGGACAAGGCCCAATCATGGTGCGATTCGAACGCCGAGCTGCCCTCGCGATGTTCGTGGTGCCTTATTCGGAATCTTTGAAACTCCAGGACTGGCAAAACCAGAATTTCATCGACGAACTCGCCGCCGCTAAATTCGAAGAACTCGGTTTGCAGCCGTCCCCGATCTGCGATGACGCTACGTTCTTACGACGCGCTTACCTCGACGCCATCGGTTCGGTGCCCACGCTCGAAGAAACCAAAGCGTTCCTCGAATCGACCGATCCCGACAAACGCACGCAGTTGGTGGATCGACTGTTAGGATTGACTGGTGATCCAACGCTCGACATTTACAATGATCAATACGCCGCCTATTGGACTTTGAAATGGTCGGACCTGATCCGCAACAGCAGCCAAACTGTCGGCGAGCAAGGCATGTGGGCTCTTCACAACTGGTTGAAAGCCGGCTTCCGCACGAACAAACCATTCAATGAATTCGTCAAGGAATTGGTGACCGCGAAGGGCTCGATTTACTCCAACGGACCAGCGAATTACTTCCGCATTAACCGCACCTCGACAGACTTGGCCGAATCGACCGCCCAGCTCTTTCTTGGTGTGCGATTGCAATGTGCGAAGTGTCATCATCACCCATTCGAAAGTTTCAGCCAAGCCGACTATTACGGGTTTGCGGCGTTCTTCTCCCGTGTGGGCACGAAGAACAGCGAGGATTTTGGGCTGTTTGGACGCGAGTCGATCGTATTGGTCAAATCCTCGGGCAGCGTGCGACATCCGCGTACCGGGCAAGTCATGGAACCGACCCCGCTGCAAGGCGAACCAGTCACGCACGATCTCGACCTGCGAATCCCATTAGCCGAGTGGATGACCGCCCCTGAAAACGATTACTTCAGCAAGTCGGTTGTGAATCGGTATGTGTCGTATCTGCTTGGTCGCGGTTTGGTCGATCCGGTCGACGATCTCCGCGAAACGAACCCACCGACGAATCCAGAAATGCTCGATGCGCTTGCGAAGAAATTCGTCGCCGACGGCTTTGACATCAAACAACTCATGCGGACGATCATGACGAGCCGGTTGTACCAACTCAGTAGTGAAGCGACTCCGCAGAATGTGACGGACGAACGATTCTATAGTCATTACCAAGTCCGCCGACTGCCCGCCGAACCGTTGTTGGACGCGATCGACATCGCTACTGGTAGCAGCACAAAGTTCAAAAGTTTGCCGCCCGGCACACGAGCAATCGAACTGCCCGATGCGGAATACCCGAACTACTTCCTCACCACATTCGCCAAACCACGACGGGCAACAGTCTGCGAGTGCGAACGCATGCCCGATGAAAACTTGGCTCAGGCACTGCACACACTCAACGGCGACATCCTCGCCAACAAAATCGGCGCGAAAGATGGCCGCATCGCCGAACTGCTCAAGTCGGAACGTCCCGCCGAAGAAATCGTGACAGAGTTGTACCTCGCCACACTCTGTCGCAAACCGACAGAAGCCGAACTCACCGCTGCCCAAAACTTCCTCGACGAATCCCCTAGCCCCAAAGAGTGCTACGAGGATCTGCTATGGGCGTTATTAAACTCCAAGCAGTTTTTGTTCACACACTGATCTAGGTCGACTCACTAGGACATGATTTCTCGATGCCAACCCGCAACGCGAATAGACTGGGTTATGCTTTGCCATCCCAGTCTATTCGCCTAGGCCACTAGTCATCATAGGCGATCTTCGTCGTCTTTAATGTGCCTGTGAACTTGTAGGGCTTCTGGTCGTAATAAAATTCAGAGACGGGCGAACCGAGGTCGCTACCTAAGTCGAGGCAATCGTTCGCTGTAAATGTTAGCGGTGCGGAGCGTGGCACCTGACCGCCTGCGACCTTCTTGCCGTTCACTTTCAATGCAATTTCGCCAACGAGGTTTGGCTTGACGAATTTGAATTGGCTGACGACTTCAAACTGCACATTTCCGGCGGGCACCCGTTTCTCCGATCGGAACTTCGTGCGTTCGATCTCGAATAGGTTGTACTCGTAGCAAAGGTAACCATCATCTAGGTAGCATGTTAGACCGCCGGAGAAACCACCGAGAGCATAGAGCACGCCGTTCGCTTTCTCAGGCACTACGGCCTCGATGGTTACCGTGTTCGATCGAGCTCCAAGTGCTGGGGCTGCGAATTCTGGCATTCGGTTGATAGCCCCCGTAAAAGTCCATTTGTTATATGGAGGAGCTGGTCTGTCTTCGGGATGCAGCACTGGCACCCATAAACCCCCACCAATCGGCAGATTCTTGTTCTTTGTCGATTCGATCATGAACAATTCTTTCATATCCCGAACCTTCTCCGGCATCTTCGCTGCCAAATCGTTGGCTTGACTCCAATCCTCTTTCAGGTTGTAGAGTTCCCAGGTGTCGTTGCGTGGGTCCCACGACGACAGGTCTATCGAGCCGGGCGTCCAAGGCGTTCGGGGGCCAAAGGTACTAGCGATCCAACCATCGTGGTAAATCGCTCGGCTACCCATGATGTCAAAAAACTGTGTCTTACGCTGGTCTTCAGCTTCAGGGTCGCTGAACGTGTATTGCAAGCTGATTCCGTCGATCGGATCCTGAGGCACGCCATTAATCTCGCGAGGCAGCGTGATACCTAGGACTTCGTAGACTGTGGGCGCGATGTCGACGACGTGATGAAATTGAGACCGTGGCGTTTTGTCGGCTTGTAGTTTCTTAGGCCAGCTCACTGCCATCGGCTGACGCGTTCCGCCAAAGTGCGCAGCGACTAGTTTTGTACTCTTATAGGGAGTGCTTCCAGCCCATGCCCATCCTGCGTGATACATGTTGTCGGTTTTCGCCGAGCCTAGCACGTCGAGACCGCCCAGTTGATTGAGCGCTCGGATATGGTCTTCGATTTTCGTAGCGATGCCGTTTTGGGCAAGCAACTCGCTGATCGTGCCATGCTGACCTTCGGCACTAGAGCCGTTATCACCCCAGATATAGAAGACGAGTGTATTATCGAGTTGCTCCAGCCGCTCGAGTTCATCAAGGATTCGCCCCGCGTGATGGTCAGCGTGTTCCGAAAACCCGGCGAACACTTCCATCAGACGACGTTGGAACGGCTTTTGATCCTCGGGAATCGAGTCCCAAGCGGCTAGCGAATCAGGACGCGGAGTCAGTTGAGTGTCCTCTGGAATCCAGCCGAGTTTCTTAGCCCGCGCAAACACCCGTTCCCGATACTTGTCCCAGCCGTCGTCAAACTTTCCTTGATACTTGTCGGCCCATTCTTTCGGAACTTGATGAGGACCGTGGGAAGCTCCAGTTGCCCAGTACATGAAGAATGGTTTGTCGGGTAAGAAGGCTTGTTGTTCACGGAGCCACAAGATCGCATCGTCGGCGATATCTCCCGTCAAATGATACTCGCTGCCGTCATCAAGTTTTTCGGGAGTTTCAACCGAAGTGGTGTTTCGAACCAAGTGTGGTTCATATTGCGAAGCCTCCCCCGCTAGGAATCCGTAAAAGTACTCAAAGCCGTAGCCTGTCGGCCAATAATCAAAAGGCCCTTTCGATGTGGTTTGCTCCGCTGGCGTATTATGCCACTTGCCCCATGCCGCGGTGTTGTATCCATAATCTTTAAGCACCTCGGCTAAAGTGCCACTCGATTTCGGAATCGTACCGCTAAACCCATCCCAATCGTTGGCTAGTTCAGCAATTTGTCCGTTACCGACTCGCGTATGATTGCGGCCGGTCAGGAGGGACGCCCGTGTCGGAGAGCACATGGCCGTCGAGTGAAATCGATTGTATGAAATGCCGGCATTGGCAACACGAGAGAGATTCGGAGTGTGAACTTCGCCTCCGTAGGTATCGGGTGTTCCTGGTCCGACATCATCGATCAGGATGATCAAGATGTTTGGTGCATCTGCCGGAAGTCGTCGAGGATCCACGCGTTTGTTATACACCGATTCCTGCATCGTGGGGCCAGCAACAGACGCCGAAGGTGTGGGCGGAAACGGCAGCAATTCTTGTGCGTGAGTCAACCCAGAGGGTAGTAGTGCCAGACTACAGAAGACCAGCGCACCAAGCTCTCTCATCATTTTGGGCTCCAGCAAATTAAAATGCATTGAATCAGTCGACCGCTCACACAGCGAGATCAAGCACATCCGATTTGAAACTCGCACAGCGAGAAAATAAAACACATAAATATGTGTCATTCTTAACCATTGGGGCCCGACTAGCAGAGGCATAGCATACCGAGATGCTCCCGCGATGTCGTCTTTGAGACCGGGTCTACGTCCCAAAATCTCAAATCATTTTCACCACTAAAGCGCAGATATCATGAATGTTGTGTGTTATTTCTAGTTTGCCTAGCAGTGCAAATCGCTGGCCCTCTCGAAATCGCTGGAAATACTATGGGGCGAGACGGCAGTTCCCACCCGGCCGTTAGTCATTTCGATAGCGTGACTCACCAGCTCATGGTCGGATTGACCATAGTATTAACGAGCTAAATGGAGATGTGGGCACGTTGGGCCCAAACATAAACGGACAAGAATCGAAGCATGCGAATAAGAAAATGTTCCGCACAGCGGACACGACTTGGCTAATCGAGACCGCCGTTGTCGTTGATTCGAATTCCCGCATGAGCGTGAAGTGCAGATCGTTCGCAAGGTCGTCTTCGGGATACCTCACGCGGCTGAATCTGTGGCATAACGACCAAGATCAGCGGGCGGAACAGACCAACCCGAAAAAGTTTAGCCAATCGAAAAAACATAAACGAAGCGAAGGACGCGGAAAAACCGCGCCCCGAGTTCCGCTCTGGTGCATCGCCTTGTTATGCCGCGTTTTGCAGTAGACATCTAGTTATCGTCTCCGACGCCAAACTAGACCATTGATCGAAATAGGGCTGTTCATGCTTCCGTTCCATTCGGCATTGAGGCCGACGTTTTGCAATTCTTGAACGACAGCGTGACCAACCCGTTGTAGGCATTCTTCGTCTTCTGCGACGGAGCCATAGGCCATGAACAGTCGGCCGGTCTTCACGGCGTCTTCGGTACATTGCAGATGATAGAAAACATATCCATCAACTGGATGTCGTTCTTCGACTTCTTCGATTTCGTTCCATATTTCCCGGTGGCCGCAATTGAGGCAACAACTGAAATTCTGTCGTGCCACGATTTGTTGTGTGTTCAATGCGGCGAATGCGCGATCCAGTTTTTCGCAGTCCGTTTCGCCTTGCCAGTCGTTTTGTGTTCGCCGATAGTCCGCGAGAATCTCCGCCGTGAGACTTTTGATTTCCGATTCGACGTTTTCGCGACCGTAAGATTCGGAGGCGTATGCGGTCGCCTCTTCGACGATTTCGTGAACGGTATCGAAACCTTCGACGATGCGATCGGCAATAAAGGAGCGGATATTGTCCAAGTCCTGTGTCATACGGCTGCCTTTAGCGACATAACGTCACGCGTCACCGGGTACACGCGCGAGATTCTCAACTTCAAAACCGCCTGACTCGCGTACTCCGGTGCACGCGATTATTACCCGCGAATCACTGATCCCACCATGGGGGAAACGTATCAGCAGCAATTAGGCGTCCCGAACCACCCGACGCATTTTCTCCGGTCAGGATGAACTCTCCGCTGTCCTTGGAGGAAAATTGCAGGTCGCACGTATCCGCAATCGCGCGGAATACAGATTCGGCCGAATCACCAGTGACGGTCAGTTCGATCGGTTTTGATGCCAATGCGGGTGGATCAACTATCACCGTGCAGTCGTAGTGCCTACAGATGTACTGGAGCATTGTACCAAGAAAGTGTTTCGATGCGACGAATTCGGTCGTCCCATCGTCGCCACTTGGTTTGCTCGTAACAATGCCAGCATCGTATTCACCGATGGTAGTCCAAGGTGAATTTCGCTTCTCATCCATTGGCTGTTTCTCCGTGTCCGGTTTATTCTCCGTGTCCGGCTTGGATGTTTCGGAGCAGCCGATCGCGACAAGCAGCATGATCGCAGACGCGAGCTTTGCGAAACGACGGGTTGCGATCATGTATGAATCTTCGCTTCAGTCGGGTAACGACCCGCATCACGGAGTGGCGGGTGTTGACGTTGATTTCAAAATGCGCTGGCCACCGCCGCTCCCGTGCATGCGTTGGTTATTTGCCTTCATTGCGTTGTTGGCAGTGACTCAGGAACAATAAAGCCTGTTCCCGTAACGCTGTCAAATCAATTCCATCTGGATTAAGACTGCGCAATCCACCGTCAAATCGCCTCTGAGTCCATTCTGTCTCCATCATCTCGTCGAGTGCTGTCGCGGCACAACCACTCGGTGTATGACCGGTTTCACATGCTTCGTGATCATTGTCGAGAATCTCGATCAGCACGGGGATGGACTTTATCGGGTTTTGGCCACCAAGCCCCGAAACAGCGCAACCTCTGACGAATGGCGAGCAATCAGTTGTCGCGAGTTCGATGAGTCGTTGTAAACAGGAGTCGCAACGCATTTGCGAGAGCGTCCGAGCGGTTTCTCCACGTACAAACTCGTTCTCGTCGTTAAGCAGTTTCAGTATGAATGGGGCTGCGTTCTCTCGGCGTACCCAGATCAATAATTCCCCTGCATATCGGCGCAAGCATTCATACGGATCTTCGATAGCAAGTTCGGCCCGTGAAAGAATTGATTCCATTTTGATCTGGTTGCGAAGCTCATCACGGCGATCTTCGTAATCTGGGTGCCACCTCACGAAGTGGAATTCATTGAGTAGCCGAAACAGGTCCGGATCCCGGCACTCACTTGGCGGCTCAGGTAAGAACTTGCGGTAGTCCACGATTGTTTTAGCAAATAACGTCCGCGATAACCGAATCGCATCGCTTGATTTTCAATTGTCAAGAACGACGACTCCGCGACTTCGGTTCATCGCATAGTTCGCCGCGATCTGTCCATCATTCACCAAATTCCGACGCGAATTCCGCATAGACCTCAGGCGAGTTTAGCAACTTGGCCGATCGATTCAAAATAGAATCGCCCGAGTCAGACAGCCAAATAACCAGATACGGCACACCGTCGAATGTATTGTCGTTTCGAAGAGCCTGCATTGCGTCCAGAACAGCTTGATAGACCGAGTTAACAAACGAGTCATCGACTGAGACATCATCTGATGATTTGGTCGCTGTCAGCAATGCTTTCAGTTCACGATTGACGGCGTCGAATCCATCATGAACGTAGTTCTGCCATTCATCGACGGAATATCGGTAGTACGATTGGCCGCGATTACTATCGTCGATATCAGATTCACAGTTGAACGCGACCGCAATCGTAGTTGGGTCGAATGCCGTGTAGTAGTCCGGTGGAAGGACAGCGTATCCGTAGAAATCAATGCCGGTCTGATGGAGTGAAGCGACATGGCGCTTGATGTCAGCGATGATAGCCATTCGAAGTTGAGAGAAACCATCAGGCGGTTGCTCGTGTGGTTGGTTAGGCATGATTCTCTCAGTAGGCGAACGTCCAAAATCACCGGGTTGCCACCAGCGACGTTGATTCTAATTTGCAGCCGGTCGGCAACTCCGGTGCATGGGGTTGTTGTGCCGCTTTTGTCGTTGGCCTCAGTCCTGAACAAAACAAGGAAAGCAGCCAACGTAAGTCAGCATCGGGTCGCCCTCAACATCCTGAGGGGTGTCGAATTCTCCTTGGTCGCCCGCAATGATCGCATTGTAATCGTTGCCTGCTCGTTTCAGTAGCTCATCACGGGTTTCTGCGGGAAGTTGGATCCGGTCGCACAGGTGGTCCAGCCGGCCATCAGCGTCGAATTCGGCGAATACGAAGTCGTGATCGTAGAAAGTCTTGTTTTGATCACGAGCAAACTGATTGATGGGTTCGCCGTCAAAGTATTCGTCTGGTTCAGCAAAGTACGATTCCAATGACTCCTCATCACGGAAGCGTGCGAGCCAAAAGTGACATCGGTCCAAATTCATCAAACCATCGCTTGCAGCACAACGCCAAACGTAACCAGGCGTCGACATAACGTATTGATTTCAGTTTCCGCCGGATTCGCCGCTCCGGTTCACGGCTTTGTTATGCGATTTGGTAGTTGCTGTACTAGCCGCCTTAGCCTGTTCCTTACTGAGTCGTCATTTGGGTTCAACGCCAGAGTTCTTTCGTAATGAGCTATTGCTCTAGGTACATCGCCGTTCGCGTCGAATGCCATACCAAGGACGCGATGGCAGTCGCCGTCAGCCTCGGCAATGTCGAGTGCCTTTGACAAGTAGTCAATCGCGAGATCGTACTGCTGCTGCTCGTAGGCAACGCATCCCAATCCATAATACGCACTTGCACATGACGCATCCACTTCCAGCGCCCGCAGGTACTGTGTTTGTGCATCTTCATAATTATGCTCGAAGCAAAAGCTCGTCCCAAGCGCAGTGAAGCCAACGGGATCGTCTGGGTATTTTTCGATCGCTTTCTTATACAGTACCTTTGCAGCATCGACGTCGCCGTCTTTCAGGTGCTGGCCCGCTCGCACATAAAGATCTGACTTGAAAGTGTCGTACGTGAAGTCAGAGTTGTCTATCACGCCGTCGAAGTGGTTCAGTTCATCGTGGTGCGATGATTGCCGGGGATTGGCGCGATCACAACCAACTGGCAACGTGCAGAAGGCGAGAAGACTGAAGCAAGCGTATATAATTGATCTCGACTGCATCGGGCTTCGCAGAGTTATGATTATCTCTCAAATTTCGTAAAAAGTATCGCAGTGAGTACCATTTGTCAACTAGTTGCAACTACACAACATACGTCAGATACTATTCGTGAATTGACAGAGCAAACTTGTGCGGCTCAATTTTTGGATGAAAACCCGACCAATCCATTGCGGCTTGTAAGGTCCGGCGTCTGGCTACCCGTACGACACAAACATATCGCCGGTGGATCGAAGAGTTTCTTCGTTTCCATCGGAAAAAGATCGGTGAATGGATTCATCCAGAGACG
This sequence comes from Thalassoroseus sp., assembly GCF_984380535.1. Classification (NCBI taxonomy): domain Bacteria; kingdom Pseudomonadati; phylum Planctomycetota; class Planctomycetia; order Planctomycetales; family Planctomycetaceae; genus Thalassoroseus; species Thalassoroseus sp. The sequence goes on from NZ_CFHRBF010000002.1 coordinate 424,659, forward strand.
ATGGGCGAACAAGAGGTGGAAGCGTTTCTGACACCCGTCGCGGTTAATCGCAGGCTTGCAGCCAACACGCAAAACCAAGCACTCGGCGCGATTCTATTTTTTTACCGAAATGCCTTACGAAAGTCGCTAGGGTCGCTGGATGCAGTTCGGGCCAATCAGTCGAAGCGTCTTCCAACTGTGCTCTCGAAATCGGACATCCAACCGGCTGTTTGCGGTGCTTCCCGAATCGCTGTTTCCATGATTGTGATTCGAACCTCACATCAAACAACCTTTTGCTGGTCCACAGCCCAAACAGAAATCCTTCTCGGTCACCCCGCGAATGAGAGAACGGTCCGCCCAGCGGACCCTACTCCGCTGCAATTCTGCGTCTCACGACGAGAGCAATGGTATCACTCGCCGCGGGGGGGACGTAGCATTAGGGTGTCGGTGCCTTCTTCGGGGGATTTGTTGTCGAAGAGGACGCGGTAGACTTCGGTGGTGATGGGCATGTCGATGCCGCGTTGTTCGGCTAACTCGAAGACGCTGCTGGTCGTGGTCACGCCTTCGGCGACGGCATCCATACTGTTGAGGATCTGGTCGAGCGTTTCGCCTTTGCCGAGACGTTCCCCGACTTTGCGATTGCGGCTGTAGGGACTGATGCAGGTCGTGATCAAGTCGCCGATGCCGGCTAGGCCGGAGAACGTGCTGGCTTCGGCTCCCATCGCGACACCGAAGCGGGTCATTTCGACCAAGCCACGCGTGAGCAATGCACTCTTGGCGTTGTCGCCGTAGCCGAGACCGTCGCAAATGCCGGCGGCGATTGCGATCACGTTCTTCAATGCCCCGGCGAGTTCCACGCCGACGATGTCGGAATTCGTGTAAACGCGGAATCGGTCGGTGCTGAAAATTTCTTGAACACGTTTGGCAAGCGTCACATCTCCACTGGCAGCCACAACGGTCGCGGGGAGACGGCGGGCGATTTCTTCCGCATGACTCGGTCCGCCGAGTGTGACCACGGGACGGTGCCCGAGCACATCTTCGATGACCTCACTCGGCCGCATGAAGGTTTGGTTCTCCAACCCCTTGATCACGCTGACCACCGAACGGTTGCCGGTGAGATGCGGTTTGAGGCCGATCAGCGCTTGGCGGAGGAATTTCGTGGGGATCGCGATCACGAGGAATTCCGAGTCTGCAACAGCAGCATCGATATCGCTGGTGATCTCGACGGATTCGGGAATCGGAACTCCGGGCAACAACCGGCGATTTTCCCGGTGCGTCCGCATGTCGGCGGCTCGCTCCGCATCGCGGGCCCACAAAGCCACACGCTGTTCCGGATTCTCAGTCAGCAGCGTGCAACAAGCCGTCGCCATTGCACCGCCGCCGAGAAGAGCAATTTTAGTCGTCATGGGTGTCCGCTTGATCGGCTGCCGGAGGAATGAAGCCGCCTGATTAGTTCACGTCGGAACGCTTTTCCGACGTCAAAGAAAAAAACAATTTGCGGCTGTCGGAATCAGGACCTAAGTTCTTGTATGGCCCACTCTCGCTTGACCGTATCACGGTCTTCTGTCTTCGCAGTGAATACGACGAACCATCATGTTCACGCACTTCCGCGAGCCAGAACCCGTTACGGTTCAATGTGAACCGCTCTTGGAGTAGTTTAATGAATACCGTGACCGAGCAGAAGTCAACACAGTTTGTCGATCGTCGTCAAAACCGCGATTCCGAATATTCCGGTCCGAATCGTCGGCAATTCCGGGATTCCCACGATTCGTTGCGTCCCGAGGTGAAGGAACTTGCCGAAGCCGTCGACGAATACAAGGCCGTCCACCGTCGACGCTTCATCACATACGAAGAACTCCTGAGTGTGATCGAGGGTCTTGGCTACCACAAATAACAGTTCGCCAAGCTGTCGAAAAATTTTTTCGCCAAGCCCAATTCGCCCATCGACGTTTTGTGCACATGCGCTACAATCGTACCACGGATGGTACGCAAACCGACATTGAAAGGATTCAGAATATGCTGGTGGTCACCCGAAAGTTGGGCGAGCAGATTCAGATTGGCGACGACATTCAACTCACCGTTACCCAGATCAACGGCGATCGGATTCGGTTGGGAATATCAGCCCCTCGGGAAATCCCGGTGGTGCGTCGCGAGTTAATTCCGGTTGAGACACCTCAGTTTGTCGAGATGGTCCCGGAGTGACAATTGGCAGAGTCTGGCTCGGTTGATGAACCGATATTTGGCGTTGGGGACGTGGGTTCGGTTGTCCGCTGTTAGGGACGATCGTTGGCCATGCGGTAGGTGTTGGCGTCTTTATTCCTTGTTCGCTCTGCCTAGGAACGACGGAATTGGGCCGAGACGACCAAACACCGCGGTTCGAGTCAAACTGCTGCTTCTGCGATGAGTCGATCGCTGGCGGAGAAGTCCAAACGCCATCTTGCGACGCCGTCCTCGGCTTCGGGACAGCTGCGAATTGGGGTGGTGGAATCATCCGTTCTAGCTGCGGATGCTGTGGAACCTGCTGATAGGTTAAACGCGACGGCACACGCGGCTGACTTGGCATTTTCTGAACGGGTGTCGAGATTTGCCCCCCTCCTCCGCTTGAGGGGACAACATTCGCAGGTGCGGGTGTAAGTTCCTGGTGGTCGAGCAACTGAATAGGTGATTGACGGTTTGTGGCGTCGAGCAAATGCTCCCGAAGTATCCGGCGAAGTTCCAGAATTGTGCGGGGGTGTCGATGGACCATGCTATGTTCGGCCGGAACGACAATTTCCGATACCACGTCCTCCCGATGGGCACTGTTGAATGCGACCACGCCGTCAGTGTTCCGCTCTAATGGACGATCGGTGTGCTTGACGCCGACAATGTTGTGATAGGTCACGCCCTCGGGACGTGTTGTGTTGTGCATCACCTGTAAGATCGGCGAGTCTGGCGACAGAGAATCGATGCTCGTGGAACCACCTAATGGTCCATGAGCCCGAAACGCCCGCGGATTGAGTGTCAGCAACTGTTGCGTTGTCTGAAGGGTCAATTGTGGAATGGCGATCAGCCGTCGTGCCAACCATTTGGTGACGGAATTCGCATATTCACTCCCTCGATGCGGGCTAGCAATGGTAACCACTCGCCGGACGGCGGAGTCGCCCTCGAAATAGTACAATCGCTGGAGATCTCGTTTGACCTCCTCGGAAGCACTGACCTGCGCCAACGGTGTATGGCTGACGGCAGCCCAATAGTCATCGTGGCTGTCGTAGGTGATGAGCCGGGAAATCAGCCCGCCCATACTATGTCCGACGACCACCATTTCGCCCAGTTTATTGTTCGGATCGCGACTCCCGAACGACTGCCGGACCTCGGCCAAGTCCTCCCGTAAATCGGCGGCAGATTTCCAAAACGGATCGGCAGTCGGGTACAAATAGAACCAAAACTGGTAGTTCTCCCGTAGAACGGGATCACTACGAAGATCGTTGAGAGCTTCCATCCAAGTCATCGGACTGGACCACAAACCGTGTACCATTAGCACAGGTATCTTCCCCGGTTGATACGGCTGCACCATATACAACCCGGCCACACGACGAAGTTTTTCCGGGCGGAGCAATCCAAATGTCTCCACTTGGTGCATCGCGGGATTGTCCAGAAAGTAGGCCAACGGCGTGCTGATATCAGATTCGATCGGCACCATCCGGTCTGCAACCCGGACCTGCTGGATTTCGAGCGGATCGTACAGTTCCACCGTCGCCGACAACCGCTTTTTGCCGTCGGATGTTTCTTGGGGTTCCAGACGAAGAAACGCCGTCACCGGGAAGCTAAACCCTTTGGCGTAATACTGTTCCATCTCAGGACGATGCACCCCTGACCGGCGAATCGCGATCAAAGGCACGCCCAATCCGCTTTGACGATGATGGTTCAACAGTCCTTTGAGATTGTAATCCGAGACAAACTGGAACGACTCGAAATCGTCGGCAGTCCAATTGAAACCGCGTGGCTCGATGGAAACATCGATTGTCCGACCACAGTTTTCGAACGTGTACTGAGTGCCGGGTGTGAACCGTCCCTGCGACTGTGCAATTCGCAGACACTTCTCCAAAGCCGTGTTATAGACAACACTTGCGCCGCGAAACTGAGGATCGTAAGGGTTTCGACCTTCATTCAATCTGGGGTCGAACAGGTATCCATATGCGAATGCGACGGCATTCATATAAAAATCTGCGGCCTGATCGGGATGCAGTAATTCTGCCCGTGCAGCGGCGACGTAACTCAATTCCGCCAAAGCATATGCGGTTTCTGCTGTTGGTTCCGCATCGTGAAATTGCGAGAGTTCTGCGATGGTCGCCGAGATGTCGCGTCCACCATCCGGTGGCAACGCATAGCGTCGCAACACAAGAACGGTGCGTTCGCTCGGTTTCGGTCCGCCGCGTGCGTAGAGATTTAGCGTATCTGCAAGCGGATTCTTAGGTTCCGGTCGCAACTCGACAAACCGATCCGCCGCACATCCCGACAGTTGAAACCAGCCGCACCACCCTATCACCACGATCAAAAGCAATCGTCGCGTCGCGAGATTCCGAGCATATCTCGAAGGACCGCTCATGTGGCATGCGAGAAAAGTGGAGTCCGAAATGGAAGGCTGGGGGTTATATCAATGGTGAGAATCTCGAAAGATACTGAGCCAAATGGGGCGGAAGGATACGCAATTTCGCAAACCGGTCAATGCCAAGCGAAACGCGAGCCTCAAAACATGTGAACATAAAACCACACCAACAATGCTTCATCGCTCCAAGTGTCGGCTGAAAATGACAGAATTCAAATTCGTTGATGGGTCGTATTTTTTCCGCTCGACGCGTAACAACTCTGGAAAATAGTTGTCAAACGCTAGTGGAGACGTTTAACGTAGTATGTTGACCAATTGCGACATCACTCGATCGGCCCCACGTTACTGGTATGCCGGCTGAATGAATAAGGGAATTTGTATGCTTCGAACGACGCTTGTTTTCGCCGTCACACTGGCAAGCGGTCTGCCCTTCTTCGCCGGAAACTCCTCGACGCTTCAAGCTGAGGAAGTCGTCACGGTCTATCGGAAGTTGCTTCCGGAGTCGATCGACGATCTGCGGACACTCGAAAAAGCCGTCCGCGATGTCACGAAGAAAGTGATGACAAGCACGGTGGGTGTCCAGGTTGGGCCGTCACAAGGTAGCGGAGTGATTGTCAGCGAAGACGGTTATGTTCTGACGGCAGCTCACGTTGTGGGCGGTAGCGGACGTTCGGTCGTGATTACCCTGTCCGACGGCCAAGAAGTTTCCGGGACCTCCCTCGGACTCAATGCCAAAAGTGATACCGCACTCATCAAGATCAACAAACCCGGAAAATGGCCCGCCGTCAAAATGGGTGATTCCGATGCCGTGCGGGTGGGAGACTGGTGTTTGTCATTGGGGCACCCAGGTGGGTATCAAGCAGATCGCCCGCCCGTTCTCCGTGTAGGTCGTGTGCTGCTGAAATACCGTCAAGTCTTGCAGTCGGACTGTACCCTGATCGGTGGGGACTCTGGCGGACCGCTATTCGACTTGAACGGCGAAGTGATCGGAATCCACAGTCGAATCGGCGAACGAACTAGCTGGAATTTCCATGTGCCGGTGGAACTCTATCAGAAAAACTGGGATAAGTTGGTCGCCGGCCAACCGTTCGACTTGGCAGCCGATATGGTGGAAGTCGCCTATCTTGGGGTCGGTGGCGATGACCACTCGGAAGGCGTATTGATTACCGTCATCGGTGAAGACACACCCGCTGCGGAAGCGGGTTTGTTAGAAGGTGACATTGTTGTCAGCGTGGATGGAAATCCGGTCACAGGTTTCAATAGTTTGGCCAACCGTATTCGACGTTACCAACCGAAGGACAAAGTCGCGCTCGAAATTATCCGAGGCGACGAGAAACGGATCATCTCGGTGACTTTGACCGGTCGACGGGTAGCGGCCGAATAACGCGACTGGACGAACGGTTCCCACCATCAATAATTCGATTCCGACATCACACTGCAACGGCTACATTTGGAATAAACCTATGGTTTCGCGACCCAGCCTTCAGATCTCAGCTTGGCGACGTTTGTTTCAATCCGTGTTAGTGCTCGCGGGTTTGTTACTCTGCCCGACGTTCGTCACAGCCGAGGAGGCCTTGCGTCCGGCGTTCTATAAAAACGCTCCCGCGTTTCGCAGCGCGTTCAGCCAAGTGGTGGCTGATGTCAATCGATCGGTCGTTCGTGTGCTATCTGGCGAACGTCAACGGGCGTTGGGGACGATTGTGGATTCCCAAGGCCACATCATTACGAAAGCCAGCGAACTGCGAGGTGATATCGAAGTCGAACTTCGCAACGGTAAGACATATCCCGCCGACTTGATCGGTATTGATGACGACTACGATTTAGCCATGATCAAAATCGATGCTGACAACCTTTCGGCGGTGAACCTGGCAACTGAAGGTGCTGTCGAAGCGGGTCAGTGGTTTGTCAGTGCCGGGATGGATGATTCCCCGACGTCTGTCGGTGTTGTCAGCGTTCCACTGCGAAAACTTCCGCCGGCCCGTGGGATTTTGGGGATCGGTATCGAAGATGCCCCCAACGGCCATACGCAAATTACTACGGTCTACCCCAATAGCGGTGCCGAGCGGGCTGGTCTGCGTGTGGGAGACGTTGTTTCGCAGGTTGCCGGCCAGTTGGTTCAATCGGCTGATGCGTTGGCATCCGTCATTGGTAGTCACCGGCCTGGTGAAACGATTACTCTGGAAGTGATGCGGAACGACAAATCCCTCACCATTCGCGCTAAGTTGGGACAGGCTGAGCCGCGTTTGCTGTTTGATCGACAACGCTTCCAAAACCGTATGGGTGGCAAACTGAGCCGACGTCGCACTGGGTTCCCAGCCGTCATCCAACACGATTCCGTGTTAGAGCCACAGGAATGTGGCGGGCCGGTTTTAGATCTTTCCGGGAATGTCGTGGGGATCAACATCGCTCGTGCCGGACGCATTGAGTCTTACAGCGTCCCCGCAAGTATTGTTTTCAATCTTCTTGAAGACTTGAAATCGGGCAAGCTCGCACCGGAATCGACAGAGGAGCAACTTGTCTCCGAAGAAGCAGATCCCATTGATGAAGTGAAATAGCAGTCGGCTTGGAACAGTTCCGCATTTTGCGAAAGTTCGTCACGCCGAAAGCTTTTTTAAGTCCCGATATATCTCGCGTAGATTCCCCGCGCGACGGCTGGGTCTTCCGTGCCCTGAATGATGGCACGACCATCGCGGAAGACTGTCACCTCATAATCAGGCGAGTTCAATTTCAGTCGCAGCAAGAATTTGTTGGCACTCACCGAACCCACGCCCTGTAACCGTTCTTTCAGACGTTCGAAATCCGGACTTTCCGAATTCGGCGGCGAGACTTGCACCGAGTTCCGCCCGCAAAGCACGGTGCTTTCCGCTCCCTGCTTTCCGTCGAGCCATTCTCGTTTGCCTTCGTGACATGCCGGGCAATTCGATGTCTCACGCAGGTCTGCGACGTTCATCTGTCGCAAGGTGCCTTCCCAGACGTCGACAATCGTAAGTTTCGGTTCAACAGCTTCCGGGCCGCCCGCTAAAATCTTCATCGCCGTCACTGCTTCGAGCGATGCGACCACGTTGACCGCCGGGCCGATCACACCAGCCGTGTCACAGGTTTCAGTCGTACCGGGAGCTGGGACCGACTCGATCAAGCATCGCAAGCAGCCAGTCTTGCCTGGGAAAATCGGCATCGTCTGCCCGTGACTTCCGATGACGCCTGCATAAACCCAAGGCAAACCGGTGGCGTGTGAGGCATCGTTCATCAAGAATCGCACTTCGAAATTGTCGGTGCCATCGAGAATCAGATCGACATCATTGGCGAACTTCAAGATGTTCGTATGATCGATGTCGGCAACAATGCCCTCCACTTCGACATCACGATTAATCCGACGCAGCTTTCTCTCTGCAGCAATCGCCTTCGGAAGTTGCTCCGCGATGTCATCCTCATCAAATAGGACCTGTCGCTGGAGGTTGCTGATCTCGACAAAGTCGCGATCGACGATTCGCACCGTCCCCACGCCGGCCCGAACTAATGCATCCGAAAGCACACTTCCTAACGCACCGCACCCACAAATCAGCACGCGACTTTTCTGCAAAGCAAGTTGCCCGTCTTCGCCGAGTCCTGCGAATAAAGTCTGCTTGTGATAACGATGCGTTGTTGACTGTTTCGAGGACACGATCGAAGACTCTGCAGAGATGCAAGTGTTGAAATCAAAACCCTAGTCAGTCTTAACGTTCGCCAACCGGGATTTCAACGTCGTCCACCTGAGCGACAGCCACTGAAGATGCTTGTTAATGTCGCATGAGTGCTTAACCACGGGTCAAACATAGCCTCTTCAAATCCCTTTCGAGGCTCTAAAGAGACTTTAAAGTCGTTGGGTATCGTCGATTTATCAGCGATGTCGCTTTACATCAACACAGCGGCATGCGATTTGCTTTCGACTTCCCTCGGCGTTCTGCCACTCATTCTGATTAATTTCTGTACGGTTTCGACAGTACCGTTGCGCTCGAACTCATCTCATCTTATTGGACTCTATTTTTCCAAGAGGACTAGGCATGCGTCGACAACGATTTGGATTCACGCTTATTGAGTTATTGGTCGTGATTGCAATTATCGCAATCCTCATCGCGTTGCTTTTACCCGCAGTTCAGCAGGCACGCGAGGCGGCACGGAGAACCGAATGCAAGAACAACCTCAAGCAAATGGGTTTGGCTCTTCACAACTTCAATGATACTCACGGACGGCTACCCGCAGCCCTCATTCATTCCGGTCGCTACAACAACTCCAATGCCACGCCTTACAAGGGACCAGAAGTCGACTACACCGGTCAGACTTATCAAGTCTATAACCACACGGGCTTCGTCGCGATGCTCCCTTACCTCGAGCAAAACAACTTGTTTGAACAATACGACTACCAGTACGTTGCCAGCACTTCGAGTCCTTACGGTATTCCAACTGGTCCAGACCCTGACCCCAACCCGAACCGTGCGGTGGCATCCACACTGATCAAGGTCTACGCATGCCCTTCAGACAACGAACCACCGACAGTCAACTCGGGTGCTGGTGGAACGGGATTTTATGAACGTGAAGACCTTCGCCGGAGCAACTATCTTTTTAGCACCGGAGCATACACTGACTATGATGCCCCCTGGGATCAAAAGTCATCGACAGCACGGGGCGCTTTCGGCAATGACGGTGCCGCCGCCCTTGGAAAAATCATTGATGGCACGAGCAATACACTCGGCATTGGTGAATCGAAACAGTTGCATACCAGTTCAAGTTACGGGCCATACTGGGGTGCAGGGACTCACACCGCGGTTCACGGGCGTGGCTATTACAGCAACTTCACGCCGAATTACCCCTATGGCAATTGTTCCGGAAACGCCAACCGCAAATGTCAGTATGCTTGGGGCTTCGGAAGCAACCATCCAGGCGGAACGAACTTCGTGATGCTTGATGGTTCGGTTCGCTTAGTGAATGACAGCATCAACTACTTGACGTTCCGCTATATGCAAACGCCAGATGGTGGTGAAGTTGTTGAGTTCGAATAAGGATCAGTACCGAAGATTTCACATCTGCTTGCACTACTCTAAGTTGAGAATTACGAAAAATGCGACCACAGCAAATTGCACGTCTTGTGCTGTTAGCCGGAGTTGTCTTTAACACTTATGGGTGTGGTAGTAGTAACCCCGCGGCACCCGATGTTTCAGGGGTGGTTACTTTAGACGACACACCCTTGCCCGGGGCAGTCGTTAGGTTGCTACCGAATGATCCACAGAGCCGAGCCGCCACAGTCAAGACAAACGAATCTGGAATGTTCATCATCGAACCACATCCCACGACTGGCGAAACGCTATCACCTGGGACTTATAAAATCGTGATTTCGAAGGTAGTCGATCAACAAGGGAATGCAATTGAGGATGAAGATGTCGATCAACTTAAGGCCGCTGGCATGGCTCGTGAGACACTGCCTGGCAAGTACAGTCGCCCAGACATGACGGAACTTAAGGCCGAGATCAAGATCGACGAGCCGAACGAACTTATGTTCCCACTCTCAGGAGCGGGCTGAAAGTTAGAGCAATTGTAATTGAAACGAATTCGACTCAAACGAGAAAGAACTCGATGGCATGCAATGGTATGCCATCGAGTTCTTAATTCACGTGACCATGTCGAGTTCTCACATCGCCGCTACTATCAATAGCGAACAAAACTAGCCGACGGGAGCGGGCTCGTTCGCTAGTTCTTCGTAAGCTGCTGAGATGATGTCCTCGGTTTCGTCCCAACCGATGCAGCCGTCGGTGATCGAAATCCCGTATTCGAGATTAGCCGGATCATCCAGCTTTTGATTACCCGCGAAGAGATTGCTTTCGAGCATCATACCAATGACAGTGTCATTGCCCGCGATCCGCTGCGCAAGCACGTTCCGCCATACATCACCCTGTTTGCGGTAATCCTTATCGGAATTCGCGTGGCTACAATCGACCATGAACCGCGAGGGCAAGTTGGCCGCTGCGAGTCTTTCGGTGGCATCCTGAAGATGTCTCTCGGAGTAATTCGGACCGGACCGACCACCGCGTAAGATCAAATGCCCATCTGGATTACCGGTGGTCTGCACGATACATGTTTTGCCCTCAGCGTCGATGCCCAGAAACGAGTGTTCGGCTCGAGCCGCTCGCATTGCATTGATGGCCACATCCAAATCGCCGTCGGTGCCGTTCTTGTACCCCACCGGCATGGACAGACCACTCGCCATTTGGCGGTGTGTGGGGGATTCTGTAGTACGGGCCCCGATCGATGCCAACGATACCAGGTCCGCGATGTATTGCGGCGTAATCGGTTCGAGCATCTCCGTTGCGGCGGGCAATCCTAAATCGGCGATTTCCAGAAGAATCTCACGGGCTCGTCGCAGCCCTAACCCGATATCGAAGGTGTCGTTGAGATGCGGATCATTGATCAACCCCTTCCACCCCACCGTGGTTCGTGGTTTTTCGAAGTAAACCCGCATCACCAGAACCATCCGATCGGCAACATGGTCCGAAAGTGACTTCAACTTCCGGGCATATTCCAACCCGGATTGTCGATTGTGAATCGAACACGGGCCCACCACGACAATCAGCCGACGGTCTTCACCCGCCAGAATTCGCTTGATGTCCGCACGAGCCGTGTCGACACCGTCATAATGCCTGTCGCTCGCCGGAAGTTCGGTCTTCAGATCGCGAGGCGAGATGAGGGGCACGGTATCTCGAACGTGTAAATCTTGGGTCTCAGGCATGATGAATCGAACAATCAAAACGCAAACGGATGGAATTCCTAATCGGGGCAGCAATCCCCGACGCAAGTCGCGCGGCGGAATGCCTCACTTATCTTAGACTCTCCCCGCAACCTTGCAAAAGGGAGAGAAGCGTGCGATCTTGCAATTCTTCCTGCAAATTGAGTTCGGCAGGCCCGAACAGCCTTTCCAAGGGATAACTAATTTCCGATGGCACGGTGTGACGAAGGCTACCTTTGCGACGTGTGCGGTGGTGAAGTGAAGAACATCATCGAAAGCGACCTATACTTGCGTTACGTTCTGGGCGAGATCGATTCCCGGGCGTTACTGTCCGGTTCGGAACGACACATCCGCTGCAACCCGACACAGGCGCAGTTCATTGTCGATCCGGCATTTGACCCCGTTGTGGTCGACGGTCCATTCAATAAAGCGGAACTCGACGTGGAATCGGTTCGGCAGCAGGAAGAATTGGTGACACGCGGTTGGCGACGTCTGCGTGAGGTGCATCGTCTCGGTTTGCCGATTAGTGAATACCCACTCTCTAAAGCCGAGCGAGACTCGATACCATGATGTCGTGGACCACCGTCTGTGTATCCATTTCCCTCCAGATCGGCTGCCCTCTCGAGCGTCGACGGCTATGAATCCAGTTCCCCGCGCCGATCGCCGGTACCCGCGACTCCGAACCCGAAGAACAAATTTCTCTTCGGGGATTCTCACGGTTGCGGTGATGCTGTTGCTGCTGACCGTCGCCGGAACAGTGGGACTCAAGCTGGTTGTTCCGGATGCCAGTTGGTTCGACTGTTTCTACATGGCGATCATTACCCTCACCACGGTGGGGTTCGCAGAAACGGTCGAGTTGGGACAAACCGGTCGACTGTTTATCGTATGTTACCTGATTGTGGGGATCGGAGTTTTCACCTATTGCGCGTCGCAAATTGGCGGTTGGATCGTCAACGTTCAAATGGGGCAACTGCTTGAAAGGCGGAGAATGGAACGCGAATTGGCCAGGATGAAGAACCACTACATCATCTGTGGTTTGGGGCGGATGGGTGAAATCATCGCTTGGCAACTCTATCAACGAGGACTGCCATTCGTTGTGGTCGACATCGATGAATCCGTGCTGGATGCCACGTGTGCCGACAATGGTTGGTTATATGTCCAAGGAGACGCTACGGACGACGGCGTCTTGCAGAACGCCGGCATTGAACGGGCATCTGCTTTGGCAACGGTGTTGCCGACGGACGCAGACAACGTCTATGTCACACTGTCCGCTCGGATGAACTCGGCAAAAATCCAGATCATTGCGCGTGCCAGCACAGAGAAAGCGGTTCTCAAGTTAGAACGTGCCGGCGCGAACCGGGTTGTCAGTCCGTTCACAACCGGAGCGATGAAAATGGCCCGATTCATGCTGAACCCGGCTATTGAAGACTTTCTGGAGGTCGCCGACAATCATGGCAACGAATTGGAACTTGCCGATGTCCAGATCGACGAGTCGAGCCCCTACGTCGGTCAGCGATTGATGGAAACCGACTTACGAGAACGCGGCGTAATGATCGTGGGCATTCGCCGGGCAAGTGGCGAACGGTTGATGCCTCCACCGGGAACCGCTTCGATTCAAGCCGGGGACAGCTTGTTCGCCTTTGGCAGTAACCAAGCAATCAGCCGACTCGTTTCGCGCGATAGTTAATTGTCGCAACAACCGTGCGTTTACCGTTTCCGAAGCACATACACGACGTCTTCGCTGGTGGGTCCAACGGTAATCGGGCGTTTCAAGTCGTAGGTGAAATCGTAAGTGTCGAGAATATCCCAACATCCAGATTTTTCGATCAACTTCTGCATCTGCTTGGCAGTGTAGGTGCGAAAGATCGTTTCATCCTGAATTTGAAATTGCCGTGTCGGAGTGTAGACATCGAAGGTCATACCGATGCGTTCTTCGCGTTTTTTCTCGTCGACGCCTTTAGACCAAAGATACGAATTGACCGCTAAGTGCCCCCGCCGGGCAGACCAAGCCTCATCGGTAATCGCATCCCCTTCAATCGGTTTCAGATGCAACCCTAAGAGATACAACCCGCCTTTGCGGAGGACATCCGCGACACATCGGAGGTGGTTCGCGGCTTCTTTCTCACTGAGGAGATGCCGAAAACTATTGATCGGGTTAAAGGCTGCGTGAAAAAGCGTGCGGGTGCCAAAATCGCTCAGCCGAAAGTCACTCATGTCCCCCACAATCGCGGGAGAACCGTAACCATTGCGGGCAAAACGTGCGTTGCAGAACTCGACGGCTTTCTCGTTGAGATCCAAGCCGGCAGTCTCGTACCCGCGAGCAGCCAAACGAACGAGCAATCGCCCTGTGCCACAAGCCGGTTCGATAAGACGTTTGATCGGACGGTTCGAATACCGCTCGAAACACCCAAGTAGAAACCGAAACTCCGCGGCCCAATCCGACCCGAACACGAGGTCGTAGTATTTGGGGAAGTCATAGAGATTCTGTTGAACGACTTCCAGCATGCGAATTCTGTCGAGCTTTTCAAATTAGGAGCAAACTCGCGATCGAAGCGGGTCGCGAATCCAGGGAGTTCAAATCGTAACTGGTAGGTCTCGATTTGGAAACCGTCGCTCGACAGCCTTCGGATGGGTTGGGCGAAATAACGAGAAAAGCCTCTGACGGAATCCGTTCCGCCGTACGAGGCAAATGGACGAAAACAGACGGGGGCCGTCAATCGTCACCCATTTAAAATCGCCAATCCCTGGCGTGCACACCTGAAAACTTCTGATGGACTCATCTCGCAAAACGGACCGCCCCCGTACACGTCACGCGGGTACGAGAACGAGAGTGCAACATCAACGAAACGAATTATGTGTAGGTTGGGACAGTCAGTCATCGAGATGTGTCTAACCTGTTGAAAACCGACCGCTGGTGAACACTCTACAAATCCCAAACACGCCGTCAAGCAAGCGAGTTCGGCGGACGTGCCGATTGCGTGCGGCAACGTTGCGTAGGTTGTTATCCAGACTCAGATTGGAGCAATTTTAAGATTTTTTGAAGGCCATGCGAAATCAGCGAACACAAACGAAACGTTCATGTGATTCCAGCGAGTTTTCGATAGAGGGCATCGTAGCGCTTCACGAATGTATGCCACGTAAACTGCTCTCGCGAAATAGTTTGCGCCGTATGAGCCATTCGCATTGCATCCTGTTGATTCCTAAGAATTTCGATAATCGAGGACTGGCAACCTGAGAGATCCTCGTTTTCAAACAGCAGCCCAGTTAGGCCAGAAGATGTGATCTCTTGAACACCATCGACATTCGTTGCAACAACCGGAACCCCTGCCGCATGTGCTTCTAACACCACATTTGGCATCCCTTCCCATCGCGAGGGCAGAACCAATGCCGACGCCCGATGCATCAACTCTGGAATGTCAGTGCGGTTGCCGAGGAACCGGACGCGATGTTCCAAATCAAGCGATTGTGTTTGGTCTCGTAATTCGGTCTCGAGCGCTCCCTGGCCAACGAAGACAAGTTGCACGTCTGGGAAATCCGTCGCCAGTCCCGCGAAGGCTTGCAACAACAAACCGGGATTTTTCTGCGGATCGAGCCGCCCTACGAACAACAACACCCGCGAGTCCGCCGGAATTCCCACGTCGGTAAGATCAGCAACCGGGGCGTGAGCGAATCGGTCCCAGTCGACACCGTTCGGAATGGCAAGAAGTTTCCGCGATGGTAACCCACCGACATCTGCCGAAAACTCGGCAACGCTCTGACTGACACACACATGCTTATCGACCAGGAAATCGGTCCAACGATCGAGGCGAAGTCGAAATTGGCTGCGACGCTCCGCGACCCGAATCCCGGACACCACGTATGGAACCCGTGCAAACTTGGCCGCAAGACGTCCCGCGATATTCGCGTGATATAACCAAGTCTGCAGAATCTCAGGACGAAACCGGCGGAGTGTTTTCACCAGTCGCCAAAGAACCCGCACGTCGGCACGATGCCGAACTCCGAGACACTCGACATCGACACCAGCTTCGCGGAGTTCATCGACCAATTCCCCCTCTCCAGACAAACACAGCACGAGCGGCTGCCAAGTTTGCCGGTCCAAACCTCGGACGAGTTGAACCAACGCATTTTCCGCCCCGCCCCGATCCAACTCGGTAATGCAAAACGCAATGCGGTGTGGCGATGTTTTCGGCGAAGAAGCTTGTGACATGCGGCGATTCTAATCACGGCGGACGGAAGTTACAGTATACTGGTGCGAATTCCGTCTCCGTCTTCCTGCCATTTGCCTGCTCATGGACCAACTTTCCGATTACGACTACGATCTACCGACGGAGTTGATTGCCAGCCACCCGTTGCCCGAACGAGATTCGTCTCGATTGTTGGTCGTCGACCGAAAACGCAGACGACTCGAACACCGTACGGTCAGTGATCTACCGGAATTTTTGAACCCCGGTGATTCGTTGGTCGTCAACAATACACGTGTGTTGCCGGCTCGGTTGATCGGGTCACGCACTGCCACCGGCGGACGTTGGGAAGGATTGTTTCTGAGCACCAACTCTGACGGCAATTGGCGGTTGATGGGGCAAACTCGCGGACGGTTGCAGAACGGTGAATCCGTGACGATCACACCGATTCATCCGGAGCGTGCCCCCGCTGGGGATCAACTTGCACTAACGCTCGTCGAGCGGGCGGAGGATGGCGTACAAATCTGGCGTTGCGAGCGTGATGAGTCGGCGATTGCGTTACTCAATCGGTTCGGCACAATGCCGTTGCCGCCGTACATGCAACGAAAAACTGCGGACGCTAAAGATTTCGAACGCTACCAAACCGTCTACGCACGTCATGCCGGTTCGGTCGCTGCTCCAACCGCCGGTCTGCATCTGACAGACGACTTGCTCACACGTTGTCAGTCCAACGGAGTCGGTTTGGAGCATGTGACTCTGCACGTGGGCATCGGCACGTTTCGCCCAATCAAAACGGAACGGCTCGACGAACATGTCATGCATCACGAATGGTGTGCCATCGACGAAGAAGCTGCGAACCGGTTGCGAGCTGTTCGCAAGGCCGGCAATCGCGTGGTCGCGGTGGGCACAACAAGCGTACGAACACTAGAAACCGCCGCTGCAAACGGATCGATCCAGGCTTTCGAAGGTGAAACCAATTTATTTCTCAGACCGGGTTCCACCTTCCATGCTGTCGACGCACTTCTGACGAATTTCCATCTGCCACGTTCCTCATTGCTGGTCCTGGTCTCCGCGTTTGCCGATCGAGACTTGATCCGCGAGGCCTACGCAGAGGCAGTCCGCGAGCGTTATCGCTTCTTCAGTTATGGCGATGCGATGTTGATTCTGTAAACCTTTTCTCTCAACCGTATTCGACTTTATGCGTAGTTTTTCGTTGATGATGGCTCGGTTTTTGGTAGCCGCCTGGTGCGGTGCAGCGATCTTGTACGTGATTGTTTCCGTCACCGAGATTCGCTCCCCAATGTTCGATTCGCGAATCAAGGACATACTGGCCTATGTGCGGTTTCCCCCGTATTACGGCTGCGGATTCGCGACTTTGGTATTCGCATTGATTTTCAATCTCATCGCAACCGGACACCCGAGTGTCGGAGAACGCCGCAGTCTACTGTCACTTGGGTTGGTGACAATT
Source organism: Thalassoroseus sp. (assembly GCF_984380535.1). Taxonomy (NCBI): domain Bacteria; kingdom Pseudomonadati; phylum Planctomycetota; class Planctomycetia; order Planctomycetales; family Planctomycetaceae; genus Thalassoroseus; species Thalassoroseus sp. The sequence goes on from NZ_CFHRBF010000002.1 coordinate 441,626, forward strand.
GTCTTGGCGTTGATGACGGTCGATTACTATTACATCTACGCGCCGCTCGTCGAGATGATCCGCCCTCCGGGCGGGCCGAAACCAAGTCAATTCACGAGCTACCACCGTTGGTCGGAAATCATCAACAGCGCGGAAGTCCTGTTGTGCATCACGGCGGCATTCGTATTGAATTGGCCGAGAACACCAAAGACACAGTAGGGTCCGCTGTGCGGACCGTGCTTGCAGGCTGAACACATTTCTGCGCCGTGCGAACTATTCGCTGAGATGGAATAGTCGCTTGAGTGCGTTGAGCAAACTGTCCGGCGGGCCGGCTTTCGCTTCGTCTTTCAGCACCGATAGCGGCGGATGCAACAGCTTGTTGATGATCCGTTCCACGGTTTTTTCAATCGCCTGCTGGTCGGCCTCGGTCAAGTGTGGCAACTTGCCGAGGAGTAGGTCGACTTCCTGCTGCCGGATGGCGTGCCAGTCGTCGCGAAGTCGCTGGATAATCGGCCCTGTTGCCCGGTGATAGATACTGTGCATGAACTTTTCAGTTTCGTCCTGCACGATCCGTTCGGCTTTTTCGATCTCTTTCGCCCGAGCATTGCGGTTCCGTTCGCAAGTGGCTTCGAGGTGGTCGATATCGTAAAGGAACACGTTCTCGTCGAGTCCCCCGATTCCAGGTTCGAAGTCTCGCGGTGCTCCCAGGTCGAGAATGAACACGGGCCTGCCATCGGACTGTTCACGAATTTTCCGGAACGTGGCGACATCCATAATCGGCCGATCCGCACCGGTCGTACTCACGATCACGTCGGCTTTGGCCATCCAAGTGTGGAGTTGATCCATTCCGCAAGCAATCCCGCCCCACGTCTCGGCTAATTTGGCAGCCCGCTCAGGATGACGATTGATTACGACAACTTCCCGCACGCCCTCGTCTTTGAGATACCGCAGCGTTTCCTCGGCCATCTCGCCGGCACCGACGATCAACACGAGTTTGTCATCGAAACGATCGAAAATACTTTTGCCGAAATCCCCGACCGCAACGCTCGCAATCGAAACACGCCCGCGTTCGACACCAGTTTCGCTACGGACCCGCTTGGAAACACGAATCGCACCTTCGAACAAAGCCCGCGTGAGCGGTCCGCAGGCGTCGTTTTCCTGGGCACGTCGATAGGCTTCTTTGACCTGATTGACGATTTGCGGTTCGCCGAGCACCATGCTGTCAAGACTGCAGCACACCTGAAACAGATGCCTTACCGCCTCTGGCCCGGCGTGTCGTAGCAAGTCGTCGGTGAAGACATCCAAAGGAACATTGTGGAATTCACTGAAGAATTGCGCAATGTCCTCCCGTGACGGCGTCGGCCCGGTTTCTTCCTGTGCGGTGTAAACTTCAACGCGATTGCAAGTCGACACCACGACCAATTCCGAAGTCGGAAATCGGTTCCGGAGTGCTTCGTAGGCGCGTTGAATTTGTGTTTCCGTCGCGAACGCCAACCGTTCTCGTACGGATAGATCGGCCGTGTGATGATTGCAGTAGACAACTTGTAAATGCATCGGCGGCTCTCCTCAACCACCGACCACGAGGAACGAACTCTCGACGGGTTCGCCGCCGTGCTGTGTGTCGAGCACACTGCCCGACAGCAACGAGAGACTGAGAATCGTTGCCAACAAAAACCCTCCGGCCCCCAGCGTCAACCATGCGACCTGTTTGCCGGTCGGTCTGCGTGTTGTAAGTAACCACACAAAAAACACCATCATGACCAACCAACCAAAACTGTTGCCGATGATCACCGGATCACTCAGCCACGATTCCGGGGCAACATTCTCCGAGGAAAGAATCAGACCCACACCGGTCGCCATGCCGAGTGTCAGCAACGGTACTGCCAAGACAACGGCCCACCAGTTCCAGCGGGCGAGTTTCTGCAAATTCGGTAACGTCAGACCGTTCTTCATCGTTTGGGCAGTTTTCAATCGGCGGTGTTGAACCAGGTACATCAAACTCAAAACAAACGCCGACGCGACCCCGGCCATGCCGAGAACCAACAACGAGGCGTGCAACATCTTCCATTCACGTTCCGCATCGAGCAAGTCTTGCGGCGTGGTTTTCACGAACGCACTGGCGGTAATCAACACCAACACGAGCGGCAAAAGGAAAGGTCCTACGATGACGTCCCGATCGAGCGACATCAAGACCACGTAAAACATCATGGCCAACCAAGCGAGCACGAGGAGCCAGTCGTGCACGGAACTGAGCAGCGGCGGCAAATTCGCGTGTTGAGACCGCACCAACAGGTATGCCGTGTGCGCGACAAGACCGGCAACCGCGAACCCCAGCATGAATACCCGGTTCACAGTCGACTGACGGATCAACCGCACGCCTTCCAACCCCAGCGTTACTCCGTAACTCGCCAGGAAACAGAACAGCGTGACTTGGTTGAGGGAGGACACTAATCCGCCCATACGAACACACTCCTCAGGCACTTGAACAAATCAATTGTCTCGCGTCAGTCGTATTGTATGCTTTGAATGCGGACGGAACAAAGGGTGCAGAATTTCGAACGCCCATTCTACGCGGCAAATCTCGGGGAAGTCGTTTCTCGGGGAAGTCGTTCCTGAACGACAGCGTCATAGCGGGAGCAAAACGGGACGGTTACAATCGGATCGTCTCATTCTCAACGTGCGGAGTCTCATGGTCGTTCCTCTCGAAGCCTACGCCAGTTATGTGCCACGGCATTTGGTCGAACGGTTCCGATTGGACCCGGCTCCGCCGCACGAACCGCGGGAGCAAACCGGCACCGCCGTTCTCATGTTCGCCGACATTGCCGGCTTCACCCGTCTGACGGAAAAACTCGCCCAAGAAGACGCTGACGGCACAGAAAAACTGACAGGAATTCTCAACCGATTCTTCGGCCAGCTGATCGCAGTCGTGGAAAGTTACGGCGGGGATGTCGTCAAGTTCGCCGGTGATGCGTTGTTAGCGGCTTGGCCAGTCAGAGACGGTGATATGTTGTCATCCGTGTCTGATCGGGCCGTGCAATGTGCGTTGATGGCGCAACGCAAACTCACGCCATTCGAAGCCGAAGGTGAGTCACTCGCGATGCGGATGAGTGTTCATGCCGGACCCGTTCGACTGCTGGAACTCGGTGGCGGTCTGGGACGCTGGGAACTGTTGATTCTCGGCGAACCGCTTCAATACCTTTGTGGCCCGGAAATGCGAGCCAATACCGGATGCGTTGCCGTTTCCCAGACGATTTGGCGACCGCTCAAAGACAAGTTCCCCGGCAAGGTTCGCGAAAACCATACCGTCGTGCTCGATTCGATTCCTCCCACGGAACCCACAAGCGAACCGGCGAGTGTGCAAACGGTGCCGTCGATGGAACGGGCTCTGCGTGCGTTTATCCCCGGTGCGGTGGTCACGCGTTTGGCTTCGGGTTTGACCGATTGGTTGGCGGAACTCCGCACGATTACGGCGATGTTCATTCATCTGCCCATGTTGGATTCCCAAGTCCCTCTCGAATCGGCCCAAGCCGTGTTACTGGAGTTGCAACAGGTCATTTATCGGTATGAGGGCAGCGTCAACAAGCTGTCGGTCGATGATAAAGGTGTCACGTTGGTCGCGGCCTTCGGGTTGCCGCCGCTTTCTCACGAAGATGACCCCCGTCGAGCGATTCGCACCGCGATGGCCATTCGCGAGTTCCTCGACCAACCGGGTTCAGGTATCGGCATTGCCACCGGTCGTGTGTTTTGTGGTTCCGTCGGAGCGCGAAGCCGTCGCGAATACACCATCATTGGCGATGCCGTGAATCTCGCCGCTCGACTCATGCAGGAAGCTACGACGAACAATCAGATTCTCTGTGATGAAGCCACACGTCGAAGATGCAAAGGTCGTGTCCCGTTTAGCCCGGAAACTTCCTTGCACCTCAAAGGCAAGCAGGGTTCGGTGGCCGCTTTCGAACCGTTGACCGATGCCGAACAACTTAGCGGAACATTTGCCAAACCGCCTTCGTTTGTCGGACGCCAGGCCGAACTCGAAATCCTTACAGAGCGAGTCGAAACACTGGCCCAAACCGGCTCTCCGGCTGCTCTCGTCATCGAAGGCGAAGCGGGTATCGGCAAGAGTTTCCTGATCGCGGAACTCATCCGACTCGCAAAAGATCGAAAAATCCGGGTGTGTCGCGGCGGAGGAAACGCGATCGAGAAGTCATTGCCGTACGTCGGTTGGCAATCGATCGCGGAAGAATTGCTCGTCGACGAGTTCCTCGAATCCCAGGATGATCTGACGGAACTTCTCTCCCTGATGAACGCAATCGTGCCGTTAGGGTTGCCTGAGACCGAGACAACGCAGCAAATGACCGCAGCGGCTCGTGCCGATACCACGAGACGAATTCTGATCAAACTCATCCGCTACGCCGCCTCCCAAGATCCCTTGTTGCTCATCTTAGACGACGCTCAGTGGATCGATTCTGCTTCGTGGGCCATCGTGCGGACTTTGACCGGGGTCATGAAACGATACCAATTGCCGATTCTGCTGGTGGTCGCCACGCGACCGTTTGACGATCAACTCCCCGAAGAATACACCACGCTACGAAACACAACGGAAGTCGCAAAAATCGATTTGCGGGCCTTCTCCTACTCCGACTGCAAACGCCTCATCTGCGATCAATTACAGACCGAAACCGTGCCCAACGAAGTCGTCGCTTGGATTTACGGACGCAGTGAAGGTCATCCGTTGTACTGTGCGGAACTGACACATCTTCTTCGCGATACCGAGCGACTCAGCGTGGAAGACGGCGAACTTGTCCTGCAATGTTCGCCAACCGAACTTCAGGAACTCGAATTTCCCGAAGCAGTCCAAGGTGTGATTCGTGGACGACTCGATCGTCTTACACCAGAGCAGCAAATGCTGGTCAAGACGGCAAGCATCGTCGGGCGAATCTTCGAACTGCGTGTAGTGCATTCGGCGTATCCCATCGAAACGAAACGCGAACTGTTACCGAACTATCTGCAGACGTTACAACAACGTGACATCACGGTTCCCGAGCGTCGTGCGGAACCGTCACACGCGTTCAAACACGCCCTGATTCAGGAAGTCGCGTACGGGCTAATGTTGTCGGAACAACGACAGCGGCTCCATCAGAGTGTGGCGATTTTCTACGAATGTCTCGTCGATTCCGGTGAACCAGCCGTTGGGCTCGCAAATGCCTATCCGCTATTGGCTTATCATTGGCAACGTGCGGAAGACGATCGAAAAACCCGGGAGTATCAACAGCTTGCCGGTGAATATGCGTTGCAGAACGCCGCTTATCGAGAAGCGAAATCGTTTCTTTCCGACGCCCTCGAAAACTGGAAGACGCACGTCACTCCCCTTCCCGCTTTGCAGACGGCTCGATTAGAACGACAGATCGGTGAGGCCTGCTTCGGGTTGGGACAACTTGCGGAAAGTCGCCAACATTGTTTGGCGGGGCTCGAAGCACTCGACGAACCCGTGCCGTCATCGCGGATGGGCGAAGCTGGTCGTATCGGAGTGCAAGTCGCACGACATCTCTTCCGTTGGACGTTGCGAACAGTAAAACTGTCTCGCGAAAAGACGACGACCGTCGCCTCCGATGAATCGCCGACTCTCGAAGCGGCTCGTGGATTTGATTTGCTGATGGAGTTGAGTTATCTCGCGAACGACTCCAACGCCATGTTGTTTTCCGCTTTGCGAATGCTCAACCTTGCCGAACAGTCCGGGCCGTCGCCAGAGTTGGCACGAGCACGTGCCACGGTGGGACTGACGTTGGGCTTGGTTCCACTGAAACGCTCGGCCGAAGCCCACTTTCGAGCCGCTCGCCAAACCGCCGACGCCACGCAACATCTTCCCTCGCAAGGCTGGGTCGCATTGTTGAATGCGGTTTATCATGTCGGCCGTGGCGATTGGGAGATTGCCCGAGAATCGGTGGCGGAATCGCGAGACCACTACCGGCGGTTGGGTGATCGTCGGAACCAAGGATCTTTGTTCGCAATTGAGGGCGCGACCTACTTGTTTCGCGGGGACTATCGAACCGCTCTCGAAATCTGGACCGACCTCGATCAATTTGCCCATCGAGGCGACGATGTTTTGCAACAAGCCTGGGGATTCGGCGGTCGCGCTTTGAATACCCTTCGCCTTGGCGACCCCGAAACAGCCGCCGCGTTGGCCAAAGAAGGGTTAGATCGCTTCCGCACGAATCGCGATTTTATCTCTGAAGCCACGACACGTGGTGTGCTGACCGTCGCCAGTCTGCAACTTGACGACTGGGACACCGCCGCGAAAGCCGCCGACCGGACTTGGCAGCAATTGCAAGAACTTGGACGTCCTTCCGCCTATTACCTGTTAGATGCCTATTCCGCCGTGATCGAATTCCGGATTGCGAATGCTCGTCGACAAAGTCGCCCTGATTCGGAAACCTACAACGCGGTACGCGAAGCGCTTCGCGGAATGCAAACGTTTGCCAAGGTCTTTCCGATCGGGCAGGCGAGAAGTTTACTCTGGCAGGGACGGTGGGCATTGTTCCAAGGAAAGAAACAACAGGCCACTCGACACTGGCAGCGAGCGATCGCGGTCGCCCAGGAATTGCGAATGGAAGCGGAGGAACTCAGTGCCAATCGCGAACTAAAAGCTTTGCAATAAGTGCTATGACAATTTCAGTGCTATAGCACTTTCACGACGACCATCGTCACATCGTCTTTTTGTTCGTAGTGGGCTGCGAAGTCCACCGAAAGCTGATGAAGACCACGAACAATTTCGACCCCACTTTTCTCACGGGAGGCATGCAACAAATCGAGCGTGCGTTGCCAACCTAACATTTCCTGATTTGGAGCAGAGGTTTCCCGCAACCCGTCGGTGGGTATGAATAAAATGTCCCCGGTTTCAATTGGGATCGTCTCGGTCCACGGGGGTTCCGTGTCCCGGAGCATCCCCAACACCATCCCCGTATTAAGGAGCTGATCGACCTTACCGTTGGGCTTGATCAGTCGGGCATCGTGCCCCGCTCCAGCATATCGTATTGTTTTTCGCGCGGGGTGAAGTTCCACCAAGAACAGCGAGACAAACGATCCTTCCGCCATGTCATCACACAAATGACGATTGAGTTGATCCAGACTTTCGGTCAATCCGAGACCACTTTGCAACAACGCTCGCAAACACGCTCGCGTTTCGACCATATGCAGAGCAGGCCCCAAACCATGCCCACTGACATCGCCGACGGCAATCACCACCGATTGGTCGGTCAGTTCGATGAAGTCATAGTAATCGCCACAAGCAATCTCTGCGGAATACGCGGCCCCGGCAATTTCAAATCCCGGAATCACCGGCGCCCCGGAAGGATACAAACGCTGTTGCACCCGTTCGGCGGCTTGAAGTTCTGTCAGGGCATGGTGATGTTGTAAACGATCGGTCAGGTCGCGAAACGTAACCACCGCACCGATGGTTTCCTCACCGTCTTGAATGGGCGAAGCCATGTACTCGACCGGAAAGCCGGTGCCATCGGCTCGCCAAAAGACTTCGTGATCGACTTGTCGCGGCTTTCCATCTTTCAGAACCGCATAAATCGGACAATCCTCGATCGCATAGGAACTGCCATCGGCATGTTTGGAATGCAACACATCGTGCTGGGATTTTCCCAGAAATTCTTTCGCCGGCCGACCAATCATCTTTGCACCGGCTGCGTTGATGAATGTCGTCCGACCTTCGCAATCCAGCCCGTATACGCCTTCATTGACCGAGTCGAGAATCAGCTGCAACCGATGACTCACGCGTTCGCTCTCGTGTTCCGCAGCGACCCGTTCGGTGATGTCTGTCGAGATTCCAGACATCGCATAAATACGTCCCTCTTCATCCCGCAGAGGAAACTTGAGGGATAGATAAATATGAGTGCCGTCATCCTGGGGCACGACTTCTTGAAATTGAATGACCCGTCCCTGCTCCGCCACAAGTCGGTCGTTTTCTTGAAAAGCCGCGGCCGTCTCTGGCGGGAATACATCGTAATCCGTCTTGCCGACCATGAAATCACGGGTGACGGAAAACAGCTCTTCCCATTTCCGATTGATCAACAAGTACCGTCCGGCCAAATCCTTGACATAGATGACCGCCGACGTGTGGTCGACCAAATCTCTCAAGTACGGTTCCCCATCCGGAATCGGTGGGAAATCCGGGTTGGAGATATATGGATCAGGTTCGTCAGGCAAACCCACTGAGACCTCAAATTCGTAACGAGCGTGGATCGATTGATGCCAGATGAGATCTACTTTACGGGAAGTTAACGCCTGTTTCACCTAGTCCGGCGAGTTTTTTACAGCAAAAAGAACTCAATACTATCATTTTGACCATGATAACCTGAGGTAAAAAAATGAGATCTTCTATCAAGTTTTGGTCGGAACAATGACAAGCTGGCGGACTTTCGACCATCACCGAAGGAAAATCCTGGCAAGACAACGAAGACACAAACCCTAACCACGGAACAATTTAAGAAACATCTTTGCTTCAAATTCTCATCTGGCATGTGATCTGCATCTGCTTGATTTGTTCAAAACGAACTAAACGAAGGATTTGCCATGAGCACCGCCACAGAATATCCCACGCAACAATCTGTTCGACGCGTCGAACCCCACGAGGTTCAGAAAGACGCGAAGACGGCGCCACCGCTCTCGCACGAAGAGCGGCTGGAACGCATTCGCAAACTCACCAAGACGATGGATGAGGCGTTCACACTTCCCGGCACTAACTTTCGGGTTGGTTGGGATTCGATCATCGGGCTCGTTCCGGTTGCTGGGGATATGGTAACGACCGTGATCTCTGCTTGGGTGATCCGTGAAGCCCATCAGATGGGAATTTCCCGCTGGCAAACTATCCGAATGCTTGGGAACGTCGGTGTCGATATGATCGTCGGCATCATCCCCGGTCTCGGTGACCTCGCCGACGCTGCGTTCAAGTCGAACACGCGGAACATGAAAATCTTGGAAAAACACGTGGCGAAACAAAAAGAGAAGGCCGCCAAACAGAACCTATAAGACGTTGATTCTTCAATCGAATGCTAGAGCATCTCAAATGGCCCTGCATTTTTTACGCTGACAACTCTCTGAACTCGCCGGATACATCGGTTTGACGCAAACCTCGATCGCAGGCTATCGACCGACTGAAAGCGGTTCAACCTGAGTCAGTGCAGACGGTTCTGATTTGGTGCTTTTCAGAGCTTTCCGACTGAGAGAACTTCGCCGACGCCACCAGAGAATGAATCCCGTCACATACATAACGGCGGGAACGAAGCCAGTGATGAAGACCACCCAGCGTCCGACTATGCCGAAGGCTTCACCACTGTGCAAAGGAAATTGCCACGCAAAGAAGATGTCTGCCGCTGTGAAGTCATCGGGATTTCGAATAGCTAGAACTTCACCGCTGTACTGATCCAGGAACACCTGGCTCCGGCCGAACGTCTGTTGCACTTCGTGCGGCTGACGAAAGGCGACTTCATAGGTTCCCTCATCTCCCTGTGGTGGGTGGAGATGGTCGAACTTGGCATGAGGAAAATGTTGCTGAGCAATCTTCAAAGCGTCATCTGCTGAGATCGCCTGCTTAGACTGAGATTCTTCCGACTCCAGGCCTCTTGGCTCGTGAGTTTCGTCCGAAAACGCTGTGATGAGCGGCTTCACAAGCCAGGGGAATTCCATATACACGCCGGTGAAGGCAAGCACGAACAGAAACACCAAGCTGCCGATCCCAAGCGTCTTGTGAAGATCGTAGTTGAATCTCGAACCGCCACGAATCATAAAGGCCGCCCGCCAACTGTGCTTCCACAAAGGCCACCACAAATAGACCCCCGAGATCAGCGAGAGTATCAAAATCAGCCCGACCAAACCGATAATGATCACTCCCATTTCGCCAGCGACGAGTTGATAGTGTAATCGGTAGATCCAGCCGAGTAAGTCCTCGCCCCAGGTTCGTTGCCCGGTCACTTTCAAATCGTTGGGGTTAACGTAGACCGCGATAAACTTGCGACCGTCTTCAGTTCGTTTTGAAAACCAAACGGTCCAAACCCCGTTTTCGACACGAGGTTTCATCACCGACATCGCTTTGCCGTCATAGGCCGTTTCAGCGGTCTCGATGATTTGCGTTATCGGAGCTGGCGTGGTGGTTCCGTCGGTGAGAAGCAGGTTTGGGTTTAACCATTCGTCAATGGCATGGTCGAAGACGAGAATGCTACCGGTCAATCCCACCAAAACAAACAGCAGCCCAACTGTCAAACCGATCCAACGGTGAGTGACGAACCAAAGTCTGCGAAACCGATTCTTCGAATTGCCGTCGCGTTTAGCGGGAGTTGTCGATGCATCAGTCATGATGTTAGTTTCCCATCGCTGGGCCAGGAGGCAATCTCCGCCGACCACCGGCATTTCCGTTGGTGACCTTTGCTCCGGTGATTTCGATCGGCGGAAGCTCGTTTTCATCGTCCGTGATCGTCACTTTCCACTCTGACTTGGCTGGATTGTCGTAGGCGTTGTTCAATCGATCGGCCAAGGTCGGTGTATTGACGTTAGGAGACCAACGGATCGTAACCGCATATTCACCGGTCGGAGCTCCGTCGCCCATCTCGTATGTCGAGAGCGTGTAGCTTCCGTCCTCCTGAACGAGCCCCCAAGGCAAGGAGTCGCGTTTATCTTTCGCATCACCAGTGGAGTGTAGCTGGATAAGCGCACCGACGGGCGGTTCACCATTGATGGTGATCGTGCCGTACGCGGGGTACGTTTCGGCTTGCCAATCCTCACCGCACCCGGCACAAGCCAAAGACGTGGCCAACGCCAACATACCAAGACGTATCCCGTTCAATCTTGTCAAGGTCTGCTGCGAGTTCATCTCTAGAACTCCCCAACCACTTCGCCACCGTCGATGGATGTCAAAGCACTGAGCGTTGTCAGGTCGATAGTCTCGCTGATAAATCGTGCCGATCCGTCCGCCAGACAAATCTGGATACCACCAGGATGGAACGAGTACGCCGCGCCGTACAGATTGCTGACGTTGATCACTTCGTTGCCGACATAGTAATTGACGGTCGGTTCGCCGCCGGATGAATCCGGTGTCACCTGATAGTTGTAGAGCCAACCGGAAGAGAAACCCGCGGTCCAACTTCGGAAGTCACCATTCCACGCCGCAGGGGCGGTAGTCGTCTTACCACCGGCGAGATAAAGTGAAGCTCGCCCGGCGGACTCATAGACCATAATGGTGTTCGTCAGCCCGTCGACGACATCGCGGAAGCGGCGAAAATGGTTCTGATCGAACATCGACTTTCCAGCCGTGTCGTCGGTAATCCAACCTGTGTCACTGCGAAGGTAAGTGTAGTCGGACGTCTGAAACCCGCTGTTGGGTTCCCGTTCACCCGAACCCGGAGTCGACGGGCACTGGTACGCCTTCGGCATGTTCAATGCCAGATCGGCGTTGTTGGTGTGATCCCAACGAACATTGAAATCGTAAAGGTTTTCCGTGTTGCCCGCTTCCAAGAACGGAAGAATGGCGACGTTGACATGGGCAGTATGCAGCGGATCGGACCAGTTGCCATCCCAGTCGACCCAGCCAGGTGCCAGACTTTTGTTGGTGTCATGGTAGGTGTGCATGGCCAACCCAATTTGTTTGAGGTTGTTCTTGCACTCGGTGCGGCGGGCGGCTTCGCGGGCTTGTTGAACGGCAGGGAGTAACAGAGCGATCAAAATGGCAATGATCGCAATCACCACCAGAAGTTCGATCAGCGTGAATCCAGAGCGACGCGCGGACGGGAAACGGGGTAACATAGCAAGCCTCCTCAGTGGTTCTAGGAACAATCCGGCCCATCATCGGATTTCCGAAACGCTTGCTTTGGCTGGCCGGAGGAGGCTCTGGCTAATCGCTGGCGGGAGTGCGGGGCGGGACTGAGATTCAATCTCAATGAGGGAACGATACCAAGTTTGAAACGGATCGCAAGTAAAAATCGGCTAAACGGAGACTTTCTCAGCAACTTCGCTGAGGTCCGACGTTACAGCGATTGGTGGTTTCGTCTAGCGCAGGTCTGGGTACAACTCTTTGAGCGTCTCATCGGAAATCAAATCCGTCGGATCGATCTCAAATTGCCAGACCCGTTCGCCGTCCGTCTCCTTCAAAATTAGCGAAACCGGCTCGTCCGGATTTCGTTTGACTTGATATTCGTTGATCCAATACTCAGGAAACTTATCCGTTTCCCATTCTCGCAAACCAGTCCTCTCGATTTGGCCATTTAGATCTGCGGATCTTGCCGTATTGTTCGATGAGAGATGGATTCCGGATCGCTCGAGCACCACGACATTGTATTCGTCCGGATCGAACCGCCCACGCCAATTGTCAAAGACTACTAGCGGAACGACGAGGTCCCTATCGGGATCGAGTTGCCGACTTTTCACCAACGAGACGATGTGTTTTTCCTGACGACGACGAGGGCCACGCTCTTTCTCACGGAATTCGCCGACCATCGATTGCCAATCGTCGACCGTTTTCGAGAGATCCTCCGGCGGACTTTGGCCCACGGACGAGACAACACAGTCGGTATAGATCATCAAATCATGGGAGCGGTCCATTTCGCCGCCGCACAACTGCGTACGCCACGATGGATGTTCCGTTTTCAGAATCTGCTGGATCTCTTTGATGACGTCGATTGTATACAACCGCTCGTCCATCAACGGGATCTCGAGAGTGCGATCAAATGGTTCCGAAAGATACATCACTTGGCCAGACCACTTGACCATTTCCTCATCGAACAGGACCACCCCAAATTCATTGATGAGCGGTGTCTTCGTTCTGTGGAAATAGTCAAGCAATCCCTCCATCATGCCAACGGATGCGCTTGCAGGATCGTCGGTGTTCTCGGTTTCCCAAGGTTGAGGGTCGGCTACGGAATACACATACCGATAAGGGTCTTTCAGTGGTTTTTCATCGTACATTTCTTCCCATAACTCACGGCCATTTTCGTTAGGAACGTTAAACCGGACACGAGGGCTGATGTCGGTCGCGGCTGGACGTTCGGTGGCGACAGGACGCTCGCGTTCTGCGGGAAGCGAGGTCGGCTGCGGAACCAACGGTGGGTTCGATCCCTTCTCGCAACTCGTGCTACAAAAGACAATCCACGAACTGATGAGGAATGCATAACCTGGTCGACGCATATTTTGCAATCCTCGCAGTGAATGATTACGTCAGCGTGAGTCGCCACCAGTCAATAGTCTCGGAATCTTCGTTCCAAATGGCGAGCGCCTCCTCGCAGTGTCGAAAGCCAATGTATTCGGCAAATCGTCGACACTCATCGTCTGATTCTTGAAACTCCGCCCACTCCTGCCAGAGGACATGCATGATTCCTTGCTCAGAGTACGCGAGCAAATCCCACGCGGGATCGTCGTGAAACAACCACACATATTCAGTTGTGTTGCAACGCGTCCATCGGACAATGGAATCGGCATTGCGATCCCAAAGCGGCACGATCTCCGAAACATTGTCTGGAACGTAGTAATCCCAGTTTGTTCTACCAATATGGATTCTCTGATCGGAGTCGTAACTTTCTGGATCGCTTAGAACACGGGCGAACGAAGGACGAACACCATGTCCGACTAGCTCTTCAAAACTCAGAGATCGAAGCTGCAACGGGTCCCCCTCTGATCAATCCACGGTCCCGGCCCATTCTTGTAGGGATTTCACTTGGGGAATGGGGTTGGCGGCGAGGGCTTCCAGTGCTTGTACGACGGCTAAACAACCTGGCAGTGTGGTGACGCAGGGAACACCGTAGGCGACGGCGGCGGAGCGGATTTGGCCTTCGTCGGTGCGGGCACCTTTGCCGCTGGGCGTGTTGAAGATAAATTGCACGTCGCCGTTGGCCATCTTGTCGAGAATGTTCGGACGGCCTTCTTGCACTTTGCGGACCGTTTCAATTTCCACGCCGGCTTCGCGAATTGCGTTCGCGGTTCCCGATGTGCCGATGAGCTTGTACCCCAAAGCGTGCAAGCGTTTTGCCGCATCAATAATCCGCGATTTGTACCGGTGAGCCATCGAAATGAAGACAGTTCCCTCGGTCGGCAACGATGTCCCTGCAGCGACTTGGCTCTTGGCAAATGCAAGTGGGAAGTTATCGTGAATTCCCATCACTTCCCCGGTCGATCGCATTTCCGGTCCGAGGATGATGTCCACACCCGAGAACCGGTTGAACGGGAACACACTTTCCTTCACCGAACAATGAGTCGGTGTGACTTCCTCGACGATGCCCTGCTCGGTCAGCGAAATGCCCGCCATGACTTTCGCCGCGATCCGGGCCAACGAACGGTTGGTCGCTTTGGACACAAACGGGGCCGTCCGGCTCGCCCGCGGATTGACTTCCAGAATGTAAACCGTGTACTTCGTGCCCGCCGACCAGATGCCACTGGTGTCCGCCGGAGTTTCGCCTGCGTCTTCTTCGCCGATGTCGATTTTGACGGCGAACTGCAAGTTCATCAGTCCACGAACACCCAGTTCCTTGGCGAGTGCATATGTCGCTTGCTTGATTTCGTCGATAACTTCATCCGGCAGCGAGTGTGGCGGCAACGCACAGGCGGAGTCCCCAGAGTGCACACCGGCTTCTTCGATGTGTTCCATCACACCACCGACCAACGCGATTTCGCCGTCGGCAATACAATCGACATCCACTTCGATCGCGTCTTCCAGGAATTTGTCGATCAGCACCGGTTTTTCCGGGGATGCCTCGACGGCTTCCCGCATGTACCGCACGAGTTGGCTTTGATCGTAGCAGATCTCCATCGCTCGTCCGCCCAGCACGTAACTCGGCCGCACTAACACGGGGTAGCCGATGCGGTCGGCAATGGCTCGAGCGGCGTCGGCATTAGTTGCAGTGCCGTTAGGCGGTTGTCGCAAACCAAGTTTCTGCAGGATCGCTTGAAAGCGGTCACGGTCTTCGGCGGCATCGATCATATCGGGACTTGTCCCGATGATCGGTACACCGGCGGCTTCCAGTCCCCGCGCCAAGTTGAGCGGAGTCTGACCGCCGAACTGCACAATCACACCGTCCGGTTTGAGCCGATCGTAAATGTTGAGCACATCCTCGGTCGTCAACGGTTCGAAGAATAGCATGTCGCTGGTGTCGTAGTCGGTCGAAACCGTTTCCGGGTTCGAGTTGACCATGACACTTTCGATGCCCAACTCCTTAAGCGCGAACGCCGCCTGACAACAACAGTAGTCGAACTCAATCCCCTGCCCGATCCGGTTCGGTCCGCCACCGAGAATCATCACCCGGCTATGCGGGGAGTTATGCCCGGCGTGCTCGGGAATCGGATCGACTTTCGGACCACGCTCGGCGCCTGGGGTTTCGTCTTCATCTTCGTACGTCGAATAGTAATACGGTGTGTACGCCTCAAATTCGGCCGCGCAGGTGTCGACAAGTTTGAACGTCGCCGTCACGCCGAGTTTCTTCCGTCGTCGCCGGACGTCCATTTCCGTCGAGTTCCACCACAATGCCAGTTGCTTATCGGAATAACCCGCCCGTTTCGCGCGGCGGATAAGTTCCACGTCGGCATCTTCCAAGCGTTCGACCGCACGCAATTCGTCTTCCAATTCGACCAATTCGCGGATGTGATGCAAGAACCACGGATCGATGCCAGTCAGTTCGTTGATCGTGTCGACCGTCATGCCGGCTTTGAACGCGAATCTCAAGAAGAAGATGCGATCCGATTGCGGCACGGAAAGCTTGCGGCGAATTTCATCGACAGCCGGTTGGTTTTCGGTATTCCATAGGTCCGGTTTGCCTCCACTGAGTCCAAACGCCCCGATTTCGAGACCACGGAGAGCTTTCTGCAGAGACTCTTTGAAGGTCCGGCCAATGGCCATCGTTTCGCCGACGCTTTTCATGGAAATCGTCAGCGTGGGGTCGGCTTCGGGGAATTTCTCGAAGGTCCAGCGAGGAATTTTCGTAACGACATAATCAATCGTCGGTTCGAAACACGCCAAAGTTTCGCGGGTAATGTCGTTACGGATCTCGTCTAACCGATACCCAACCGCCAACTTCGCAGCGATTTTCGCAATCGGGAACCCAGTCGCTTTCGAGGCAAGTGCCGACGATCGACTCACACGCGGGTTCATTTCGATGATCGTCATCCGCCCGGTCTTCGGGTTGACCGCGAATTGCACGTTCGAACCGCCGGTCTCCACGCCGATTTCCCGCATACACGCGATCGTGGCGTCTCGCATCCGTTGATATTCTTTGTCGGTCAGCGTTTGCGCGGGGGCAACGGTGATCGAATCCCCCGTGTGCACACCCATGGGATCAAGGTTTTCGATTGCACAAATGATGACGACGTTGTCAGCGGTGTCCCGCATGACTTCCATCTCGTACTCTTTCCAGCCGAGAATGGATTCTTCCAACAACACTTCGTTGACCGGCGAAAGTTTGAGCCCCTCGCGAACTTTTTGCTCGAATTCTTCTTTGTTATACGCAACACCGCCGCCAGCCCCGCCGAGCGTGTAGCTGGCGCGAATGATCATCGGCAAACCGATTTCCCGCAGAGCTTGGCGGGCTTGGTCCATGTTTCGCACGAGTTGACTACGCGGAACATCCAAACCAATTTTGACCATCGCCTCTTTGAACGACTCGCGTTCTTCAGCCTTGGCGATGACTTCCTCCTTCGCACCGATGAGTTCGACGCCGAGTTGCTGCAAAATCCCGCGTCGTGCCAAGTCCATCGCGGTGTTCAGACCGGTTTGGCCACCCAACGTCGGCAACAACGCATCCGGGCGTTCTTTTTCGATGACCTTCTGGACGTACTGCCAGGTAATCGGCTCGACATAGGTACGGTCGGCGACCTCCGGGTCGGTCATGATGGTCGCCGGGTTGGAATTGACCAGCACAACTTCGTACCCTTCTTCACGCAAGGACTTACACGCTTGCGTTCCGGAGTAGTCGAATTCGCAGGCTTGGCCAATAACGATAGGGCCGGAACCGATGATGAGAATCTTGTGGATATCGTCGCGTCGAGGCACGGGAGGATGGCGGGTTGGAGGAAGAAATCGGGAAGTGCGCATTCGCGGCGCAAAATTTCACCAACACTAGCAAGCTCTGCCGGAGATTCAAGCTTCAACTGCTCGATCCTGCCAGGTTGACCCCGAATTGGAACGAAGAAACCTGAAAGCCTTTTCCGAATACGCCCATTTCAGGAGCAATCCGAACACCATGAGCCGATTTGACGGCCCCACCTTCCAACCCCATTGGTTATTCCGTGGCGGTCATGCCCAGACAATCGCAGGAACTTACCTGAAATCTTTCGATACACTCGTCGAAACCGCAAAACACCAGGTGACGCAGCCCGATGGCGATGTGCTGATGCTGCACGAAAACTGTCCCTCAGATTGGCAGCCCGGTCAGCGTGTCGTACTTTTGCTCCCTGGTTTAACTGGTTGTCACCGTAGCGGTTATCTCCGTCGAACGGCGTCTAAATTGAACGCACTCGGGGTACGGACGTTTCGCTTTGACCCCCGTGGTTGGGGTGCCGGCGAAGGATTAGCAGCCGGTTGGGCGCACGCCGGACGTACGGAAGACGTGGCCGCCAGTCTGAATTTCATCGCCCAACTGGCCCCGAATTCGCCCGTGTCGGCGGCCGGTTTTTCTCTTTCGGGCAACATTCTGCTGAAATATCTCGCGACGCACCCCGACAAACCGCAGCACTTCGAACGCGCGGTTGCATCCTGTCCTGCGATCGATCTCGCCGCATGTGCCGACCAAATGGATCAACCGTTGATCAATCGTACTTATGGTCGACACTTCGTGCGATCGCTTGTCGCCCATGTCAAGAAAATTGGCGAATGGCCCAATGATTTCACCGAGAACATGTGGAGAAATTGGACACTCCGCGAATTCGATGACCGTCTTACTGCCGCAAAAGCCGGGTTTGCGTGTTCCGCCGACTACTATCGGGAAAGTAGTGCGAAACCCCATTTGCCGGCCATCGACGTGCCGACGCTCATCATCGCGGCCTATGACGACCCGGTCGTGCCGGGGGCATCGTTCGAAAACCTAGCCATCTCACCCAGCACGACGCTTCACCTCACACGTCGCGGCGGACATCTTGGTTATATCGGTCGTAGCGGAGTCGATCCCGATCGCCGTTGGCTCGACTGGCGTATCGTCGAATGGCTGACACAGGACTAGCTCGTAAACATGGTGCGTCAGGTGTGGCATGCCCACGGCTTTGCGTGGGCATGATTGGACATTCAAACATCACTAGCCCATGTCCACCCCAAACGGTAGGCATGCCACCCAAGTATAAACTGCATTGAATGTGACGTAATATTGTCTTGAATACATGCCATTTCTAGCAGTGGCACACAACTTCTTTCTTTGTAATAGTTTGTGCGCCTTGCAATCTCACAAATTCGCAATCAAACACGACGCACCCGACAAAATCTGATACCGCAAGAGTCAATAACTCTATGAGCACATTGCACCATTGGGAATTTTGGATTGACGTTGGCGGCACGTTTACGGACTGCATTGCACGGGCGCCGTCCGGCGAACTGCAGACGCTGAAGACACTCAGTTCCGGTTTTATCAAGGGGCAAGTTGCGTCCCGACCGATGCCGACCCAACTCACCGACCCGCTTCGCACGGGAGTTCCTTCCGACTTCTGGCGGGGCTACGAAATTCGGTTCCTCAATACTGATGGGCAACCGATCGAACGGTCACAAGTCATCGCGTCCGACGGTGACAGCGGAACTTTGACACTCCCTCGGGAATTGCCGAGCAATTTGGATTCGGGCACGGCGTACGAGTTGGCCTCTGGCGAACCCGCTCCAATTGTGGCGATCCGTCGGATTCTCGGTTTGCGGCTCGATGAAATTATCCCCCCGGTTTCACTGAAACTCGGCACAACACGCGGTACCAATGCCCTGCTGGAACGCAAAGGTGCCCGAACGGCATTGCTGACCACTCGCGGGTTTGCAGATGTGTTACTCATTGGTAACCAGAATCGACCGCGATTGTTCGATCTGGCCATCCAGAAACCGTCACCGCTGTTCGAAACCGTTGTCGAGATCGAAGAACGTCTTTCCGCTGACGGTTCTGTACTGACGCCACTCGATACCGAAACGGCCCGAACAGCGTTGGAACGGTTGCGTACTAAGGGTGTCGAGTCGATCGCGATTTGCCTCCTGCACGCCTTCGCCAATCCGGAACATGAGCAGACGCTTGCCGAAATCGCCCGCGACGTTGGATTCGAGGAAATCAGTGTTTCGAGTCGGTTAGCCCCGTTGATCAAAATCGTCTCGCGAGGCGACACGACCGTCATGGACGCTTACCTCAATCCAATTCTGCGGGATTACGTTTCGACAATCCGCGAAGCATTGGGGGATGCTCGAACTGGTTCGCGGTTGCAATTGATGACCTCCGCGGGCGGATTGGTCGGTGGTGACCAATTCGTCGGCAAAGACAGCATTCTTTCCGGGCCGGCTGGTGGTGTCATCGGGTTTTCGCGCGTGGCGATGGCGGCCGGGTTTCCGAAGGCCATCGGATTCGACATGGGCGGAACCAGTACCGACGTCGCGCGGTTTGACGGTAGTCGCGGCGAAAACCGTTACGAAATGGAATACGAAACCGAAAAAGCCGGTGTGCGGGTAGTGGCTCCGATGTTGGCCATCGAAACCGTCGCGGCAGGTGGCGGAAGTTTGTGCGGATTCGATGGCGTCAAACTCTTCGTTGGCCCAGAGAGTGCCGGTTCGGTTCCCGGTCCTGCATGTTATGGACGCGGCGGCCCGCTAACCGTGACCGACGTGAATTTGTATCTCGGCCGAATTCTCTCGGATCGTTTCCCCTTTCCACTCAATCGGGATGCGGTCGAACAACACTTGCAAACCCTATGCGACCAGATCGCCGCTTCCCCATTGGGAGCCAAGTACACACCAACAAAACTCGCCGCCGGTTTTGTCGAGATCGCCAATGCGAACATGGTCCGTGCGATTCGCCGAATCTCCGTCGCCAAGGGTTACGATCCTGGTGACTATGCCTTGGCAACTTTCGGTGGAGCCGGGGCTCAACACGCGTGCGAAATCGCTGATCAACTCGGTATCAAGCACATTCTGATTCACCCGTTCGCAGGAATTCTGAGTGCCTATGGAATCGGTTTGGCTGATGTCCGTCGCTTTGCCGAGTATTCCGTGTTGCAACCCGGGACCGACGAAACACTAACCAGCCTCGCGGCCGAATTCGGACGCATGGAACAGCGGTTAAGAGGGGAAATTGAATCCGAAGGCGTTCCTGCAGACCACATCCAGCCGCCACGACGTTCCCTTGATCTGCGGTATGCGGGTGTGGAATCGGTGATCAATGTTGCGATTGATCCAAGCGATCATTTCGAAGTCATTCGCAACCGGTACGAAGAACAACACGAGCAACGCTATGGCTATCGACATCGAAGCCGAGCCTTGGAAATCACTGCCGCCCGTGTGGAACTGATTGGTTCGATGCCAGAACCTCCGGAACCAACAGCAGAGTTGGTCCAGCGACAACCGACCGCCACGGAGACCACACGCGTTACGTTCGGCGAGAGCGAATGCGAGACCGGTGTGTACCTGCGATCGGAGTTGCATCCGGGTGATGAAATCATCGGTCCTGCGATTATCTGCGAACCGACTTCGACGGTGATCGTCACTCCCGACTACTCCGCCACCATCCAGACCCGTGGCGAAATCGTTTTGACACGCATCGAAAGTTCCGGTTCCGGCCCCTTGCGGATCGCCTCGAATTCCAAAGCCGACCCCGTGCTGCTGGAGATCTTCAATAACCTGTTCGCTTCCATCGCCGAGCAAATGGGGCTCACGCTGCAACAGACGTCATGTTCGACCAACGTGAAAGAACGTCTCGATTTCAGTTGCGCGATTTTCTCCCCAACGGGTGATTTGGTCGTGAATGCTCCGCATATTCCGGTCCATCTTGGTGCGATGAGCGAAACCGTCAAGCATATTTTGAGAGACTGCAGCAACGACATGCGACCGGGCGACGTCTTTGTCACGAACGACCCATACCGCGGCGGTTCGCATTTGCCGGACGTAACCGTGGTCACCCCGGTGTATGACGAAACCAGCGGGGAACTTCTCTTCTTCACCGCGAGTCGTGCCCATCACGCGGAGATCGGTGGCATCGTGCCTGGCAGCATGCCGCCGTTCTCGAAGAACTTGGCCGAGGAAGGCGTATTGATTCGCAACTTTAAACTGATCTCCGCGGGCGAATCCCGAGAAAATGAACTCGAAACATTGCTAACAAGTGGCCCGTACCCCACGCGATCGGTCGCGGACAATCTTGCAGATGTGTCCGCTCAAGTTGCGGCCAACACGAGTGGCGTGCGTCAACTCCGGGAATTGATCGCCCATTATTCGTTGCCCGTGGTGCAAGCATACATGGGTCATATCCAACAGGCGGCAGCGGAGAAAATGCGACTCGCGTTGCGGGATATCGCTGATGGCGAACATCGCTTCACCGATCACCTCGACGATGGGTCGCCGATCACGGTAACGATTTTCATTGACGGCGATTCCGCCCGCGTCGATTTCACTGGCACAGGTGATGTGTTGTCGACGAATCTTAACGCGAATCGGGCCATTGTTACCGCAGCGGTGATGTACGTGTTCCGTTGCCTGATCAATGAAGATATCCCGCTTAACAGCGGTGTGCTTGATCCGGTGGAAATCGTGTTACCAGAGTGTTTGCTCAATCCCCCCGTTCATGACGATCCCGCAGAGTGTGCCGCAATGGTGGGCGGGAACGTCGAGACCTCGCAGCGTGTCGTCGATGTACTCCTTGGTGCTCTCGAACTCGCCGCCGCCAGCCAAGGCACGATGAATAACCTGACGTTCGGTGACGACACCTTTGGCTATTACGAGACGATTTGTGGCGGCAGCGGTGCCACGCGTGAAGCCAACGGGGCCGATGGCGTGCATACGCACATGACGAACACGCGACTGACAGACGTGGAAGTCATCGAGCGTCGTTATCCCGTGCGGATTCACTCGTTCGGCTTGCGTCGAGGTTCGGGTGGAACCGGTGAAAAGACCGGTGGAGACGGCATCGTACGGGAAATCGAATTCCTCAAGCCGCTGCGAGTTTCGATGCTCTCCGAACGTCGCGGAGACTACACCCCATTTGGCCTCAAAGGCGGAAAAAATGCCGCCGCCGGACGCAATTCACTGCGTCGCGGCGGCGGTTCGAATCTCGAAGATCTGGGTGGGAAATTCTCAATCGATGTTCAACCAGGCGATGTGCTGACCATCGAAACCCCTGGCGGAGGCGGATGTGGGAACGCATCGAACACCGAAGCGCACCCTTAATTGGATGATCCTAAGAAAGCGTGACTTGCTGGCAGGAGTCAGGAGTCACGCATCAGGAGTCAGTCAGAAACCTAGCTCCGGTGATTCCGAAACTTCCGCCCCCTGATTCCCGGCCTACTCGACGGTGACTTTGGTCATTTTGTCGCCGACGACGATGCTGTCGACAACGTCTTGGCTTTCTTGATCGACGACTTTCCCGAACACCGAATGCCGATTATCCAAGTGCGGGGTCGGCACGTGGGTAATGAAGAATTGACTGCCGTTCGTGTTCGGTCCGGCGTTGGCCATCGACAGAATGCCCGGCGAATCGTGCTTCAAATCGGGGTGGAATTCGTCTTCGAACTTATACCCCGGACCGCCGGTGCCGGTGCCGTTCGGGCAGCCGCCTTGAATCATGAAGTCCTGAATAACACGGTGAAACTTCAAGCCGTCATAGAAACCGTCTTTGGCGAGTTTCTCGAAATTCGCCACCGTTTTGGGAGTCTTGTCGTCATAGAGTTCCAGACGAATTGTGCCTTTGTTGGTTTCGATTGTCGCTTGTTTCATTTGATAATCCTACGTTCACTCTAAGTGTGGGTCCGTTCGACAGCCGACACTATAGCGAATCAACTTTCACCGTTCCACTGGCGGGCTCATCATCAATTTGGCGGATCGGTTCGGTCGTAGCTTCCCGTTTCGCGATTAACGAGGAAGCCGTCCAGCTGAATATTGCCAGAAACGTCATCGCCACAAGGCGGTCGAATATCGGCACACCCCGCCAGCACAGCATCGGTAGACCAATCACTCCACAGCAGCTAAACACCAAGCCCCACCGGTTTTTTCGCATGCGGTCTTGCTGTTCGCTTGGCGGTCGACTCGATGGTCCACGCGGATGTCCGTTCCAAGGCCAAAGCACTGAGACATAGATAATGAGCAAAATCGCCCCGGGTACGAACAACTGAAAGCTCAATAATTCCGGTAGTTTCCCTCTTCCGATCAATGTCCTGAGGAGTTCAATACAAGGCCTGACAGAAAAACCTAATGCCAACGGGCCTAGAATGAGCATCAATCCCCCGGACACATTAGCGATCCACTTTCCTGCGAAGCGTCTCTCATAGGCGGTCCTGCGCGGCAAGCCGATGAACTCGAGAAACTCCGTCCACAACTCACGAGATTCCGGCGTGAACCCCACCGAGGCTCTGTATTCTTGATCGGTATCATTCGGCAGCACGAACAAAACAGCTGGCTCACTTGGATAGATGGTTTTGCCCCCGTAATAGGATTGCGAGGTTCTTCCTTGGAACCATTCCACATCGGCAAGTTTTGTATGAATCGAACGCGTATTCCCAAGCCGTACCAACAGTTGCCCATCAGATAATGCAATGTGCGGTCGGGTCATATGGTAACCCCAAGCATGTGCTGCAGTGAATACCAACACAAGTGGCATAAACGCGAGTTGTACGAACGCTGTAGATTGCAAGCCGATTGACTAACCGCCCTTCTCGAAACCTATCGAGAACGCAATCGTTCCGAAGGTGGCGGCCATTCCCACCCATAGAATCAAGAAGACTCTGCTGGCCACTCGCCGTGTGCTAAAAGGCATGGTTTCATTCAGTGTCTGTCCGGAGCGAACGGCTTGGTAGAGAGTTGTCGTATTGGTCTTCAGACAGACACTGCAATAATCACCGCCATCCCAAAGCCGCCAAAGTTCGACATGCCCAGACGAACACCCACAGCGAAGACATTCCCGGCCGCGTTTTGATGCTATCGACTGAATGGAAAGATCAGCGTCCACTGACCGGACCGCCTGCCAGTCGCAATGCGGACAAGCGACGTGATCAATCGTGAGCGCAGACCGTCGAACCTTTTTTTTCCATACCGGGCAGCGAAACGTGCGACAAGCCCAAAAGAGCGGAACACAGACAACACCGATTCCTAGGACGATCGAAATGGATACCATTGCGTTAAATGGCATCATCTATCGGTTCCTATTGTGGACATGGACAACATCCAATTTCCAACCGCAGTGGCAACACCGCACGAAAATCGGTTGAACGTCAGTCTGTGGAAATCGCTTTTCACAAGCTGGACACTTCAAAGATGTCGCACGTCGAATCAATGGGTAGATCGCAAAAGTTGCTAAGCCAATTACGACTGGAAACGAAGCAAAAACAACAACGCGGTCGAATCATCCATTGTCCTTCTCCATGGCTAGGATTCAGCGTTCGCACCTTCCACAACGATGGAATCCCCCACGCGGATCTTTCCGGCTTTGATGACGATAGCGGTGATGCCGCCGTGGCCACGCATGGCGTTGTAACCGCCGGGACCGAGTTGTTCTTCCATCAGCGAACACGGCACACACAAGCCGCTGCCTTCGAGAACACAATCGCCAATGCGAAATTTTCGATCTTTGAGTGCCAAGAGATTGATGCCGGAGACGACAAGATTCCGCCGCAATAATCCGGGTTCTACGGACTCACGATGCACTAGCGAAGCGACCACGGGAAGATGTTCCGCCTGGATCAACGTCACTTCACGTTTGGACTGCCCACCCGTCGCGTGATGCTCACCGGCGATTCCCGTTCCAACTTCGAGATCGGCTTCTGGAAGTTCCACCAACGGCTTGCGTCGTCCTGGGGCGGCTCCAATCCAGTCTAACCGTCCGACTTGGGGCAGCGTCGATTTGTACTCTTCGATCGTCTTCATCAGGCAAGCTCATTAGAAAAACGCAAGCGGATACCGGCAAACAAAGGTTTAGCAAGTTGATTTTTGGCAACACCGACACTTTTTGCAACATCGTGAAGCGAAAGTGATACAAGCCAAAATACTTGCAAATTCCGCTGGACACTCTCAGTACATGTACTAGCTTTAAGACGGTTCATGTCCTGACGAATCCCAGAGAACCTCTTCTCGACATTGTTAACGAAAAACTTCAACGGGCCATCTTGGAGACATTTTGGATGCAGCATTGGGCGGCATCCTTAGAGGACCTTCTGAAACCGTGGGTCTTCGACAAAGGCACCCTCGTCGCGAGGCGAGTCCGCAAAGCTATGGATCTTGAAAACGCGATCACTGCAACCCGAGCGCAGCGATCGCAAATATCAAGACCGCCAAGCTACCGAAAAGGTTTCATTTCGAGTACAGAAGGGACCGAACATGAGTGCTATCACTCAACGAATCTCTCCAAACGCGTCTGTTGCGTCACCGCGGCATTGCCGACTAGCAATCTTTAGTTTTGCGGTTGTCGCTTTGCTGACACCCCAACTCATCGCTCAGACGTCACCTCCACCAGATGTCTTTCGCATCGAAGAAGACTGGGAACTACAAATCGGCGTCCCCGACCCGGCTTTGGAAGCCCCTCAGATCACCGCTTCCATTTCTCCGCGTGGCAACCTTAGTGGCATTCACGCCGTGTTAGAACTCAACAACGCAACGCTCGATGAATATGCCAGCGGTGGTGTGCAGTTACAGAGTTGGGTTGGTGAATCGGATGGCAACATTCGCAACTTCCCGAAGTTTCAATTGCTCAGCACTCCTGACGAGACAATCACATGGACGATGAGCATGCAGCATAACGGCGACCATAGTGTTCAGTTTGAAGTTCTGAATGGCAAATCACAGACCTGGGGAAACTTCGGCGGTCAAGGTTTTCTGAAGTTTAGTAACTTCACAATTCTATCAAACCTTAATCAGTACGACCCCGCAGTCAGTATCGCAAACTCACGTATTGGGTATGCATCACATCGAGTCAAACTCTTCTGTCTTGATGAGGCTCGTTACTACGATGCTAGTAACAATCTCATTAAAACAGACACCACACACCGGTGTATTCATCAATATAATCCCACCGAATAAAAGCCTCGTAATCACGATCTTGCTTTTTGGTTTCGAGCGACTTTCACCCAGGATTCCCAACCGATGAAAAACACATTGTTTCAACGCCACCAACTATCTAAGCACCAGAAAAGACTCGGTGCAGTCGTCTGTCTAGCGGCTGCCATGATGATTATGATTCTCGCGTTTCTTGCCTTCACAGTCGATGTGGGATTCATCGCTTTGACGAAGGCGCAAATGAAAGGGTGTTCCGACGCAGCGGCTTTATCTGCGTCTCAAGAACTGATTCCACTCTTCAAACCGGGCGCAACTCTAAGCTACGCGGTTGCACAGGACAAGGCTGGGTTAGCTGCTGAAGACATTGCTAGTTACCACCGCTCTGGCGACCATAAACAAGCCTATTTAGAACGTGCGCGTGATGTGCGTTACGGTCAGTACTATCAAGACGAAAACAGTGGCGCGATGGTCAAAAACTATGATGTTTGGCCGGCTAATTTTGTCGAAGTCACAACACGCCGAGACCAACCGCTTGGTCCTGGGGAATCCGCGGGAACCGGCAGTCCGGACTCGTCTCTCCCACTGTTCTTCGCCCCAGCACTCGGAACGCGAAGTGCTGACCTCAGAGTACGATCCGCTGCCGCCATGATGCCGGGCGTCGGTTTTCGCAGGCCACCAGGCCCTGACCAGACCATTCATGTGTTACCGATTGCCTTGGACATTGAAACCTGGGAGAACTTGTTAGCTGGAGTCGGAAGTGACAACTTCAGTTACAACGAACAAACGAAGCAGGTATCGAGTGGCACCGATGGAATTCTTGAAGTGAACTTATACCCAACGGGCGACGGTTCTCTTCCGCCAGGTAACCGAGGAACTGTGGATATCGGTGGTTCCAACAATAGCACGAATGATTTAAAGCGTCAGATTCTTCATGGCATTAATCAAGACGACCTTGATCAACTAGGTTTTGAATTGCGGTTCGATCAGCAATGTATTCTCAACGGAGATACCGGTCTTAGTGCTGGTATCAAAGCGCAGCTTGAAGCGATTATCGGCGAACCACGTGCGATTCCTCTGTTTAGTTCTGTTTCCGGACCGGGAAACAACGCTAACTATGTGATCGAGAAATTCGTCGGTGTACGTATCTTAGAAGTCAAACTCACAGGCAGCCCGAAGCAAAAACGAGTGATCGTGCAACCTTGCGAATTTGTAAGTCCGCACGTCATCCCCGGCCCGGGGACCATTCAAGTTGACTCAATTCTCACAACACCCAGACTCATCGAATAGATCCGACAAACCTCTCGATCAAGCAGCGTCGACATCGTACCTAACGAAGTCGACGCTGCTTTTTGTATTAAACGAAGAACTCTCATACCCAGTACGCAACTATGGAACTGCTTTTTTCTGTCGGCAATGGTATAACTTAGTGCTAGATCGCAAAGTTGCGAGTTCAACTAGCTACCTCGCTGATACAGGAAAATGTTCTGTGGAAATTCGTGATCCTTCGCCCGATTTGTTGCAATCCAGTGAGGCTGTTCGTCAGGCTTGTCGCAATGGGCAACTCACGGGACCAACCTCGGGACTTGCGGCCGGGTTCACGCAGGCGAATCTGGTCATTCTGCCCCGCGACTGGGCCGACGAATTCCATGAGTTCTGTCGGCGAAATCCGAAACCATGCCCCCTATTGGACGTCCTGCCTGCAGGTGACCCGCATCCGCAGCGGTGGGCCGAAAATGCAGACCTACGCACGGACTTGCCAGCGTACCGGGTTTGGAAGCACGGCGAACTCGTCAGCGAACCGACGAACATCACAGACCTCTGGCAAGATGACTTCGTCAGCTTTTTGATTGGCTGTTCGTTCACGTTCGAATCCGCGTTACTTGCAGCTGATGTGCCGGTGCGACATGTCGAATTGGGCACCAACGTCCCGATGTTCCGTACCAATCAACCCTGTGAACCCTTCGGGCGATTCCGCGGTCAGCTTGTGGTTTCGATGCGTCCATTGCGACCTGCAGACGCGATTCGAGCCGTGGAAATCACCTCGCAATTTCCGCAGGTGCATGGTTCCCCGGTCCATATTGGTTTGCCGGAGTTACTAGGCATTCAGGACATTAGTCGCCCCGATTATGGCACAGCGGTGCCCGTGCATTCCGACGAACTCCCCGTATTTTGGGCCTGTGGTGTGACTCCTCAAGCCGTTCTGATGGAGACGCGTCCGCCATTTGTGATCACGCATTCGCCGGGGTGCATGTTCGTGACGGATCGTCGAGACTGTGAACTTCAGAACAACACGGATTCGCAATAAATTCGTGATCCCTTCGTCATTTCAACATCCCCATGTGCCAGCATCGCGAATCGATTGTGATGGCGGAATTTGTGGCCGCTGCGGAGAGAAACCGACCGCTGGAGAACCTGGAATGTTCTTGGAATCGCTGACTGCATTGCAGTTTCGGATGGTCCATTCCCGAAACCTCGTTTACAACACCTGCTGGGAAGACCCACGACTCGACCGAGTCGCCTTGAAGATCGGCCCAGACGATTCCGTCGCGATGATCACATCCGCCGGTTGCAATGCCCTCGACTACGCCTTGGACCAGCCCAGGCGGATCGATGCCATCGACATGAACCCGCGTCAAAATGCGTTATTGCAATTGAAGCAAGCTGCCATCCGATCGCTCGATTACAACACCTTTTTCCAGCTCTTCGGGGAAGGACGGCTACCCCAATGGCGTGAAGTGTACCAAGACACTTTACGAGAACAGTTGCCGAGCGAAGCTCAGCAATTCTGGGATCGACGAGGAAATTCGTTCTTTACGAGTCGTATGCGACCGAGCTTTTACTTCCGCGGTTCGTCGGGCACATTTGCGTGGTTCGTCAACCACTATATGAACCGTGTCGTGAAGATTCGGGAAACGCTCGAACAAATGCTGTCTGCGGAAACCGTCGACAAACAGTGCGAAATCTACCAACGAGAACGCCTCCGCTCCCGTTTATTCAAGCCGTATGTTCGCTGGCTCGTCCGCCGAAATTCCGTGCTCTCAATGCTCGGTGTTCCGAAGGCACAGCGACTGCAACTCGAACGCGGACACAAAGGCGGCGTTGCCGAGTTCATCATGGACTGCATCGAAGCTGTATTCGCGCGTTTACCGTTGTACGACAACTACTTTTGGCGGGTCTACCTCACTGGAAGTTACACGAAAGACTGCTGCCCGGAGTATCTGAAAGCGGAAAACTTCGACCGACTCAAAGCTGGTTTGGTCGATCGCATCCACACTCACACAACCACAGTGACCGAGTTTCTAAATCACCACGCAGAACCGGTTTCCCGATTCGTTCTGCTGGATCATATGGATTGGATGAGTGTCGGACACCGTCAAAAATGGTTGGCCGACGAGTGGCAAGCGATCGCAAACCGGGCAACACCGAATGCCCGCTTGATCTGGCGGAGTGCGGGGTTGACGGCGGACTTTATTGATTCCATTGAAATCGAACGCGACCGCAAATCGAGTCGCGTTGGTGACTGGCTCAATTATGACACTGAGTTAGCCACAAACTTGCATACTCAGGATCGCGTCCACACCTACGGCAGCTTTTACATTGCCAGTACAACGTCATTATAGACGAACGTTCCGCCGCATTTTCCGCTGAGACTTTGCTCATCTCATGACGACCGAAACTTCGAAACCAGCCTCGCCACCAGCACCGCCCCGGTTTAACGACCTGCGGATCCTTTGGCATATGGTGGTCACACGGGGACGGGGACAAACACACCAGGAACGACTCGAACACTTCTACCAGGGTCAGGCCGACGGTTACGACGCCTTCCGCAAACGTCTCTTGCATGGGCGAAGTGAGATGATTCGTTCGCTGCCGTTCCCAGAGAACGGAGTGTGGGTCGATCTGGGAGCAGGCACGGGGGAAAATGTGGAGCATGCGTCCGATCATCTGGCGAAATTGAAGTCTGTCTATTTAGTCGACTTGTGTAGACCACTCCTCGAAATTGCCGAACGACGAGTCGCCGATCGACAATGGAACAACGTCACGATCGCCCATGGAGATGCCACCGCGTTTACCCCACCTGAGGGCGGAGCCGATGTAGTAACGTTCTCCTATTCGCTGACGATGATTCCCGACTGGTTCGCGGCCCTCGAAAACGCACGTCGCCTGCTGAAACCCGGTGGTATCATTGGGGTTTGTGATTTCTATGTGTCTCGGAAACATCCGCCCGAGGGTTGTCGACGTCACGGTTGGGGCACGCGAACATTTTGGCCGACTTGGTTCGCCACCGACGATGTCTTTCTCCATCCTGATCACCTACCGGCTTTGCATCGGTATTTTGAACCGATCACCTGGGTGGAGAATCGTGGAAAAGTGCCGTATATTCCGTTCTTGAGGGCACCTTATTATTACTTCGTTGGTCGCAAGCGACCTGACGAAGCCGCCCGGATTTTCTAGCCAGATTCGAGTCCACCTCCCGTGAAGGTTCTTGTGTCTTTTCACGTGGAAGTGTTCCCGTTAGTTTGCAACTTGAACGGGTCCGTCAATCTCCGTATACTCTGTGAGTTTGGCGAATCGCAACATTTTCTCGAATGAGTCCGTCTCAGTTATTCCGAGTCACAGCTTCCATAAATACATGCTGGAGCTTTTGCTGACGGATGATCTTCGAGTCGCTTGTGGTACGTCCTCACCCCTTGATAGCCACTTGGACAGAACGGCTTAAACGGACTGCCTACGTCTCCCCCAAAACTTCCCATCGGTGCGAACATCTTGCTCCACCCGGTATGATACGGGCGGCTACGCGATCCGGTTTTGGTCGACCAGCCACGGTTGACCCCATTTTCGAATTTCCAACTCATTATCAGTACGCTGCACCATGACCGAGGTCGTGTCCTATCAGCAAACCAATGATCCACGAGACGTTGTCCATCGTGCGGCTCAATTGCTCGCTCAGGGACAGCTGATTGTTCTGCCAACTGATACCGTCTACACCGTTGCCGCATCAGCGCTTCAGCCTGAAGCCGTCCAAAAAATGACGCAACTGTTTGCAGGCTCTGAGGATGCGGGCGATTTCCCGGTTGGTCAGTTGGGAATTCGAAGTCGCGAAGAGTTAGGAGATTACGCTCTCGATTTGTCCGATGTGGGCACTCGATTGACGCGGCGTTGTTGGCCGGGACCGGTCACTTTGGCGTTGCCGACCTCTTCGAAAGAAGGTTTGCTCGGGCAACTCCCTAAGGAAACACGCGAGACAATTCTTCACCCCTTGGCCGATGGTTCACCCTACTTATGGTGCCGGATGCCAAACCACCCCTTCATCCATGACCTACAATCACTGATGAAGGCGCCACTGGTGCTGTCTCAAGATGCTCTGACTGCGAACACAGATTGTGAAAACTTGGTCTCGCAGTTTGGCGAAGAATTAGCGATGGTGATCGATGACGGTGAGACCCAATACGGGTTACCGGCCACTGCCGTCGAAATGAATGGCGAACGGTGGCGAGTCTTGAATGAGGGTGCTGTGTCAGCAACATTACTAAAACGCTTGACAGGACGTGTCTACCTGTTCGTTTGCACGGGTAACACCTGTCGTAGTCCGATGGCGGAAGGCATCTTTCGGAAGTTGGCCGCCGACCGATTGGGTTGTAACCAAGAGGAATTAGCCGATCGCGGCGTGCTAGCGGTTTCGGCGGGTTTGGCTGCTCAGCGGGGAAGTCCGGCGAGTCCGGAATCCGTGGAGGCCGTCCGTGGGATGGGTGTCGATTTGGTATCGCACTCCAGCCAACCCCTCACATCGGAATTGCTCGATCAATCCGACTATGTATTCACAATGACCCAAGGGCATTTGGATTCCATTCTCATCGCACGCCCCGATGCAGGCGAACGAGTCCGGATGCTCTCCCAAGAAAACCAAGACGTCCCCGACCCGATCGGTGGAACACAGGACGACTATCAACATTGCTTCCAAGAAATCAAACGACAAGTGCAGGCCATTGTCGAAACCATTCCTCAACAGTAGGTTGCCGACCGACGATTTTGGCCCATTTGTTTTTCCATCAACTTTCTGAAGTGAGTCCATGATGAAAATCGCCATTGCGAGTGACCATCGCGGACGCTCAGCCAAGAGTCAAACCGCGTCCCAACTTCGGGAACTTGGTCATGAAGTGACCGATTTCGGCCCGGCCGATGATGACAGCGTCGATTACCCCGACTTCGCCTCCGAAGTCGCACAACAAGTGAGTGTCGGTACCTACGACCGCGGTATCCTCATTTGTGGCACCGGGATCGGCATGTGTATCACCGCGAACAAGTTTCCGAAAATACGTGCGGTGAACTGTCACGACGAACTCACCGCTGAAATGAGTCGTCGCCACAACGATGCAAATATCCTGTGTCTTTCTGGGGATCTGCTCAGCGATCAACTGGTGGCACGGATCGTCGACCTGTGGCTCAAGACGGAGTTCGAAGGCGGACGACACGCTCGTCGCGTCGAAAAGATTTCACGAATCGAAGCCGAATTGCAAGACTCGCATCCACCAACGTCGTCCGAGTGAGCAAGCTCGGCGAATTGTGTGCTTCGCACGTTCGCCAGTGTCGGTGGTTCCCTGAAATTCCCGCTTGAGTCTCTTGCAATCGAGCAGTCCTCCTGTCACCTTCAGATGCATTCGCATTATTGATTCCAAGGACACGTTATGGACCCTCAAACACTTCGGTTCGCACCGACACATGAATGGGTCGCCGTCGACGGTGATACGGCGACCATCGGAATTTCCAAATTTGCCGTCGATCAACTCACCGACCTGGTCTACATCGAACTACCGGAGCCAGGCACGACGTTCAAAAAAGGTGACGAGTTCGGGGTCGTGGAAAGTGTCAAAGCCGCAAGCGATTTGTATGCACCGATCGGCGGCGAAGTTCTCGAAGCCAATACCGCGTTGGAAGAAGATCAGTCGGCCCTTTCCGATGACCCGTACGGCGACGGCTGGATTTTGAAATTGAAGATTTCGTCAATGGACGAAGTCGAGCAACTCCTCGACCATGCTGCCTATCAACAACATTGCGAATCGGAATCTCACTAAAAACCGCGATGCACACTGTTTTTTCTCGCCGAGCTGACTAAAATCACCCGCAAGAGCGGATGAAGTCATTCTCTGCCCTCGCACTGACGGCCGTTCGACGGTCCGCTTTGATCCTTCACAAATTTTTGCTTCGTTCAGTTCCTCCCGGTCGGGCTCGCTCCTTGCACCGGTGAAGACAGGAAGACGTTCCGCCGTGCCCTATTTGTTTAACACTCCCGATCAAAAACGCGAGATGCTCGAAACGATCGGTGCTCGATCGGTGGACGAACTGTTCGAGCAAATCCCTGCCTCGCTGCAATTGAATCGCCCGCTCGATTTGCCAGCCCCGCGATGTGAACTCGAGCTGGAAGCCGAAGTCCGTCAGTTGGCTGGTCGCAACGCGAACACCGCCAATCGAGTCTGTATGATGGGCGGCGGTGCGTACGACCACTTCATCCCATCGGCGATCGACGAGATTGCTTCTCGGGGCGAGTTCTACACCGCGTACACACCGTACCAAGCGGAAGCCAGCCAAGGTACGTTGCAGGCGTTCTTCGAGTACCAGTCGCTCATTTGTCGACTGACTGGCATGGATGTTTCCAACGCGAGTCTGTACGAAGGCGCGACTGCCGTCAGTGAAGCCGCATTCATGGCAATGCGGGTGACGAACCGTTATGACCGCGTCGTGATGTTGGGCACGGTTCACCCCGAATATCGGCAGGTCCTCGAAACCTATTGCTTGAACTTGCCCACGGAGATTGTGACCGTTCCCACCCCGAATGGCGTCGCCGATGCTGACGCGGTTCGGGCGGCGATGGACGAATCGACGGCATGCTTGGTCATTCAACACCCGAACTTCTTCGGCGGTCTCGAAGATGCCAAAGCCCTGACCGATATCGCTCACGAGTTCGGCGCGTTGGCGGTCGTGTCGTTTGATCCGATCAGCCTCGGAGTGCTTAGCAAACCCGGTGATTATGGCGTGGACATCGCGGTTGCTGAAGGGCAATCTCTTGGCGTGCCATTGCAGTACGGTGGGCCGTACCTGGGCATTCTGGCATGTCGGCAGAAGTACATTCGCAAGATGCCCGGCCGACTGATCGGGACGACGATCGATCGTGATGGCAAACCCAGTTACGTGCTGAATCTGCAAGCCCGCGAGCAACACATTCGACGGGATAAAGCGACCAGCAACATCTGCACGAACCAGGGTTTATTGGCACTGCGTGCGACGATTTATCTTTCCCTGTTAGGCCCCCAAGGGCTGCGTGAAGTCGCGGAATTGTGCTGTCAGAAAGCCCATTACGCTGCCGAGCAAATCACGCAAATCGACGGTTTGCAAATGATGTTCGACGGGCCGTTCTTCAAGGAATTCGCCGTCCGTTGTGAACACGACCCGGAATCGATCTTGGCAAAGGCTCGGGATGCGGGCATCGATATCGGTCCGAATCTCAAGACACTCTCGACCAACGGCCCTGACAATGGATTCTTGGTGGCAATCACCGAGAAACACACAAAAGACGACATCGATCGCCTTGTGAATGTTCTCCGTGACTAGGGTTTCATTCACCACAGAATTCGTGTGCCGCGGTTCTGTGAGCCGTGCCGAGCACGACTGTAGAAAAATCACGGTTCATAAAGCCGTGGAACGCGAATTAAAGATTTTCGACGATTATACCTGCTCGCACTTCCCTATTTGATTGAAACTTCGAGCGACCATGCGAAATACACTCGCAACTCAAAGCCTTTTCGAATTGTCCCATGCCGGACGTCGGGCGACAGAACTCCCTGCGTGTGATGTCCCGACACGTCGCTTGGATGAGTTGCTCCCGGCGGACAGCCTCGCGGAAACGCCGCCCGAGTTGCCGGAGATCACCGAGCCAGACGTGGTGCGGCATTTCGTGAATCTCTCCACGCTCAACATGTCGGTGGACACGCATTTCTATCCGCTCGGCAGTTGCACGATGAAGTACAACCCGAAGCGTCATGAGCGTTTCGCCGGGATGCCGGGTCTTGCTGATCTTCATCCCTACGCGCCGGAGTCGCTCAGTCAAGGGATGTTGCAAATTCTGTTCGAGATGCAGCAAATGCTCGGTGAAATTGCCGGTTTGCCGGCGGTCTCGCTGCAACCGGCCGCGGGTGCACAGGGAGAGTTCGCAGCCCTCCTCACAGCAGCAGCGTATTTCCGGGACAAGGGTGAGAACCGTCGTAAGGTTCTGTTTCCGTCGAGTGCACACGGCACCAACCCGGCCAGTGCGGCACTCGCTGGATTCGAAACCGTGCAATTGGAAGAGTCCCCTGGCGGATTGGTTTCAATCGACGAGTTGCAATCTCACCTCGACGAACAAACCGCCGTGTTCATGATCACCAACCCGAACACACTCGGCTTGTTCGAACGCGACATCAAAGAGATCTCCCAACGACTACACGACGTGGGCGGTTTGGTCTACATCGACGGTGCCAACATGAACGCCATTCTGGGCATCACCCGCCCGGGTGATTTCGGTGGCGACATGATGCACTATAACGTCCACAAGACTTTTACCGGTCCGCACGGAGCCGGTGGCCCTGGTGCTGGTCCGATTGCCGTGCGTGATTTTCTCGGCGATTACCTGCCAGGCCCGATCGTTACGCAGGCCGACGACGGCACGTATCAGTTGTCGAACCCGCCAAAATCCATTGGCCGAATGCGGTCGTTCTTCGGGAACGTCGGAATCTTGCTGCGAGGGTATTTCTACCTGCGGACCTTGGGACCGGAAGGCGTGCGAGCCGTCTCCGAGAACGCAGTACTCAATGCGAATTATCTCAAGGCATTGCTAAAAGACGTGCTTCCAGTTCCTTACGGGGAATTCTGCATGCACGAGTTTGTGGCGTCAGCGAAGGCATTGAAAACCGACCGCAATGTGTCGGCGATGGACATCGCGAAACGTCTGCTCGATTATGGTTTCCACGCACCGACGGTTTACTTCCCGCTGGTAGTCGCTGAAGCGATGATGATGGAACCGACCGAAACCGAGTCCAAAGAAACACTTGACGCTTTCGCGGATACGATCAAGAAGATTGTCACCGAAGACCCGGAATACCTGCGGAATGCCCCGCATTCGACACCGGTCAATCGTCCGGACGAAGTCCATGCGGCTCGTAACCCCGTGTTGCAATGGGTCTCCAGCCCGACATAACAGTGGTCGGTGAAGATGTGTGCGACGGCTGTATCGGCCGTGCCCAGGGAGATTCCCAGATAAACACAGCCCACAAAGCCGTGGCACACGAGTGAAATCGTCATGAGCCAAGAATTCTGCATCGTGGAAGCCGCACCAAACTCCGGAGCCTGGAACATGGCTTTGGATGAGGCGTTGCTCGAAGCGGCACTCGCTGAGGATCTCATCGTCTCACGCTGGTATCGCTGGGCGGAGCCGACCCTATCACTGGGATATTTCCAATCGCCGGACGATCCACTCATCGACGACCGTTTCCGTGATCTCGCCAAGGTTCGAAGACTCTCAGGAGGCGGTGCGATTCTGCATGATCGCGAGTGGACTTACTCCTGCGTGATTCCCCCGTCCCATCCGCTAGCAGAAACTCCGCTGCAAGTTTATCACCAAGTGCACGACGCCATAATCGATGTTCTGCGGGAATTCGATATTCCGGCCGCATTGCGAGGCGAGTTTCTCGAAACACTCGAGGGAAACTTTTTGTGCTTCCAACGGGGAGATTCACGGGACATTGTCTGTCACGGGACAAAAATCCTCGGAAGTGCCCAACGTCGTCGACGCGGGGCCGTTTTGCAGCACGGCAGCTTAATTCTCGAAGCATCACCAACCGCGCCCGAGATTCCTGGTCTCCGTGAGCAAGCAGGTTTCGTGCCTGCGGAAAATGAACTTGTCGTGCAACTGGCGAACGCGGTGCATGGAGTCCTTGTGGACAACAATCCCCCGCACGCCAACGACGGTTCGTTGCCGCAAACCATTCTCGATCGAGCAAGCGAACTGCAACGCGATCGCTACAACACGCTCTCATGGGGTCGGCGACAAAACCCATAGCCCAGACCGGAATCCCTAGCAGAGCAGCCTGAGATACCATTTAATCGTTGAAACTGGCGAAATTGGTTGACTCAGCGAATCTTCATCATTCTTTGACAACCACTCGTTGACAGGGTTTCAACGGAGTGATAGCGTAAATTTGGGGAAACTTACGTTCCGCCCCGCCACATCCGCGAATCACACCAGTCTTCCTCGCGGATAGCCAAGGTGTGCATTCTCGTCTGAAAACTTGTCCCGGAGCCGTCGCCGATGTACACAATCCGCCTCAAAGTCATTGGCGGGAAGCATGATGGCCGCACGATCGCCGCTAAGAAGAACAAGATTCTCGTCGGTCGTGAGCAAGATTGCCACCTTCGGCCCAAGTCCGACTTGATCAGTCGTCATCATTGCGTATTCAACATCGACGATTACGGCGTTCGGCTGCGTGATCTCGGAAGTCGAAATGGCACGTTCATCAACGGCCGACAAATCGCTGAAGAAAAGAAACTCGAACACGGCGACAAGGTGAGTTTCGGCGGACTTGATTTTTGGGTGATCATCAAGGAAGTCGAAGCGGAAGAAGTGCACGAATCGACGAGCTTGCTGCCTTCCGATGAGTTTAGTCAAGATGCGGACGCAGGCCATCAAACAACGGAAATGCCAATTCCGCAGCAACCCGCAGCTGAAGCCCCAGGGCAATATCCGCCGCAACAACCGGGCGTACCGATGACGGCAGAAGGCCAACCGATGGCGCCTTGGCCCGGTTATGGGATGCAACAACCGCCGGGCGGTTATCCGCAACAAATGCCGCCGTGGGGTTACCCACAGCAGATGCCGGGTTGGGGTTACCCAGGAGTGCCGGGGTACCCGCCGCAACAATACCCGCAGTATCCGCAACAAGGGTACCCGCAACAACCGCCCGCCGAAGAACCTGAAGAAGTGGAAGACGACGCACCGGATTTGGACATTCGTCTGCCCGACCCCGACGAAACCGGAGCGGTGGAAGAAGAACAAAAGTCCGCCGATGCACCTCCCCCACAGCGAGAAGGCAAAACGCCTGCGGAATTAGCAGCCGAAATGCTGAAAAAAGGGCGTCGTCGCAGCTAAACCACTTTCAGTGGTTGTCGCTCGAATATTGATCGTCTTTTGGGCGTCATATCGCCCTTTAGGCATACGTCTTCTTCGTCAGGACAAAAGACCGAAGGACGGTCTGGCGAAGCGATGAGCTTTGCAGTAGGATCCACGGTATCACTATTCTGTGTCTTCTATGTAAGCTTCCTTCCGGGAGACAAACTGTGCCCGAACCTACTGATGCGCAACGTGATCAACAGCGTCGCTATAAAGAATTTCTCGATTTGCTTCCATTGACGCTGTCCCTGGCCGGTTTGCCCGCCAGCGATCACGGCAAATACTACACCGAAGACCAAATCGAAGCTCGCGTGTTCACAATTCGTCACGCGTACAAGTTTGCCCGCCAAGTCGCTCGCGAATGCATCAAGAGTTAATCCTGCTGCGACGTTTGGTCAACAACGGCTCGTCGAATCCTTCGCAACCGAGAAGATCTCCAACGGAAAAGCCCAAGATGCTGCGTTTCGGTTTGATCGCTCTTCTATCCGCCTTGCTACTCGAAGGTTGCGCTGGGGATCCACCTGCTCCGTCGCCAAGTTCTGTCGATGAGAACGAAGCCCAAGCGTCGAATACAGATACGGTCACCGAACCGAATCAAACCGCTCCCCCAACGGAAGACCAACCAGAGACGAAAGCTCCTCGACGCGAGTTTCGGCCAATTCAGTTAGGCGGTGAACCGTCTGGTTCTGATCAAACTGCCGGCCAAGATGCCACGGGTTCGGAAGCATCGGCGACGTCGATTGAAGACGTCTTCAACGCACTTCAACCCTTGAACATCCTCATCGGCGGATGGAATACCACAACTCGTAATCAGGGAGCGGGTGAGGCGTCTTGGCGGATCGACCCCAAAACCGCCCGCACACAACCAACGTTAGAAATGACCGCGGAGAACCACCCCTACTTCAAGTCGGCCAAGCTCACTTACCGACCGAAGGAACAAGTTTTTCAGATGCTCGCTGTCGATCAAGACGGCCAAGAACGCATCTATGAAGGGCAATACAGCAAACAGCCCGAACTTGCTCCTGGCGACAACGGGAAATTGCAACGGACGTACGAACTCGAACTGGCTGAAGTCGGGAACGACGATGCCCGAAAGTTAGTCGGAGTGACGTTCAATCAGCAGGAAAACAACCGGATGCTGATGATCGTCAAACGGCGAGTCGGCCAGCGAATGCTTGTTCAAGACACCGTGGCCAATCAGCGTCAAAACACGTCGTTCGCAATCTCCGACACCGACTATGGCGAACGAGAATGCATTGTGTCTCAAGGATTGGGAACCACGGCGGTGAGCTTCATGGGGCGAACTTATTACGTGTGTTGCAGTGGCTGCCAAGCGGCATTTAACGATAACCCGGAGTTCTGGATCGCCCAAGCCAAAGAACGAGAATCGAAAGAGAACAACTAAATCCGCAAAGTTTTCCCGACTTGCCCGCCCGTACCAAAATTCACCAAATTTTCGGATTCGGCAAGCCGCTTGCTTGGCGGAATTCCTTCAATTGCTTACTCTAGATGACTTGAGATTGGTGTGCATTTCAATCGCACTACGTCCGAAAATTGAGCCATGACGGAATAACACCGCACTGGATGTGCGTCGGAACTTGTTCCAAACTGTGGGTCAGAGCAATCTAATTGGGATCATATTGGTCGCTGTTTTATGGGCACTGGTAGACAACCGCGTTTTCGTGTTTATCACCACCCCACACGATCAATGCATGATCCGGGAATTTTCCTCTCTGAATCCACCATCGTTTCACAACAGTTGCGTTTGCTTCATTGAGGAAGCTCCATGGAAGATGTGCTGCCTCCCTTCGACTCCCACCCGACCACTTGGCTGACACTGTCGTCTTTGTTGGTCATTGCGATCTTTTTTCGCTTCCACCGGCTGTGGTCGCTGCGGAATGTCGATCTCCTGTTGCTCACGGGTTTCTCACCGGCGCTGTTGTTCCTACGATCCGACCCCATTGTGGCAAAAACCTGGCTGTTTGTGTTGTCCTTTGGGCTCTTGGTCCGTCTCTTGTGCGATGGATTATTTACCCGCCGCCCCAAACTGGACCAGAACCTGAATTCGGCGGGGTTGATCTTTCTGACGATCTGCGGGACCGTTTTTCTTGTTTTTCGCGTCGCGACGCTTCCGGTGCCGAACTCGACGCTTAAAACCGTCGAACGCAGCGAACAGATGCGAAACCGCGTCGATGCGTCAAATGAAACCGCCGCCGCCGGACCGACTCCGACCATCCTTGCGGCTCAGGTCGGCGCAATTTCCGACGCTGTAGCCGTTCCGAACAATGCAACCACCGTGCCCACGGCCCCGTCTCGAAAAGCCGTTATTGCGGCTCGCGGGTTGGCCATTGTGGCACACCTGGGAACCATTCTCGGCCTACTTTTTCTCGGACACCGCACGTTCAGCGATGGTTCGCTCGGTTATGCGATGGCGTTGTTGTACCTTCTTCTCCCCTGCACGTTTTATCAATGCAGCGAAGTGATTCATGTTCTCCCAGCAGGATTAGTCGTTTGGGCGTTTGTCTTTTGGAGAAAGCCAATCGTTGCCGGCGTCCTTCTGGGGTTGGCATGTGGAACGCTGTTCTTCCCGATTTTCTTACTCCCAGTATGGGCCGCGTTTTACGGTCGCGTGAAATTTGTTCGCTTTGCCACGGCATTGCTGATTGTGGGAACCTGCTTGCTCGGAAGCTTGGCCCTTACTTCTGCCGACCCAAGTTCATTCAGCCGCCAAACGTTTGGCGCAATTGACTGGAGCGTATTGAGCTTCCGTTCCGGGAATAGCGGACTTGGCGGAGTCGGAATGAACGCATACCGCTTGCCATTGTTCGTCGCCTATGTCGTGATGTTGGTCGCGTTGACGGTCTGGCCACGTCGAAAATCGTTGGAGCACCTGCTTGCATCTTCGACGGCACTCATTGTCGGGACCCAGTTTTGGTACCCTCAGGCCGGTGGAGTCTATCTGCTGTGGTACCTGCCGCTGACGCTTGCTGTGTGTTTTCGTCCGCGGCTTATCCAACTTCAGGTCGAAACCCCAGTATTGAACGATCGCGCAACCACTCTAGGCCCAGCAGGTCGTCAGTTGGTGAAACCAACCTCCACGACCGCGCTATTCCGGTAACCGTCTCGCACGATTTGAGCATTTCAATCGTTTGAGAATTGTGCCGGCATTCGTCCGATACTCACGATGCTACAGGCTTGGATCACCGTCAGACCAAGCCGCTCGGCTTCGGCAACGACTTCATCGCTTTCGCTGCCGGGGTTCAGCCACACTTCCATGGGTTGCACAGCCGCAATTTCCGGCAACATATCCATGACTTTCTCGGGCGGTAGATAGACACTCACGCGATTGAGCCGTTCCACCGGGATGTCGCCCAATGATGCATAACACGGGAGCCCTTCGATTTCCTCTGCCGACGGGTTCACCGGATAAACGGCAAATCCTTCCGCCTGGTGGGCACGAACGGCCTTATTCCCGAACTTGTGTCGCTGCCGGCTGGCCCCCAAAATGGCAACTGTTTTTTCGCTCACAATGTTCTCCTATTGTTTGCGGAAAACCTGATCAATCCGCGTTTGATCTTCCTGGTGCGTTAATTATACCAAGTTCACTCGAAGGTTGCCGGACGAGGGCAATCAACTTTCATCGCGGATGTTGGCACGCCGTTCGGTGATTCCCTACAATGCCAAGCCAACGCGGAAACACTTCTGAATCCAAATACAGGCATGGCAAGGCGATGGAACGAGTCATTGAATCCTCCACAGTGGAACTCGATCGGTTGCGTTATCGACGTTTGTTCCCGTGGATTCACCTGACACGAGCCTTCCGCATTGCTCTCGATTTTCGCAAGCTTCTGTTGGGTGGCATTGCTCTGATCGTCCTTTCGCTCGGGCAACAAGCCATTCTCCACACCCCGATCGGTCCACCGGGAGATGCCCCACGTCTGATTAGTACCGGACTCACCTCCTCGCTGGCTGAGTTCGGCCGAGTAGACCCGCGAATACGAGTTGCGGATTGGACCATTCTGGTCTCACCACTCCAGTCGATTTGGGAACCGGCGACGTTGTTGCTCCGCTCCAACCTCAGTTGGTCGGATGCCGTACTTGCGTCGGCACTTCTGATTTGGGCCATTGTGGTTTGGTCGCTGTTTGCCACGATGATCACCCGCATGGCAGCGGTTCAGTTTGCCCGGGACGAGAAAATTTCCATCCGCCAAGCAGCCCGGTTTGCGATCGCCCGATACCTGCAAGTGTTTTCGTCGCCACTGCTACCGATTGGGTTTCTCTTCGGATTCTGGTTGCTATTGTTCTGTGGCGGGCTCGTCGGT
Source organism: Thalassoroseus sp. (assembly GCF_984380535.1). Lineage (NCBI taxonomy): Bacteria > Pseudomonadati > Planctomycetota > Planctomycetia > Planctomycetales > Planctomycetaceae > Thalassoroseus > Thalassoroseus sp. The sequence goes on from NZ_CFHRBF010000002.1 coordinate 484,287, forward strand.
CGCATCCCGGCAGTCGGGCCGGTCTTGGTCGGCGTGTTTTGGGGCATCGCGTTGGTATGCGGACTGGCGATGACCCTGCTTCTGATCGGGTTGGCCGTCGGCTGGCCTTTGATGATCGCCACCGTCAGCACGCAAGGCACGGACGGTTTCGACGGGTTCAGTCGATCATTCGATTACATTTACAGCCGTCCCATTCACTTTGCCTGGTACGTTTTGATCTCCGTCGGCTTAGGCCTCTTGGGATTGACGGTCGTGATCATCGGCGCCACATTGGTGGTTTACCTCGCCTCATGGCCGATTGCTCAGGGAATGGGCAATCCCGAATGGCTGCCGTGGAAGAGCATCCATGCGTTGTTTTTCTCGGACCAATTTCCTGGCGTGAACCACCCGGACTACCCGGCTCTAATTGCGATTACGGTTTGGCTGCGAGCGTTCGGACTATTAGTCGCCGGATTTGTGCCGAGCTATTTCTGGACCTGCAGTACCATCATGTTTTTCTTGTTGCGTCACAGCACCGACGCCAACGAATTGACGGAAGTCTGGATGCCGTCGGATGATGAAGACGATGCCAACTTGGTTCGACTGGCAGGAGTTGCGGCGGCAGATCATCCGGTTGTCGAACGTCCGGTTCATCCAGAAACGACTAGGGGTTCCGACGAATCACCGGAGTAACAAACGTGGCGCAGAATCGATTAGGAGATCTCGGTCGGCCGATCGTCGTCGATCAAGTCGCCGATATCCGTCAGAGTTGTTTCGCCCTCACCGCTTTGTTGCTTGAACACGGGAGGTTGCACCGCCGTTTCCCCATCATCGAAGGGAACGCTGTCAGAGTCGGCCTCTTCGCTTGCCCCTAAGTCATCCGGGGTCTCACCTTCCTCGAGCAGCCGATACACGATTCCGGTGTCTACACGCTCGAACCCTGCAGAATTTAACGTAGCCATAGCAGCCACATTCGTCTCACTGGCATGAGCTTCGACGCGTGTAACCATCTCTTCACGCATCCGCCGACAAACTTCGATCAACAAAGCCTGCCCATACCCCTGCTGACGTTCGGAATCGGCGACCTCCAAATTGGTCAATCCGATTGCTCGTTCCTGCCAGCGATCCAGGTAGAGATCCAACCCGAGCACGGTTACTTCCGCAACCGGCACATTGTCTCCCCGGCCCACCAGGTGAAAACGAACCGTGTCTAACCGGCCAAGTCGTGTGATCCACCACCAAGCCAAGGGTTGACGCTGATAGGCGATCGCCAGTTGCGTTTTTCGTCGCACGCTCGCCAGTCGCATGTTGACAGGATCGGTCTTGTTACAAAGATCCCGCTGGAAAACCGCATGACGTTCAAACGGCGCATAGCCGATGGCTCGAAAGAAAGGATCGGCTGCGGTATCGGAAAGCAGAAATCCTGAAGGCTGACTACCGCCATACATTCCAAAGTAGAAGGAATCGAGCGGTTCGGCCTGACCTGCGAAAATCGTCGTGACCCCGCTGTCTCGCAGATAAGTCTCAGCCTTCTGCACGAGTTCGCGACCAATTCCCCGGCGACGATAGTCCGGATGGACCATCACCACGCAGATAACGCCGGTCTGCCGATCGATATTGTCTTGTTCTTCATTGACGCCGAAACCGGCATGAACCATGCCGATCACATTGTCTTCATGACATGCCAGAATGAGACCATGACGATCAAAGTATGGCTGAGCGAAATTCAAGTACTCGAACGCATCGGTCCGCAGATTTCCCGCGGCACCGCGTCCCAAACCACAGTTTTCCCATAGTTCGGCAACCTGTGGCGGGTCGCTATTTCTGAACGTTCGATACTCAATCACGTAGCTGACGCCTTCCGCAAAGTGCACACGCCGTCTGAATGAATCACCAACCGTGGGTTGAAGAAGCGAGTTGCCCCTTGTTTGGTCACAGAGGCCTCATTGTAGCAAATCGATGCGCAGGCAACTTTCGGAACCCTTCAAACCCATTTGAAGAACTGCATTTATGGATAGAATACTTCGTCCGCGAGTTCAAATCTAGTGCGTCTTGCACCAATGGACTTGAAAAAGACACCATTCCCGCCGGATGTCGCTCAGGAAATCGACGACGGGAATGTGATCATCGGCTGTCAAAATCAGACGATTGACCGCACAGCTTCGACAATGTTTCCAGCGGTCAAGCCGTATTTTTCCAGCAAGCCATCAGGATCGCCACTCTCTGCGTATTGATCGCCGACGTTGACGAAACTCATGGGGACGGGAGTCGTTCGGGCAGCGACCATCGCGACAGCCGAACCCAACCCGCCTGCAGCGAGATGTTCTTCAGCAACGACGATGCGGCCGGTCTCTTTGGCAGCTTTGATGATGGCTTCTTCATCGATCGGCTTCACCGTGTGCATGTCGATCACACGGGCCGAAATCCCGCTATCTTTCAGGGATTTTGCAGCATCCATTGCCATCCCGACCATCAAACCATTGGCGATGATCGTTACGTCGTCGCCGTCGACGAGTTGGATCGACTTCCCGAATTCGAAGTTGCAACCATCCGGGTAAACCACAGGTGCCTTCGGACGACCAAGCCGGAGATAAACCGGGCCATCGTGTTCCAGCATGGCTTTCGTCGCAGCTTGCGTGCTGACTGCGTCGGTCGGAACGCACACGGTGACGCCCGGCAAACAACACGCCAAGGCCACGTCTTCGATACCCATCTGGGACGGGCCGTCTTCACCGATCGAAATCCCGGCGTGCGACCCAACGAGTTTCACGTTCAAACCGGGAAACGCGACAGACATCCGAATTTGGTCGAACGCGTTGTTTAGCAAGAAACACGCAAAGCTGGCAACGACAGCCGTCTTGCCTTGCGCCGCCAAACCACCGGCCACGCTGACCATATTGCTTTCCGCAATACCGACATTGAACGACCGATTCGGGTACTTCTTAGCGAACCATTCGGTCCGAGTCGAGTTCCCGACGTCGCCGTCGACGGTTACAACGTTCGGGAACTGATCGCCCAAATCTCGCAATGCTTCGCCGAACGCATCACGGGTGGCCTGCCCCATTTTCAGCCCGCAAATTTCACCAATCGCCATGGTGGATTCTCACTCTGTTTCTTGAATTCTTGTACCGTAGGGTGCGTTGCAACGCACCACCAATAACAGAAACTCTCAGCAACGGTGCGTCTCGACGCACCCTACGTGTTGTTGAGCCGCCCTTAAGACGACAACAGTGCCAATGCTTTTTCAGCCATTTCCGGTGGCAACGGTTGGCCATGGAAGTTGCTATCGCCGGCCTCTTCAAGAATCGGCAGAATCCCGAAGCCTTTTTTCGTCTCGGAAACGATACACGTCGGCCGATCGGTCACGGATTTCGCTGTTTCCAACGCCTTGACGACGGCAGCCATATCGTTGCCGGGGATCGTTTGCACGTGCCAACCAAACGCTTCGACTTTGGAAGCAAACGGTTTTTGGTCGAGTACGTCTTTTGTGGCACCGGTTTGTTGGTAGCCGTTTTGATCGATGATTGCCGTCAGATTGCCCGTGCCGTACTTCGTCGCGGCGGCCATGGCTTCCCAGACCTGTCCTTCGCCCATTTCGCCGTCACCGATCATGACGTAGACGTGCGAATCGAGGTTGTCCATCTTGCAGCCGAGCGCCACGCCCAGGCCAATCGACAACCCCTGCCCGAGCGAACCGGTCGAGGCTTCGATACCGGGCATCCGCTTCATGTTTGGGTGCCCTTCGAATTTACTGCCAAGCTTCCGCAGCGTCATGGTATCTTCCACAGGGAAGTACCCCCGCTCTGCCATAGCCGCGTACAAAACCGGTACAGCGTGGCCTTTACTCATGATGAACCGGTCACGAGCCGGATCGGTTGGGTTATCCGGATCAACCCGGAGGAAACCGCCGAAATACAACGCCGTGACAACTTCCGTCGCCGACAGGCTGCTCGAGGGGTGGCCGCTACCGGCTGCGGTAGTCATCCGAATGATTTCTTTCCGGATGTCCAATGCTTTGGATTTGAGATCGTCAAGTGATAGCTGTGTCGCTGTAACGGCCACGTTCGGTCCTCTGGATCGAGTCTGCTACTACAGAATGGGTTATCGCAAGGGCCATTTCTGAACATGAATGGACCCCAGGGGTCGCTGCTCTCGCGACCGTCTCAACATGCTAACGACACCGCTGCAGACTCGCAAGCAGGGCAACCGGGGTTTGTGGCGACCCAACTCGATATTCCCAGCATCAACACTTGCCGACCATTGCCGGAATCAGGCATGATGAACGAATCAACCGCAATCGAGTACTCGGAGCCTCGCCATGCACGACCATGAACCATCGGACGATCAACTCCTCGCATGGTTGGATGAAGCCCTTGCTCCCGAGCGGATGTCGGAAATCGAAAAACAACTCCGCGATTCCGAGCAACTTCGCAATCGGGTGGCGGGTCTGGTCCGGCGACGCGATGACGGCGTGCACTCCGTCGGGGAGATTTGGCGACGCAACCGCCTGACTTGCCCCACTCGGACCGATCTCGGTAGTTGGCTCCTTGGCTCTCTCGAAGACGACCACGCCGACTACATCGATTTCCACATCCGCACCGTCGGCTGCCGAATCTGCGTCGCGAACCTCACAGACCTAGAAAACGCCGTCCACCCCAACGACGACACATCCCGCAGACGTCAACGCTACTTCCAAAGCTCCGCCGGGCATCTGCCGAAGGCGGAATGAGCCGGGTCGTCTTGGTCGAAGTCCCGATCTCGCAGAAAGAATAGGAACGTATCATGAGCTTCCATTTCCATTGGAGCCTAGCAGTCGCCTGCGGTGCCATCCTCAACCCCTTTGTGTATGCGGATGAAAAAGCCCCTTTGCTAAAGGATGTTCGGGTCGTCTACCTTGTTTCACGCGACCGACAGGAAAAACCCGAGTACACCGCGGCGATCGCACACGCGATTCGCGATCTGCAAAAGTGGTACGCAAAACAGCTCGACGGGCCAACGTTTCGACTGCACGATCCTGTTGTGGAGGTTGTCAAGAGTAACAGGAATGCTGATTGGTTCTATGCAAACCCGAATGGAACAAACAAAGACGATTGGGGATACAACAACACATTCGACGAAGCAAGCCACCTCATCGGGACGAAGAAAAACGACCCCGAATCGGTGTGGGTGATTTATTCCGATGGCCCTGGGAACAGAGGCCGTGCGGGAAGTGGCGTCGCTTGTCTTCCCGAAGATGATCTATTAGGGCTTGTGGGAAATCATCCAACCCAAAAAAGCAAACTTCGCTGGATCGCCGGATTGGGACACGAACTTGGCCACGCGTTTGGGTTACCTCACCCCAAAGACACGAAAAAACACGCGGATGCGATCATGTGGACGGGCATCTACGGTAAGTATCCTGACAAGGCTTACCTAACAGAGGACGACAAAAAAATCCTGATGCGAAGCCCCTTCTTCTACCACGAAAACGATGCCCCCGTCTTCGACAAAGGAAAGGTCATCGTCAGTTACCAGTATCGCGGCGGAGCATTCAACCAGCACACTGGCAAGAAACCGATCTTATGGACCGAAACTAAGACTGGCAGCGATGCATCATATACGTTCGAAGAAACCCGCCGTGATGGCAACTATATCTACCTACACGACCAAGGCCGCGGGATGACCATCCGATTGCCGGTAACAGGAGGCCGGTCGTCATTCTCAGTTAACGACGAACAGACATGGTCTACACTCTACAACGTCACAAAAGCCTTAGCCAAAAAGCGTTGAGGAATCAACTAAACCTTTCTAAGTCTTACTAGCCTTAGTCGTCCTGACAGTGAGCGCCATGTTTATCGACCCTAACCTATACCCACTGACCACCACTCTCGAATCAAACTGGCAACTGATTCGGGATGAGTACCTCTCGCTGCAGGAGGATTTATTTGATCCTTGGGTGCAACGGCAGATGCATGGTGAGGGATGGAGTGTTTATGGTTTGTTTGCGGATGGTCAGCGGATTGACGGAGCGTGTGCGAAGTGTCCGCGGACGGCAGAGATTATCGAGAGTCTTGAGGGTGTGTCTTTAGCAGGATTCTCGCGGCTGGCACCAGGAACACATATTCAACCGCACATGGGCTGGGCGGCGAGCGTTTATCGGTTGCACCTGGGTTTGGTTGTTCCGCCGGGTTGTCGGTTGCGAGTTGCCAACGAAACTCGTGATTGGCAAGAAGGAAAGTGTTTAGTCTTTGACGATACTGTCGAACACGAAGCTTGGAATGATTCCGACCAAGTTCGTAGCACACTCTTGCTAGACTTCCTCAGACCCGGTGTTACCGATACGAGGCAGCACAGAGTTCCCGAGGAAGTCCGCCGCTATGCTGAGCGACTCAAACAGAATAGACAATAGATTACTAGTCCCCAAACTCAACACTTTCGGCAATGGAGAACAGTCGTTCGATGGAGGTTAGCGGTGATATCTTTCGACACTTAGTCCACTACTCGTTTCACCTGATTGTCCCGTTCGCGTTTGCGAAACTATTCTGGAAGGAGAATTGGCGAACGGCGGGACTCATCATGCTAGCCACGATGCTAATAGACTTAGATCACCTGCTAGCCGACCCGATCTTTGATCCGAATCGCTGTAGTCTCGGTTTCCACCCGCTTCACACAAAATGGGCGGCGATTGCCTATGGCAGTTTGCTAGCAATTCCATCGTGGAAGTGGCGGGCCGTTTCCGTGGGCTGTCTCTGGCATTTGTGCACAGACTTCATCGACTGCAAACTCGGCGGTTTATAATTCAACGCTCAAGTCACCAATCGAGCAACCTGCCGCTTCATACTTAGGAAACAGCCGCATACTCTTTCTCATGTTCTGTAGAATCATCGGCTTCTTCGGATTCGTGTTTCCCTGTGACTAAGTAACGCATATCAAAGAAGACCATGTTCAAGCATGGCACGATGATGAGTGTTAGAGCGGTCGCGAACATCAAACCGAACGTGAGAGTCACAGCCATCGGGATGAGAAATTTCGCTTGAAAACTCGTCTCGAACATGAGTGGCGTTAGCCCGGCGACTGTTGTGGCTGTCGTCAGTAGGATTGCACGGAGACGGAGTTTCGCGCCTTGCACGTTCGCCTCAAATTCGGGAGTGCCGCTACGAATTCGACTATTGATAAAGTCCACGAGCACAAGTGAATCGTTCACCAAGATGCCCGACAACGCGACCATGCCAATCAAACTGAGAATCGTAATCGGGTTCCCCGTCACCCAGTGACCGATGACCGCCCCAAAGAAACCGAACGGAATGGCACTCATTACGACAACCGGCTGTGCGTAGGAACGGAACAACCCGGCGAGCAACATAAAGATGAGTAGTAACGCCACGGGAAATGCGATCCGCAAACTCGAAAACGATTTGCTCATTTCCTCGGCTTGACCAAGGAATTCGACCCGCACATTCGGATGACTTTTAGCAAGCTCCGGCAGGAATTCGGCGCGAAGCCCTGCAAGGACTTCTTGGGATTTGATCTTCGCCGCGTTCACGTCGCCGAGCACACTAATCGCACGTTGTTGTTGTGCCCGACTAATCGAGGCATAACTTTGATCTTCCGTGACGTTGGCAACTTCTGAGAGTGGAATCCATTTGCGATCCAGCGGTGTTGCGCCGACGGGGATCCACATAGTTTCGATGTTGTACACACTCTGCCGAAATCGCTCGGGATATCGCACCATGATTTTCACATCTTCACGGTTGCGGGTGATGCGTCGCGCTTCCCGACCGTAAACAGCCGACCGCACATGCATCCCGAGTTGCCCGACGGTCACTCCCGTGGGTTCCGCAGACGGTTTCAGCCGGAGACGAACTTCCCGCAAACCGCGATCGTGGTTGTCGTCCAAGTCTTCGACACCATCGTACTTCGACAACGCCGCCTTCAATTCGTCGGCCGCGACAACAAGTTCTTCAAGATCACTGCCACTCAGGCGGATCTCCAAGTCTTTCCCGCCGGGCCCGCCGCTTTGCGCTTCCCAGGCCACCGAGTTCACGCCCGGCAACTTTGCAGAGACGGCCCGCAACTCCACGAGGATTTCATTGCTCGACCGCATGCCGAGTCTGTCACGTTCGTCAGACGGCTTCAGTTCGACCACGATTTGCCCAAGGTGGGATTGATCGCTGACGCCAATCGCCCCTGCTCCACCGAAGTCGTACTGTCGAGCAACGATCATTTGCACTGAATCAACTTCAGGCAAGGCGACGGTGGCGTCACTCAAAGCTTGCAATCGCGCTTTCACTACGTCGGCATTCGTGCCGACCGGCATTTCCATTTGAGCGATGAGGGTTTCACTGTCCATTTTCTGAATGAACTCGAACGGCACGATGTTGCCGAAGACCAAACCGAGAGCAATCAACAGCATGGAGAAAGCCGTCGCCAATGTGACGTAACGCCATTTCATCGTGAATCGCAACAACCGTTCGTATTGCCCGGCCAGCCAGCCATGCAAGAAGACATCGCGACTCCGTTGAAACTTCGCCCAGCGTGAGGCGTTCGCGTGGTTCTCGGCGGATTTCTTCCGAGGCGACGGAAGATGGCACAAGTGAGCCGGCAATATGACGAGCGCTTCGAGCAGCGAAACTGATAACGCCGCCAGCACCACTAACGGTAACTCGCCCATGAAGTCACCGATTTGCCCTTTGATGAACAATAGCGGACTGAAGGCGGCAATCGTGGTGGTCACGGCGATAATCACCGGCCACATGACTTCCTCGGTGCCGTACACCGCCGCCCGCATCGCGGGCATGCCCTCTTCGACATGCCGATAGATGTTCTCGCCGATGACGATCGCATCATCCACGATAATCCCGAGCACAATGATCAAACCGAACATCGACAACAGATTGATCGAAACGCCGAGCCATCCCATCACGATAAATGTGCCGAGGAACGAAACCGGCAAACCGACCGCCGCCCAAAACGCGACACGCCAGTTCAAAAAAAGCATCAGCGAGATCAACACGAGGATCAGCCCGCTTTGACCGTTTCGCAGCATCAAATCCAACCGGCCTTCCACAAAGCGAGCCAAGTTGTTGTGCATCGCGAGCTGATAAGAATGTCGAAACGGGTTCTGCTTGCTGCGTTCGTAATACTCGACGGGATCGGGTTTGCCACCGATTTGATTCGCGAATCGGCCAAGCGAGGCCTTCACCAACAAGAACGGCTTGCTGTACCACGGAGCCGCGTATGCCTCGTCGAAACCATACGGATCGAACGGCACGCCCTGCTTGCCTTTGACGTACCCTCGAACCAAGTTGGCGATCTGAATCGCGTCTTGGGAGGAGTTCTTGAAGACGGTGCACTCGACAGCCGGGTAACTGTTGAAGTAGCTCTCCAAGTCGGTCTCGATGAACTCATCGCGTATCACCGCTAAATCGTTGACGGTGATGCTGCGACCATCCGGCGTGGTGCGGACGACGATGTCTTCCAATTCGAACCCTTGGCTTTCCTCTCCGAGCGTTCGCACGGAAATGTTCGCCCGATCGCCTTTGAGCCGTCCGCCGGAAACGTCCAGATTCGTGCGGCGGATCGCCTCGGCGACTTCGTCGAACGTAATGTTGTACTCCAACAACCGTTCCGGGCGGATTTCCACGCTGATTTCGTCGTCGCGGGTGCCGGTGATATTGACGTTCGTAATTCCCGGTAATAGCAGTAAGTCGTCTCGCATCTCGCGAGCTGCCCGCTTCAGACCGGCTTCGTCGCCGCTGCCGAAAATCGCCACGCTGATGACCGGCAGCATCGGCTCGAGTTTTCTCACCGTAATTTGCTCGATCTCGTCGGGCAGGTCTTCGATGGCATCAACTTGGTTCTTGACTTCCTGCAACACCGGATTGATGTCGTCCACATCGTTGAACAACGTGACAACGGTATTCGAGAACCCTTCGGTCACGGTGGAGTCGATCTTTTCGATCTCGTCGATTTCGCGGAGGGCCTCCTCGATCTTGATCGTGACGGCCTTTTCCAACTCCTGCGGTGATTCGGCCGGGTAGACGACGGCGATCGATAACTTGTCGGGCCGACTCTCGGGGAACATCTCCCGAACCAATGTGACCGCGAACACCCCGCCCCCCAGAAGGACGACAATCATCAGCATGTTGACCAACACACGGTTTTCAACGCTGAACTTCGGCAGAGACATGGATGAAACGTCTTCAAAAATCGAACGAAAAGAAGGAGAACGCGAGGCCGCAAAGTCATCATATCTTCGTGGCCAGGCATTGACCAACGTTCGGTCTTGCCGAAGTCTTGTCAACAGGCAGTTCAGCATTCCGTTGACAGAAATCATTGGGAGGGATAGCTTGTTGACAGATATTCCACATTTCGCAGGACCCCACACGCTCAGGGTGGGATCGTAAATAAGCACGAGAGTCGCGGCATGTCGAACGCACCGCGGATCGAAACCATCGCAGATCGTCTGGAACTCTGCCAAGAACAAATTGCTTACCGTTTTCGTGACTCCGCCCTACTCCAACGGTGTCTGACGCACGCTTCCGCTGCAAACGCCCGTGAGGAATGCAACGAACGTCTGGAATTCCTCGGCGATGCGATTTTGGGTGCCGTTGTCTGCGACCTTCTTTTCCAAATGTTCCCCGATGCGACCGAAGGCGAACTGACGCGAATCAAATCCGCCGTCGTCAGCCGTCACACCTGTGCCGTCGTATGTGGTGAATTGGGGTTGGAAGCGTGTCTGATTCTCGGAAAAGGTCTCAGCGGCGGACAGCGAGTTCCCTCGTCGATTCGAGCAGCAGTCGTGGAATCGCTGGTGGCGGGCGTGTATCTGGACGGTGGCTATCCCGATGCAGTGTCGCTCGTCACCCGAATCATGAAGCGGCAAATTGAACATACCGCTAAACGTAGTCGGACGCGAAATTTCAAAAGCCAGTTGCAACAGTTGGCCCAGAAGGATCTCGGCGAAACTCCCGTATATCGCTTGCTCGACGAAAAAGGCCCCGACCACTCGAAGTGCTTCGAAGTCTCCGCGATTATCGGCGAACAAGTCTTTCCACCGGCATGGGGACCGACCAAAAAAGAAGCCGAGCAACAAGCCGCCTGCAACGCACTGCTCGACATCCAAAAAGCCACCGATGCCGTCGAAGCCGACGATTATTGAACCCTCGAATTTTGTGTGCTGCGACTCGATCGGCCGTGACGAGTTTCACGAGTTGCATGAAGAAACACGCCGCGGCAAACCGGAACACACGTTTGACTGGTGTCTACTGCACTGCACGGACGGAAGTCGCCAGGCGTTTCATGCCCTCGTCAATTCCGGCGGGATCTTGGACACCAAAACTGAGTCGCATGTGGTTTTTCGGCTGATCGTCGTTTCGCCCTGACGCGGATGCAAAACAAATCTCTCCCGGCACATACATCATGCCGGTCTCCCGGACGGCGTGGTGGAAAAGATCGCTATCAAACCCAGTTGCGATTTGCTCCGGCAGAGACATCCATACGTACAACCCGCCCTGGGGATGCATCCAACTTACGCCTGGAATATCGGCGAAATACTTGTCGGCCGCGGTCAGCATGGCGTCTCTTTTGACGCGGTAAGCGTTACGGACCGACTCGACATGCGGTTGGTACAAGCCTTGTTCGAATACGGTCGCCAGCAAATGCTGATTAAAATTCGCCGACCCGAAGTCTTCATTCCCCTTCCGCACGCAAATCGCCTCGTGCAACACTTCGGGCACCACACCAAATCCTACCCGCAACCCTGGGGAGAAACTTTTCGAGAATGTTCCCGCATGAATCACATGGTCGCCATGCCTGTCCATCGTGAGCAAACTGGTTTGCGGAGTGCCATCGTACCGCAACTCCCGATAGGCGGCGTCTTCCAACACGAACAGCCGATGATCATGCGACCAACGTTGAGCCATATCGAGAATCGTTCGGCGGCGATCATTTGTTAAACAGTAGCCGCTGGGGTTTTCGAAATCGCTGACGAGGTAGATCAGTTTGACTCGCCCCAATTCCCCAGCGTCTTTCAACTGTTGAAGTTCGGCTTCGAGCGCCTCAGGTTGCATGCCGTTTTCGTCGGTCGCAACCGGAATCGCCCGTGCTCCTACACCCTCCAACACCCCGAGAAACACAAAATAAGTCGGCGATGCGACCAAACAGATATCACCAGGGTCAAACAACACCTCCGCCACCAAGGAGAGCAACTGCTGCGAACCGGTCGTGAGCACGAACCGATCCTTGCCGAGTCGCGGGTCGTCCGGCGAGATGTCTTCACGATCCGCAATGTGCTTGGCCAATTGTCGACGCAATCGCAACGCACCCGATGTCGTCCCGTATTGCAACGCTGTTCGGGCCGACTTTTCGTCTGCCAGCATCCGTTGCACGGCGGTTCGCGTGGTGGATACCGGCAAACTTCCCGGATCAACCAAACCGGCCGCCAGCGAAATCACATGGGGATTCTCGACACCTTGGTGCATCAGAAACCCAATCATTCCCTTGCTGGCCCATCGCCAACGCTGGCTGAGTTTTGCAGGGGAATTTGTGGAAGTCGTTGTGTCGGCGGTACTTTGACTGGTCATAATTGGCCGTTCTTTGAGGGACCCGTTGTCGTCTTGAGAATCGCACTCGGCGAGACAATCGTCAAGGAAACGAGGTTCGGTTCCGGCAGTGAGTTTGCTCAAATCCGAGAATCCCGGTTTTTCCGGACTGGAATTCCGCCGTCAATTTGACCAGAATCCACTCACACGCGGTTCTCATTCACCTTTCGAGCGCTTCAAGTGCAGTCATGAAGGATGAACCGTCAAACTCATGTGGAACTGCGATGAAGAACTGGGCAGTTCGCCCAGACGGAGCACACAGGCATGGAACCGAGACGTGAATTATTTCCACACGTCATCGAAATGAACTACCAAGCCCGCCGGCGTTTGGGCTGTTGCGTGTATCTGGTCTTCGACGAAAACAACGATTGGATGCTGATCGACGTCGGTTATACCGATACCGTCGATGAAATCGTCGAGATGGCCCGGCGCATGGACTTTCCCCTGGCGAATTGTCGGTATTTGGTGGCGACACATGCTGACGTCGACCATATTCAAGGACTCAAACGCGCCCAAGAATTGTTGACCGAAGCGGTGATCGTCGGCCATCCCGATACAGCGGAGTTACTCCGGGAAGGTGACCGAATCGCGACATATGCCGAAATTTCGGCCCAAGATATTTCCTTGGAAATGCCGCCCGTCAAAGTGCAACAGCTGATCAACGAAGGCGATCAGCTGACCGTGGGGAACCTGAAACTCGACGTTTGGCACACTCCCGGGCACACCAACGGCCAACTTTCATTCCGCATGGGTAACCTTTTATTTAGTGGCGACAATATCTATCGTGACGGGTGTGTCGGGAATATCGACGCCCATCACGGCTCTGACATTCCAGACTTTATCGAGTCGCTCAAGCGAATCCAGAGTTCGGATGTCGAATGGCTGCTGCCTAGTCATGGCCCGCCGTTTCGCAAGGATGACAAACAACTGCAAGCCACAATCGATCGACTGGACGGCTACCAACATATGGCCGATTTCGGGACCTGTGCGATTGATTGGCCGCTGCTGGACGAGTGGGACGAAGAACTTGTCAAAGGCTTCCAACAAGATTAACTGACCACATAATCATAAGTGTTTCCACCTATCAACATCAGAGAGCATCCCTAACAGCCTACGTATTCACCCAGGCAAATGTCGGAAATTGACTAAAGATCTGAAAATTATCTTAACATCTCGCCTCTGTTACATTCATAAATTGATTCTCCTTGTATAATCGGCGCGGGCCAAACCCCCGACCCATGTCGGACAAACGCTCCGTTTTATCATTCTATTAACAGATGAAGTCTTGCGGCCGTTTGATCCGATCCTACCAACATTGCTAGGCAAACACTGATATGTCGAGAGACTTCCGATGCGAAGCTCTCAACCGTCCTCTCCCAAATTGAAAAGAGGACGCAACTTGCCAAATACATTGCCGAGCCACACGGACACAACGCATTTCGTTCACAGACGAACACAGTGCGCTAGCCGTACATAAGTGACATCGGCACTATTTTGCCTTTGTACTCTGCATGACAATGAAGCATTTCTTCGAACGACGCGACTATTGGGGACATCACAGTGCCTTTTGGGTGCTGATTGGTATGGCGTTGATTCTGCCGATGAGCCTTTCGGCGTTACGCTCACTGGAAATCGACAACGACATTACCGGATGGTTGCCAAAGAACGATCCGCAAGCTCTGATCTACGAGTGGTATCAGGAAGTCTTCCCGAGTGACGATCAAATTATGGTCTCCTGGGACCACAGCTCCCTGAACGACCCCCGTCTTGCCGAGTTCAAACGTCGTCTTTCATCACCGCAGACCGAAAGCAACGAAGAGACGGGAAACGTTCCCTACATTCAAAGCGTACTCGGTCCGCATGATGTCATTCAGCGAATGAAGGATGGCGGAGTTACCGAGCAACAAGCGATCGAACATCTCACAGGTGTGCTGATCGGCGAAGGATCCCTGAAGGTTCAAATCGCCCCATCAGCGAAAACCTCCTCTGAAACGATTCGAGCCGCACTTGCCGACGAAGTTCGCAATCAACTTGGTCTTGAAGTGGTCGTCGAACAGCCAAGCTACGGCGTCACAGTAAAGACGGAAACTGAGAACACCCCAGACACCCCAGTCTACCAACCCAAACCGTATGATCTCGCGGTGCGTTGGCCGAGAATGCACGAGCAACCCGGACGCATCGACGAAGTTCGCTCGGTGATCGAGAAGCTGACGCTTGCAGACGGTTCGCAGCCCATCGAGGCGGTTTTCCAAGAAGCCGGTGATCCGATTGCATTGGGTGTCGTGTTATCCCAGGCTCACCACGGGCACACTCAAGACGTCATTCGATCCATACGGGAAGCGGCCGAGGCATCGGGAATTCCGCCCGAAACTGTCCACATGGGCGGACGAGCCATCGCAGGTTCTGAGCTCAATCGCGAAGTGAACGAAACAATTTGGGATGCATCGGTGCCGTGGTGGCAAATTCACCGCAGCTCACCGGTGCTGTTGTCCATGTTGGTTTCGGGACTCGTGGTATTCTTTATGCTCCGAAGTGTCCGGCTGACAGTCTTGGTATTGATCGTGACCATGTTCGCTGTGGTCGTGAGCGTAAGCGTCATCCCGTGGACGGGTGGAATCGTCTCTACGGTACTAGTCGTGATGCCGCCGTTGCTGGCGGTGCTGACCCTTTCCGCTGCGATTCATGTGGCCAATTACTGGAAACATGCCGCGATCTACTCCCGCGAGCACGCTATTGTGCAGGCCTGTAAAATGGCTCGGCAACCGTGCATCCTCGCCAGTTTGACGACTGCAATCGGGCTGGTTTCGTTAGCATCCAGTTCACTCAGTCCCGTCAAGAATTTCGGTTTGTACTGTGCGATTGGGTGCGTCGTTTCCCTCATCGTTGTGCTGTACGGTTTGCCGGCTTTGCTCGTCTATTGGCCGTGCAAGCGACCCCACCGGGCGGAAATCGAACACACTCAATGGCAGAAACTGGCCGATGTGTTAGTCAAGCGATGGCGGGTAATTTCCATTAGTGGAATGGTCTTTTTCGCGGTGTGTGTCGCAGGGTTGTGGTACTTCCGCACAGAGACCAAAGTCATTCGATATTTTGACCAGAAATCCACGGTTGTACAGGACTATCAATTCCTGGAAGACCGACTCTCGGGAATTACACCGGCAGACATTTTGGTTCGTTTCAGCAAAGACGCCCAAACCGAGCTGAACTTCTACGAACGATCCGAACTCATTCGCCGGATCGAAAACGACTTACGAAATCATGCGGAAGTCAGCGGTGCCATTTCACTGGCCGACTTTATCGCGTTCGATCCGCCCGGCGAAGAGGCATCGGGACGGGATCACTTCCAATTCCGCTTGCGTGTCAATCATACTCAGAAACGATTGCGGGAAGGTGACGAGGCTGGGGCATCATCCCTGTATACCGTCGCGAAAACTCCCTTCATCCTGGAACAAGCCGGCGGACAGCGAACGCAAGTCTTCCCGGGCGACGAAATCTGGCGAATTACCGCTCAGGTATCGGTCCTCTCGGAACGCAGCTATGCGGAACTGGTCGGAAGTTGGCATCAACCGGAGAAACAACCGGGCGACTTGAACGTGATCGTGCAATCGCAATTGAAAGATCACGCGGGAACGTTTCACGTCATCACCGGAATGGTTCCGTTGTTCTTGCAGACGCAGGAAGCCGTGCTGCAGAGTTTGATCAGAAGTTTCGGCCTCGCGTTTTGCATCATCGGTCTTGTCATGATGTTCGTGCTGCGAAGCATTCGAAGCGGACTGATCACGATGATCCCCAACGTCCTGCCAGTGGGAATTGTCTTCGGGCTAATTTCCTGGAGTGGCTTGCCGGTCGACATCGGCACGATGGTCACGGCATCGGTTGCATTAGGGATTGCGGTCGATGGTACGCTGCACTTGCTGTCGTGGTTCCGTAAAGGAATCTTGGATGGCATGTCGCGGCACGATGCCATCGCACGAGCCTTGGGTCATTGCGGTCCTGCGTTGTGGCAAACCAGCGCCACAGTCGCCATTGGGATGTTGATGCTCTACCCTTCGGAGTTGTTGATCGTAAGCCGATTTGGCTGGTTGATGGCGGCTCTCATCACGGCTGCGTTGGTGGCGGACCTGATTCTTCTCCCTGCGTTATTGGCTGGACCGTTGGGTTCGCTGATCGAACGAGCCGTTTGGCATCAGCATGGTGAACCCGTGCCGGTGGGTTACTCGCATCGGCATGTTCCGACCGGCCCGCATACTCATATGGTTTCGGTGAGCCCGCACGAACACACCGTGATCGACTAAAGCACGGGCAACCGCCGGCCGGCGTCCGCGTGGAGTTGGCAAGCGAGTCTGGGTTTCGTAGATTCGATTCCCTCGAAACACTCACCGAGCCGATGCCCCATGCGAAGCGATCCCGAAGTACAGCGAATGGCCGACACTTGGCAACTCGGTTTGCCTCGGGTGCCGGTCTCCGGTCGGGCCGGTGAGTTGCTGGGACGTGGCACGGGGAGTTCGCTCGAATTTCAAGAGCATCGCGAATACCTCCCTGGTGACGATATTCGCCACCTCGACTGGGCCGCGTATGCCCGTGCCGACACGCTGATGCTGCGAATGTACCGAGAAGAGATCAGTCCACGGACGGAAATTTTCCTCGATTGCAGCCGTTCGATGCTCACGTCTCCGCCAAACGCGCCAGCGACGATATCGGTCAAGTCGGTGGTCGCTCGACAATTAGCGGGATTATTCGTTCTACTTGCGGCTCGGTTAGGTGGACGACCGCAACTGACGTTGATCGACGACCACACACCGCTCCGACGATTGGAACTCGAATCGTTGGAAGAGCTTCGCAATCAAGAATTCTCTGGTACGCGACCGCTTTCCCAAGCGGTCGCTGAGAACTTGATTCCGTCGGCGAAACAATCAGTGCGAATTGTCATCAGCGACTTTCTTTTCCCACACGATGCCGAGCCAATGATCCGTCGCCTGGCAACCGGTTGCAGTGCATTGTGGGTCTTGCAAACGCTACATGCTTGGGAAGCCGACCCGACGCCGCTTGGTGGACGCCGACTGATCGACGTCGAGACCGGCATGGAAAGCGACTTGATCCTCGACGAAGCAACCGTGCAACGATACCGCGAGCGATTCGGACGGATGCAAGCGGACCTATCGCGAAACTGTCGCCGAATGCATGCCCGGTTTGTGCCAATCCTGGTCGATGCCGGTTTGTCGAGTGTTTGTCGTGGTCCGCTCGCGCAATCTGAAATGATACGCCCCGCGTGACCCGTGATAAGTTCCGACCGTTCGCTACTCATTATCGGTGCCAGCACACGAGCGGCGGCGATGTCCGCAATTCGCGGTGGCTGGGAGCCGATCTGCATCGACGCATTTGCGGATGCCGATCTCGCCCGCATTGCACATGTCATGCACGTGCCGAACTATCCCCGCGGAATCGCAAAGGCTGTTCGCGACTTGCCGTCGATCTCTTGGATATTCACCGGCGGCTTAGAAAACCGCCCGCGTTTGGTGCAGGGACTGGCAGAGAAGCACCGGCTATTGGGAAATACCGCTCAAACCTTACGAAGCATCCGTGACCCGTTTTTCTGGACGAGAGTTCTCGCGGATACCGGCTTACCAACGTTGGCTGTTAGTCGTTTCGATCACCCGCCCGCCCCCAACGGAAGATGGCTACGGAAACCGATCCGCAGCGCGGGAGGACAGAGAATTCAAAGGTGGGACCAGCAACTTCCAACCTCCCGCCACTTCTTCTTTCAAGAACATGGCCAAGGAGATTCTTACTCAGCGACGTTCCTTGCCATTCCCACATCGCACAAACCAGACGTTCAATTGGTGGGACTCGTGCGACACTTTGCCGACCATGCGGGTCTTCATGCAACGCAATTCGGTTGGTGCGGCGGAATCACACAGCCTGATATTCCTGACGCCGCCAAGACTCAACTGATTCGTATCGCCCGCCTGTTAGCCGACCACTGCGGTCTGGTAGGCTGCTGGGGAATCGATTTTCTCTGGGATGGTGAAACGGTATGGCCGGTGGAAATCAATCCGCGATACACAGCCACCGGAGAACTTTGGGACGCGGTTCATCGACGTTCCCTCATTGCAGATCACATTGAGGCCTGCAATGCCAACCCGATCGACCAGCGGAACGACAATCCGCGAACTGTCGCCGCGAAGTTGATTGTGTATGCACCCAAGTCACTGCGAGTTCCTCACGCATTGACAGAATCGGTGATGCAGCCAAAGACATCGCAGGCGTTTCAATTGCCGGATTTCGCGGACATCCCCCACGCCGACACAACCATCGCCGCTGCATGGCCAGTGTGTACGGTGCTCGCTTCGGCTGAATCCACATCGCAGACGCTCGCCATCATCGAAGAACGTCTGGCATGGCTATCGGAACAATTTCAACGATCTGGACAAAATATCGCCTGGCGTTGCCAATTCTGAGTACGTTGACTATCACCAAGAGTACGTCTTTCTACCAACGCACTTGCGAGAACCGCCGATGTCGCCTGTGATTCCTCCGAGTTTTCTATTCCGTTATGAAATCTCGGTGCCTCGCCTAAAGACCCTCGATCAAACCGAAGGCAAATCTCTGCTGCTTCCGGAAACCTGTGCGCTACCTTGGCCGGCGTCACTCAATGGTGGCGAATTTTGGGCCGATGTCCGTGTCGGTTGGCATCCGGACGGTCTAGCGATTTCCGTGGCAGTCGACAACAAATCGAATTTCCCGGCCTGTAACCCCAAGGCTCCTGAGCAATCGGATGCACTGTTCGTGTGGATTGACACTCGCGATACGCAGACAATCCACCGTGCCAGCCGCTATTGCCATTCATTCAACTTCCTGCCATCCGGAAGCGGGAAAGACGCAAAAAAACCGAGCGGTCGTGAAGTCGCGATCGCACGGGCGAAGGAATCACACCCACTCGCGACCAGCAACGATTTCACCGTTCAAAGCCATGTTCGAAAGAATGGCTACACGCTACGGGCAGAAATCCCGGCGAATTGCTTGAAGGGATATGACCCCGAGCACAGCCCGCGACTTGGTTTCTACTGCAACGTGCTTGATGTCGATCACGGCGAACAGTCATGGAATTTAGACGCAGCATTTCCGTACGACAACGATCCCAGTTTATGGTCGACACTTAAGCTCGAAGATGCGTAAGACGCGAAATCATCCGAATCGATCAGGAGGATTTCGCCACTGGAACAGCTTTTGAAGTCACGTCGTCACTGCAACCCGTCGAGCAATCATCGTTGAGATTCGTCCGCACCTGCTGACAAACGCGCCGAAAAGTTGCCAAGTCATCCGGGCTAATACCGTTAGTCGCCTGACGACGCACCCGCTGGCAGCACTCCACCGTGCGATTCCAAACCGCTTCGGCTTGCGGAGTCGCTTTGAGACGCTTGCGACGACGATCATCCGGGCAACAATTCCGCTCCAACCAACCATCGCGTTCCATGCGAGAGATAACTCCCGCAAGAGTCGGCGGCTCGATTCCCAAGCAGTCAGCAATTTGCGTCTGGGAGGGTTCTCCGTGCACAGCGATCCAGGCCAAAACTTCCCACTGACGAAGCGTAATATTTTCCTTCGCGAGCTCGGCCTCCAACGTGCGGCGAATTGCGTGCGACGTCGTACACACCCAATAACCGACGCTTTCTTCCCAATCGAACGAAAGCACAGTTTTGCCGCCTTCCCAAATTTCACGAACCACTTGTGAGCTACAACACAGAAAAGTGTAAGGGACGTCCTGCTCGACCGACAAGGGCCAATCTCGCGGAGTCGCACATCTTGCGGGTTTTCCGCCTGTGAGTTATCAAGAACGAATCAACTCGCATAACCCGCCGGACGGAGTTTCCGTATGACCACATCCGACCCGAAATATCAGAACGGCGATCCCCCACGACCAGTCGACATCGAGGCCGACATCATCGTCAGCCCGGATACGCATCGAGAGAATCGCGTCCCGCCGGGGCAAACGCGAACCCGCAAATGGCCGGTGCTCCACGCGAG
This sequence comes from Thalassoroseus sp., assembly GCF_984380535.1. NCBI lineage: Bacteria > Pseudomonadati > Planctomycetota > Planctomycetia > Planctomycetales > Planctomycetaceae > Thalassoroseus > Thalassoroseus sp. Next base: position 504,872 of record NZ_CFHRBF010000002.1, read on the forward strand.
TGATGTGCCAAACGTGACAACAGACACGTGGACATTGGAGATCAAAGGGTTGGTCGAAAACCCGCTGAAGCTCGATTGGAACGCCTTTCGTGAACTGCCCCGCACGAAAGTTTTCTCGGACTTCCACTGTGTGACGACGTGGTCACGACTCGGTAACCTATGGGAAGGCGTCTCTTCACGCGAACTGCTCGAGCGTGTCGGTGTTCGGCCGGAAGCGAAGTTCGTCGTCATCACCGGCTACGATTACGGCTGGACAACAAATCTTCCCTTGGAAGACTTTCTCGCCGACGATGTGTTGTTCGTCGATACCCACGACGGAGACCAGATCAACGCCGATCACGGCGGCCCTGTGCGATTGGTGGTGCCTCGTCTCTACGCATGGAAAAGCGCAAAGTGGGTCCGACGCGTCGAACTCGTCGACGAGAACCAACCCGGCTACTGGGAACAACTCGGCTATCACAACTACGGCGACCCGTGGTTACAACAGCGCTTTCAGGACTGACAGAAAATTTTCTTGGTTCTCCCGTCACTGGAGTAATTGTGATTTCGCGCAATCTAGTCGAAGGGGACCGCTTACCAGTTGGTTCACTACGTAGGTCGATTCGTAAAATCACTTTCCTCAGTGCCTCAGCCATCCGACGGTTGGTGGCTTCGTCGAGTTGTACCTGGAATACGGTTCTCGCTTGGTCGATGTTCTTGCGAGACTCCTTCACAAACGCTTTTGCTTTTCGCAGCTTACCAGATTGGTCCTTGAGGGCTTCTTCAACTGCATCCAACTTGCGTTCAAGCGTTAGCATGTCTTCCTCAGCCATTCTCCTTGCATGCTTTGCGGTTCCTGGAAGTTGCATCATTCCTTGCGAAAGCGTCCTGAGTTCTCGGCGCAGTTTTTCACGTTCTACTTCCAGTTTCTCCCTTACTTGAGGGAATATCTGCGTAAACGCGTCGTCAATAACGCTCAAAGTCTTCGTAAAGGCGGCACGGTGCTCAAGACTCCACTCGTCAGCCTTATCAACGCTCGCCATTATTTCTTCCAATTGATTTAGCTTCGTATTTATCTCCTCAATTGATTCGACCTTTGAGTTGTTGAAAGCAATCCTGGGAATGCGAAGATTGGGACGAATTCCAAGGTGCTGATTGGCGTAACTCAGAAGAAAACAAATTCGAGTTTTCGCTTCCATCATGTCTTTGATGTCCGAAGCGAATCGAGCACGTGCGCGTTCCACGAGCGCATTATCTTCCGAATTCTGTGCCTCCTCCAACAAAAGAAGGTCTTCATTCAACTCATCTAGGTATTTATCGACGGAAGGCATTATCGCATCAACCTGCACCGTATTTCGTTTGCATGGGCTTTCCGAACCGTCTCCCTTTGCTTTCTTGTATGATCCACAGAAATACGTCTGCGTGCGACTCCCGTCTCGGTTTTGCTGCCGATGTGCAACCATCCGCGCTCCACAGTCAGCACAGTAGAGCAAACCAGAAAAAATCAAATTCGGATTCCTTACTGCTGTACGGGTTTCGCGTGGTTTCTCCAATTTTTTCTGCACAGCATCCCAGGTGTTGCGATCCACAACGGGTTCGAAAATTTCAATAACTGGTTGTATCCATTCGTCTTTTGAATGAGCTCGCTGCTTTTTATCTCGACTGCTCACCTTTTTCACGGTTTGCCCATCAGACTCGTGGTACTTGGCATTTGACGTCTTGTTGTACGCAGGACGACCGATATAAACCGGGTTCTCAAGAAGCTTCTTGATTTGAGCTTGTGTAAACTTCGCTCCCGACGACGATCGGTACCCGGAATCGTTAAGAAATCGAGCAAGTTTGCCCATCGAAATTGACTCTGTGGCATACATTCGAAACACCGCTCGAATTGCATCCAATTTGACTTCGTCACGACTCGGAACCAAGCGGAAGACTTCATTACCCGATTTCGGCGGCGAGTTGTCTTTGCCGTCGAAACGCTCCGATTCGCGTCCGTCTGGATAAACCTTTAGCCGACGGTTTCTGCTCTCGACCACGACTCGCCATTTTTCCTCCCCGGTTATCGGATCGACACACGCTTTATCTAGGCCGAACGGCGGAAGACCACCTTGCGAAAGCCCTTTTCCCGCAAGATTCGTTTGACTCGAGAGTGTCCGCCATGACTTTTGTTTGAGTTCCCCAATGCTTCTTTCGCCGGTAATCAATGCCTGAAGGACTTGATGGAATTCTTCCCCACCGAGTATTTCCCCTTCAACGCTCACCAACAGGCAATTGCTTATACTGAGTTGATGCAGATACGATGCGTACTCTAAAACAGTGGCAGTTCCAAAACGGTCTGGCTGGTCAACGACTACCCATTGAATCTGCCCAAGTTCGATAGCACGAAGTAGCTCAGTAAAACCGGGGCGATCCGTCCGGTCCCGGCTCCAACCTACGTCCACAAACCAATTACTCGCTAGAATATGCAGGTCGTATCGCGAGCAGAAGGCTTCGATTGACTTGCGTTGTCTCTCGGGATCCTGACTGTCGTCACTTACACGGATGTACGCCGCCCCCTTGCCTTCGAGTTTGAGCATTCCCGATGAGTTCATGTGTCCACCTTTAGCTTTTAAAGAATGATTCGTCCTACCGTATAGTCTGTGAGACGAGTGATTTACTACCAAAAAATTTTGCCCGCTATGAGAGTCGGGTTCCGCGACCTCGATTAGGGTCTCTCATGCTTTAAGCAGTTTGAAACGAGCCGACGCTATGCGTTGCCGTTCAAAACGGAGTAGATCGTCGGACGTGATAGATGAAGATTGCGAGCGATTGAACTCACGGATTCACCTTGTTCCTTCAGCTGAAGAATCAGACGCTCTTTCGTGGCGTCGACTTTCTTGCGGACACCAGCTTTCGAGCCGCCCCAGCGTTTGCCCTGAGCTTTGGCTTTTGCTTGTCCAGCCCGAACCCGCTCCCCGCGGACTTCGTTTTCGTACTGTGCGACGGAAGCCAGCACGTTAGCCATGAGGCGACCTGCAGACGTAGAGAGGTCCAAACCGTCGCGGATACTAACGAGGTTCACCTTCCGTACTTGCAGGTCGTCAAATAGCGAGGTGAGTCCGCTTGCGGTTCGTCCGAGGCGATCGAGACGCCAAATGGCAATCGTGCTGACCTTGCCGGTACGGATATCCTGCTCAAGCCGGTTCCACTCGGGCCGGTCCATCGTCTTTCCGCTGGCTTTGTCGCGATACCACTCGACCTCCCCACCGCCGAAAGCCTCTGCCCATTTCTTCAAGTCCGGTTCCTGAGACCGCGTATCCTGGGCTTTCGTGGATACCCGAACATAGATCGCCGTTGTTCCCATCGCTCGCTCGCCTTCTCGTTTCCGTAGTTTTATCGAACAACTGGACAATAGCATCCTGGCGAGCTGGGTGTCAATTATGAATTAAAGTTGATGAGTAACATTTTTCGGAAGTGGTGGAGACGAAGAAATCCAGTCATGATCGCGGCGGAATTGGGCCGGATTCATTTTTGACAGGCTTCATCGATTGCGTTCAGTTCGGAAATATCGCTTCGATGAAAGGCTCTGATCTCGGAGATCATCATGACCGACTGGCAAGCTGCTTGCGACGATTGGACGGCAACAGATTATTATCATTTTCGTTATGTAGCCGCAGGCTCGGCATTTCATCAGCCTCGAATCGCACCAATCCATTGACATACCAAAATGGAGCACCTGGTCCGCCCTGCCAGAAGTGAGCTCCGTCACTCCGGATGGACGCCCATGAATCTTCGGTTGGGATCAAAATCCAGTGAAGTGCGGAAACACTCCACAATCTCACCGTGCCATCGCGTCCCCCCGTAACCAATGAACGACCATCCGGTGAGAAGGATACGCTCAATACTGGCCCCTCGTGACCATGGAACTCGCGGAAATCGCTTCCACTCTCAATGTCCCACAACTTGACCACTTCGTCCTCGCCGGCAGTCGCCAACGTTCGGCCATCTGGCGAGAATGCTACGGATAGAACAGCTTTCTGATGTCCCTCCAAGAGATTTAGTAGACGGCCAGTCTCAATATCCCAAATTCGCGCTGTGCCGTCTGTCCCGCACGTTGCTATTGAACGTCCGTCGGGAGAGATGGAAACCTTCCAAAGACTGTTGGCACTATGTCCCGCGAATCGCCGTACTACACTCCCTCTTGCGAGGTCGCATACTCTTATTGTTCCATCGGCACCCGCAACAACGAGCGACCCTCCGGACGGAGTAAATGCGATACTTCGTATTCGTCCATCAACGGTTGGAATTCGCGAAATCTGATCTACCTCAACTTCATAGACGCTGACCGTGCCGTCATCAGCTCCAGTTGCAAGCAAACGACCGTCCGACGAGAACGCAACGCTATGGACAGCACCACTTCGACCATTCCACACATGAATCTGATGGCCACTTGCAATCTCCCAAAGTCGTGTCGTCGCGTCGACACCTACGGTCGCAAGTGTTTTGCCGTCAGGCGACAACGCCATTTCGTTGATCGCACCATCATGCCCATTGAATTGGTGCACTAAATTGCCGCCATTAAGCGCCCATACTTTTGCTGACCCATCTCCACTGATAGAGATTAGTGTTCTCCATTCCCTTGAAAACTCCACTTGGTTAACTGCTGAATCATGTGCTGCAATCTGTTGGGGTTCGTAACTGGCGCTGGTTTCCCACAATCGAATGGTTCCATCAACGCTAGCGGTTGCAAGCAATTCTCCATCTGGTGAATAGTCGAGACTAAGAATCGCGTCATGATGCCCAATGTGCTGGTGAACTTCTCGTCCTTTGTCTAAGTCCCAGAATCTTATCGTGCCGTCATGCCCAGATGTTGCAATGGTACCATCGATTGGCGAAAAAGCGACGCCCGAAACCGTACCAATGTGACCTGTGAAACTACTGAGCTCGCAAACATCATCGGTGCGCCAAAGCCTTACAATGCCATCGTCACCACCAGTTGCCAAAGTGTGACCGTCTGCCGAGAAATCAACTCCATAGACCGCCCCTTCGTGACCTTTCCAACCGTGTATCTCTTGACCATTGTTAACATCCCATAAGCGAACCGTTCCATTCTGACTGGTTGTAGCAAGTACGGCACCATCGGGAGAGAAAGTGACTCGTAAAACAGTCGCCTTATGGCCCTTAAAATGTCGAATGGTGTGTAGAGTTTCTAACACAAACAACTGCACCAAGCCGTTTTCCCCTGCAACCGCAAGCAACTTGCCGTCAGGTGATATCGCTGCGCCATAGATTCTAGACTTGCCGAACTGCATTCCACGCAAAACAACGCCGGTGTCGGCGTCTCGCAACTCAACAAGCCCATCGTCGCCCGTTGAAACAGTTAGCTTTCCATCCGGGGAGAATGTTGAACAAATAACGATGTTCTGATTTACCGAAGAGCTAAGAACTTGGCGTCCGCTGCCAACATCCCACATATCTACCCGACCACTATTTCCGCTAGAGACAAGCCTACTGCCGTCCGGTGAAAACTTAACACTCAATTGAACGCTAGAATGCCCTTCGAGACGATCGACCTCACGCCGGCTGGCCAACTTCCACAGCCGTGTTGTTTTGTCTATCCCGGCAGTCGCCAGCAAAACGCCGTCCGGCGAGAACGCTACGCCAAAGACAGCGCCACGATGCCCTTCTAATTGGCAAACGATCGAGAGGTTGTCTGTTTTCCAAACATTAACACCTTCACTCTGACCGACGGTCGCAAAGCTACTTCCATCAGGCGAAAACGCTACGTCATGAAGGATGCCCATTTGGCCCTCCAAACTACGATGAGAAATGCTTCGGTGAATATCCCAGATTTGTGCCGTACCATCGTGACTTACACTTGCAAGGTTACCGGTACCTGGTGCGAATGCGATACGACTGACAACACTATTGTGGCGTTTCAAGCGTCCCAATTCTTCGCCAGTCTCAGTTTTCCACATGCAAATAGAACCGTCCTGACCGGCAGTTGCGAACATATCTTCTTTACAAGAGAACGCTACATCCATTGTTTTACCCTGCCGACAATGAATTTGCCGTAACTCAACTCCAGTTTCGATCTCCCAAAGCCGGACCGTCTCATCTTCGCTAGAGGTAGCGAGAAGGCGACCATCTGGCGAAAATGCCACTCCCGACACTGCACTCTCGTGGCCTTCAAATGAGCTAATTTCCTGTCCTGTTTCAACGTTCCATAGTCGTGCCGTGCCATCCTGACCGGCGGACGCGAGGCTTTTCCCATCGGCAGAAAACGCAACTCTGTAGACAGCTCCCCTATGGCCGATTAGGTGAAACAACTCGTGACCGTTGAATGCGTCACATACAGATGCTCCCGAGGTCGTTCCAACAGCAAATATTGTTGGAGGCCAAAGTTCTTCGTCCCAAGGTTCGCGATCGGCTGGTATTGGCCTCCTTGCAGATACTGGCATGAACGCCACACAATGGACAGCCGACGACCTAGCATGTAGTTGGAATGTCGTATTTTGCGGTCGTAGAGCTGCTCCGAAGAGGTCAGCTTTACTCCATTCAATATTGCGATCTTTTATGTGAAGCAAGTTGGCTAACCGAAAGCTAGCGCCCTCAACATCTGCTCCACGCATATCTGCGCCATCGAGATTCGCGCGATCGAATACCGCCTCCCTCAAGTCTGCCCCACTCATATTAGCGCTACGAAAGTTACATTGGACTAGTCGAGCATTTACCATAACGGCGTTGGAAAGATCTGTTCCCACGAAAAGCGAGCTGAAGAAGTCGCCACAGGATAATTCTCGTCCAGCAAGCTTCTCGTTAGAGAAGTCTTGACCTTGCAGAATTCGTCCTTCGAGCCTTGCCTGATTCAGTGGTCGATCAGCATTTGCCAAGTGCGAAGAAATTAGTCGCATATTCTCTATTAACACATCAGGAACATCTTGCTTTTCCAACAAAGAATCGAACCATTCTTGTAATTTGTCGTGACCAATCAAATCACGCAAGAAACTTGCCATCAGTGGTGAAATCCTACGCGACAAAAGCAGAGTCTCACTGCTCTGATGGATAACTTCTTGGGCTATACTGCGCGCTACCAACCACTCCATTACGGATTGATGTACAAAATGGAAATCTCCGTCGACATCGCGGCATAAGAGAGTCCCTGATCCAACCTGGTGCACTGAAACTTGCAAGTCAGTGGGAATGTTGCCAGTCAAATTCTGATCCAACGTGGATTGAACACTCTCCTCCAATTCTTCGAGAGGAACGGCGTGGTCGGTCTTCGCCCAGAGCCTTATCGCCAAATCGGTTACTGCAAACCACATTTGCTCAAGCGGTAATCCATGTATTGCAGCTTTCGGGTGCCGCCTGCTCCACTCGTTTTCCATCCAAGTCGAAAGAATCTCTTGATATAGGTCGGCAGCGGAGATTTCACCCGACGCATCTTGAACAGCCATAAGCCGTTCTTCCGGAAGGTCCGCAATAAAGACAAGCATTCTTGGCGTAGCCGATAAGCCCATAAGATCCTGAATATTTTGGATCAATTTAAGTCGTCGATCGGCTTTGGAGCGATCTCCTTCATACCGCTTAAGAAGAAAGTGACTGATTTGAATTTCGTCAAACGGTTGCAAGTAAGCAATGCGATTGGAAGGAAGTTCTTCGGCTCGTTTTCCGATCGCTGTGCGAACCTGCTGATCAGAGACAAAGTGTTGCGTACGACTTGTAACAATAACTTTTGCGTCGCCGATAGCCGCTTCCAATAGAGTGTCGAAGTGCTCGACAACGCGTTCGTAGGAAACTCGGAGTGCTAATTCATCAAAACCGTCGAATAGCAATACAATGCGACCATGCTCAAGCATGTAGCGGAAAGCCTTTCGGTTGTACGCATCTTCACCGAACGTTGCAAAATGCTGAGCAACAAGCTGATCAAGTGTACGTCCTTTTTCCAGATTCCTCATTTCGATGAGGATAGGTATTATTCCGTCTCCTTTCTCGTGCATACGCCTTGCGAGTTCGTGAAGCAAAAACGTCTTACCAGTCCCAAAGCTTCCGAGAATTACTACGAATCGTCCCGTCGGCAATTGCAGCCACGACTGGAGTACGTCCAACGCGTCTTCCGTCTGTGTTCGTTGGCCGCGTTCATCGAACGCCATGCGCTGATCAATGTACAGCGAAGGTGGATAAATTTGATCTTGATTCAATCTATTGGTTTGGTCAGTAAGGTAATCCGAAAAGTCGATCAAACCTTGGAACTGAGGGAAGCTTCGAAGGGATATTCGGTGGCGTTCTGCGAGCGTCTGCGTGTTGTTGTCAGGTCGCTCACCAGAATAGACGACTTCCAGCGGGAACGCTGCATTTCCCATCTGGTACTTCTTTACCGACGCCACGAAATTCGAGAGAGTGTCTTCAGTTATTTCCAACTCACATACGCCGACTGGAAAAACATGAGGGAATCCGTGCATTGTGGTTGCAATTCGGTAATACGAGAGCCCCGGTTTCCCGAGCGTACAGTGCGTGACTTCCGCCTTCGGATACTTGACAGAAAGTACGTGCCGCACCCAGGATCGCAATGTATCCTGGGTTCCCGACATCACGTCATCCGCCTGGGACCGTTCCGAATGTTTCCCAGCATGTGGTGACAACGCTAATTTGCACGCATAAATCACGCAAGAAACCGCAATGATTCCCAAGACAACGTCCGTAATTTGACTTTGCTGGGTCATCAGTTCCAGAAATCCGACAAATCGCGATTGTTTCCATTCGGTTTCTGCCGCCACTCCTGCACGACCACTCCAGCCAAAGGTCAGTTTTGCGACAATCAGCCACGTAAGTGAAAACAGAGCCCATGATAAAGTTCGCCGGAACCTATCCTCAATTCCGCGAAACCATACGATCAAACAAGCAACAATCGCGAAGACTACAATTCCCACTGTCACGAGAACAGTTGCGACTGGTGGCGCGTCGAGCAGATACATCGCTGTCGGCAATATTGCTCCGATCGCAGCTGCGATGGAAATTCCGATCAGCTTTTTTGTCCCAATATCCATCGCATTCTTTCCCGCTTTGTGAACTATCCGGCTTGCGGACTGCACAACAAATTGAGCAGTGGTATTTTTAAAGTCACATATGTGACATAACGACTCGGCGTGGCCCTTTCGGACCACGAACGAAAGTGATTCATAGCTGGTTGTGTGCGAATCGACTCCATCCTGTCTTAGAGCAAAAACACCTTCAAGTGTCGGACTTAGTTTTTGGGTCACACGATTTTTGTTTGAGACTAGAAGCCTCATTCGGTTTGTGTCGGCAAGACGTGGACGAACATCGCGATTCGGCACCCTGAAGTGAAGTCTCGCGGTCAAACGTTTTCCACCGGGAAAATTAGTCGGATTGCGTTAGGATAGCCCGAGATGGTCGGTGGTGGTCTTCTAGAAATGTGATATCGTTAGGGTGCCAGTCGCGATTGATGCCGATGCAACAAGTTGATTCCTGGCATCATGATGACCGATCGCCGTTGCCGTCCGCGAATTGGTCAAATTAGTTGATTTTGCAGTGATTTTTCGCTGAGTGAGGTAAGTCGCCGGTTGGCAACTGATGGGATTCGAGGCTGAAAACGTGGTTTCTCGGTGGATTTAACCCGATGCATCCCGAGACGGAATTAAACCAGAGAATGCATCCGTGTTTGTTTGAACTGGTGTCGTTGCATCAAATGATTGAGTTGGAAAATGGGAAGAAAAGAAGCACGGCGACCTAGAAGGTTACTGTGCTTTGGTTGTTACCGTCTGTATCCCACTCTACCGCTGCTCGATCCATACATCGCAACGCTTGCGTTGTATTCGCTCCTGTATCTGCTTTTTCTCTCGATCACGCGGTAGTTCAAAGCCTTCGGAGTACTAATCAGCGGCAATCGATTTGGATGCTGGAAGTTCAAGCCATCGAGAGAGGCGGTTCAAATCTGCTGTAAATTCCGCTGGTGATGAGGGTTGAAAATGGCTTGAATTTAGGATCCTCCCCCGTATTAGAGGTTTCCTCCTGTTCGAAATTAAGCGAACTTCTTTAGTATTCATGGTTTAGGCTCCATGCTCGAACAAAAATGGGAAAGCCAACATTGTCGATGCGTCAACTCAATCATTTCTCACGTCGATAGCCATCGGTAGAGCGTGCTTTTGGAAAGCTTGATCCTGTACTCAGCAGCAAAATGTTCAAGTATCTCTGCCACCGAGTAACCTTTTCTGAACAGTCCTACGACAATTGCCATTTTTTCGTCTTTGGTCAACTTACACGGCCTTCCTCCCTTGTTGCCTTTTCTTCGTTGACCACGTTTTTTCTGATAGCCCGCTTGGTTTTCCGGCGTCGTATCCGGATGAACCATGAAATACACGTTCCTACCTTTCACAAATCGTTCCGCCGTGTTGATGTCATATTGCGTTTGTGGGGCAAAAGGTCGCAATTCTGGGTGGAATCTGTGCGGACGAATCAATCGGTCGGGTGTTTCGAAAACCGGATAAGCATCAAGCCTCTCCGCTTCATCGACAACTTTTTCTACCCAATCTGGGTCATGTCCCAACGCCTGGGTCGTATACTCTCCAGCAATCACGAATCCTCGCGTCTGTAGAATGTCCCTCATGTCGTCAACTTGATCCTGAGCGTTTCCGTTTTCGTATTGATCATTTCTGGATACGCGGCCGATGAGAAATAACCGGTTGCAATCAGGTGTGGGTTGGTCCGGTACAATCATCCAATTCGGTGGAGACAAAGCATGGTGAACAAAGTATTTCACTTTGGCTCGAGTGGTGGCGGCGAGTTGTTCTGCTCTTGCGGATCGTTTTTTCGGCATATCATCACCTAAAAAAATTGCTCGGCCGATCCGTGATACTGAGGTGATGGAACGGCATCACGGTCGACCGAGGCGAGAAATGGGATAGCTACCCCCATGGATGGGAATTTGCACTCCGGGCAATGGCTTAGTCAACACGAGTGCGACGGAGACCCGTATTTCCGGTCAGGGCTTCGCGTTTGCTGGCCGGGGGCTTTAGTCAGGAATTTCAACAGGAAGCCTGAGAGCGTCGCACATGCGTTTTCACGGTGGCTTTCGCCACACGCTTCCGCATTCAGCTTGCCGCAGACGGGCCGACCAAGTAGCTTTTTTGCAGGAGTAGCGACAAGGCACCAATGGCTACCCCATCGTAACTACGGCGACCCGTGGCTGGAACAACGTTTCCAGGATTGATTGACAGCACCCCAGTGCCGTGACAATTATGATTTTACAAGTGCCTCCATAACGGCATTTACGTAAAAAACGACTTGGCAAAGAAATCGCCAAGTCGTTTTTGTTTTTCTATAGAAGTCTCAGTACAACTCGTCTAGCGATTGCGTCGCCGACTTTGGTCCTTAGAGTCTTCAAGGTCTTCATCAGCTTTCTGTGCAGCGTCTTTGACAAATTTTGGTCGCATGTATTTGACATCGACCGTCTCGCCATCCGCATGGATACGCCGAGCCGCAATGACTCGCATGTCCTGAGTTTGAACACTCTGCCCTTGAACAGACAATCGCAGACCTTCTTTGATATCCCAGGATTCGAGATTTTGTTTTGGTCCCAAATCGACAATCTTGCGATCGCCAAAATCGGTTTTCAGTCGTACGACCAAGTGTTCGGTGTCGGTCCCGTGAATCGGTACCGTTTTATGGTCGGTCACCTCACCGCTCACTTCCTGCAAACCAGCGCGATCCGGGAACTGATGTTGGTTGCGAAGTTGTTGTCGCATCCGTTCGCGCTGCTGTTGCATTTGCTCCGGCCGATTGGCTTGCGCGTCGCGTTCCCGGCGTTCCTGAGATCGCTTTTCAATTGTCTCGACAATGATGAGCGACGAATCATCGTACCCATCATAGTAGCCCTCGTTATAGCCAGCATAGTAACCGGCTAAGAAATGTTGCAGAGCCTCTTGTCGGTCCGACTCACTCCGTTCATTGCGAGCACTCGTTTGAGACCGTCTGGTCTGTCGATCTGAGTTGCTATCTTTCTCGGTCTTATCAATTGCTCGTCGTTGGCCGTTTGGTTGAACTGTTCCATCTTGACTATATAACTGACCAGACGCTGCAACCAACAAACCGAGTGTTGGGATCGCTGTTTTCCATGTTATTTTCATACTGGAGTTCCTTCTAGGATCTTTCAAGTATTCTATGTAACCGATGACTACGCGAACCGCGCTGAACCATTAGTCGAGCAAGTCGTCTGCATCGACATCGAAGTAGTTACTGTAGTCATACGGACTGCTATAGTCGTACGGATAATTTCCTAGCAGATCTTCACCGTAACTGACTCCGTAGTCTCGATCATAGAAATCATAGTACCAGTCATCGTTTCGATCGAGATCGTTGTAGCGTCCATAGCCGTATGGGTTGTAACCATAACCGGCATAGGGATTGATGTCGGTATTGAATCCGCGACGATACGCACCGCTGTAATTGTAATTATACTCGGAAGGTAACCGGGTATTGTCGTACCCGGGATTTAACCCATATCCGAACCCATAACGGCCGTAGTTCAACCCGTAACGCGGGCCGCCGGCTCCGTAATAGTTGTAACCAAATCCACCCGTTCCAACGCCGACTTGGGCTTGGCTAACATTTGGCATCGTGGCCAAACATAGTAGGCCAGTCCATATTGCGACTTTGCAATTCCACTTCATTGCATTCCTTTCTTGCTTGCTAGTCTTCAATACTCCATAACGACTCAAGTGCGTGACTTTCTTCAAGCGTGCAACACTTGCATGACCCCTTGCCGTGCAAAACCTGTTCCAAGAAGAAATTCTTTCAGCGATGGAGCGATCTGTACGCAGGCTGGTGTCGAAACCCCCAAGGTGGTTGCAAATCCGTCATGCGAAAATCCTTGTCCGTCGTAAATCTTCAGGTCTATAGTTAAGAGTACCAACAAGAATCGAGAACCTCTGATTGGGGATAAACGATGAAGAAATTGCCCACCAGCACCTTGGCTTTGTTAGTCGGATTGCTCACCAGTCAGGTATCAGTTGCGTTCGCGGAAGACGATAATTCTTCGGCTGTGCAGCAGATCACGGTGGAAAAGGTGGGACCGTACGAGCCGAAGTCGAAGGCGGACCTGTCACAAGTGGCGAGTCAAATCATTGAGCAAACGAATGCATTTCGGGAATCAAAGGAATTGGCCGCCCTCTCCATCGACAAGACACTGACTCAAACCGCCAAGGAGTTTGCGAGCTACATGGCTCGGACGGGGCGATACGGGCATAACGCCGATGAACAAACTCCTGCCGAACGTGCTAAAGCGGAAGATTATGAGTTGTGTCTGATCGCAGAGAACATTGCCTATCAGTTTCGAACAACAGGCTTCAAAACGGAGCCGTTGGCGAAACGCTTTGTGACCGGTTGGAAAGAATCACCTGGCCATCGCAAAAATATGCTGCGAGATTCGGTCACCGAAACCGGGGTCGCGGTCGTCCAAAGTGAGACGACGGGCGTGTACTTCGCGGTTCAATTGTTCGGACGCCCCAAGTCCGAAGCGATCGTTTTCCAAGTGACAAACCGAACAGAACAGGACATTCGGTATCGGAGCAATGAGCGTGAATTCAGCCTGCCTTCGCGATTCACGCGGTCTCACCAGCAATGTCTGCCTGGTCAAATCGAATTTCTGTCGGCATCGGAATCGAACGAAGCCGCCCAGCCGGTTTCGAAGATCAAACTCAAAACGCAGACCAAAATCATCGTTACGTCGGGATCAGATGGTCAGTTGAAGGTAGACGTCGAGGAACTTGAAGAAGGTGAAGCGATCGCGAAGCCGGACGAGTCAGATGTGTCAAATTGAACAAGGACCTCGCTTCGCGCGGTTGTGGGTTGGTCGTTACAATGCGGCCGTGATGACCGCGAATTCAAACCTGGACCTTGTTGATGCGACCGTTACGCTTTGCTGTGGCGACCCGATGTTTTCGCCAACCATTGAAACGTGCGATGCAGACCGCCGCGGAGTCTGGCGCAACCGGTGTGGAACTCGATATCCGCAATGAGGCAGTCGAGTCGGAATTGTCGGAAACCGGACGTCGCCACCTCTTGCACTTCCTTAGCGAGCATGGATTGACCGTCGCTGCCACCACGTTTCCGTTGCGATCGTATCTGCTGGATCCGGACCATCTCGACGCTCGGATCGGCGGCATCAAACGCGGATTGGAATTCAGTTACCAACTGGGGGCCAAAACCATGACGGCTCGTTTAGGACGTGTGCCGAGCGATCCCGATTCACCGGCTTTCCGATCTGCGGTGGAAATTTTGAACGACATTGCCCGCACGTCCAACTACATCGGCGTCGTGTTGGGACTCACGCCGTCCCGCGATTCCATTGCCAATATTCACCAGTTGATCGCAGCCGTCGAGGAAGGCCCGATTGGGATTCATTTCGACCCGGCTAGCATTGTGATGGGCGATAGCGACGTGTCCTCTGCCTATGGGACGCTCTACGAATTCGTCCAACAGGTGCAACTACGCGACGCGGTCCACGATGTCGATGGTGGCGGCGTGGAAGTTGCAGTCGGTCGCGGCGATGTCGTGTGGGATGAATTCCTCGCACTCCTCGATGAAACACCGTACAAAGGCTGGCTCGTCGCAGAACGAACCGCCGGCCAAGACCCCATCGGCGATATATCTCGCGCCATTCAGTACATCCAGAATGTTGGACAAGGGTAAAGTTCGAAGCCAGAAGTTTGATGTGAGCAATTCAATCACGTCGGCTACCGTGCTTCAAACTTTCCCCTTCCGACTTCAAACATCCAAAGCTTCATGCCTGAACTTGAACCACTGAGTGTTGCCGAACTCACGCAGCAGATTAAGGGCGTGATGGAAATGACGTTCCCCCGCGTGGCGGTGTTGGGGGAGTTGTCGAATTGCGTGCGTGCCGGTTCGGGGCATGTGTATCTCACGCTGAAAGATGCTGACGCACAAATCCGGGGCGTGATGTGGCGGGGTTCGGCTTCACGACTGAAATTCGACCTGACAGACGGCTTGGAAGTTGTCGCGATTGGCGGTGTCGAGGTGTATCCGCCTCGTGGCCAATATCAGTTGATCATCGAAGAACTGTTGCCCCAGG
This sequence comes from Thalassoroseus sp., assembly GCF_984380535.1. Taxonomy (NCBI): domain Bacteria; kingdom Pseudomonadati; phylum Planctomycetota; class Planctomycetia; order Planctomycetales; family Planctomycetaceae; genus Thalassoroseus; species Thalassoroseus sp. The sequence continues at coordinate 519,936 of NZ_CFHRBF010000002.1, forward strand.
GCGTTGGTGCTCTGGAATTGGCATTCCGCCAGTTGCAAGAAAAACTCGCCCGTGAAGGGTTGTTCAACCCGGAACACAAACGCGAATTGCCTCGGTTTCCCAAGCGAATTGCTCTCGTCACCAGTCCAACGGGAGCCGCTGTCCGCGATATGTTGCAAGTCATTACACGACGTTGGAACGGATGCGATGTCGTCGTCCTGCCCGTTGCCGTTCAAGGTGACAAAGCCGCCGGAGAGATCGCAACTGCGATTCGGTTGGCACCGTCGATTGCCGATGTCGATGTTATCATCGTCGGCCGTGGTGGAGGAAGCTTGGAAGACCTGTGGGCCTTCAACGAAGAACCTGTGGCCCGCGCGATCTTCGATTGTCCCCTGCCCGTCGTCAGTGCGGTGGGACACGAGATCGATGTCAGCATTTCCGACCTCGTCGCCGATGTGCGTGCACTCACGCCCAGCGAAGCCGGCGAACTTGTCGTGCCGAACCGTCAAGAAGTGGGCGCGGAAGTCAGTCGACTGCAAGACCGCTTGATCGCTGGACTGCGTGGCCGCATCACAACCGCTCGCAGTACCCTTGAAAACCTCGCGACCCGTCGCGTCTTTGCCCGACCGCTCGACCGCGTGCATCAAGAAACGCGGACCGTGGACGAACTGTCGGAACGGCTCACCAAGTCCATGCGACGTCTCCTCGCCTCAGAGCGTCAACGCGTCGTCGGCCTCTCGGAAACGCTCGACAGTCTCAGCCCGCTCAAAGTTCTCGCGCGGGGTTACTGTGTCGCTCGCAAAGACAATGCGGGTCCGGTCGTTCGCAGTATTCGCGACGTGCAACCGGACGAACCGCTCGAAATTTTGCTCCGCGACGGCCGTTTGCATAGCCGCATCGAAACCGTGGAACCCACCAAAATCAATCCAACTTCTGCCGATCACTTGGAATCATGAGTCAGAAATCAACGCCGGAATCCGAAGCCTCGTTCGAACAATCGCTGGAGCAATTGCAAGAGATTGTCCGTCAACTTGAAGACGGCACGCTCGGCTTAGACGAATCCATGACGCAGTTCGAAGAGGGCGTCAAATTATTGAAACAATGTTACGCCGTCCTCGACCGCACCGAGCAACGCATCGAACTACTGACCCGCCTCGACGACGACGGCCAACCGGTCCTCGAACCTTTCGACAACACCGGCACCGCCGAAACGAAAGACACGAACAAAACCAAAGCCGGCCGCCGCAAACGCACAACAAAAACCGAAGAGGACGACAGCGGTTTGTTCTGAATCACTCCGCTTCCAATACGGACCGCCAACGATTTGGCATGCTGGCATAGGCGGAAATGTAGGTGTCTTCCATTGGCACGTTGACGTAGCGTTCGCGAGTCAGAAACAACGGCATTTCCGGCAGCATGTCACCGACCTCAATCGAATTGACATAGGCGATGGGCGGATCCCCCGATCGATACGCCGCCAAAATCAGCGGGCGATCTGGAATGACGTTGTTCTCAGCAGCGGTCAAATCGTCCCACACCAAGCCGTGAACACCACCGGGACTCCATCGTCCGGCTGGGAACACATCCACAATCAACAAGTGAATGCCCTGCTGCAACGCTCCCACGAGCTTATGCAGAAAGGCCTCCGTTGTTCGCTGATTATGCTTGTTCCCTGGCGATACGATTTCCAAAATCGCTACGACTCTGTCATCGCTGACATGCCGAATCACGAGGGAACGTTGGCGGTTCAAATAGAACGCAGTTTCGGTGTCGGCTTCGACAACAATCTCGGTCTGCGGAGGCGCTTCGGCCACTGCAACTGTGCCTTCCAGTGATTCATCGGAAACTCGTGACTCCTCCGGTTCGCCGGTTTGCAGCGTCAACACATCCGGCCCAATCACGCCGGCTTTTTGCTCTCCCACTGCGTAAAAGTTGGGAGGCAACACACCGCCGTTAAGCACTTGCTGAAGCTGAGCAATCCACGCCAAATGAAATGCGTGGAACGTACCGTCGTGAACTCGGGTCCAATCGTGAATTGGCATGGCATCCTCAAAGTAGAACGACTCCGCTCTTTAGTTTACCCGAGAATGCCCCCCATCGTCTGCCCCGATTCATGCGGTAGCCGGTCGGTAGCGGAATCGTTTTGGGGCGCCGTCTTCGCCTTCGCGTTTTTTCTTGGCGGCTTCGTAGCTTTCGAAGTTGCCTTCGTGGAAGACGACTTTGCTATCACCTTCGAAAGCGAGAATGTGCGTCGCCAAGCGGTCGAGGAACCAGCGGTCGTGACTGGAGACCATCGCACAGCCGCCGAAACTTTCGAGTCCTTCTTCGAGTGCTCGCAGGGTATCGACGTCCAAGTCGTTTGACGGTTCGTCGAGCAACAACAGATTCCCGCCGGATCGCAGTAGCTTTGCCAAGTGGACGCGGTTACGTTCCCCGCCGGAGAGTTTGCCGACTTTCTTCTGTTGGTCGGTGCCTTTGAAATTGAAACGTCCGCAGTACGCCCGGGCGTGAATCCGCGTTCCGCCGACTTCGAGTTGATCGACGCCACCTGAGATTTCCTCGTACACGGTTTTGTCGGCGGCAAGTGCGTCGCGAGTTTGATCGACGTAGGAAATGTCGACACTGTCCCCAATCCGCAGCGTACCGCCATCGGGTTCTTCTTGGCCAACGATCAGCTTGAACAGCGTCGTTTTCCCCGCTCCGTTGGGGCCGATCACGCCGACAATCCCCCCGCGTGGGAGATCGAAGTTCAAGTCATCAAATAGCAATTTCTCGCCGAACGCTTTTCGAACATTCTCGGCTCGCACGACCAAATCGGACAACGGCCGGGCAACGGGGATTTGAATGTCCGGTGCATCGTCACGCGCATCGTATTGTTGGGCGGCAAGTTGTTCATAGCGATCGAGCCGCGACTTGCTTTTCGTCTGCCGAGCTTTCGGCGACATCCGCACCCATTCGAGTTCGCGGGCCAATTCTTTTTGCCGTTTCGATTCGCGTTTTTGCTCGACGGCAATCCGGGCGGCCTTCTTTTCCAGGTATGTGGAGTAATTTCCTTCATACGGATAACCGCGTCCACGGTCGAGTTCCAAAATCCAACCGGCAACGTTGTCGAGGAAATACCGATCGTGTGTTACCGCAACGACCGTGCCCGGGAACTTATGGAGATACTGCTCTAACCATGCGACCGATTCCGCATCGAGGTGGTTCGTCGGTTCGTCGAGCAATAACATATCCGGGGCTTGCAATACCAGTCGGCACAACGCGACACGGCGTTTTTCACCCCCGGAAAGTTTCGCGATCTCGGCCTCCGCCGGTGGAACGTTGATGGCGTCCATCGCGATCTCGACTTGGCGATCGAGTTCCCAGAGATTATTGAGATCGATCTGATCCTGAAGTTTCGCTTGTTCGGCGATGAGGTCGTCCATTTCATCAGGATCAACCTCGGCGAACTTCATGTTCACTTCGTTATACCGATCAAGAATCGCCTGCGATTCCTTGACCGCATCCTGAATACATTCGCCGACGGTTTTCCATTCGTCTAGACGGGGTTCCTGTGGGAAGTACCCGATGCGAATGCCCTTCATCGGCCGCGCGGTGCCCATGAAGTCGGTGTCTTCACCGGCCATAATTTTGAGTAGCGTACTCTTCCCGGAACCGTTGTTCCCCAGCACACCAATCTTCGCGCCAGGATAAAACGCCAGCCAAATGTTGCTGAGAACTTCCTTATCGCCAAACTGTTTGGTCAGACTTTCGATCGAGAAAATGTATTGCTGTGACATGGAACGACTTTTCGGAGGTCAGGTTTCAGGGCAGGAACGCGAGTATTCTACGGAGTCTGATCGCGATGTGTAGAGGGTAGAGGGTCGTAGATTAAGAGTCGATAGTTTTCTGAGATTGACGTCTATTCGCAACTCATGACTCTCTACCCTGTAACAGACGGGCTGCTTCGACAGCGAAGTACGTCAGCACGCCGTCGGCACCGGCGCGTTTGAAGGCCAGCAGGCTTTCGAGGACGACTTTTTCACGGTCGAGCCAACCTTGCTCCGCTGCACCGGCGAGCATCGCGTATTCGCCGCTGACTTGATACGCATAGGTCGGCAATCGAAATTCTTCTTTCACACGGTACACAATGTCAAGGTACGGCATTCCGGGTTTGACCATCACCATGTCGGCTCCTTCGGCGATGTCGAGTGCAACTTCCCGGAGGGCTTCGTCGCCATTGGCAGGGTTCATTTGATACGTGCGTTTGTCGCCGCTGCCCAAATTTCCCGACGATCCCACCGCGTCACGGAACGGACCATAAAACGCCGACGCATATTTTGCCGCATACGCCAGGATTTGCACGTCAGCGAAACCGGCTTCGTCCAAAGCGGATCGAATGGCATCGATGCGGCCGTCCATCATGTCGGACGGCGCAATCACATGACACCCCGCTTCCGCTTGCACAACAGATTGCTTGCAAAGCATTTCGACCGTTTCGTCGTTGACGACATATCCGTCCTTGACCAAACCGTCTTGGCCATGACTGGAATACGGATCAAGTGCGACGTCACAAATGATGCCGATGTCTGGAACAGCTTCGCGAACGGCTCGCACGGTGCGACAGACGAGATTCTCCGAATTAATGGCTTCGCGAGCATCATCGGTTTTGAGGGAGGGATCGGTCGCGGGAAAAATGGCAACCGCCGGAATGCCCAGTTCCGCCGCTTCACCGACCGCATCGACAAGACGATCGATCGACAACCGCTCGACACCCGGCATTGACGGAATTGCTTCGCGTTCGCCCTGCCCCTCTTTCACGAAGACCGGCCAGATCAAATCGTTTACGGTCAATGTGTGTTCTTGCACGAGCCGACGAGACCAGTCGTGACGGCGATTACGACGCATCCGTGTGCCGGGGAACTGTCCGAAAGTACTCATGATGCAGCCGCCTCGTCCGACTTCAAGATTCCCATCCGTTGCAATTTGGCCCGGCACTCGTCGCGTTCACGACATCGGGTCAGGTCTTTCCAAGTGTCATCCTGGCACTGCAGAAATAGCTCGTCCGTGAACGGCGGAGACAATTTTTCTTGCCCGCCGGTTGCCATCAGCTTGGCGATCACTTCTTGATCGAGCCGCGTGAGAAACTGCCCGCCGAGTCGGTAATCTTCGAAGGCTTCCCAGACCACAGGAAACAGCGGCCGAACAATTTTCTCGCCGATGGTCGTGGCATATTCGCGTATCTCGAGCTGCGCGTGGGAATCCATCCGTAAGCTCAAGAAATGCAGTAAGTTGTGGAGATCAATCTTCCAATAGGCTTCTGTATACGTCGAAAGCGGCAAATCCTTGCGGGCTTGTTCGCGGGCAACACCGGCTTCGATCCGGCTCTGATACAACGTGCGAGAACGGTCTTGGAAATCTTTCTCGCTGGCTGTCAGTTCTTCACCAAGCTCGGACGCCAGAAAGTCACCGCTCCCTTGCCGGTTGGACGCAGCCTGACTTCGCCACTCGTCCGGTGAGGTCGTCTGAGCGGCGTCAATTGCGAGGGAATATCGCGTGCTATATTCGTTCACGTTCGCCGTCCGGTGACGAATCCACTGTCGCCAGCAATCCATCGGAACTCGAACCAGCAACTTAATTTCCGCCATTTCGAACGGCGTGCTGTGCCGATGCCGCATGAGATAGCGGATCAATGTGCGATCGTCGGACACCTTCTTCGTGCCTTCGCCATAGCTGACACGAGCGGCCTGAACCACGGAGGAATCGTTGCCCATCACATCGACAAGACACACGAAACCATCATCGAGAACGGGGAATTTCTGCCAGCGGAGTTCTTCCGCCGACGCTGCATGTGACGGTGCAGTCATTTGCGACCATCCTGACCAAACTAAGAAATGAGTACTGTCGAGACAGCATAGAAAAAGACGCCGCAGCAACATAGGGCCACGGCGTCTTGAGTTCATTTCGTGTCGACGGGGAAGGTCAAAACAAGCAGTGAGTTAAACCTCCAGACCGCAGACGACGGCAAGAAACTTATTCCGGCAGTTTCTCGTCGTCTTTCTTTTCGGCCGAACCACTTTCAGGTTCCACGTCTGGAACTTCTTCCACAACGGGTTCTTCGGTTTCGGTCGTAGGTTCAGCTTCCGCTTCGGTTTCTGCTTCGGCAGGTGCTTCGGTTTCGCCATCGCCAGGTTCGGCGGGAGCTTCGGTTTCGCCATCGCCGGATGCTGGTGGAGCTTCCTTCGGGCCGCAACCCACGAAGCCGACGGTCAAACCGGCCATGAACAGAACTGCCAAGCCATGCGTGAACAAATTACGCAGATTCATGAAAGTGTCCTTTCGCAATCGTCTCAAAAAAGCGCGAATACTAATCCCGGACGGGATTGTGCCATCATTTGGAGCGGTTTCAAGCGAGTTTATTCCGTCCGAATTGGCGTTTTTCGCGAAATCTTTGGCAAATTTTGCTGGAAGTGGCAAACCAATTGGGGAGAAGGATTGTCAGGTTTGCGATGAGTGTCTAGAATCCGCCAGACAATTGAGTTTTGTCTTACCCGGTAGTGTAACGGTAGCACCACGGATTTTGGTTCCGTTAGTCCAGGTTCAAATCCTGGCCGGGTAATTTTCTCTTTTTGGCTATTCTCAGCCTTCCCCAATGGTTGCTTTTCCATTGGTTTGAACACCCCAACGACACGAATCAACTTTCGTTGATTTCTTAGGAAAATTGGGGTTGTCGCATTTTGGCACTTTTGCCAAACTCCCGCCCTTCTCTCTACGGAACTCTCAACTCTTTCTTACTCCCTAGCTCGAATGATGCGGGTCTTATGCCTCATTCTTGTGTACAAATTTGGCTTTATGCGTTGGCTGTGTTGGCGAGTGGTTGCCAATTACTGCAGACCACGTCATTGCCACCGAACAACGCGCCCCTGTATGTCGCCACGACCAATCAGGACTACCTCTGGGAACGCACGGTCGACGTCCTCCACGAATACCCGTTCGAAATCGAGCGTGAAAGTCGGTTGGACGGCATCATCGAAACGCGTTACAAGGTCGGTTCGGGGATCCAGGAACCGTGGCATAGTGAATCGATCGGTCTCGAAAACCGGCTCGAAAGCACGTTCCAATCGGTTCGCCGCAAAGTCGTGGTTCACATAACCCCGGTCGATGGTGGCTATACAATTTCCGTCGAAGCGTATAAGGAACTGGAAGATGTCGTCGGACTGGCTGCCAACTCGGCCGGCGGGGCTACCTTCCAAGACCACACGCCACTCCAACGGGACCTGAACTTGGTCGTCGGACAGACCGCACCATCAGGCTGGATCCTCCAGGGACGCGATGTGCTCCTCGAACGCGACATCCAACGCCGACTCCAGCGGATATTCGCTAATCGGGGTTAGGAACCGAGGGTTAGTGCCAAAGAAAGTGCGGCGTCAACGTACTCTGCCCTCTAAATCCTAGTCCCTAAATCCTAACCCCTAAATCCTCGCGTCAGTTCCACTCGGGATCGGACGGTCCAGACGGTAGAATTCGGTTCTTTTGCGTTAGCCGGGACATTTGTTCGTCCCAGATTTCGTACGGATCAGAGTCGTACAGCGAATCAGAATCAGCAGGCAGGATGTACCAGTCCCCGCGACTGAGCTCACTCTCCAATTGTCCGGGCCCCCAACCTGCACACCCGGAGAAAACGCGGATTTCCAGCCCCTCGCGTGTTCCGGCGGCGGCCGCCTGAACGACACGCGAGAACGCTTCCGCACTTCCCCCGACGAACACATCCGGCAGCACGCAGGATTCCTTCTCGTCGAGATCCCCCGCGTTATGCAACACGAACAACGCCGACGGTTCTACCGGGCCGCCGAGGAAGACAACTTCGTCGGTCTCTGGATAGGAAAAATGTTCGGACAATGCATGCGAGACGCGAATTGAAGACGGACGGTTCACGACCAACCCCATCGCCCCGTCATCGCTATGCTCGATGATCAAAACGACCGTTTTATAGAAGTTGGTATCGCGAAGCTGCTTGCCCGCGATGAGATAGTGCCCTCGCAGCGTTTCGGTCATGCGGTCATTGTAATACCGAACTATCTCGGATGCGACTGTAACTAATGTAACAGCGGTATGTTGTCTGCTATCCGCTGAAGAAAACCACCGTTGACCGGTCCCTCTAACTCTTGCAATTCGCTGCCGGAATTATTAGCTTCACGCTTTCCCAGTTCGCGGCTGCCGTACGCGATGATCGCGGTGCGGAGTCTGGGACGTTATCGGGAATGATTGCAAGAGACGAGGTGGAGCCCCAATCGGGCAGCATTCGTATCCTTTCAGAATGCGAATTCAGGATCGGTTTCGTTCACGAAGCTCGATCTTCCCGCGGTCTGGTTCCTTCAGCCGCCAATCATTCCCAACCGTTGTGCTTGAATTGGTCTTGGCGGTCAAGACAACCAACACAACATGTGAACTCACAGGGAGTTTTGGAAAATGGGGCGTTACGCAGGCCCGAAGGGTCGGGTCAACCGTCGGTTGGGATCGCAGGTGTTCGAGAACGCTGGTGCGATCAAAGCGCAAGAGCGACGAGACTTCCCGCCGGGGATGGCTCAACGACGGCGAAAAATGTCGACCTACGGTTTGGCTCTTCGCGAAAAGCAAAAGATTAAGTTCTATTATGGTCTTCGCGACAAGCAACTGCTGAAATACTTCAACAAAGCCCGCGCGATGAAGGGGAACACCGGCGAACAGTTGCTGGTCCTCTGCGAACGACGATTCGACAATGTTGTGCGACGCGCCGGTTTCACGAAAACTCGTCCGCAAGCCCGTCAGGGAATCGTCCACGGCCACTTCATGATCAACGGACGCAAGTCCGACAAACCATCGATCATGATGCGACCCGGCGACGTCATCACTCTGCGGAACCGACCGAACCTGAAAGGCGTGTACTCCAGCATCATCGAAGAAGGTTCACCAGAACGGTGCAGCTGGATCGATTTCGATGCCAACAGCCTTACCGCAACGGTCTCAACCTTGCCGACGTTCGAAGACGTGAGTCTTCCAGTCGATGTCGGTCAGGTCGTGGCGTTCCTCTCGCGTTAATTCGTCACTACCTGGCGGATCTCAACGAGATACAAACACAAGAAAGCCCCGGAGAAACTTCTCCGGGGCTTTCTTATTGTCATTGGATTCGCGTCGGGAGACCAGCAACGGAAACGAAGCCGGTGCAGCCGACATTGTTGCTGCCTAGGGTTTACCGTTCCCGTGGATTCAGGGCAGACAGGAATATCTGCCCCATGATCCAAAGGTCAAACCATCGCCATCGGTTGGAATTAGTCGTCGCCGGCGAACATCATCACAAGGCGAATCATGTACCAGAACAGGGTCGCGATGGAGGCGAACAGTTCTAGCGAAGCCGCAACGTACATGTGAGTCGGGAAGTGATGGAGAATGTTCGAAGTGTCGTACAGAATCCAACCGCTGAACAGCACGACCATCGCGACGATGAACCACAGCCCGAGCGAGATTGGCGTGAAGAAGCTCGCCACGATCAAGCCGAGAGCGGCCATCGTAATGACGCTGAGAATTCCCCGCATGAAGGAGAAATCGGTTTTCGTCAACAAGACGAAAGCGGTCAATCCGCCGAAGATGAGCAGCGTCAAGAACGCCGCGGTCGGAATAACATGTGGGCTACCGCCTAAAGCAGCAAACCGTGGATCGGTTCCCGAGGCAATGTGGAGTAGTGGGGCAAAGAAAATCGCTTCCGCCACCACGTAGACCGCCAAGCCAACATACTGTGTTTGTTGGGAGACCTCGCTGTAGGCCCATTTGTGACAAATCCAGCTAACGGCGATGAAGCCCAGCAAGATGAGTCCGTTGGTGGCGATGAACATGCCAAACAGAGCGTCACGAATGGCGGGCACGCTCAAGATCACTGCTTCCAACGCGATAAACGCGACGATCGCCCCGAAAACGTGCGTGTACACTTTCCGCAAGAATGATAAGCGGTGTTCCAGTGACAAATCCGCAGCGAAGGCATTCTGGCCGTCGAATCGATCTGATTCGGCGTACTCTTGTGCGTAACCCATCTGGACGGTCCCTATCTAAGTGATGTTGAGAGAAACTCTGTGAGCCAGTGACCACAACTCGGCACGAGGTGTTGGAGACGTACATCATCACCTGCGTCGCGGTGCAACCTCATCGCATTCTCGCAAGTTCACGGATGAATATCCACAGTGTTTTTTAGTTTTTTCGGCGGCCGTCACCGCCCCGTCGAAGTGGCTTGAAACTATTCTTCGCGGAATTTCATGATTGGGCAATCAGATTCGCGATTTTTCGGTTCGCATGCAGCATAGCGATCGCACCACGATCACCGTCGGCCAGACAAACGCTACAACCGTTCGTGGAAGACATTGGATGAAGACCGACTAAAGCCGTGTCCGATCTGCCGAAAACCGACGTTGCATTCGATCGGATGCCGATGGACGTACGGCGAAAAAATTTCAACGGTTGAAAGGGATTCCATGACCGGCGCTCCTTGGCTTTGTACCCTTCGCGGTCAATTCTGGTGGACATTTTGCCTGGGAGTCGTTTGGATCGGTTTCGGCGTTGAAGCGAGAGCGGTCGCGCAGGATCCGTTCGGTTTTCCGTTTGGCAATAACAATCAACAGACGGGAACCAGTGGGCTTCAAGGGCTGCTCCCTGTCGGACCGCCATCCGGGTTGCAAAAAGCAGACTACCAAGACGAAAACTTGGGCGATCGCTGGAAATCGCTAGCGGAGATGATCGCGACGGATATCTCGGCGTTCTACGAAAAACAACCGGAGAGCGTTTCCGCTCAACGCGAATTACTCCAGACATGGAAACGACACGCCGCCCAACTTCTGGAAGCCGCTCGGACTGAGACTGATCCCCGGCAAAGCACCCTGCTCCGATTCTTGTCGGCTCAATTGAAAATCAAGGCCGAACTCTACGAAGAAGTTCTGAAAATGCTGGAAAGGGTCGCCAGCCAAAGTCCCGTACTGGCGGCCCGGATGCAACTGGATAATCTCCAGTCCCACTTATCGGACCAGACAAACTCGGAACGGAACACAGGTGACGGCTGGACGAAATACCTTCTGCTCGACGAGCTGGATCAATCGCTCAACCCGAAACCCGCCGACGATGCCAAGAAAGGTTCGATCAGTGCGGCGGTGAGTTCTCGCGCTGCGGTCGAGGCAACCCGCGAACGGTTACGGCTCTCGCCGTCACACTCCGAAGCAGTTCGTAAAACGCTTTCTTCCGAACCCTTTGTCGCTCTTGCCAATTCCTTAGAGAACTTGCTCGTTGAATGGGACACAGCCACCGCGACGCAGAACGACGCCATCACTCGCTATGAAAAACTCCGCGACGTTTTGTCTCGACCGAACCCGGATGTCGAGTTCGACTTGATCGGATTCATCCCGACGGTTTCCAATTATGAGAAGCGACGAATCGAGCGGGATGTCACCGGGCAATTGGCGACGGATATCCTGAACGAGTTCCAAGTAGTCGCGAAGATTGCCGGGGATGCGGCTGACTCGTTGGGACGTTGGTTGCGAAGAACGTACTTCAACTACGACACGCACGCTTCCGTGTTCGAAGGCGACCTGCAATCGCTCGCAGACCGACGCGATCGCCAAATTGAACCGGTGCAGGAAGTCGTCCAAGGCGCCAAGGTCAGCGGACATAGCGATACCACGACGATGACCACCGTCGACGTGGTTCGGAACGATTCGGTTGCCGAAATTCACTTGCTCGTCGATGGCATCACGAACAGTCAAACGATCGGCGAGCGGTGTCAGATTCGCGTGCGGAATGCCGGCCGAGCCGACTTTGAAGCCATGAAGCCGATTTATATCACCCCCGATGGTTTTCGCACGGCCCCATCCGTCGCGGGAGCCCGTGCGGGAAATATGCCGTACGACCCGCAAACACCCATCAGCTGTTTGCCAGTCTTCGGAACAGCCCTCGAAAACTTTGCCCTGAAATCCGCGCAAAAACAAATCCCGAACGCCAATGCGATGACGCGACAACGAGTCGTCTCGCGACTGCAAGAGCGGTTGGACGAGGAAGTTGGAAACGGCCTCGCAGAAGGTGAAAGAACACTCCGCGAAGGACAACTCGCAAGGCTGGAGAAGTACGACCTGCACCCGAAAGCTGCCGAGTACCGGTCCACCGACACGCTCGTCTTCCTCACGAACCGAATCACGCGGGCGGATGAGTTCGGCGGCAGCGAATTGCCCGTGGAGTTCATCGAACCGACAGGGATCACCATCCATGCTCATGAAAGTGCACTGACTGCGTTTCTCGACCGAGCCTCCTTGGAAAACCGCATCCTCGACGAAAAAGGATTGCGGGCGGAATTCGAACGGTACTTGAGCGACCTGTTCGGACAGGACCTGAACTTCGCCGCCCCACAAACAACCGGCCCCAAACGCGAAGGCCGATTCAAGTTTTTCGACCGAGATAACATGCGGATCATCGTCGAAAACGGTTTGGTGAATTTCACCGTCCAGACCAAGTTCGTCGAGACGCAGTACTACATTCCGCCGCAACTGATCGCGATCCCATTCGGGGTTGAACTAGAAGGTGAGAAGACCTTACTGCGACGCGGAACGGCCCAAGAAATGATCGCCAAAGATTTGCCAAAACTCGAAGGCGAACTTACCGAAGAAGAGAAAGCCAAAGATGCTCCGCCCGCTGCCTCGGGGGGTATTCGATTAGAGTTCGAACGCATGATCGACGAACGCATCGAGATGCCACGCTATATCGAACTCAAAATGCAGGAGAAACCAGTTCGCTACTTTGTGCGCCGAATCATCGCGGTCAACGGCTGGGTTTCGATCTGGTTAGTTCCCGAAGACGAAGCAGCGGCGATTATCGCGAGTGAGGCGAACCAAGAGATCCCACTCCCGGAAGCTCCAAAAGTGGAAGTGGCCCCGTTGCCGGTTCCTTAATGAACTCAACGAAAAACGCCCGCCGGAATTCACCGGCAGGCGTTCGAGTTGATCATCCGAGAACGTGACTGATTTCCTTAACGAGCAGCTAGTTCTCCCGTAGGTGCGGAAAGTGATTTCAGGAACGAGATCAGTTGAAGTCGTTGTGCGGGTTTGAGACTGAAGAACAACTGAGCCGAGCGGCTGCCTTCTCCGCCATGCAATGCGATGGCCTGTTCCAGAGTGTCGGCTCGACCATCGTGCATATACGGTGCGGAATCGCGAACGCCCCATAGTGGCGGTGTTCGCCATTCTTGTTGCAATGCCCCGATGATTTTCGCTTCTTGCGTCTGCTCACCTTGTGCGCCGAAAGATACGGCCGGCTGTTGCACCGGTTGCATCATTCGCTTGAGTTCCGTCAGTTGCGGAACGGGGCTGGCATCTTCACTGCCAGGAGAGTTCGGCACGAAGACGCCGTAACTTCCGGTATCACCAAGTTCGGCCCCCATGTCGTGCAACAGCAGATCGCTGTAGATATCTTTCGCATCGCCGAGTTCCGGCGTATGACAGGTTGCACAGCCAACTTGCTCGAAGAGATGTTCGCCGGTGGAAAGGTATTCCATCAACGGTTTTTCCGCCGGTTGGTTTTTCGTCGGTGTCGGCAAATTGTGCAAGTAATTGACGAGTGAATCACACTCCGCTTTTGTCAGGTCGTAACCTTCGGTGGTGTATTCGGGATCGAGCGGATTGCCGGACTGAGCATGTCCCGGGACGTTCAAACCGAGTTCCACCGCACAGGCGGTAAGTGTGAAGTCTTCGAGCGTCGCCTTCTGCGCTTTCCACCCGAACCGTCCGATCCGTCCGTCCGCCAGACGGGCCACGCGACCGCTCACCTCGGGAAACTTCTCGTGCTTACGTTTCGCGGCGGCTTCGATGGCTTCATCCGAAACCTGATCCATCGCCCCGACGCCAAACAACGCAGTGGGGTTGCGTTGCGTGACGGTCACAGTGAAGTGGCCGTGTTGCATCACCTGATTGCCAACATGACGAGCCTGCATTTTCGCACTGTTCAATGCTTGCCAATCGACGCTATGTTGCATAGGTTGGGCGACTTGCGTTTGCGGAAGTGCTTCTTCAAAAACCGCCTCTTCCTCAGCGAACACTGCTTCTTCGGCAAACACTACGACGTCCCCAGCAACCCCGCCCCCCGCAAATGGCTCATTCATCATGCCCATCGGATTCGCTGCAGGAAAGGCCTGCATCGATTGAAACTGGTTGAAACTATTTGTGAGGAATTTCGATCGCCAAACGGGGTAACCATCGGCCGTCGAACCATGATGTACCACAACACTTCCCGCAGTGCGGAAACCGGGATGAATCGCGGCGACCTCCTCGATCAATTGCTTGCGACGCTTGGCGACAGCTTCATCGCTGATTTTGACCATTTGAGGTTGGACAGCGTTGTCGTCCAAACCGATGAGGGAACGGAAAAGTTGTTCGGGAACCGAACGTTGGGGCCGGAACCTCACGACTGGCGTGACGCTGTGATTCATGACGGCAGAGATAATGTTCACATTCTTGCCAAGCGGACCACCGCCCCCGACTCCACCTTGGTTATGGCAAGCAACACAGGAGGAGTCATTGAAGACCGGACCCAAACCGTCTCCGCCATGACTGCGGGTATCGCCGGGCAACCATTCCCGCTGAAACAGTTCCGCCCCCGTAACTTTGGCAACCGCGGTTTTCTCCGGTGATTCCGTTTCCTTCGCGGTACTCCACAACGGTCCGCAGATCAACCCGAGGACCAACAGTCCACCGGCGATCAGGTATCGGCTACGCTTCATGACCAACTCCTTCGAGGACGAAATCAGTTAACCTCTTTTCAGGTATAACGTATTCAATCCAGAAATCACGCAAAAAATAATCGGTTGTTACAATCGCGTGACGAAGGGGGGACATCGAATGTTGCATTCAATTGTCGGACATGCCTTGCCTGACGAACCCAGTGATGCAAAAGATCATCGTCGACCGTAACCGTGCGGCAACGTATGAGTTTCCACTAGAATCTCTCTGACTTTGCTGCTCAGGTTCACAGCATGGTTCCCCGTCTTTCAGCAGACCAGGGATGTCAGTCAAAATCGTTGGTCATTGTAATGTCGAGATCAGTCCAATTCATGACGCCATTGTCTAAGCAGCAAGAGAGCTCAACGACACTTCGGTCGTCGAATTCATCGAGCTTATAAGCAGCCGAGCTATAGTCTCCACCAATGCGATAGAAAAATGAGGCAGCTTCTGGGGTATCGTCATCGATACGAAGCGTGATTCCCCAGATCAACAACTCGTCTAAGCGAACCTTGCGGCCCGGCAAGAATCTGTCGAGATGTTCTTCGGTCTGCTGAGCGATGGTTTCGCGGTTCGTGAGCCAGCCATCAATTAGCGTCTTGAAGCAGTCAACATAATCTGACGACATTTCTAGCGTGCCGTCGATTAACAATGTCACAGGAGCGTCCTGCAAGAGTACCGTTGCCTCGAGCTCGGGTATCCAATCAGGATTCTTCACAGCAAAATCAGTTGTGTCGAGCTTTTTCCAAGTAGAGTTTGGCATGACCCAGGATCATGAGATGCTGGCATTCAATCGGGGAACGCAGGCACAGTCTAGTAGGTCAGGCTGTGCCTGACGGAAGGACGTTGTGATGACGTTGAAGTTGTCAGGCACAGCCTGACCTACGGTCGTTACAAGCTCTTCACATCAATGCCGTCGATTTTCGCGGCGAGGATAAAATCGTTTTCGGAGAGGCCACCGATGGCGTGGGTGGAGATTTCCACTCTGACGGTTTTATAGCCTTCCAAGTGCAAGTCGGGGTGGTGTTGTTCGGTTTCCGCGACTTCGCCGATGTGATTCAGGAAGTTCAGGCATTGCTGGAAGTTGTCGAACGCCCACTTCTTTTCGATCCAATTGCCATCACGTGTCAACTTCCAACCGGCCAATTCAATGATTTGCTCTTTGGCCTGTTGGGGCGTGAGCTTCTCGACGCCGCCTTCACAGGGTTTGCAAGTCTTGCCCTGAAGTTGGTCGGGAGTTTGGGTAGCCATTGAAAGACTCCTTCTTCATTGGTTCTGTGTGAGATTCACAATTCTAACAACAATCACATGAGTTTCGATTTGGATTGTTCAAGATTTCAGAAACGAGCAGCTGTCGTTTACGTCGATATTCTCGGCATTCCTCTTGATGGATGCCTGACACCGGCTTCCTCGACATTACTTCGGCGGTACGCCGAGCGACTTGCCGCCGTCGATGGCGAGGGCCGTCCCAGTGACCATCACACTGGCATCACTCACAAGATACAAAATCGATTCGGCAATCTCCTCTGGCGAAATCATCCGATCATAAGCGGCCGCCAATGGGCTGGCTCCGATGAACTTTTTCGCTTCTGCCTCGCGATCGGCGGCCTTGTCCAAGTCCGCATTGACCATGCCTGTATCTCCCACTGGACCAGGGCAGACACAGTTGATGCGGATGCGATCTCCAGCATGACACAACGCCAAACTCTTCGTCAACGCGACCAAGGACATTTTGCTGATCGAATAGACCGGATCATGCGCTCGAGGAAGTAAACCGGCGTTACTGGCGGTGTTGACGATGGCTCCGCCGTCTTTCATATGCGGAATGGCGACTTTACAACCGAAGAACGCGGCTTTCAGGTTCGTGTCGAGACAGTTATCCCAATCCTCTTCACTGACATCGTGAATCGGCTTGACCATCGCGATCCCGGCGTTGTTGACCAAAATGTCCAACCGGCCGGTCTGCTCGGCGGCACCATCGACAAGCCGGGCAATCGCGGTGATATCCCGGACATCGCATTCTTGCTGCTGGATGCCGAGTTCTTGAAACAGTACATCATTCGCAGAATCGAGACGATAGTCACCGATGAAGACCCGCGCACCGTGCTTCGCCAGTAAAATCGCGGTCGCTTTACCAATACCGCTAGCTCCGCCGGTTACGACTGCAGTACGGTTGGAGAGGTCGATCGTCGTCATAGGAACCTGTTTGAAAGGATTATCGAGGTCACGAAGAATATGGAACAGGCGTTATCTTGTCAGGTCCGTCGTCTTCTGGCAAATCGCCGCCGGTGATCATTGGTTTCGCTCGCTGAGACGGAAATTTTTTCTGGCGAAAGCAAAAATCGTAAGTGTATAATTTATAACGCGTTAACGTCTGCGCAATGATCTGTTTCGACGGAACTGTCAAAATTGGCGACGCAGGTTTTTTGTACGGCATGGGTTAACTGGTAGAGCAACATATTTGCATCGATCGAAAAGAGGAGAACGAAGTATGGGAACTGTCTGGGTGAGATGCCTGGCTTTTGCGTGTGTATGCTGGCCGATCGGAACGATCTCGGCGGCCGATTCGGATCGGGAGTTTACGACCGGTTCGTCGGACGCAATTGTCGAGTACATCAACTCCCGCATTCGGCAAGGATGGACCGATAACGAAATTTCCGCCTCAGCAGTCGCTGACGATGCGGAATGGGTTCGCCGAGTGTATCTCGACATCGTCGGTCATATTCCCCCGGCCGAAGAAGTCGAAAAGTTCATCGAGAACGATGACAAGGCCAAGCGATTGAAACTGATCGACGAACTCTTGGATTCCCCCGACTACGTTCGTAACTGGACGAACATCTGGACAAACCTCACGATTGGTCGTCAAACACCTGATCGCGTGAGTCGTCTGGGAATGCGGAAGTTCTTCCGCGAATCGTTCACCAAGAACCGACCTTGGAACGAAATCGTTTACGATCTCGTCTCCGCGACCGGCCACTTCGAACGCAACGGTGCAGTCAATTACTTACTCGCCCAAATGCAAATGCCTGATGAAGGTGTGCAAGCCACCGCGAAGACCACTCGGTTGTTCATGGGGATTCAGGTGCAATGCACGCAGTGTCACAATCACCCGTTCAACGATTGGCAACAAAGCCAGTTCTGGGAGTTCAACAGTTTCTTCCGCCAGATGAAGCGTGAAGATCACGAGCGTTACGACGAACGCACCGGGCGAATGGTCGACGACTATTCCGAGTTGGTTCAAACCAACTTGATGAAACCCTACGTCACTTATGAAAAACGTAGCGGTGTGCTGGAAGTTGCTTATCCAAAGTTCTTTGATGAAACCATCGACGAAGCCCAGACCGACCTGCAAATGGATCGTCGTCAGAAACTCGCGGAGTTGATGTCGCAAGGCGATCAACCGTGGGTCGCCAAGGCGATGGTTAACCGGATGTGGGGTCAGTTCTTCGGCTACGGGTTCACCCGCCCTGTCGACGACATGGGACCGCACAACCCCGCGAGCCACCCGGAACTGCTCGATCGACTGGCCGATGAGTTCATCAAAAGCGGTTACGATGTGAAACAACTCATCCGCTGGATCGCCAACAGCGAGGCCTACAACCTGACAAGTCAGTTCAACAAAACGAACGACATCGACAACCCATCTGCCGGTGAAATCCCGCTATTCAGTCACATGTATATCAAGGTATTCTCACCAGAGCAGTTGTACGATTCGCTGATCATTTCGACCGAAGCTCACAAGAGCGGACGCACCAGTTGGGACTCTGCCGAGCAAGAACGTCAACGCTGGATGCAGCAGTTCGTCATCGCTTTCGATACCGATGAAGCCGACGAAGTCACCCAGTTCAACGGCACCATTCCTCAAGCTTTGATGATGATGAACAGCGAATTGATCCGCAATGCGATCAACTGCCAACCCGGTAGCTACTTGCATACGGTACTCACCGGCCCGGGTAGTGCCTCGAAGAAACTCAACACGCTGTACCAAGCCACACTCGGCCGCAAACCGACACGAACGGAACTTTCGAAGTTCAACATTGTCACCCGCGGTTACACAAGCCAACTCGACGCCTTCCAAGACGTGTTCTGGGCTTTGCTCAACAGCAACGAGTTTATTTTAAATCACTAGATTCGTAGGGTGCGTCGCGACGCACCCTACGAAAACACAACCCACAACGAACCACTAACCACCCTTGGAGATCTTGATGAATTTGAATATCCCACGCGGCATGAATCGTCGTCACTTTATGCAACACTTGGCGACAGCCGCGACGACGATCCCAACGATGCAGTTCCTTTCGCACTTGCAAGCGAATGCGGCTGAAGTCAAGAAAAAGCAAAAAGCCTGTATTCTGATGTGGATGGGTGGCGGTCCGCCAACGATCGACATTTGGGACCTCAAACCCGGTTCGAAGAACGGTGGAGAATTCAAGCCGATTCAGACTGCCGCTCCTGGCGTGCAGATCAGCGAACACATGCCCAACACCGCCAAGGTGATGGATAATCTCTCGATCGTTCGTTCGATGAGTACCCGTGAAGCGGATCACGGTCGCGGTCGCTATTACATGCACACCGCTTACGTGCCTAACCCGACTGTCACGCACCCGACGTTCGGTTCGGTGGTGAGTCACGAACTCAGCAAGCAACGTCCGGAACTCGAAATCCCCGCGTTTGTGTCGATCGGTGGAGCCAGCAACGGTCCTGGTTTCTTGGGCATGGCTCACGCTCCATTCGTCGTCGACTCCAACGGCAACATTCGTAACTCCGACATGGGCGGTTTGTCCGAACAACGTCTCCGCTCGCGTCTGAGCATGCTCGATGTTGTTGAAACCAACTTTATCAATTCCGATCGGGGCGACACGCCGAAGGCACACCGCGAAGTGTATCAAAAGGCGGTGAACCTGATGACTAGCGATCAGATGAAGGCGTTCAAAACCGCTGACGAATCGCCGGAAACCGTTGCAGCCTACGGCAACAACAACTTCGGCCGGGGTTTGTTGATGGCTCGTCGTTTGGTGGAAACTGGTGTGCCGTTCATCGAGGTCAGCCTTGGTGGATGGGACTTGCACAATGACGTGTTCAACACCCTACGGGATCAACGCCTACCGGTCTTGGACCAAGGGATCGCCGCCCTAACGAACGACCTCAAACAACGTGGCATGCTCGATGACGTTGTCTTGGTCTGGATGGGTGAGTTCGGACGGACGCCACGGATTAACCAAAACGTCGGTCGCGATCACTGGGCGGCTAGCTGGAGTGTGATGATTGGTGGTGGTGGTCTCAACAATGGTCAAGCAGTCGGTGAAACCGATGCCGACGGTGTGCGAGTGGTCGGCAAGAGCTACCAACCCGGCGATGTCTGGGCTACGGTGGCTCACGCGTTGGGCATCCCGCTCGACACGGTCTTCACCAGCAAACGCGGTCGCCCGATGCGAATCGCCAATGGTGCTGCTCCGATTCCGGAATTGATCAGCTAGACCAAATCTGTGTGTTTCTCTCTCTCACTAAGCCGCCGGCATGTCGGCGGCTTAGTTTTTGGGACCTTTGCAATTGATGACGAAGACCTCCGAAGCATCATCAACGGGTGGAACACCGGACGCTCCCGTGCCGGAGGAGTTCGTCCAGCTATTCACACGCAACCAACGGCGGTTGTACTTGTTCATTTTGGCTCAATGCCCAAACCCGGTGGAGGCGGAAGAAATCCTCCAAGAAACCAACATCGTCATTTGGCGGAAGTTTCGGCAATTCGACATGGGCAGCAACTTTCTTGCATGGGCAGGTAAGATCGCTCACTTCGAAGTGCTTAAGTCGCGAGAACGACAACACCATGACCGGCACCGGTTTAGCGATGAATTTGTCAGACACATCGCTGAAGAAGCCATGGAAGATACCGACCAGCTCGAAGCTCGCCGAATGGCATTACTGAACTGTTTACAAAAATTGAGAGCAGCCGACCGCGAATTGATTCGTCATCGCTACTCGACCGGTCACAGCGGCCAGGATGTCGCTGAACAACTCGATCGTCCTGTGAATTCGATTTACCAATCGCTCGGTCGCATTCGCCGTACGCTCATGGAGTGCATCAATCGACAACTGTCGACGGAACGCCCCTCATGAAGAACAATGAATCCCCGAAACACAACGAATTACTCACGCTGCTCGAACGGCTCTGCGAAGACCGGCTGAGCGACGCCGAATGCGAACGGCTCGAACAGTTGGTGCTATCCGACCCAGCGGCGTCTCGATTGTACCTGGATTACATCCACCTGCACGGTGCCCTGCACTGGGATACCGGTTCGGCGGCGGACCTGCCGGCAATTGATTTGTCCGAACCGCTGCCCAATTCCGTTGCAGTTCCGTCCCGTCGAGATTGGCGACGAATCGCAACGACGACAGTCGCAATCTGTGCGGCGATCGCAATTGGTATCGTGCTGAACCGAATGGTTTTCTCGCCGGCCGAAGTTGTACTCGATCCGGAAAGAGGTCGTTCGCCGCAACCGAACAATGTGGTGGTCGTTGATCCTCCGGAAGAATCGACGGAGAATCGACGCCGGCCAAACCGCGTCATGGAACCGATTCGACTTGCGACGGACAAACCCGAACAACCCAAACCGCAGCCCGCGGAACGCATCGCAGCCGTCGCAGAGAAATCTCCGCACGTGAAATCGCCGGGCCCGAGTTCGAATGGACCCACCGGATTTTCGACGTCGGAAATGGTGGCGTTTGTGGATGGTCAGATTCGTCAAGGCTGGCAAACGGCAGAGGTGGTTCCCACGGACCGAGCCGATGACGCCGAGTGGGTTCGCCGGGTGCATTTGGATTTAGCCGGCCATATTCCGCCAGCGGTTGTTGTCGAGGAGTTTCTCGCTGACCGACGGCCGGACAAACGCGAACGACTTGTCAACGCACTTTTGGACGAGCCGGACTATGTGCGTCACTTTTCCACCGTGTGGACGAACTTGCTTGTCGGGCGATCGACCGAACGACCGGTCCATCGTGAAGCTCTTCATCAGTTTTTGCGTCGGAGTTTCGCCTCCAATCGGCCATGGAGTGAAGTGGTCGCGGAATTGGTCTCCGCCGAGGGGACACCAAACGAAAACGGAGCCACCGGGTTTTTGTTGGCTCACTTGAACAACGAAGCTGTTCCCGCGACGGCGATCACCGCGCGATTGTTCCTCTGCTCGCAGGTGCAATGCACGCAGTGTCACGCACATCCGATCAACGACGCAGACCAGAATCAATTTTGGGAACTCAACAGTTTCTTCAAGCAGACGGAAATCGAATCGAAACGTGTGCGGGATCGGCGAACCGGTCAAACGGTGATCCAAGATGCGTTAGTCTCGCGACCGGTTGGCGGGCCGACGCTATTCGAGAACCGTCGCGGTGTGATGCAGGCGGCGTATCCCAAATTCGCCGGTGTGTCCGTGAGTGATGATGCCGTCATTAATCGTCGAGAACAGTTGGCTCGTTTGATGACCAGCGGCGATCGTCCGCAAGTGGCCCGCGCGATGGTCAACCGCATGTGGTCGCACTTCTTCGGTGTTGGATTCACGAACCCCGTCGACGACATGGGACCGCACAACCCACCGACGCATCCGCAATTGCTCGATCGACTGGCTGCGGAGTTCGTCGCTAGCGGATACGATGTGAAGCAATTGATCCGTTGGATTTGCTTGTCTGAAGCATATCAATTGTCGTCGGAATTGCGTTCTCGTTCCAACAACGATCCGGAAGCGACGGCGGACGAACTCGACGAACGTCTTTTCCATCGTATGCCAGTGCGACCGATGACCGCCGAACAGTTATACGATTCGCTGCTGGTTGCGACGAAGGCCCACTATGTCGGTAGTGAAAGTTGGGAAGACATCGAACGCCAACGACGGGAATGGTTGCAACCATTCGTAACCACCTTTGACACCGAAGAAAACGATGAAGCAACCAACTTCAACGGCACAATTCCGCAGGCGCTCATGCTGATGAACAGCGAACTCGTCGATCGGGCACTCAGCATTGACGGCGGAACTTCGTTCCGGGACATCGTTACGAGTTCGTCCAGCGATGCGGAGAAAATCCGCCAGTTGTGTTTAGCCGCACTTTCCCGTGAACCCCTTCCCCGGGAGATGGCAGCCGCTCGCAAAATGTTGCGAAGCCGAATGGCTCAATCGACCAATCGTAACCAAGCGAAAATCGAAGCCCTACAAGACATCTTCTGGGCCTTCTTGAATTCCGCGGAGTTCGTGCTGATTCATTGATACAGCAGTTTCGTTCTGGACCAACGACGTTTGGATCCATGCTGTTCCCACGTCGACAGTTTTCCAAACCACCGACGTCAAACACAGCACGGCCAAGGTGCCAATGAGCGTCTCAAACCATTCGAGACGGAACAACGCACTGAAGACCCATAGCTGAATTAATAGCAACACCACGACGATACCCAGCCACAGCAGGATGCCCACATCACCAAGGTCGCCGATGACCACGATCGGAACGCGATTGAACCACAGCATCATACTGCAGGCAACGGCCCAACCGAGAAACGCCACCGTGCGGTGAATCCCCACGCGAATGTTCGAGAAGTCTGTATCGAGTCCCCGGGCCAACAACATCAACGCAAAGACGCTCAACGGCAAACTGATCAGCCAGACGACAGCAGTCATCAAGAGGCGGTAGCCAAATTCATCGCGGTGGTAGGGATCACGCACCGTCAACACTGGTTCTTCAAGTCGCAGCGTCTGTTCGGATTCGATATGCACGGCGGCAACTTTGAGATTGTCGACCGGCGAGACATATGGCAATTCTTCGCCCGTCGGCGTCTCAACGACAAGAACCGGCATATCGGACTGCAACACTTCCCCCGGCTTGGTCAACACACTGAGTACCGTCACCTCGGGTGGTACAAGACCGCCGACTCCCACGCCGGTAAACGGAATTGTGCGAGCCCCTGACACCGACCAGGCTGTCGGCAGCAGGACTAACAATCCGCACACCAACAGCACCCAAGTTCGAGTCACTCGATCGTCCGGCTCGGAAATCGGGTTCGTTTCCGCGACGAGCGGACGGGTTGTGTCATCCCTGAACATGATTCAACTCCCAAAGGCGCTTGAGAATCCAGATGCCGACCCGCACACTGCTTCGTCAATTCGTCATAACGCACCATCTGTCGGATGACAACATCATGACGCTGAATTTTTGTTTCCCGCCGTTGGGAATTGAAAATGGGATCGCCGCACCACACCTATGCTTGACGGATGCTGGGCGGATTGTTGAAGATTTCGAAATGCGGCATTACACTGACCCGCGATAACGACGTGTTGATATTTTACTAAATCTGTCAGGAAAGCCACCGGGGACGCCGGATGGGAGTGATGCGGTTCGCGATCCACTCTGTGGATCAACTCGACAACTGGCCCGAACTCCGACGTGCATATGTGCGTGGCTTCGACGGTCGGGTACACCCCACGCGTGTTGAGATCGAAGGCAACATCATTGCGTGCCGGCGTCAGAACTCCGATAGTGGCAAGTTGCACGTGGCATTGCCGATCGAGGGGTTCGGACGCCCGATGGCCAGCACGTCTTCCCTTCCAGAACGGGAAGAGCCTTACCTGTTGCTGGTGGAACTCGCGCGGGGAAAACTCGCTCAACTTCGCGACCAACTCGCCGCCTGGAACTTCGCGGGAATGGATGTTCCTGATGATTTTCAGGCGTTGTCGAAACAATCTCACGAGCTTCTAGCGGAAGCGGTTGCGATTCAAGCGGAACCGGAACGGGCCAGTGAAGTTGCCCGGCAATCGTTGGAAACCACGTTTCAAGCCGCGGATATTCTTTCGAAATCGTATATTGCTCAGCGACTCGCGGTTCGGCGGGCACGCACGACGCATCTGCCGGCGTCTCTCGGTTGTGGACTCGGCCACGCCGCACCAAACCCGGAGTGGGAAGATTCGTTCGTCAGCGCCTTCAATGCCGCTTTAGTTCCGATCGAGTGGCGATTTATCGAGCCCGACGAAGGCAATTATCAGTGGGAAACCAATGACGCCCAAGTGGAATGGTGCGAGAAAAACCGTCTCTTGATGACCGCGGGGCCTCTGCTGGATCTTTCACCGGAAGGTCTTCCGGATTGGCTTTGGCAATGGCAGCACGAGGTTTTGAACCTCCAGAGTTTCATCAGCGATTTTGTCGAGACGGCTATCACGCGTTATGCCGGTCGCATCCGCTTTTGGGAAGTGGCCGCTCGGGCCAACACTGGCGGAGCGTTGGCGTTGTCTGAAGAAGATCGGTTGTCTCTCACTGCCCGCACATTGGAAATCGCTAGCCAGGTCGATCAAGACAATCAACTGATGATTCGCGTCGATCAACCATGGGGAGCGTACCAAGCCAAGGGCAAGCACCGCTTCAGTCCGTTGCAGTTCGTGGATGCTTTGGTTCGATCCGGCGTTGGACTTTCCGGGGTGAATTTGGAAGTGGCCATCGGTTATCAACCGCGTGGTTGTACCCGCCGGGATTTGCTCGATTTCTCTCAACTGATCGACTTATGGAGTTGCCTGCAAATTCCGTTGCGTGTGACGTTGGCCTTCCCATCGAGCGTGCAGCCGGATGAATTTTCGAGACAGAATCAGCGTTTGGACGGTGCGGGTGGTGCCTCTGCCTGGAGCGACCGCATGCAGGCCGACTTTGTCGAGAACTTCCTTCCCATGCTTATGAGCAAGCAAGTCGTCGTGGGGATTTATTGGACGCACATTACCGATGCTGCCCCGCACGATTTTGCCAATGCCGGTTTGGTCCGGCCTGACGGCGGCCCGAAACCCGCACTCGATCGCATTATTAAATATCGCCGCGAATATTGGACCTGATCAGAAACCATCATGACCTACCCGATTCAATGGGATCTCAATTCCCTGTTGCCCCACCCGGAAACCGACGAATTTCGAGAGCAGGTGGAAGCCGTCAAATCGGAGTTGGAATCTCTTGCAAAGCAATCGGGGGCGTTGCCGGAACCGAGCGGAGACGCCCATGTCGTTTCGACCTGGCGGGATTTTCTGACCAGCTACGAAGCCACCGCAATGCGGATGACGAGTCTCGATCATTTTGTCGGTTGTCACGCCGCCGGTGATGCGGGCAACAAGTTGTTTCAGCGGTATGAAGCACAACTCGCCTCGCTGGCACCACTGCGGGAGACGATTGCCACGAACCTGGAATTCGGACTGAAGAACGCCAGCGACGACGACTATACTGCTCTCGTGCAGGGCGACGAATGGCTGACAGAAATTCAATTTGCCCTCGAAGACGCCCGCAACAACGCCGTGCTGCGGTTGCCGAAGGAACAGGAGTTACTCGCTGCCGATTTGGGCGTCGATGGCATTCACGCCTGGGGGCGATTGTACGATCGGCTTTCCGGTGAACTGCGTGTGCAGGTCATGGAAAAAGGCGAATTGGTGGAAAAATCCGTCAGCCAAGTCCAAACCGATTCCCCGCAGCGAGCCGTCCGCGAGAACAATTTTTACGCCAGCGACAAAGCTTGGAGCACACTCGCGGATACCTGTGCAGATTGTTTGAATCACATTAGCGGCACTCGGCTCACGCTCTACCGTCGACTCGGTTTGCAAGATCACCTCGATGCCCCGCTGCGTTACAACCGCCTGAAACGTGAAACACTCGACACCATGTGGGCCACGATTTCCGCCCGCAAGTCGATGTTGGTTTCTTACCTCCAACGCAAAGCCCAATTGCTGGGAATTGATCGTCTCGCCTGGTACGACGTTGCCGCTCCCCTGCCCACCGGAACCGGGTCGAGTGCTGAGTTGAATTGGGAAACGGCGTGTCAAACTGTGGTCGATACTTTTCACGGGTTCAGCCCGGACTTCGGTGAATTCGCGGAGATGGCGCTGAAGGACGGTTGGATTGAAGCCGAGAACCGCGCTGGCAAACGCCAAGGCGGATTCTGCACGAGTTTCCCGACACACAAGCAGTCGCGGATCTTCATGACCTTCACGAATTCCGCCGACAGTATGTCGACGTTGGCTCATGAACTTGGACACGCTTACCACAGTTGGGTCCTGAAAGAACGACCTTGGATGCTGCGGCATTATCCGATGAACCTCGCGGAAACGGCGTCCACATTCGCCGAAGCCGTACTCGGTGAGCAACGGCTCAAACGCAGCGAAAGCGACTCTGACCGCGCGTTGATCTTGGATAACATGCTCTCCGATGCAGTCGCGTTTCTAATGAATATCCATTGTCGATTCTTGTTCGAAGATGCCTTCCACAAGGAACGTGCCGGCGGTGAAGTGCCAGCCGAACGGCTTTCGGAACTCATGAAAGCCGCGCAAAAAACCGCCTATTCCGACGCCCTCGCGGATGACGGTTGGAACCCGCAGTTCTGGGTTTCGAAGCTGCATTTCTACATCTCCGGTTTGCCGTTCTACAACTTCCCTTACACCTTCGGCTATTTACTCTCGCTGGGAATTTACGCGTTGCGAGACGAAATCGGTGACGAGTTTCCCGAACGGTATCGGCAACTTCTGATCGCAACCGGTTCCCAAAACACCGAAGACGCCGTGCAGTCGACCTTCGGTTACGACCTGACCGCTCCGGACTTCTGGAACAAGAGTCTCGACATCGTCGAAAGTCGAGTGGGACAGTTTCTCGACGCGACTTGAATCCCACCTCGCGTTCGCACACACTGATTCCTTCCTGTTGGCTTTCTTGTATTGAGGGTGTTGTCATGATGCGCTTTCACAGTGCGCTTTTGCTGTTTGGTTTCCTTCTGTCGGGCCAACCAACAGTTGCCTCGGCTCAAGAATTGACGACCGAGACCGTCACTGAAGCAATGCGGGAAGCGACGAGATTTTATTGGGAGGATGTCGCCACGCATGGCGGCTACGTGTATTTTTACGACATCAACTTGGACCGCCGGTGGGGCGAAGGCGAAGCGACGAAGGACCAAATCTGGGTGCAACCCCCCGGCACCCCGACCGTTGGGCTGGCGTATCTCAAGGCGTATCAAGCCACCGGCGATCAATACTTCTTGGAAGCCGCTCGCGATGCGGCGAACGCTTTGGTTTACGGCCAAGTGAAATCCGGCGGATGGACGAATTGCATCGACTTCGATCCGCAAGGTGGCCGAGTGTCGCAGTATCGCAACGGGCGTGGTCGCGGGCGGAACACATCGTCACTCGATGACGGCCAAACCGCGACCGCCTTGCGGTTTCTCATCCGCATGGATGAAGCTCTCCAATTCAAAGATCAACGAATCCACGAGGCGACAGAATTCGGATTGAACGCGTTACTCGCCGCCCAATTCCCGAATGGTGCATTTCCACAAGTTTGGCAAGGCGAACCCCAGCCCGATCCGCCGATTGTCAAACCCCAGTTCCCTGACTACGAATGGCGGACCGAAGGCCGAATCAAAGACTATTGGAATCTCTACACCCTTAACGACAACGTCCCTGGGACCGTCGCCGACACGCTGATTGCCGCCCACGAAGTTTATGAGGACGAGAAGTATCTGCACGCTCTCAAAAAACTTGGTGACTTCCTGGTTCTCGCCCAAATGCCGAAGCCGCAACCTGCATGGGCTCAGCAATATAATTACGACATGATTCCCGTATGGGCACGCAAATTCGAACCGCCGGGAATCTCGGGCGATGAATCCCAAGAAACCATTAAAACGCTGATGCTAATCTACCGCGTCACGGGGGATCGCAAGTACCTCAAACCGATTCCGGACGCCCTCGATTACCTCGAACGCTCGCTGTTACCCGATGGCCAACTCGCACGCTACTACGAACTGCAAACAAACAAACCGCTCTATATGCAGCGGCAGGGCAAGGTGTATTCGCTGACCTACGACGATTCGAATCTCCCGGACCATTACGGTTGGAAAACGCGATCGAAATTGCCCTGGTTTCGCCAGGAATATGCCAAACTTGCCGGACGCGAGTGGAAACCGAGTCGCTTGAACAAACCCCGTGAGGTCAGCCAAGACGATGTGCAGCGAATTTTGGAAGATCTTGACGACTTTGGTCGATGGGTCAGCGTGTCTGATGGTCAGAAATACATCGGAGACAACAAATTCGCCAAGGGATTTTACTATCTCTCCAGCGAAGTCTTCAGCACGAACCTTGAACGACTTAGCGACTATTTGCTGACCAACAAGTAAATTCGACGCTCGACAAATTGAAAGTATTCGACATGGATCACTGGCAACGTTTGGCTGTTTGGCTGGGTTTATTCGTGTTCGCAACAGGAACGGTCCAGGCTAAGGAATTCCCCGCGGTTCCGGTTTTTGAATCCGGTCGAGATGGCTACAACGTGTACCGCATTCCGGCGATGATCAAAGCGGCGAATGGGGACGTGCTCGTCTTTTGCGAGGCTCGTGTTGGTGGTGATGCGAGCGAGATCGATCTGGTGATGAAACGCTCGTCCGACGACGGCAAGACTTGGGGTCCGCTGCAAGTCGTGCAAGAAAGCGACGACTTCCGCGAGCTGTTCCCCGAGAACACAAAAGTCGCCATTACCATCGGCAACCCCTGCCCGGTTGTTGACTTGATGGATCCCAAACACGCCGGTCGGATTTGGTTGCCCTTCACGCTCGAGAACGATCGCGTCTTTGTGACCTACAGCGACGATCACGGTGAAACTTGGGCGAAGCGACGGGAAATCACGAAAGACGTGAAACTCGACAGTTGGGGTTGGTACGCGCCCGGTCCGGTGCATGCGATTCAACTCCAACGCGGACCGCACAAAGGCCGATTGGTGGTCCCGGCAGATCATCGCATTGGCAAGCCGGGGCAAGATCGCGGCGTCAACGGCGTGCAAGTCGTTTACAGCGATGATCACGGCGAAACGTGGAAACTGGGAGCCATCGATGATAGCTACGAGGACGGCTTAAACTCCAACGAGACCACCGTCGTCGAACTCGACAATGGCGATCTGTACTTCAACACTCGCGATCAACATGGCTCTGCACCGGGAACACGTGGCGGTGCCGTGAGTCGTGATGGCGGGGAATCGTTCGTGACAATGGCGGATGCCAAGCATTCGCCGTTCACGCCCGTGCTCGATCCGATCGACCCGCCCGTCGTGCAATGTGCGCTCTTGCGAGCCGCTTGCAAAGCCGACGGTGACGAACGCAATCTCATCCTGTTCTCTGGCCCTGATGAAAACGGACCGACCGGCAAAGGCCGCAGCGACATGCGAATTCGTTTTAGCACCGACGAAGCGAAATCCTGGCAAGACGGCCCATTGATCTACGCGGGACCGGCCGCTTACAGCGACATGGTCAAACTCGCTCCGAATTCCTTTGGCGTCGTGTTTGAATCCGACAAGCCCGGCGGAAAAATCTACGACCGCATTCAGTTCGCGAGTTTCACCACCGACGATGTCATCGGAAAGTGATGGATCTCAGGCAGCGTCCGGAAGTTGGCCGGAATTGAAAGGCACGATCTCGGCGTCTTCGACGACGCCGAGCGTCTTCAGTCGCATAGAAACCGTGACGAGGTCGGCCGATCGAACTTTGTCATCGTTTTCCGGTGCAGCCAACGCGATCACCGTGCCCGACTCGGTGTGATGAAACGCCAGGGCATTATTGATTCGGGCCGGTTTCTCGAACCCCACGCGACACAAATATTTCTTTAATTCTTCGAAGCTCAGTTCACTTTGAATCACGTAGGACATAACGGAACGCTCTCTCGTTACCAGTTTGATCGGCTGCCGGGAAAGTATTCTTCGGATGAAACAAGCTCGACCTTAACTGGCAATTCGGCCCGTCGGCTTAATCTTTTCCGCCCAACGCACGGTCGAGGTTAAAACCGGCACTGATTAACGCAAGATGCGTAAACGCCTGCGGAAAATTGCCCAAGGCTTCGCCGCTGGAGCCGGTTTCCTCGGCATACAAACCGAGATGGTTCGCATATCCCAGCATACGTTCGAAAAGTAGCCGAGCTTCTTCGAGTTTCTCAGGGTGTGTTTGTCCGGCTCGCGTGAGTGCTTCCACCAGCCAGAACGAACACATGTTGAACGTGCCCTCGCCGCCTTCAAGGCCGTCCGGCGATCGCTCGGCGTCGTAGCGGTAAACCATTCCGTCAGAGACCAAACCACCTTCGTGCGGCGGCCGATTGATCGCATCGAGGGTATCCAACATTTTCGGATCGTTCGGAGCCATAAAGAACACCAACGGCATGATCAAATTCGAAGCATCGAGACAATCACTTTCGTAATGTTGCACGAAGGATCGCAGCTTCGGATTCCAACCGCGTGTCAGAATCTCCTCGTAAATGGTGTTCCTCACAGTTCGCCAGTGAACTTGATCCGCCGGTAGCGAGCGTTTGTCGGCGAGGCGCAATCCCCGATCCATCGCGACCCAACACATCAACTTCGAATACACAAAGTGCTGTCGTCCACTGCGGACTTCCCAAATTCCTTCGTCTTTACGATGCCAATTCTCACAGAGCCAATCGAGCATATACCGCAAATCGCACCAGGCATCGTAGGAAATGGGTTCGGCGTACTTATTATAGAGGTAAACCGAATCGAGCATCTCACCGTAGATATCGAGTTGCAACTGCGAATGCGCCCCGTTGCCGATCCGAACCGGTTTCGATTGGCGATACCCGTCTAAGTGGTCGAGCGTTGTCTCGGTTAGATCGGTTCGCCCGTCGAGTCCGTAGACGATTTGCAACGGGCCTTCGTCGTCAGTATGTCGATAGCGTTCACGCAGCCACTCCATGAAACCTTTCGCTTCCTCGGTGAACCCGAGCCGCAGAAAGGCGTAGACAGTGAACGCGGCATCACGAATCCAACAATAGCGATAGTCCCAGTTCCGCACGCCGCCGATTTCTTCCGGTAAACTACACGTCGGAGCAGCCACCATGGCGCCGGTGGGTTCGAACGTGAGAAGTTTCAACGTCAATACCGCCCGGTTCATGATATCCCGCCAGCGGCCTTTGTAGTTCGATTTCGACAGCCAGTGTCGCCAGTAATTGACGGTGCGTTCGAACATTTGCTCGGCACGCTGTCCGCTCGGGCAATCCGCCAGCGATTCCCCGGCTTCGATCGGTCGGAAGATGAAGGTCACTTCCTCACCCTGTTTCAGCCGAAACCGTCCGCGGACTCCCCCTTTGTCGGTCGCCTTGAGTTCGACATTGGTGGACAACCCCATCGTCAGTTTTTCCGTTTCGAACACGGCTCCACATTCTTCGAGAAGAATCGTTTTGTGTGTGCCACGTGCGTAGTCGAAAGCCGGCTCGCAAAGAATTTCGAATTCCATCTCTCCACGCGACACTCGGACCCGCCTGACGAGTTCGTCGTGCCGATCATCGACGTCAGCCGCTCCCACGGGCATGAAGTCTTGAAGTTCGCCGACTCCTTCGGGTGACAAAAACCGGGTGACCAACACGTTGGTATCGGGCCAATACAGTTGTTTCGTGTTGTGGCCGTCGTTGACGGGGGCGATCCAGAAACAGCCGCCTTTTTCGTTGTCCAGAAGTTTCGCAAAGATGCTGGGGGAATCGAAGTACGGGAAGCAGTACCAATCGATCGAACCATTCACGCCCACCAAAGCCGCCGTCCGCATGTTGCCGACGATGCCGTAATTCTCGATTGGTTGATAACTCATGACTGCCTACTTCGCTGAAGATTGTCGTTTCTTCCGTGTTTGCTACTTGCGTTGTAGTCGTGTCGTGCGGCAGGAACAAGTTAACCGATTCTGTCGTTGGGTTGACCGACCTCGCTTGGAAGACGATTCTTAGGGATCACACACCACATCGCTGGGCGATTTTCGTCGGCGAATTTTCATGCTTCACATCATTGCATCCGAGGGGAGATTCGAATGCCACGCCACTTTCGTTGGCTCACAGTTTGTTGGATCGGTTGCGTCTCGTTGTTCGCGACGACGCTGCTCGCCGCCGAACCACAGGCGACACCGATCAACCTGCTGAAAATCAAAGACGGTTTCCAAGTCGAGTTGTTGTACTCGGTCCCGAAAGACAAAGAAGGTTCGTGGGTCAGTCTGTGTACCGATCCCAAAGGCCGGTTGATCGTCAGCGATCAATACGGCGGACTGTTCCGCGTGACACCGAAAGGTATCAACGGCAGCCAAGAAACCGCCATCGAAAAAATCGATGTCCCAATCGGCGAAGCCCAGGGACTTTTGTGGGCGTTCGACAGTTTGTACGTGATGGTCAATCGTGGCCAAAAATACGCCAGCGGGTTGTATCGAGTTCGTGATACCGACGGCGATGACAAACTCGACAAGCTCGAAACGTTGAAAATCCTCGATGGCGGAGCCGAGCACGGGCCGCATGCGGTGTTGCTGTCACCGGATAAAAAATCGCTGCACGTCGTCTGCGGCAACAAGACGGTGCAACCCGAACTCGATTCGTCCCACGTGCCTGAAGTGTGGGATGAAGACTTGTTGCTGCCTCGGATTTACGGTCGTGGTTTCATGAAAGGCACACCGGCCCAAGGTGGTTTCATTTGCCGCATCGATCCTGATGGCAAAAATTGGGAATTGGTCGCGAACGGCTTCCGCAATCAATACGACGCCGCCTTCAACAAAGACGGCGAACTCTTCGCCTACGATGCGGACATGGAATGGGACATGAACACACCGTGGTACCGCCCGACGCGGGTATGTCACGTTGTGAGTGGTGCCGAGTTCGGCTGGCGAAATGGGGCCGGCAAATGGCCGGTTTACTACCCTGACAGCGTCCCCCCGGTTGTTGATATCGGTCCGGGTTCGCCCACCGGCGTGACCTTTGGATACGACGCGAAATTCCCACAGAAGTACCAAGATGCGTTGTTCTGTTGCGACTGGAGCTACGGCAAACTTTACGCGGTGCACCTCACACCACAGGGTTCGTCGTACACGGGAACTTTGGAAGAGTTCATCACCGGCACGCCGCTGCCGTTGACGGACATCGTCGTCAATCCCAAAGACGGAGCGATGTACTTCACCATCGGTGGTCGACGTGTGCAGTCGGGATTGTACCGCGTGACTTATGTCGGTGGCGAAAAGCAAAAAACGACTGAGACATTGACAGCGATTCCCAAAGGTGCTGCGAAAGCCCGGGCGTTGCGGAAGGATCTCGAAACGTATCACCTGAAACAAGACCCCCAGGCGATCGAACTGGCTTGGCCGAATCTCAAGAGCCAAGACCGTTTCTTGCGTTACGCCGCTCGTGTGGCGATCGAACAACAACCGCTCGAACAATGGCGGGAAAAAGCACTTAGCGAGACGGATACTCAAACATCATTGGAAGCGTTGTTGGCGTTGGTGCGACAATATCGTCGTCCCGATGCCGTCCGGCGTGAGCCGGAATTGGACACGGTCCCGCCGACCTGGACGAAACAAGACGCGAAAATGCGAGCCGCGTTCAGCGATGATGCAAAGTCGACCTTGAAAGAGGTGCTCAAATCGTTGGAACGTTTGGAGTGGGATGCGCTCAGTCAGCGACAAAAACTTCACACATTGCGAGTGTTGGAAGTTGCGTTCAGCCGACTTGGTCCGCCGACGATGCCTGCACGCAAGCAACTCATTAGCCGATTCCGTCCGCATTTCCCCGCGAAAACGCCGACGTTGAATTTGAAGCTCATGGAATTGCTGACGTATTTGGAAGCGGATGATATCGTCGAGCCATCCCTCGCATTGTTGCACTCTGCTCCGACTCAAGAGGAGCAAATCGCGATTGCGAAGACACTGCGGGAACTCAACAGCGGTTGGACGACCGAGTCGGCGACGAGTTACTTCAAATGGTTCCTTGAAGCGTCGAAGTTCAAAGGTGGTGCGAGTTTCGACCTGTTCGTGGAATCGATCAAGAAAGACGCCGTCGATGCGTTGGACCCGGAAACCAAGAAGAAGCTGAAACCGATTCTCGAAGCCAAAGCGGAAGCGGTTCCGGAACTCGCCGCCGAACCTCGGGAATTCGTACGCGACTGGACGATCGCGGAATTATTGCCGAAAGTCGAGGCCGGTTTGTCCGGACGCGATTTTGTTCAAGGTCGGGCCATGTTCGCCGCTGGGAAGTGCTATTCCTGTCACCGATTCAACAACGAAGGCGGAGCAATCGGTCCTGACTTGACTGCCGTTTCCGGGCGGTTTAACCCACGCGATTTGCTGGAATCGATCATCGAACCGAGCAAAACGGTTAGCGATCAGTACCAGGCCACGAAGTTCCTGATGGAAGACGGAACCGTCATTGTCGGGCGAATCGTGAACCTGGCGGGCGATACCTTCCGCGTCAACACGGACATGCTCAACCCGAATGATTTGCAGGAAGTGAATCGCACGAAGATCGAGATCATGGAACCGGCCACCACGTCCATGATGCCCAAGGGCTTGCTCAACACGCTCAGTGAAGACGAAGCTCTCGACTTGATCGCGTATCTGCTCTCCCGAGGCAACCCGGACAGCCCGATGTTCGAGTAATGTCACTCTTGAAGAGTTAGGGGGCAGGAATTAGGGGTTGGGATTTAGGAAAATTCATGGTTTTGGCCGTGATTCCTATTTCCTGTCCCCTCAATCCTGCTACTACAGTCCCAGGACTTCCTTCGGACCATGGTGCAATAGTTGCATGAGTCCGTCCTCACCGATGGTCGCTTCGACGGCGCTGAGGCCTCGCAAGCGTTCATCGAGTGCATGGGTGCCGTGCAAGTCGGTGGCGATCACACGATAACGCTTGGCCTTGAGCAAATTCATCCCGCGAGCCAAAGCGGTGCGACCTTCGTACCCCGATAAACAACGCAAATTCCCTTGCAGCCACACGCCGAGCGACTCCAAGCGATCGATGACGGCGTCCCATTCGGCTTCATCGAATTCCATCCGTTCTGGGTGAGCGAGTACAGGCTGAAACCCTTCGGATTGCAAGTATTCGATCGTCTCCCACCCGCAATCCGGCCAATGACGACCGAAAAAATCGATCAACACACATCGTCCAGGTCCGATTGTCGGCACATCATGTCGCTGCAAATCGGAAATGCAGTGGTCGGAAATCCGCACCTCACCACCAGTCCAGAGCTGATACCCTGGCACTTCGCGATCGACAATTGATTGCCACCGCTGAAGTTGCTCCTCGATGAATGCGGGTGTGTTCTCGGCAAACTGCGTCACGCAGACGTGGGGAGTACACACCGACCCGACGAACCCGGCCGCTTGAAGTTCTCGCAAACAGGCCACGGTTTCCTCGATGCGTTCGCATCCGTCATCGATACCGGGAAGCAAATGGGAATGCAAATCAAAGAAAATTCGCTCTGGCACGCCGTTCTCCGTTGGGTGTTGTTGGGTTCCGCGCGAACGCATGGTGTCTTTTTTGAAGCGGTCCCGACCAAGACGAAATCCGATCAATCCGACGATCTTCAGAATTTCGCTCGATTCCATGACCGAACCACCTATTTCTCCTGTAGCGAACTCGACGGCCCACGAAAAGGCCATGAGCAAACTTCCTATCTTCGCCGGCTTCACTAAGCCTTCATGTCTTGCCCGTTAAACCGTTACGACCGTTAAAGTTTCGCCAACCGGTGAACCGATCCGTAGGAAACAGTCGATGTGGAAGATCGCATTTCGCGCTACACATCAGATCAACTTCGAACCAAGGGCGCGGCGAAAAATGACAAATCTCCGAGCGAAACGAACATTAGTGCTTGCGTTGACGACACTGTTCGGGTCGTTCGTCACCTCGGGTTGCAACCGCTACGAATATCGGCAGGAGGCCGACGACGAAGCCTATTGTCTCATTCACGAGAAAGACAACGACCCGCGTTGGGATTCGCCTGGGTTCACGATCGAAGTCGATCCACGCAGCCGCTACTACGACGTGTACGACGAAGTCGAACCGCCCATGCCGCCGGACGACCCCACTTCACATAAGTACATGCACCACGTCGATGGGATGCATCACTGGCCGTATTGGCATCAGTTCGGCGACCGCCCCGATTTGGAAAACCCCTTCTGGAAAGAAGAGCTGCGGGCATCGAATAAAATCACCGACGAAGGCAAAGTCCACTTGGCTTTGGAAGACGCCATCAAGTTGGCGTTGATCCACTCGCCCAGCTATCAACAGCAATTTGAAACCGTGTATCTGTCGGCGTTAGACGTCAGCACGGAACGCTTTCGGTTCGACGTCCAGTTCTTCGGCAGTTTCGATCCGGCGTTCACTTCGATCGGCGAAGAACGATCGAATGTGGTCAACTCTGTCCCCCCACGGACCGGCGGGATATTCTCCCCGGCCCGTGATGGTAGCAACCAAGTTTCGCTCGACAACGGCTTGCGTGCTCAACGACAACTTTCAACGGCCGGACAATTGTTGGTTGGGTTCGCTAACTCGACGGTGTGGGAGTTCGTCGGTCCGAATCGCGGATTCACCACATCGATTCTCAACTTCAGCTTGGTTCAACCGTTACTTAGAAACGGCGGACGAGCGTTTGCATTGGAACAGTTGACGATTGCCGAACGGGCACTCCTCGCCAACTTGCGGGCGTTGGAACGCTATCGACATGGCTTCTACACCGACTTGGCCATCGGCAACTCAGGCGTGGGTGGTCCGAGTCGACGTGGGGGCTTCTTCGGCGGCACCGGTCTGACCGGGTTTACCGGCCAAGGGAGTGGCGGGTTCGGGGGTGTCGGCGATGCCACCGGGTTCGGTCGCGGTTTCGGCGGCGGTAACGGCGGAACCGGTGGCGGTAGCGGAACCACCGGGTTCGCAGGCGGTGGAGCGGGCACGTTGGGTGGCTTCCTTGGGCTGCTCCAACAGTTACAACAAATCCGTAACAGTGAGCAAAGTCTCGAAGCCCAGCTCGGTACGCTCGAACTCCTCGAAGCCGCCTTGGATGCCGGTCTAATCGACATCGCCCAAGTCGACCAGTTCCGTCAAAGCATCGAGACCGAACGGGCTACGCTGCTTCAAGCACAGAACAACTACACGGATTCGCTCGAGAACTTCCTCACGGGCACATTGGGGCTTCCGCCGGACACGCCGGTCGAACTCGATGACAAAATGCTCCAGCCGTTTCAGTTCGTCGGCGATGATATGATCGAACTGCAAAACGCGTTAGCCGAACTCGCGGGAGACTTCGGCGACGTAGCGGACGAACCAACAAACCGCACGCTCAACGAGTTTATCGGTCGAGCGGTCGAGTTGGTCGGCGAAGTCGAAACATTGGTGGACCAAACCCGAGCGGAATTGGAGAAACTCGAAAACCAATCGGAAGCCCGACTCAACACCATGACCGTTGCCGAACAGAAAGTGTTCAACGCCGATCGACGGCGGCTCGGTGAAAGCTTCCAAACGCTGCAGAAGGAACTCGCCCGGTTGGACGCAGTACTCGAAGCTCTGCCTGAAGAGTTGGAACGAAACGGCACCAAACAAACGACCAACGAAATCGTGCAAATCTTTACCGACATGGAAAATCTCGTCGGTGAGTTGTCACTCATTCAAGGCCGGGCGCGGTTAGAGATCATCACCGTCGAGCCGGTCACGCTCGATCCGCACAATGCATTAGAAATTGCCCGTCGATACCGTTTGGACTGGATGAACAACCGGGCGGCGCTCGTCGACACCTGGCGACTGATCGAGTTTAACGCAATCGCGTTGAAATCGGATATCACGCTACGCTTCGAAGGTGACTTACAAACCCTCGGCGGCGACAACCCCGTAAAATTCCGCGACGAAACCGGCACCTTGCGAGCCGGCTTGGAATTCGATCCGCCCTTTACGCGACTGATCGAACGGAACAACTTCCGTCAGCAATTGATCGAGTACCAACAGTCGCGTCGGCAGTTGATTCAGTTTGAGGACAACGTCCATCAAACGCTTCGGCAACTGTTACGCCAACTCAACGAACTTGAGATCAACCTAGAGATTCAACGCCGTGCGGTCGCAATTGCGATTCGCCGGGTGGATCAAACACGGGAAATCTTGAGCCAACCGGCCCCACCGGCAGGTCCCGATGGAGCCGTTGCCAGCCGTGGGTTCGGCCCGACTGCTGCACTCAACCTGCTGACCGCCCTCTCCGACTTGCGGAGCACACAGAACAACTTCCTTTCCGTGTGGCTCAACCATTATGCCACTCGGATGGTATTGATGCGGGAACTCGGATTGATGCGAGTCGACGAAAACAATAATTGGATCGACGAGCCACTCGACCTCGCGATCGCAACTGCCGAAAGTTACGTCTGCGACGACTTGCCGCCAGAAGTGATCGGGACCTGGTTGCAACCCGTTCCAAAACCGGGCGTGGATATGCCGAACTCGCCAACGGCCCCGGCACCGGCTCCCACTCCACTGAACGAAGAGACCGACAAACCAGCTGACATCCCGTTCTTGCCGCCGGCTTTGCCAATGCCTAAGCCGGGAACTACGCCGAAACCACTGCAACAACCAGCCCCGGCGGAACAGATCAACGCCATCCGACCGATTCACTTCGAAGAACCGGTCATGCCGCGTCAAGAACCGACTCGCCATTTCCCACGCTCGCGGTTCGGTACGAATCGGTAACGACCCGCATCTTGGTTCCGGTGCTCCCGCTGTATATACTTCACACTCGTGACTGAGTTTGGTATCGGTCGCGAGAAGTGAAACGCGGTAGGTCAGGCTGTGCCTGACATGCCCCATCCGACCCATGGACTTGTCAGGCACAGCCTGACCTACAATCCGAATCGGCGATGAGCAAATCCAAGAAGAAAAAACAGTCGGCCAACGACGATCCGAACAACCGGACCGTCACCCGCAACCGCAAAGCGCGGCATGAGTACGAGATCCTCGAAGACCTCGAATGTGGCGTCGTCTTGCAGGGCAGCGAAGTGAAAAGCATTCGCAACGGAAAGGTCTCGATCGAAGAAGCGTACGGCCGCGTGCGTGATGGCGAATTATGGTTGGTCGGTGCGGATATCGCCGAGTACCCGCAAGCGAACGTGATGAATCACGAACCGAAACGCTCGCGAAAACTGTTGCTGCATCGTCGGGAGTTACGCAAGTTCGCTGAATCCGCCGATCAGACCGGTCTCACGATTGTGCCCTTGGCGTTGTATTTCAAGAACGGCCGGATCAAAGTGCAAATGGCCGTTGCCCGCGGCCGCAAAATGCACGACAAACGCGACAAACTCAAGCAACAAGCCGACCGCCGCGAAATGCGCAGCGCGATGATGAAACACCAGTGACACAGATGATGATGTGATGAGGCGTGATGTGATAATGTGAAAAACGGCCCGAACCAATCAATCACATCATCAGCCGGATTCGTCGCTGATCTGGATCAACACTTTTCCGCCGCGACCGCGCTCCTCGGCCACTTGCACGGCTTCGGCGACGTCTTCTAAAGGGAACACATGACCGACTTCCGAAGTTAGCACACCTTTGGAAATCAATCTTGCGACCTTGCGAACCGTGCTGATGCGACCAAATAGACCTTGTGCGTCCATCCAACGGGCCAACCAAAACCCTTCGATGCGTGTCTCCGTACCGATGAGATGACGCGGCGAGAAAGTAGCGTCTTGCCCTGAGAGTGTGCCGAAACAGAGCAAACGACCGCCCACTCCCAAACACCGCACGACCGCCGTCGCCGTCGTCCCGCCGACGGGATCGATGGCGTATTTCACGCCCGTACCATCGGTGACTTTCGCAACCGCGTCACGCAGTTTCTCCGGGGCGTCAACGGCACCGTCGAAGACCACACACGCATCCGCACCGGCTTGCCGCAGTTCTTCGGCTTGTTCTTCCCGACGCACAACGCACAGTGTGCGAAACCCGGAATGTTTTGCGAGTCGAATGACCATTTGCCCGAGCGCCGATCCTGCAGCGGTTTGTAGCAACCATTCGCCTTTCGGGACCGCGAGGACTTCTCGCGTCATCACGTAAGCCGTTGTCGGGTTGACGAAGAACATCGCCGCCTGTTCCCAGGGAATGCTGCTCGACAACGGCACCGCTTGTCGTGCGGGAATCACTACCTGTTCGGCCCAATTCCCACCCTGTTTGTTGAGCACTGCAATCCGGCGACCTTTCAAAAGTTTGCCGAGGACTCCACTGCCCTCTTCGACGATTCCGACACCTTCATAACCGGGCGTTGCGGGAAGTTCCGGTTCGATTCCGTACCCGCCGCGAACGGTCATCAAGTCCGACGGATTCACCGGCACCCCGATCATCCGCACCCGCACCATGCCATCTTGCAACTCTGGCGGCGAAACTTCCTCGCAACGCAGCACATCGCCTGGTTCGCCAAACTCATGAAACACAGCCGCCCGCATAGTTCTTCCTTGGTGATGTGATGAGGGGTAATGTGATGATGTGATGTTCGTAGGGTGCGTCGCATACGATTGCGATTTGTGAGATTGCAAGAAACACAAACTATAAAAAGAAAGTAGTTGTGTGCCACTGCTAGCTTGCCTAGCAGTGCGAGTAACCAACCATCCGGGAGTCGCTAAAAACACTGCTGGACAAGCCAGCAGTGGCACCCGCGTCTTTAGCTATTCGCACGAATCTGCTAAGTCTGGTGGCGATTGACCGAAAACCATCTCGTAATGGTGTACCGGGCAATACACGCTGTTGCGAATACGATCTTCATCGCATTGTTCGCTGCGACAAGGTTCGCCGATAACACTCTCAAACTGACGAAACAGGAACCACTGATTGCGTAATCCGTCCAAATCGTCAATTTCATATTCGACGATGCCGGTCGGGTTCGCGAGATAATTGGCGACAATCCCAAACGCGTGCTGAATTCGTTCGTTGAGTTCTTGCCGTTCCAACTCTGTCGGATTTGTGGGATGAAATATTGCTAGGAAGTCGCTTAGGCAGGGTTCCTTCCGCTTCACTTTCATCCAAGAATCGATTTGTTGCCAATGAAGTTTAGGGACTAATGCAACACACTGCTCAATACCGATATCAGATTCGCAACGTGCAACGTTTTGGAACAAAGCCTCGACCAATTCAGTGTCTGAAATCAATTCTCGCTCGCATAGATTCACAAGTTTAGCTGTCGACTTTACTGCAATTGCATCGGCTTGGGTC
Source organism: Thalassoroseus sp. (assembly GCF_984380535.1). Lineage (NCBI taxonomy): Bacteria > Pseudomonadati > Planctomycetota > Planctomycetia > Planctomycetales > Planctomycetaceae > Thalassoroseus > Thalassoroseus sp. Next base: position 561,661 of record NZ_CFHRBF010000002.1, read on the forward strand.
AATGGCACAGTCGTGAATCCTCATCCCAAAGAATCTAAATGCGCTACACCAAGCCGCGTTTTTTGCGGAGGGCCCACTCTACCGTGAGTAGTCCGACGAATGCCAACAGAAACCACCAGTTATCCCAGAGTCGGGTGGATTGGATTTGCTCGCCGGAACTTGTCGGTGGGTTGGCAATCAGGTCTTGCAGATAGCCCGGCAACTCTTCCGGTGTGAGGAATCGCCCGCCGGTGGTTTGACTGATCTCCCGCAAGAGTTCCGGGGTTGCGGACGGGTTGTCGAGTTCCAAGTCTCGCGCTTCGACGAGGTACCGCGTCCACGCATCCGCACCGAGCGATTTCCCGTCTTTCTCCGCACTCACTCGCACCCAGTGATCGCCAGGCGGGTTGGTTTCGCGAACGGTCGCCGTATGCGTGTCCGCCGAACGACGCGGCGAGACTTTGCGTTCGACGACGTTGCCTTCGTCATTTGCCGGTGGCAACACGCGAACGGTGAAATTGGCATCGGAAATCGGTTCGCCGGTCGCGGTGCGGGCACCGAATTCCAACTCCACCGGTTGCCCGGGAAACACACGACGCGGCCGCGATGTGGCCCACACCGGTTGGTCGGCATCGAGTTCCTTGTGCGTGAGATACAACAGCATCTGCCGCCAGAATTGCTGATGCGTTTCCTCCTGCCCGGACATCACCCACTGCCAAGTCGTATCGCCCGCAAACGTCATCACGCGTGACCCGCCGACATCCTGCGTAAACAACAATGGAATTCCCGCCCGGGGATAATCCGGATTCGTGGCGGCTAACACCTGCACGGCGGCGTTTTTCTCGCGGAGTCGGTTTCCACTCTGCAGTGCTGGCAACTTGCTCCACGCTTCTTGGGAGTCCGCAGCGGAACCAAGTCGCATCACGAAATGCGTGACACCCTCACGCGTCGGACGCATTGGCAAATCTTCGAGGTAGTGCGCGTCATCGGTGTCCGCTCGCAAATCCACCGGCAACAACGGCTCCAACGCCGAACCCGCATATCCGCCAGGTCCCAGCGTGTTAAATCCGCCAAGCATCAACAACCCCGCTCCACCGCGAACACGGTCGGCAAGTTGCTGAAGATTCTTATCGCCGAAGACTTCGCGAGGCACATCGCCGATGATGTAACCATCATAGTTTTCCGCACCTTGGTCTTGAAAAATCTTCGGGTCGAGTTTGTTCACTTTGGAGAATGGCGTTGGTCGGATCGCGAAAAAGTCGATGTCGATCTTCTTCGATGCCCCTGCAAGCCGAATGTATTTCTGCTCCCAATATGGTTTGTCGAAGTACGCGATTTTCAGGCCGCCTTTGCCCACGTTGATGATCGTCGCTCGCTGGTTGTTCGTCGTTTTTAGTTCGCCGTCAAGTTCTTCGACTTGGATCGCCAACTTGTACTCGCCCGCTTGCGGAGGAACGAACGACAGTTCAAACGGCAACATTTCAGCGTTGCTGCGGGGTTTGAGTTGCATCACGGGTCGCGATGTACTCGTTGCGGGAATTTCTTTCAGTTCGCCCGTCTCGCCGGGTTGTTTGCCACTGCGGTCTTCCAGAAGTACCCGCACCGTCAATGTGCGTCCCGCCGCTCCCGTCGCGCGAATTCGCCCCGTGATTGGGACGGTGGTTTTGACGAAGACCTCATTGGCAACGTTGATTTCCTCAACTGACAAATCAGACGCCCCTTCGAGGACTTCACTTCCGAAACCGATCGTCGACACCGGAACCCGACGCACCGGATGTGCCGCCATTTGTTCGGCCACGCGACGCGGATCGACTTCGTTCGGCGGCAACGCTCGTTGCGTGCCGTCGCTGAGGATCAGAATCGTTGCAAGATCCTCCCGGTTGACGATCTTCAACGCCTCTTCGAGCGTATAACCGATTGCCGTTTGCTGACCATCCGCGTCTGGTCCTACCGTTTCCGTTGGCTTCAGCTCCGCAGCGAAGTCGAAGAACCGCACATCGACGATTTCATTCAGTTCACGGAACAGTCCATCCACGCTGTTGAGCGTCTGTTGCACGGACTCCCGCCGAGATGCACCGCCGGCGATGTCACGAGTTTGCATGCTGCGACTGGCATCGCTGAGCACGAGCATCACGCGGCGTTCGTTGTCATCATCGTCATCCTGCTGTCGCAACTCGGGCCGGAACATTGCCAGAATCAACACCAACGCCACCAGCAACCGCAACGCCAGCAGCGAGCGTCGCCAAACGGGCGGGAGATGCTGAATTCGCGGCGGATAAGTCCGCAGCACCAACGCAATCAGTCCGACGGCGGTCAGCAAAACGCTCGGCCAAGACCAGATCGGATTGAAATGCAACGTCATCACGACTTCGGTGATCCCGGTTCGTGGGGATGAAAAATGATCAGGATTCGGTTTGCAGGTCGCCACCGTAGAAGCGGTTTGCGACGAGATGTTCCAGACAGAACACGATGATGACAATTGTCAGCACATGTGGATAGAGTTCCTGCCCTAACCGACCTACGGTAATCATACGTTCCAAGTCGTCGAAGTTCGTGCCGATTCGGTAACCGTCTTCACCGAAAAACTCCGCTAACTCGTCCGTGGTGAGTTTCGTGAAATCACTTTCGTCGCCACGTCGATTGATACTGAACCCGGTGCGAAACTTGGACTCTGGCTCAGTACTTAACATGGTGTAGGAACCAACGACGTCGGTGTCGGAGACGATGAGCCAATCCTCGTCGGTAGTGATCGGAACCACCGATTGGGCACCGTTCGGCTTCCGCAAGATGTACTCATCGAGTTGCACACCGTCCGGCAAAGGTAACACGATCTCCTCACCGGCGAGCGTATTGGCGGCAACCGCATCGGTCGAGTTCAAGTATCGCATCATCTCATGAGCGAACACCAGAAACTGCCAACTCGGTTGGGCGATGTTGCTCCAACCACGTGGTGTGACAGCGGTCGTCAACATCACCGTCTTGCCAAGCACATGCGGACGGACGAGCAACGCAGGGGTAGCGGGCACGTTCAAATCGGTTCGTGTGTAGGAGGTGAGTACCACAGCTTCCGCATGCGGTTCGACCGACCAACACTTCTCGACATACCGCGAAGCCAACCCAGTGACACCATCGAGTTCGAACAGTCGATCCAACATCGGATGTCCTGCTCGATCGAGTGCCAATGTCTCGGCGGGATCGAAATTACGAATTGCGAGCAACTCCGCCGGTAAAAATTCCTGTGCGGTCGGCATGTTCCAGGACACCGAATCTTCGATGTTCTGCATACCCAGGAAAGTCGCCACGCCGCCGCCGCTTCGGACGTATTCCTCCAACGCACGCCAAGACGGTTCCGGGAAACCGGGCACGTGCACCAAGCAGACGACGTCGTACTGCCCCAGTTCCTCACGATGCGTGTTCAGCCAATCCGCCTGGTATTGATCGACCTGAAACGGTGCCTGCCCCAATTCCGCCAATCGCGATGGTGCGAGTGCTTCCTGCAGGTAATCGCCCTCCCCGGTCTTGCCAGAGAGAATCAACACGTGTGGGGCGGCTTGCATTCGCACAGTAAAATGACGTTCGTTGTCCGCATCGAGCGGATCGCCGCTCGTCACCAACACGCGGCCTTGCAAGTAGGGACCGCCTAGGTCGTCCAATTGAAACGACTCGACGACGGCTTCACCAGGTTTGATCGTGATACTTCGTTTGCGTTTGGTGGCCTCTTCTCCGCCGGGAACCGTGGTGCGAACTTCGATGGTCCGGGACTGCGGTTTCGGACCGTCCGCCGTGACCGTAACATCGACCGTCAACGATTCGCCGCTGGAAATGACTTCCTTCGAAAGGTCCAACTTCGACACCGCGACATTGATGGGATCGGCCACACTGACATCGATCAAATAGACATGCACGAACGGCAGGCGTTCCAATTCCGCTTTGAGCTGAGCCGCTCCGGAATTTTGCCAACCGGACGCCGCCAAATCAGTGAAGAGATAAATCTCCCGCAGGTAGCGATCGGACTGCGATGTCGTCTCTGCCGGAGTCACGTTGTTCGCGGTTGATTCCAGCACGCGTCCACGATCCGCTTCTTGGGCCAATATAGCCGCACGAGTGCGTTGATTGAGCGGAATACTGACCGCGTGGGGCGACAAACCTTGTAAGTCGTCTTTGGCGACCACGAGATCGTCTCGGAAGACAAGCGGTTCATCCTCGTTCGTGCCCGTCACCGCCACTCGGCTGCCACGTGGGAGTTCCTTAAGGTAATCCGCCGCCGCTGTCTGGGCGGCTTCCAACCGCGTTTGCCCTTCGAAGCGGTATCGCATGCTGTCACTGGTGTCGAAGATGAACACTGCCGCCACTGGCAGATTGTCCTTGAGTTCCGCCGCCGGTGCATCGACTTCGGCGGCAATCCGTCGCTGATATGGCCAAGCGACGAGCAACGCGAACAGGACCACCGCCGTGATTCCAACTCCACCACGTAACACGCTGCGGCGATAAGCCAACGTCTGCGGCGGGACACGTTGGCTTTGCCAACGCCGGACGAAAAACAGGTACACACCCCCAGCGAGCAACACGATGCCCGCGAGAACGGCGGCTTCCGTCAGCGTCAGACTGTAATTCGCCGCCGGTAATGAAGGCCGGGCAATCGCGAGAACCAACAACGCAATCACCAGAATTCGCAGCAATAGCAGCCACAAATGCCGCAACTGCAATCGCCTTACGGTTTGCTTACGGCGGTTCTGTAACAATCGCAACGCGGGAAACGGCAATCGCTTTGGCTGACTCTTCAGCAGAAAATGCAGCACGATTGGAACGACGACGAACGCCACTCCCGCGAGCAAACCGGGATTCAAAAATAAGTTGGGACTGAAAAACGACATGGCATCCGATCAGTTCTTCGGGGTCCGTCTAAGCGATGGAAACTCGGACTCTCCCGCCGCCAAGAAAAATCTCACGGTTTCGGGGAAAGAGTGTCCCAGCTGGCTCGCTACGTCAATTATACTCAACAGACTCGTTTGCCGAACCCATGCCCCGCAGAACTTCCTGCGACATTGAAAAGTGAATCGTCTCATGAAACCTGTTTTGTTGGCTCTATGCTTCATGATGAGTTGGATCGACTCGACCTCTGCCGCCAACCGTTCTGTCTTCATTGCTCGCGTCGAGAAACAAGAGTACTGCCCGGTTTACACCGATCGACGTGTGTTTGCCGGCAGCCGGTTTGAACGCTACCACGGGATCAAAGTCTATTTCAGCAGCGACGATGCGGCTCGCCGATTCCTGATGGATTCGCACTCCTATCTCGACAAGAAGACTTTGCCGCAACTCAAAGGATTGAATCTTCCTGAACGTCCGCTCAAGCAGAAGTTTTGTCCGATTTATCCCACCCGAAGAGTTTCCAAACTCGACCCCAGTGTGACTTATAACCATCGTCAGGTTCACTTGTTCGATCGCCAAGCCGTTCGGATTTGGAACCTCAACCCCGAAAAGTACGCAAACCCGGAAATCCTGATTCAACTTCAACAAGAGCCATCGATCAAGAATACGAAAGCCAACGACGCCGGATCGAATTCGCCGTAGAATGCAAGGGTCATTAGCCGATTTGCGAACAAAAAACTCGGGTTTGGTATTGCACCCCTATCTGGGTTTCGATACAAAGTGTGGTTGACTCGTGACAGCTGATTGCACAAGGAAGTGCAAAACGCATCACTTTCCAGCAAGGACGCCGGAAGTGAACCGATGCGGAGAGGTCTTGGTAACGACGAATGTTATCGACTTCATCCGGCTGAGACAGGAATTTCAGTGTTGATTTTGGCGAACGAATTTCGTTCACCAAACCAACGATTCTTCGTTCACAAGTCCGACAGCAACCGATCGTAAGATTGTTCTTACTGATCTGGCCCTTGGTATGGAGACCCATGATGCTTGTACTGACACGTCGCGAAAATGAACGGATTGTTTTTCCCGAGGTTGGAATTACCGTCGAGCTCGTCGCCATCAATGGCTCCCGCGCTCGAATCGGTGTCGATGCCCCCTCCGAAGTGCGAATTCTTCGTCATGAAATCGCGGAGAAGGAAGGCGTCACGACGGAAACACCAAGCTTGTCGATTCCGCTTCAACGTCAACTGAAGCTGGAAAAGCTCGGTAAAGCTACTCATGAGGTCCGAAATCACCTCAACAGCACCAACATTGCTGCACAACTCCTAAGACGTCAAATCGATGCTGGTATGCTCGATGACGCTGAGTCGACCGTGCGGACACTGTTGCAAGAGCTGGAATTGCTGCAAGCCGAAGTGCTGCAACCACAGCCAAAAGCAGCCCCCGCTCCCAGTGTCGCCACTGTCCCACCTCGTGCATTGTTGGTGGAAGACGATAAGAACGAGCAATCCCTGCTGGCTGGTTTCCTCCGGATGGCTGGCTTTGAAATCATTACCGCAAGTGATGGTCGGGAAGCTCTGGATTACTTGCTTCACAACGAACGGCCTGACGTCGTCCTTATGGACATGCTGATGCCGCATGTCGATGGCCCGACAACTATTAGCGAAATCCGTCAGCATCCCGAACTTCGCGACCTCAAAATCTTTGCGGTCAGTGGAACTTCACCGATGAAGCTCGGAGTGCAGACCGGTCCGGAAGGAATTGATCGCTGGTTCCACAAACCAATTGATCCGGAAGAACTCGCCCGCGAAATGGCCCGAGACCTTGCGTCCTAATTGGGCACTCGCGAACCGGTCGCCTTCGGGGATACCGGTTCACTGAGTAATTCCGATTTCTTTCATAAACTGTGTGGGGGCCGACTCCCGCATTCATTGGAAAATGAACATCCGCCATCATCGAGCAGATGAACTTGCCCTAACGCTCTACGTCCCTTGCCTCGATTCTGAACATCAAAAGATGGTTCAAAATCTTCGCGAAGCGATTGAACAAGGGCCACGAGCCCCTCGGGCTTATTCCTTGGATGTCATCGATGTGTCGGTGCATCCGGAAACCGCCCGAGAACATGCCGTTTATGCAACACCAACACTGGTGAGAGTTTCTCCCGGTCCTGAACGACGAATCGTAGGGGATCTCCGCAAGAGCCACGATATTCTCGCGGAACTTGTTCCCCCTGTCGATTAGTCACCGGGCGATTTCAGAATCGAAGCAACGACAATTTTTTGTCAGAAAAACGTTGAAATCGGGATGGGTGATGGCCAACCATCTCATGACAGGCCCCCTTAGCAAAACACTAAGTTGATTCCGTTCGCCGAACCGACGCGCTTCGAATCGGCTCTACGGCTTTTTTGTGATAGCAAGAAGGAGCCGCACGATGCGGCGTTCCAATCTCCGCGAAGGCGATACCTGGGAGTGGTCACGATCTGGCTGCGACGATGCGGCTCGTATTTCTGACCTCGAACGAGCACTTCAAACTTGTAACAACGCCTTCCATAGCATTGTGGATCGGTCTGGTGACGGTGTTTTGGTCATCAGCATGGAAGGAAAAATCTGCTATTCGAACCCCGCCGCTCGAAAACTGTTAGCGACTCCCGGCGATGCATTGCTTGGCGATGTGTTCGGGATTCCCCTGGCGGCGGCGGAACGGACCGAGATCACCATTCTCCGCGGAGGACTGCCGCACCGCATTGCTGAGATGCGAGTCACAAGAACCGAATGGCAGGGGGAACCCGCCTACTTGGCGATGCTCCGCGATGTGACCGAACGACGTCAAGCCGAGGACCGCGCAAAAGAAGACGTCCGCCGACGTGACGTCTTCCTGGCGATGCTCTCTCACGAATTGCGAAACCCATTGGCTGCGGTCTCGAATGCGTCGCGGCTGATGGCACGCCCGAACATCACCCTCGAAATGTTTCACGAAGCCCGCGAAGTCATCGAACGCCAATGCGGGCAAATGACGCGACTCCTCGAGGAATTACTCGACGTCTCGCGAATTTCCCAAGGCAAAATCGAACTCCGTCGGACTTGCGTGTGCTTACGAGGCCTTCTCGATGATGCCGTCAAAGCCACGGCCGGTATGTTCGTCGAACGGGAACAATCGCTTCAGGTCGACTTTCCCACTGAGGAATTATTCCTCCAAGCCGACACCGTTCGTCTCCACCAAGTCTTAGTCAATTTGCTTTCGAACGCGTCCAAATACTCTGATCGCGGCCAGACGGTCCAACTGCACGTCGAGAGAATCGACGAGTCCGTGCGAATTGCCGTCTGCGATCAAGGCGTGGGGATGTCGGCTGACCAACTGGAATGCATCTTCGAACCTTTCGCACAAATCGACTCGTCGCTTTCCCGATCGGAAGGTGGATTGGGAATCGGGTTGTCGTTGGTCCGAAGTTTGGTGGAACTTCACGGCGGCTTGGTCGAAGCCCATAGCGATGGCCCCGGAACCGGCAGTGAGTTCATCCTCCACTTGCCTCTCTCAGAAGATTTGCGAGATACGCCACCGGAAAAAGGCTGGGCCGAAAACCCGAAAACACTGCGAATCCTGATTGTCGAGGACAACACAGACGTTCGCAGAATGCTGAAATCCTTGTTGCAAATGGAAGGTTACGAAGTCGAAGCCGCCAAAGACGGTGCCATGGGTTTGGAGATGCTTTCGTCATACGCTCCAGACCTGATGTTCATCGACATTGGACTACCCGGCATCGATGGTTACGAAGTGGCTCGCACCGTCCGTATGGATGCGACGAATTCGCATATCCACTTAGTAGCTTTGACGGGATACGGCCAACCGAGTGACCGGGAAAAAGCCGAGCAAAGTGGTTTCGACACTCATCTTTCGAAACCTATCGACTTCAACATTCTTACTGACTTCCTCAGTGATCGAGTTCGGCAGCTGAACGAAGCGGACACTGTGATCATTGATCGCCCTACCACATTGATTCACCAATCGAAACGCTCCGAATCCTCGTAAGAGTTGGCGATTCTTGGTCACTCGCCTGCCGGGCTTGCACATTCTGCCGGTGATCGCCATATAAAGGGGAACTCTCAACACCAGCCCCGAGTTCCCCATGTCTGCTCTGATTTCGACTCACTTACCTGGCCTTACACCTCACCAAGGCAAAGTCCGCGATATTTACGATTTCGGCGAACGGCTGCTGCTCGTCGCGACGGACCGCATCAGTGCGTTTGACTGGATTCTCTCCGACGGAATCCCCGACAAAGGCCGTCTGCTCACACAACTGAGTCGTTGGTGGTTCGAGAAACTCGAAGTCCCCAACCATCTTCTTGACGTCGATCTCACGGAACTCCCATTGCCCACCGGAACCGACTTAGCGGCACTCGAAGGCCGGTCGATGGTGGTGCGGCGAGTCGATATTGTACCGATCGAATGTGTCGTGCGTGGCTACCTGGCCGGGTCCGGTTGGAAAGAATATCAAGCAAACCAAGCCGTTTGCGGGGTTCCCTTGCCGGACGGTTTGATGGAATGCAGCCAACTGCCCGAACCCATTTTCACTCCCGCAACGAAGGCCGAAAGCGGACACGACCTCAATATTTCTTTTGAGGAGATGAAAGACCGCGTGGGGACGGAATTGTCGCAGCAGCTTCGTGACCTCAGCATCGAGATCTATCAGAAGGCGGCATCGATCACGCAGGAAGCTGGCATTCTGCTCGCGGATACGAAGTTCGAATTTGGTTTGGTCGACGGCGAATTGTTGCTCGCGGACGAAGTGCTTACGCCGGACAGTTCCCGATTCTGGCCCATCGATCGGTATCAGCCGGGTCGCAACCAACCAAGTTTCGACAAACAATTCGTGCGGGAATGGCTCGAAAGTACGCCTTGGGACAAGAACAGCCCCCCGCCGAAAATGCCTGCCGAAATCATTGAGAAAACTCGCGAACGCTACCTCGAAGCCTATCGTCGACTCACCGGCGAAGAGTTCGTGTGATTCAATCTTCCTCGGCTTCTTCCATGCCGAGCTGACGCATCTTGCGATACAAGTTGGAACGGTGCAGTCCCAGCGAATCCGCAGCGACACTCATGTTGCCTTGGCATTGGCGGATAATTCGACGGATATGCTCCTGTTGAAACTGCTGCGTGGCGTCCTTGAGATTCGCTTCGGGAACGGAAATGCTCGCCGGATTTCCCGACGAGTTGCTCAAATTCAAATCAGTCGCTTGCAGTCGATCGCCCGTGCATTGAAGCATGGCATGTTCGATCACGTTCCGCAGTTCTCGGATGTTGCCGGGCCAGACATGTTCTTGCAGTCGACGTCGCACATCCGACGTGAGCATGACCGGCGACCGCCGCAATCGCATGGCGGCTTCCTTCGCAAAATACTCCGCCAATAGCAGAATATCTTCCGGCCGTTCGCGTAACGGAAGCAGACGTTGCGTGACCACCGAAAGTCGAAAGAATAAATCGTCCCGGAAACTTTGCCCCGAGGGCTGGTTTCGCAGATCCTGACTGGTCGCCGCGATCACACGGACGTTGATCGGAATTGGTTGGGTTCCCCCGACACGGCGAATTTGCTGTCGCTCGACGGCTTGCAGAAGTTGAGTCTGTGCCGCACTGCTGATCACGCCGACTTCGTCGAGGAACAACGTTCCCCCTTCCGCTTTCTCGAACCAACCGGGGCGGACTTGCTCGTCTTCCTGGAGTCCTTTGTCCTGCCCGAACAACTCCGCTTCCAACTGGGTCGGCGAAAGCGAGGCACAAGGAACGGAGATAAACGGAGCCGACGCCCGGGGACCGCGAACGTGAATGGCTTGGGCGATCCGCGATTTGCCGGTGCCATGTTCGCCGACGATCAACATCGGCAATTCAGATGCTGCCAAGTCGGGAATGGTCTTCCGCAACGCAACCAAACTCGGATTGTTGCCGATGAGCTTGGTGTCTTGCCGAAGACGTTCCACTGCCAAACGATGAGAGCGTGCCATCGGCCCATCGGCCACCGGAGTTTGTCGAGATCGCTCGATCATCGAGGCGATCTCGCAGCATTCGCCGAGCAACCGCCCAACCGCGACCGCCATCGGCAAATCCTCCGCCTTCAAATGACGACCGGCGAGGGCCAAAACTTGCGGAGTCGGTGTCGTCGTGGTAGGGACAACGATCAACGTCCAGCCAGCCGGCTTTTCCAATCCACAACAACCACCCGCGTTTCGAGTCAGACAGCCAGCGAGCAAGTTCGTGGGGATGTCGCCTGGTGATTGCCGACCGCATTGGGCAATCGGTTTCCACCCCGCTTCCGGTGACTCACACCAAACTGCCGCCGACTGCACCGCAAACTCGGTGGCGATCATTGGCAATTCTTCGTCGAGAAACGCCAGCAGGTTTTCGGTTTCGGTCGCGGCTTGCAAGAGTTGATCAGCCACCGCAAGCGCAACACCGCTCCCATCCGCCCGCGCAAACCAGGGCAACTCATCCCATGTCGTCCACAGGGTTTCGGAATCCATTCGCCCAGCCCTACCGGGAAGGTGTCGTCAGTTCCACAGTCAGGTGAAGTCAAAATGACTTCTCCTCACACGCTGCGCAATCATAACGACTTCACCAATCGGAACAACCGGAAGGAAGACGGCCGGCGGAGTGTAGAAGTCGTTCAGGGATAGCCTAACCGACCAATTTCCACCGACTAATTGAGCAGTTCGCTGATTGAGCCGCCCTCTTCATGAGTGCGACGGATGGCTTGGGCGAACATCATGGATGTGGGAATCACGAATAACCGATTCGCGAAGGCTTCACGGTCGAGACGAAACGGGTCGATGGTGTCCGTCACGATGACGCGTTCAATTTGCCCCAGATTTTCGTTCGCCTTTCCGACGAACAACCCGTGCGTGGCACAAGCTGCCCAGACTTCGCCACCGTGTTTTTCGACGGCATCGGCTGCGATCGCGATGGTCCCGCCGCTGGAAATCATGTCGTCAAGAATGATGACGCGTTTGTCCTTCACATTCCCCACGATCTTACTGCCCAACACTTCACTTCCGCTGAGGCGTTCTTTATCGAGATATGCCACGTCGATGCGATTGGGAGTTTTCAGGCGTTTTTCGAGGGCGTTCCGGAATCGTTTGGCTCGGCCCATGCCACCGCTGTCCGGGGCGAGCACCACCAAGTCGTGCGGGTCCGCGATGAGCGGGTCCGGGGCGTGGGCTTCGACCGGGAGCTGACTTTGGCCACCGCCGTCGACTCCACAAAGGAAATCCGCAATAAGGTTCTTCGCTTCCAACGTATCGGTCGGGATGCGGAACGCATTTTGGAACGCCGAAAGATTGTGGACGTCCATCGTCAACACCCGACTGGCACCAACAGCTTCCAAGCATTGAGCCAGGTATTTGATGCTAATCGGTGCCCGGCTTTCGGTTTTGCGGTCTTGCCGGGCGAATGGCAAATACGGCGCAACGACTGTAATCCGTTTCGCGGAGGCATCGACCAGCGAACCGAGGAAGAACAGCAATTTCGCGAGTTTCTCGCCGACGGACTGGTTGCTGTCGGAAAACAGCGAGGAGATGACGTACACGTCGCATCCCCGCACGTTCACATTGCTGCGAATGTAGGGTTCGGTGTCTTCGAAGTGCTGCTCGACATGGCTGGCAACTGGCGCGTCGAGAAACCGCGAGACATGCTGAGCAAACACACGCGAGCCGTCTAGCCCGAAAAGACGGAAATTGTTCAAGGGTAAACGTCCTCATTGCGGCAGGTTACGACCGCCGATCGAACCCACTTCCACTCTCGGTTTCACGACACCGACGCCGACAGCCCAGAGAGTAAAGACCGGCGACTTTGGTGGTCAAGCGAGATATCAAGAATTCATGAAGATTGCTATCTCGCCTGTCACCGGACGACTGACGAGCCGTCAACGGTCCTACGGCACAAAGGCAGACCGTGAAACAAGTTGGCTCACGGGCGATGACTGGGATTCGGTCCGAACTCGTGATTGTCGCGGTTGAAGTCGATCGGTTGCAAGCACTGTGGATAAAATGATGCCATCGTGCTTTTGCAGTCGGAAGTGCGGCACATACACGGATGGCGAACAATCATAATGGATATGCCAACGGTCGCCGGACAACGGAATCGTTTCGACGCGACGCGGAACAAAACTTTCGCCCCGGTGACACGCTTTGTAAACAGCTTCCTTCATCGCCCAGATCTCTGCGATCCGCCAGCGATCTCCGGTACGAATCGCATTTCGTTCACGTTCACTGAACCAGAACACCAAGCTTTCCGAAGCCAGTTGCTCGGGTTCCGCCAGATCGACACCGATCCGAAATTCCGGTTCCCGTGTGAATCCGACGTAAACCGCTTGCTCGGAATACGCGATGGACAACCCCCATGGTTTGAAGGTTCCATCAATCCTCACTTGCGGACGCATCCGACCGCCGGTCGTGTTCCGTGAGAGAATTTCGATGGAATTGTTCCGCAGTTCGATCGTAGCGAGCGAGTCCCTAATGACCTGCTTGGCGACCCAGCGACCAATCAGCCATCGATCACGTGACGGACCGACTGGCAGACGGACGCACTCGGACTGCTCGTCGGATGTTAGTTTTTGGGAACATTCCGCTAGGGATTGTTGACGAACATCGTCAAACAATACGTACTGCGTACTGTAGGCGGGTGATTGCATAAGATTGGCTCGGCAACGGACGTCACCGGCACCCGGTAGGCAGAACTCTTGAAATCATAGGACGTTCGGGGCCGATGTCGTTCGGGTTGTCAAACAATTGATGTGAAGTAAAGTTCAAACTCAACGATCAGTAGAACTATTGTCTTCACATCCGATACCCGAAACCACAATTGCCTACGGCTTGTCACCGAAAGCGTCGACAATTCCGGAACCTGTCCGCAGAACACCTAGAGGTGATGAATTCCGCACCATCGTTGTAAGTGGTCCTTCACTCCGATGGGGGTGGCAGACGCTTTCGCGAGCGGCGTTTTTTCTTTCGGTCGGGAGCGTCGTCTTCATCATCGTCGATTTCCAACATCGTCGACGCCCCCCACGCAACACGACCGAGCAACCTCGGATAGATCATTAAAAACGCGGCGACAATCGGCCCGAGCACTAACGCCGCAAGAAATGGGTGCTCGCGGAGTGCGTCACTGACGAAGACCATTCCCACCACCCAACTGCCGGTAATGAGGTGGAACAACATCCACCCTTGTGGATAGAAAACGAGTGTGCGGAGAATCGGTTCGGTGATCGGCGTGAGCGGGTGATTGGCCTCCAGTGACGAAAGCAACACCACCGGGGCAATCAACAACATCGCGAATCCCGTCCAGTACCAGGACAATTCCACGAATAGACCAATGAACTGCCCAAGAAAAAACGCGATGACATTGGCCACGAAGAGCTGAAAGACAACGAACACCAGCGAACCGGCCCATTCTTTCCAATCCCGTTCGGGCCATTCGTCGATGGTATCGCTGCCGCCGGCGGTTTCGATCAAAATGCACAACCCGCCCGAAGCGGCATAGGCAAGTGTCCCCATGAGAATCCAGAACGTGGGCATCGCGAGAAAGGCCACCCCGAGAATGGTGCCCTGGTGCTGAGCGGTGTAAAGAACCGTCATCATGGCCATCAGTAGCAGTGAAATTGTCATCGCGACCGACAAGACGGTCCAGCGGAACCAAGTATCTGCTCGCCAAGGAAAATTCAATGTGCCGGTGAAGAACGTCCAGCGTGGCGGCGGCGCTTCGCCCACCGTGCGGATTTCCGCCATCCGATCAAAAACTCGACCGACCGCCTCGCGACTGACCGTGGGATTGTTGCCGCGGTCACGTTCCTCGTAGTCTCGATGCTCCTGGCGTTTCCGTTTTTTCTTTCGTGCACCGGGGCGAGACGTTTTTGTGCGGGACTTCGGCTCTTTGGTCTCATATGGGATTTCCTCTGCGTCGAAAATACCGTCCGCGGCGGGAACCGCACGTGTTTTCTTCGGTGGAAGAGACGGTGACGACTTGCTCGGCGTGGTCTTCCTCGAAACCTTGTCCTTCGTCTTTTGCTCGGGAACATCGTCCTTGGCTGGAACGGGCACGTCTTCCAAGCACTCCGGACACAACACGACCTGTGGCTGATTGATCAATGTCGGTGCGAATGGAGTATCACAAGCGGGACAACGCACCACGAACCCACTGCGATCGGGTTCGGGCGTCGATTCCGGTTTGGCGGGTGTATCGTCCTCGAAGGAACCGTACTCCGAAAACGTAATTTCCTCCGGTGCCGACTCCTCCCGCAATGTCCGTGACGACGGCAACGATGGCTCGCTTGGCGGCTCGGGAGCACCATACCGAGATGTTTCCAAACTCTCCCGGATATCCGGCGGCAAAGACAAACTGTAAGTGCCCACATCGGGCTTTTGTCGCTGCGAGTGGGGGAGTTTTGCGATCACTTCCGCCCGCGATGGCACGGGAGCCATCGTGTAGCAGTCGTGACATTTCACTTCGTAGGCATTTTCACGCACGTCGGGATGCATCCGGGTGCCACACCTGCGGCAAATGACCAATACATAGTCCGGGATGCTCTCGTCTGTCACCGGGCAGGCCTATTCGTTGAAGTGAATGGAACAAAACGCTGAACGAACGAATGTCGTGAGAAGTTCACTATTTTTCGCTCTCACTGGTATGCGGTCAAGGTTGCCCCGACGGATGTCATCGAAAGCCTCCGAGACCGTATTCTGCTCTTCTTGACCCATGCAAGACGGAAATACGTTCATAGTTGCTGGCTTTTAAGAAACTGAACACTACACGGTTCAACGCTATCTGTCGAAACGATGAATGTACCACTTCACTTCGATCAAAACGAATCACCGCAGCGTTTTGCAACAGGAATTCCAGATCCATTCGCTTGCCTCAAAAACCCCAAAACAAACATAAACACTTGCAGACAGACTACTTACAAAAACACCCCCAACAAAAACTCATTCCGGCACAGGACGTGCATTCTTAAAAGAGCAATGCGGAGGAAAGGGCGTTGGCCCGCACTCTTTCTGAAGCACACGAAAGCGTCCCAAACCAACCGTTTGGGACGCTTTTCTTTTTTTCTCCCAATCACATTTCGAATTTTCCCATGAACCTCTGCACGGGAAATACGTTCTCATATGTAGCGGGTGAGGATGTCGATCAGATATCACCTTGAACAACTCATTCACCACAAACACTTAAACGAAAACTTCGGCCAATTGTTGGCCAACTCTCTCTCATTGATGGGAGGTACGTGATGCGAAAGTATCTGAACAATTCTTATGTCAAACTGTTGGCCGGTCATTTGGCCATCTTACTGCTGATGATCGGTCTGCCGAGTACCATCGTATTGGCGGCTACCGAGGTCTGGACGCAATCGTTCGCGATGTTGGCCGTATTGGCGATCGTGCACGTCGCGATATTGGCTTTGCAAGTCAGCGTTAGCGGTCGACTGATCCCGGAGAATTGGAATGCGGCGTTCTTCTTGCCGTTGCCGATTTTCTCGGCTCAATATACGGTCAACATGATGGAGACCGCCCAGTATCCGTGGGCCGTTCTCGGTTTCGTACTGACTGCCGCTGGTGCCATGATTGTCGTTCTGATGATCATGAACATCTGGCAGAAGTTCAAGAACCGTAAGCATGGCTCGACCGTCGTCGTCGTGAAACGGTCGTTGGGTGACTCACAGATCCACGACGAAGAGCCAATGATTTACTAAATTGGCAGGCTCGTCTGTCGCGAGTTTTCAAGACCAAATGTGAAGCCGTCGGGGGTTGCCCTCGGCGGCTTCTTTGTTGGTTGGGCGACAGAGTTTTTTTCGGACGGTGCTTTCCGTAGACTGTTGGTTAGCTCCCGAATGGAGTCCCAAATCTCGCCGTTTACCCCGCCCGAATGAAGGAAACTCCCGTGTCTCGATTGATCAATGGATGTGTCGTTGCGATCGTTGTAGCCTCTGCCACGACTGCACTGGCAAGTGATTGGCCACAATGGCGTGGTCCCGAACGCACCGGCCGGTCCGCTGAAAACAACCTACTTACCGAATGGCCCGAAGGCGGACCAAAACTCGCCTGGAGTCGCGAAGATGTCGGAGCCGCATATTCCTCGGTTTCCGTCGCTGACGGTCGCGTCTTCACCCAAGGCAACAAAGCCGACGACAACGGCAACGGTGCCGACCAAGAACACGTCATCTGTCTTGATGAAAATACCGGCGACGTTCTGTGGTCCGTCGCCCTGCCCGCAGGCAAGAAACAATACGCCCAAGGCAAACGCGGAGCCGGTCCACGAGGCACCCCAACCGTTGACGGTGATTTCATCTACACCGTCGGTGCGGGTGGAGAGGTTGCCTGCCTCGAAGCCAAGACCGGCAGAATCGTGTGGCACAAACACTTCATCGACGACTTCGGAGCCAAAGGCGTGCCCACCTGGGATTTCAGCGAAAGCCCGCTGATCGATGGTGAAAAGTGCATCGTCACGCCCGGCGGACCAGATGGCACCATTGCTGCCCTCAACAAGACAACCGGCGAAACCATTTGGCGAAGCACCGACGTCACCGATGCCGCTCATTACTGTTCCGCCATCGTCGCCGAAGTTCACGGCGTCCGGCAATACATTCAGTTCACGAAGGATCGATTGATCGGCGTAGACGCTGAAACCGGTGCGTTTCTTTGGGACTACAAAGGCTCCGCAAACCGCACGGCTAACATCTCCACCGCGATCTGCATCGACGACATGGTTTTCAGTGCCTCCGCCTACGGCACCGGTGGCGGGTTGGTGAAACTCATCAAAGACGGCAACAAGTGGTCTGCCGAGGAACAGTGGTTCGAGAAGAAAATCCAGAACCATCACGGCGGTGTGATCTACGTCGATGGCTACATTTACGGCACGGGCAGCAACACACTGATGTGCCTAGATTTTGAAACCGGCGAAATCCAATGGCAATCCCGCGGAGCCGGCAAAGGTTCCATCACCTACGCCGACGGCCACTTATACCACCTCGGCGAAAACAATACGATGTGCCTCGTCAAAGCGAACCCGGAAGAATACGTCGAAACCGGCCGCTTCAAAACCCCCAGCACCAGCCTCCCCGACTGGGCCCACCCCGTCGTCGCCAACGGCAAACTATACCTTCGCGACCAAAACCTGCTGAACGTCTACAACGTCGCGAAGTAGTTCCATTAGCCCACGATTCCAACGTCAGGCACAGCCTGACCTACGGCTTATTCCGAAAGAACTGGCTCACGGATTTCAATTGATCGGCCCAGAACTTCGCGTCTTCGGTTTCGAGGTCGCGGAGTTTTTTTGTGGCGGTTTGGAGGGCTTCGTCGCCGGCTGGCTTTGTGTCTTCGTCTAACTGTTGCACGATTGCGAGATAGCCTTTTGCCATCCATTCACGGTCGGTGAGATTGGCCTGCTTTGCGATCTCAGCAGCTTGCTTGAACTGCTCGCCGGCTAATTTTGTTTTTCGGGCGGCTAGTAATTGCGCCCCGACTAGCCAGTGGGCATCGGTCATGGGAATCGCGTCGCGTTTGAGTTCGATTGCGAGTCGCAAATTCGTGCGGGCGGCGTCGAGTCCGATGGCTAAATCAGACGGTGTGACTGTGATGCCCTCGTCTTCCCAAGCCGGCCACGTATTCACGCCGACGTTGTAACAAATCTCCTTCGCCGTTGATTTCAGTTTGTTCGCCAGTTCGTCTGAGTCCGTGTGACGAGCTTGTTCGAGTCCGAACTGAATTCCCCGACGACCAAACATCGTCATCAACGGCACATTCTTCTCTTGGAAATAACAGACACGTACTAGTGACGAATACCAAGTCACGACTTCCTCGGGCGTGCCATTCGACTCTAGATGGGCAAACGCTGCGAACGAGTCTTTCTCCTTCGACAATCGCAGTGTTTTATTGAGGATCTGCCTCGTCCGATCACTAAGCTGGTTTTGGGCCACGATCATCTCCAAGAGAGGAATACAGCCGTGCAAACGGAATCGATAGAACTTTCCCGATTTAGTAAAAAAGAAATCTCCCACCGCGTCTGTCTTCAGGACATAAAAGCCTGTTCCCGTTTCGTGTCCATAGAAAAACTTAACATGAGATTTCTGATCAATGAGATGACGATCTTCCTCGCGTATCGAAAAGGTACTTGTGTTCACATCACCAATTATAGACGGAGTATAGAACAAACTCCTAATTGATGAACTGACTTTGCCGCGGACCCTCACAAGTTTCCTGTCCGAAAGTGGTGTTTCTCCGTTAAGAACATCCTCAATCTCTTGCGCATCGGAAAAACGAATTTCGAGGATTTTATCGTCAGCCGCTAGGCACGAATTGATGCTTCCTTGAAGAATCCAACTTGTGAAAAAGCCAAGAACAAGGCACAACAGTCGATGGAAGAAAACGTGGGACAACATGGATGCCTCTTTCCTCAACAATTGTCATGATCTCAGTTCTCATGAGCCTTGTTGGCATTGTCGGTTGTGACTCCTGACTTTACTAGTTCTCTTGCAGGCAAAAGCTCAAACGCAGCGGCGAAATGTCTCAATACTCGCCCACCGTTTCCCCGCCCGATCGGGTTGCTAGGGCATCGTACACGGTGACGTTCATCGTTTCACGGAGGAAGCGAACCGAGCCGTCGCCGAGGAGGTGGAAGACGCCGCCGGGGTGTTGGCTGGAGGGGCCGTATAAGGCGTCGATGGCTCGATAGGTTTTGTTGCCGTCGCCGTCGCGTTCGACTTCGTAGTACGGTTGGTAGTTCAAGGGCAACTCGGGGCCGGCGTAACTCGGAAGATTGGTTGAGTCATACCGGCGGGATGCGAGGGCAGCCGCTCCGCCGTCGATCCAGACCGCCGAACCGGTGTCGCGAGTCTCGGCGATGAACACGGTATTCGAGAGGCCATCGGTGATGTCGGCAAACCGGGTCTTGGCGAGCGGATAGAACACGCCGTCCGCGTCTTGCCAAAGTTTGCCGATGTCCGAAGCGCCCATCGCCACGTAATTTCGGAGCGCGTACGGGCTGCCCATGTCCGTGTAGAGTGGATCGTCACTGAAATCCGGGCCGGAATAACTCGGACAGCGATACACCGGCAACACCGTGCCCGCCGCGGTTTGGTTGGCTGGGTCGAGAGCGGAGACGTTATAGTCCACCAAGTTCTGCAAGTTCGTTTGCTCCAATTGCGGCAGAATCAAACTGGCCCAACTGTGAAGGTGGTAACGAAACGGCCGATCTCGCCACACGCCTTTTTCGACATCGCTGGTGCTGCTCGGCGGAAGCACTTGGTGTGTGTCGTGGTAGTTGTGGAATGCCAAACCGATTTGCTTGAGGTTGTTCCGACATTGCACACCCCGAGCGGCCGCCCGCGTCTGCTGCACCGCCGGCAACAACAACGCGATCAGAATCGCAATAATCGTGATCGACACCAATAACTCGATCAAAGTAAAACCGGATCGACGGGCGTGAGAGTTGGGCTGGGGCATGATTGAATCCTGTTGCGAGGTTTTCGACACGGCCCGCGCGAAAAGAACTCGGTTGGTATTGCCCACAGCGATAACGACAAGATTTCCGTCGTTCCCGCGAGACAATTCACGCATTTTGAAGTGTGGCGATCCGTATGATAGACAAAACGTAGCTCCCTTGGTGACTTCAACAGACTGGCTGTCTCATGACGGATTCGAACTCCCCGATTTGTCGGCGTGTGGTGTTTCATGGTCGCGTTCAGGGCGTGGGTTTTCGGATGACCACCGAACGCGTGGCTAAGAAATACGATGTCGTCGGTTACGTGAAAAATCTTCCCGATGGAACTGTCGAAGTGCTGGTGAAAGCGCCGGAAGAGGAACTCGAACGCTTCCTGCACGCCATTCGGCAGCAGTTTCCCGGCTACATCGAAGCCGAAGATTCGGTACGATGTGAGGAATCGATGAAGATCGGCCTGGAAAAGTGTCGGGTGTTCACTGTCCGTTACTAAATCGTTCTGAATATACGTCCTGAAAGGGATGGGTTCGGTGAAACCATGATTTTCTACGGTGACTTCCCTTTTTCCGTTAGATCACGATCGATAGATTGAAGGGACATCTTTCTTTTTTGTCCGTGCATTGATTTTCTCATTGTGCTTGAGGTCTCGGTTCGATGGAAGCAGAAGTCGATTTCCCAACCGCTGTATCGCAACTGTTCCAGGGGATCTCTCAGGAGTGGATTCTCGCATTGTCGGTGCTGGTCGCGTTGGTAGCCGCCCTGATTGCGTACTGCTACACCACCCAGTCCGGCGTGATCGCCCGTGCGACGACGAAAGAAGCCGTCCGACAGCCGATCTTTTACTTGATGCTGTTGCTGGCGACCGCTTTCTTAGTTCTGAACACCTTCCTGCCCTTCTTTTCGTTGGGCGAAGACCTGAAGATGTTCAAGGATGTCGGGCTGATTACGATTATGTTCTGCGGGATGTTCCTTGGCATCTGGACGGCGAGCATCAGCATTTCCGAAGAGATTGAAGGTAAGACGGCAATGACCTTGCTGTCCAAACCGATCAATCGGCGACAATTCATCACTGGCAAATACGTCGGCATCTTGAACGGCGTCATCTTCCTAGTGGTGCCGTTGGTGATCGTCTTCGCGGCTCTCATTTATTACAAAGTGGGCTACGATGCCCGCGAAGGTTCGAAAACCGGAATCACCGCAGCAGACCGTCTCCAAGAAATCGTGCAAGTGTTGCCCAGTGTATTGCTGGTCTTTATGGAAGTAGCCGTGATGACGGGAGTCAGCGTGGCCATTTCGACGCGTTTGCCGATGGTTGTGAACATCGTGACCTGCATGGCGATCTTCGTGGTTGGGCACCTCACCCCGGTGTTGGCGCAAACGGTGTTTGCGAAACTGGAATTCGTGAAATTCATGGCGTTGATGATTGCCACCGTTTTACCGGCATTAGAGGCATTCAAGACCGACGCCATTGTCGCCACGGGCAAGATCGTGCCTCCGATCTACCTGGGGACAGCGTTTGCATATTGCCTGTTTTATACGACGGCTTCGATTCTGCTGGCCTTCATTCTATTCGAAGACCGCGACCTCGCCTGATGTCCCGTCGGTTCCCCGATTTAGCGAAAATCGGGGATGCTTTTGGTGCATGTCGGGGTTAGGATCGGATATGGGAATCTGCTTCCCGCGAACGAGGAACGGGTTCCCGAAAACATAACGGACATCGGATCGAATTCCCACGGACGACTTCCTCCTGAGAGAACGGCTGAATTCGTGGAAGGTTTAGCTCCTGCACCCGTCGATTCCTTCGATCGCCTGTTTCCGCGTCGCGAAATGTTCCGTGGCAAAGCACTTGCGTCGATCGCCTGGTCACTCTTGGAAACGTTTTGCCTCGTCCTCACGCTTTTCGTCATTTTCCTGATCCTCGACCTCTTGGAAACCGGCGGCGAATTGGTCATTACTGCCAATCGAACCGGTCAATCCTTGGCTGAGAACCAAGCGACAGTTGAAGCGGAATTTGCGGCGTTGAAACCCATTATCGGGGAAGTCAATTTCAATGCCCTGTCGCCGAAGGTTTTGACCAGTTCCAGCGAGTACCGGTTGACCCTTGAAAACACGGGCGTCTTGCCGACGGTGTGGAAAAGTCGGCAACATTGGTGGGGCGGAATCTTTGCGAATGCCTACCGTTCGCTTGCGTCTTTGAGGCTGAATCGACCGGCACTTGTGACGTTGGTTCTCATTGGAATCTTCCTGGGGTTCGTGCGGACTTTCTTCGCGTCATTGGCCCGACGAGCCCGAAGTGACGCCGCTTTACAGGTGGCCGTGCGATTACGCCAATTGATCCATCGCCAGCGGTTGCGCCTTGGCCCCGGTGATCTCACCGATAGCGAAGCCAGCACCGTGCGAGACATCTTCATCAAAGACTCTGAAGTTGTCCGTCGTGGCATTTACGATTGGATCGGCCGTTTCGGACGTTATCCCATCATGTTGGCCATGCTCTTCTTGTTGGCATTGTCGATTCACTGGCGGCTTACACTTCAGTGTGTCATTCCGCTCGCGTTTGGATGGTATCTTCTGCAACGCCAACGATTCGCCACCGCCCAGAAAGCGAAGTACGCCGAAAGTCAGTCCGAAGAACAGCTTCGCATCTTGGCCGATGGTCTCGACAAAACCCGGTTGATCCGTGGTTATGGCATGGATGAATTCGAGTCGAGTCAGTTCCAGCAGAACCTCGAACGATACCGTGCCAGCACCTCGCGAATCAGCCGCAGCGAACGTAGTTCTCAATGGATCTCACGGTTTATTGTGATCTTGGCGACGAGTGTGGTCCTGATTATTCTCGGTCTGAAAGTTCTGGAACCGGCCGGTGCACCGCATGGGTTGTCGCTCTCCGCGACGTTGTTGCTGCTGACGATTTTCGCCGGGATGTACCGCCCGCTCGAAGAATTGTTCCACGCCGTCCGGGAACGCCGGGATGTCGCCACGATTGCCGACCGAGTTTATCGGTACCTCGACCGTGTTCCCACGGTCGGACAGGCGGTGGGAGCAAAGTTCCTGCAGCCACTATCGAAACGCATCCACTTCGAAAATGTCTCTTACAATCTGAAAAATCGTGGCCGGTTGTTGAACCAATTGGATCTCAAGATTCCAGCGGGTAATTCGGTTGCTATCGTCTCGCACGACCCGTTGGAACCGAAAGCACTCGCCTACTTGCTGCCTCGGTTTATCGAGCCCAACGAAAACGGGGGACGTGTCCTGTTCGACGGACAAGACATCGCCTGGGTGACGTTGGAGTCGTTGCGGGCGGAAACCGTTTACGTCGGCGGTTCTGACCCGTTGATGACGGGGACCGTCCGCGAGAACATCGCCTGTGGCCGAGCGGACCACTCCCTACAGGACATCATGGCCGCCGCAAAACAGGTTCACGCCAGCAAGTTCATTCTTGATCTACCGCAGGGATACGAAACCATGCTGGGCGAACATGGTGAGCAACTCGACCCCGGCCAGAGTTTTCGTCTGGGCTTAGCTCGAGCGATGCTTCGGGACCCGGCGTTGCTCATCATCGAGGAACCGGCCGCTCAACTCGATGAAGACACCAAAGCCCTGCTCGACGATGCCTACAACCGCATTTTTCGAGAACGCACAGTGATCTTGCTACCCTCGCGACTTTCGACCGTCAAGCGAGCGGATCGGGTCGTGCTCTTACACCAGGGCCGCGTCGATAGCATCGGCCCGCATGCCGAACTCGCCCGGACTTCGCAACTTTACCGGCACTGGGAGTACCTCCGGTTCAGCGCGATGAGTCGCGAAGTCACAGGGCGATAACACCGATTCGGCGACCTTCGTCAGAAGGATAGAGAATCGCGTGTGTTTGTAGGGCAATCCAGGGTTGTGTCCAAATTGGTGAGTCACTATGATTCCCGCCAGACCGAACGCGGTGTCTTCGAGAACCCGTTCCATCGTCATCCAACCGGGACGTAGCTCAGCTTGGTAGAGCGCCTGCTTTGGGAGCAGGAGGTCGCACGTTCAAA